>CAWEQN010000010.1:0-152559 GCA_963811185.1 uncultured haloarchaeon
TTTATTGTCACTGACCGTCATTTGTGGCGGTTGGAAATAAGGGGATAGACGTAAAATATAGTGCAATGTCTCTGTATGAGCAACGGCGGTATACTGGCTACTTTCCAAATAGACAATATAAAAATTTTACTCTCGCCTCATTCGTTGTTATTGGATTTTGGAGCTACTGGGCGTTCGAACGTGGTATTGTCTTTGCAACGATGTATATCATCATGTTCGGTTTCCTGGGAATCTTGGTCGTACTCCTGTGGGAGTGGTAACTCCACATTCGATCAAGATATAATCTAATTTACTGGTTTTATCAAGTTAAATATTAAGTTATCACCCCTAGAATCACCCGAGGTGGATAGTCCAATACAGAGCATACTCGATGTCTTCTCTCTTTCAACCACTTCAGGCACCGTATAACAATAGTCAACGCAGTCATTGGAAAAGGTGCGAGCGTCATAGGAACGTGCCTGGAACCATGCGCCTGTGACGTTCAAGCACAAAGAATCAAATGTGGCTATCTCACGCCAGTTCCATACCGGCGTAGTCGTGCCCCTCTTCCCGGCACGACCACGCTCTACTCGCAGGGGATTCTGGGATGAGAACGGGTTGCTTGTTGGTAGAAGCACCATCGATATCGCGTCGGTGGCGGCCACTTCCTGGCCCCGGTGGTTCGAATCCACCCCCGTTCGTATCAGAGCGTATTCTCACAGTTTTCACATGTCGACCACTCCTCGAACTTTTGGAATGTAGTCAGGTCAGCCTCTGCTGCTAAAAGGCGGTTTTATGGGTAGTAGGAGAACTCTACCGTAAATTGTCAACACGTTTGAAAGTGAAAGACAGAGATGGTATATGACGCCAACAGCTAGAAACTGTATCAGCAGAAGAGAACGGTGAGAGAGATCTGATTAACAACTGCCGAGATTCTGGAAGTCGCTCTGGTTACACTTTGAACAACAGGATGGTTTCGAGATAAAGGTGGTTCCGCATTCTTCACATTCAAAAATATCACCGGTCGCCCGTACCTGCTGTTCGGTCTGCTGAGACGGGGTTTCTGAACGAAAGGCACCGCGTAACCGATGTAGTAGTTCCATAGCACTGCATAGACACTTGCTCTATTCACAAAGATTTTATCGCCAAGATACCATAATACTCTCCATTATTACTGTCCCGAATATTGTTAATGAAGTTGGCTTACCGATTCCGAGATACCGCTGAAACCCACATAGTCGCACTCCTTAGGTTCGTCATTCTTCACCCTCAAGGAGAAAGTCTCAAGCGTCTCGAGAACTACCCGGCAACGATATCGATCGCGTGCTGGTATATATCTCTCTCAAGTGTATCCTCGGTCGTAGCGTCGCGTGTTCCGTTAGCGTTCGCTGGTCGGTGATATCCGAGACCATCAATTGGCGCGCCATGGATAAAATGGCTGAAACAGTGGTTCGTTCGGTAGTTCTGTCCGTCCCATTCTCACCCAGGGCCAATACGGGAAGTCACCAAGCCAGTCATTGTCGTCTGGTTTAGCATTGTCTTTGCCCTCAGAGAGGAAGGAATTGAGCCTTCCGTCGTCGGTTGCGTTTTCGACGGCAGCCATGTGCTTACAGGAGGCTTGCGGTGGACGTGATGCAGACACGTGCAGGCCATCAGTTCGCTGGTCACTGCGTTGATGGAGACGGTGTACTGGTGGGCTGCGGGATCCTCGTGGCTCTTGTTGGTCACTCCGATGAGTTCGGATTTACTGCTGGTTGCTGCACTAAGTGGATGTGGACACACCTAATCTTGAGTGACGGACCGCTGGTGAGAAATGCCAGTTATTACCAACAACACGGAATTCCGACGACCACCCGGCGTCAATCTTCTCGACAGTTCTGACAGACATCCTCCTCAAGATAGATTGTGAGGACCGATCTGCCACAGCTGGTACACTCGCCAGTGAGTCCGGTGTCCGCATCGTCGGCGTGCTGGTCTTTCATCCCGTATCAGTCTCGTGCTTCGATTTCTTCGGTGAGGATAAGATATCGTTCAAGATGCGGTGTTTCGTGATAGTGCACGGTCTCACCATGTCTGTCATACTCAATGATATCGTAATCGGCGAGTCTTGGGAGGTGGTTATGGACAAGCGCGATCCGTGCTTGTTCAGGAGACGTGATCGCGTCAACTTCCTCGTGGACGTATTCGACCAACGTGTCGAATGCAGCTGTGTCCGTCTCCTCATCGATGAAAAGCTGCACAGCAGCACGTCGAGTGGGATTCGCGAGCAATTTGCAGACGGTACTAACCGTATGGTCTGACGTCGATTGGTGATCGGTTGTCGGTGGGTGAGTCATTGGTCTGATATTGAGGGCGTCCGTGACACCAGTGTCTTTGTCCTCCAAGCCCGCAGAGAGCGAGCGACAAATAATTTGGAGTGTAACGATGCTCATTCGGCTATGTGATTATCATCACAACATTCTCCTTAGGTCATGGGGCCGTTCGAACGGGGTGGTTAAAACCACTGGAAGATAGAACCAGGCTAACTAAGCGAAGTATCTCGCGATGACCCAAGAAGCGCGTGTTCAAGAAGGGCCTCATTGCCACGCCGAATCAAATCCGAAAGTGACTGCTGACTAATGTCGAACTCGTCCGCTAATTCCGAGAGCGTAACTTGTCGTGGGGTCTGGAAGTATCCGTGCTGGAGTGCGAGCAGAAGTGCATCACGCTGTTTTTCCGTCAGAATACTCTCCACGAGGTCATCGCCAGCTTCACTGAGTGTGTGTATCTGTCCAAGTGTATACGGAATTTCGTTTTCGCGACAGTGATTATGGAACGTGGTGAGCTCTTCTTGTGAGGGAAAGAGGACCTCAAACTCCCACGCTTGAGTATCATAGCCATAGGCATTCCGGATGATCGTTTCGGCTGTTGTGAACCCTTCGAAAAAGCCGCCGTCTGGAATATCCCAGTTCAGCAGATACAAGCGTCGATCCCCAATTTCCTCAAGCTCGCTGAATTCGCGGACGTGGTCGTTAGCGCGGACGCGCTGTTCGAATGCATCTAAATCGTCATTCCACGCGAAAAACAAGGGGATCACATTCGACCCAACGGGGACGATTCGCTCGAATTCGATTTTGATCTCCGAGTCAGCTGTGAGTAAGCGGCCAAGCACGAAGTCTGTGGCTGGGAGTGAGAACTCAGCGAGGGTTGCCATTAGCTTATAACCAAACTATCTGGTGTCTCTTAGGTCTCTTGGCGGGACCCCCGAGCAATGCCACACATAGTCTGGTTCAAGGCTACGGGAGGCACTTCACTGCTGCTTCTAATGGTATCTGTTATGATGACCTACCAACCACCTCATCATTGCACTTGTCAGTCCTGATTTAATAGCCTCCCCTGGTAGTGAACGACCAAACAGCTCGCTCCTGTTGACTGTTGATCAAGATAAAATCGACCAGCGATCGTAATGAATCGAGTCGGTACGTCAGGAGTTGCGAAAACAGGTTCCGACGAAGATGTGGCCTCTGAGTGAAACTGCCGGTGTCTTAGCCACTCTCAGCGTCGATTGACTCGAGTTCAATCGTCCGATCAGCGTGAACGGTGACTTCATAGCCACAGTACTCGAAGATCACCTTTCCGTGTCGTTCAGATTTTCTGTGGAGTGGAGCAAACAGCGTCTCGAGTGCATCTGGATCAATAGCCTCGTATAATGGTGGGCACTCACTCGTCTTGGGACCGTCACGGGCAGCGATTGCAGCATGGATCAAAACCACTATTGATGGGTCTGATACAGTCGTTTGCTCGTCGCTCGGTGAGTTGATCGTTATCTCTCCCATTTTTAATTTCTCCCAGAGTCCTCGTGACTGATGGGGTATCCCTCACGAGCACTCCATACAAAACTCTGGCCTGTAGTTATAAACATCCACTGGCAAGATATGAAGACGCTATTCTCTTAGTAATACTCTCACATGGTAATGAAACGGTTCGTCCAGATCCGATCGAGCGATGTGAGAAATTCTACTCCATTGAATCGAGCACGGACAGATACTTTTCCACTTTGGGATGACTCCAATATCGGATGGTTTCGCTTCGAGTATCAAATTCGATCACTCCGGCATCGTCCAGTTTTGGGAGGTGGTTATGTTGCAGCGCAACTCTCACAGTATCGTCCTGCGTACATTGCATGCTCGTTTCGGTTTCTGATTCCTGCTTCGAAATGAAGGAGACAAGATCGGCTACTGTTGCGAGATCATCCTCAGTCTGTGAAAGATATGAGAGAATCAGGCGGCGATACGAGTGAGACAAGATATCAAAGACCGTATCGAGGGAAAGATTCGGAGAAGGTGAGCTATCGTCACGTTGGGAGGTATTCGTTCGTTCACAGCCGAGGTCTAAGGTAATCGGCTTGGAATCGGAACGACCAGGTCGATCGCTGTCGTGTGGGTTCATGGATACGTATTTTATGAGAACGCACGGATAGTATGCCCCGCGTACCGGCAACGCGTATGAACCCGATCTGAGCACGTTGGGGGTCATCGGCCCCTTCATCATTGGGACACGGCTCGGACACACTTTCTATCTCGTGTTCAAGTATGCAATATATGCGTTAACTTAATAAATTCACGGCTGCGTTTGCAAGCATCCCTACATTCTATAGGGAGGCGAGAATGAGCAGTGTTACAATTTCTGATCTAGCAGCAGGGATAGAGTCTCTATAGAGTGTATACTCTTTGATTTTTAAGCAACTGTACCGGTGACACCAAATTAGTGGTATCTGCCGGGTTTAGTATGGCTTGCATTCAAAGACAGTACGTAAAGAGGGCTCCCACTTGTTGTATTCTACTGTAGCAAAGCGCAACTGATTGGGATGCAATGCAGTCCACCGGACCTACCAAAATCATGGTCACCACAACAACTACTGACAGCCAATCCGGCGAACTGTGCGAAAACTGTGATGCGATGACGCCGCACCAAGTGACGATTGAGATCGTGACCGAGAACGAAGAGAACTCAAATGCGGCATTCTCCCGAGAGCCCTATCGTGTCACGAAGTGCCAGCAATGTGGCACCACCAGCAAACAGCGCGCAAACAACCTGTAGATGTAGAGTGGTGATGATTCATGTCACGAGCGATCACGCCGAAGCAAACGAAGTCACGAATCGCAGACACGCAATGTCAGAACTGTGGGAGTTTCGTCACCCGTGATTTCGCACGCGTCTTCGGTGATAATCAAAACACCGTGCATGGGTGTTTAGACTGTATGAATGGCACCGACGTGAAGAATGGCCAAGCAACCCACTGAGAACAAATATATAATTATCGTATGATATCTGGAGAAACAACCGACGATCCCGAAAGCAGTATCGGCGAAGAAACCGATCAGAGGCTTTCGGAAACGGAAATCGACGAATTGCTTGCGAACCGCCGGCGACGAACGATCCTTTCGTACTTACAAGTACAGGACGGTCCGGTCGAAATCGAATCGCTGATCGAACACCTCACGTACCAAGAATTAGAGGGGTGTTCAGGTGACACACCAACTCGGCTCTTCGAAGAGATTTCAGATACAGTCTGGAGCGATCATCTACCACTACTCGCTAAGCACGATGTCATCAAGTATGATCAAGAGAGCGAGAAACTGCGCGGCTGGACCAATATTGGCCAGCTCATGCACCACCTGCGAGAGTACGATAACTGATTGTTATCAATAGAATACAGCAGTCATCGACTTCGTCTGGTATTGGACAATAGGAATCAACGCTAGAAAACGGGGGTCTCGGAGTTAGTTCACTGCTGCTTATGATTTAGGTGGAAGAAACCCGGCTTCATGGTGTTTTGAAAACCGGCCTGGCACGTTTCTAAGTAAGGAGCTTCAGCCCACGCGTCAGTACTGTAATCGAATTAGTCAGCGTGTGAAGGGGCGGAGTGCGTTGCATTCTTGGTTTCCGTCTGTGGCGTCGACACCGGGGATGAGTCCTGCAGGGGGTTCGGCGAGCGGAGAGCGACGATAGCCAGCCAGATACTGCCGGTGAGGAGTGCGCCGAGAGCGGAGAGTGCCATGTCCATGGTGAAGAACGCTGTTGCATAGACGAGGCCAATCACCGCAGAGGGGAAACTCGTGCTAAAGGGAACGTTTGCCATAGAGTCGCGGAGAGTAGGGAGAAGGGCGATGAGGGAGAAGACGTTTCCAGCAAGGAAGACTAAGTCTTGCCACATCATTGTCCTCCACCTTGGTTTCTGGATGCTGCGAGGTGTGGTTGAGTTTCGTTCTGTTTCATCACTACTGGGTAGGAGATGGATGCGGAAAAAACTTACTCAGTTCTGTGTAAATATTTCGTGAACGAGTACCACGTTAGACGATCACACATCAAAATATCTCAGAAGTAGATAATTATAATAGACATAAGAGGTGATGGACACCACTCAACACGACAGCTACTATAGAGAACTAATCACCCCACCTACTGTAAATATCGGTGAACACTTGCTGCGCATACTCGTAAAGGTTTGTTAAATACGCATTACGAACTCTGCACAGATCGAGACAGGGGTTCCAGAGCCGTTGCGCTGCCGCTTATACGCAAAATATTTGACCTGAGGTGCATACAATAATATAGCGCTTATACGCCAACATTTTTTACTACGTGAGTGTACGCAGTTCACCGGTACAGGGTTTTTCCGTCTACATCCGCTATCAGCCCCCATGTTCGTTGCATCATTTTCACTCCCAGCAAAGGGATTCGCTCTCGGGCACACGCTCGAGGCAGCACCCGATATGACGGTCAAAGCCGAGCGTGTCGCCGCCCATGGCACGGTTTGGGTGATGCCATGTCTGTGGGTCACTGGTGGTGATTTCAACGCCTTTGATGAAGCACTGAACAACGATCCGACAGTCGAGAGGGTCATTGAAACAGAAGCCTTTGACGAGGAAACGTACTATCAGGTGGAATGGAGTGACTCAGTCGCCCAGTTTGTCGATGCGCTCATCGATACCGAAGGTTCAGTCTTGAATGCCGAAGCGCATGACGGCGCGTGGGAGCTCCGAATTCGCTTTGCGTCGCGTGAGCAATTGGATACCTTTCAAGACTATCTCTCACTCCAAGAGCATCCGTTTCAGTTACTGAATCTCATTCAACCAAAATTCCCACGCCAAGAGCGAGCACAACTCACCACTGCCCAACGTGACGCACTTATCGCTGCCGTCGAACAAGGCTACTATCGTGTCCCTCGCGATATTACCCTGGACGATCTAGCCGATACATTGGGAATTTCGCGTCAGGCGGCGTCAGAACGACTTCGTCGAGGAATCGAACAACTCGTCACGACTGTTCTTATCGAACCTGAAAACGTGTAAACAATACTCGCAGTGCTATATAAAGGCATGACCAGTCATGCCGGTACTTCTGGTTAGTACATAAACGTAGTACTCCTATGGATTCGAACTCACCAGCACAGTATACGGAGTCAAGGGATGAGACAGACCCTTCATTGGATGCTGTGTTCGAAATACTTGCTGAGCCACGTCGGCGGTTCGCCCTCTCGTATCTCCACGAGCGCTCTAGACCGATAGCGATTGCAGACCTGATTCGGGAGATCAGTGCCGATCAGCACGGGATAGCCAAGAACGAGGTTCCAGAAGGGGTTTTGCAGCAGGAAACAATTACGTTCCACCATTGCCATTTACCGAAGTTAGTGGATGCACATCTCGTGACCATCAATGCTGATCGAAATACAGTGATGGCAACAGACACACTCCAATCGATCGAACAGTTCCTTGCGATTGTAACAGAGATTGAGCAGTAGAGATTGTTGCAGAGTATTCTACAGGATGAAAATCAGAGATTTGATAGCAACAACAGTCACGACTGCCACTCTAAACGAGCACTGCGACTGAGTGTCGGCTCATAGTTCCCTATGAATCATCGATCTCAAGACTCACATCCCCCTCACTCGAGACCGTCACCCAGTATCCGGCATACTGAAACGAGACAGAACCCTGTGATCGCGTCGTGCCATCGGCCTGTGGCGCAAAGAGCTCATCGAGGGCTTCCGGATTGATCACATTGTACAATGTGTCTAGATCATCCGGCGTACATTCGTTCGCGTCTGCGACGGTGGTCAGCACGCGCGTACTCAATGAGTGTGGCGATGCAGCAGATGGTCTGTCGGTGGGATTCGTCGAGCGCATAATATGATTTCCCTTGTAAATAGCGGTATTAACCCGGATATACGATGGATTCAGCCGCTATTCCGTACTCTGCACGCTACTGGAGCCTCCCTATTATAACCCGTGGATATCTCAACTGAACTGTTGGACGGCGTCCCACAGAAATTCCTCCTGCCACAGGCTTAGCAGGGACACTCGAACGACTCTGCCTGTTCTCACTTATAGCCCTTCTTCTTCGGATCGCGCAAATTCTACAACTGTTTCGACACGCTCGCCACCACGGTAGCGGATTGTTTCGCTCCGCTCATCGTACTCAATCAGATTATGATCGGCCAGTTTCGGCAAATGGACATGGCAGAGATTGATTTCAAGCCGTTCAGGCGGGGTCGTGACGCGGTCACTCAGTGCCACAACGAGGTTTGAAAGGTCGACCGTCTCCCCGTCCATCGTCGCAAGGTGGTACATAGTATACCGGCGATGCGGGTCGGCAAGTAGCTTGAACAGCGATCCAAGCGAGATCTTTGGATGGTGGGCCGTATCAGGGGGCATAGTTAGTTCTCGTGTGAGATCGGAGCAATACAGATCAGGAATTCACCCTTTGGTGAGGATCTCGGCTCGCCAACGAATTCCGGTATTGTTGCTTCGATCGTTTCTCACTAAAAATGGAATCGATGCAGGTAGACCTTATGGCTCAGTGTTAAACGCAACCCGCTGTTTGTACTTGCTGGAGAAAGGGAGATCGGCAGACAACGGGGTCTCTTACTAACGACAGGGATTTCCCCGTTTCACACGGGCAGATAACCGAGTTTTCCACTGCCGCTTATACTGCCCACGGAAGTAAATCCCCAAAATCACCGAATTCAGGAAATCGACCTCGCTGTCGTCGCACGTTCTACTTCGGTTATCAAACAATCACGCATTTTGAAAAGAGTAGAGTTCCCAGAAATAGACTGTTTTTCCCTCGATTGCTCGGAACAGCCGAATTCGATCGTCGAAATGAACGACAGCTGGCACGCTAAATATGATCGTATCAAAGTACCAGCTCGTGTATCGTGTTCCACGGTAAGCGTGGTGGTCAAAGGCGTCAGTAGTTCTCAACGGGAAGCCCCTCAATATGCTCAAAATGACCATCACGGGTGACTATCGTCCCCCCCACTTCGCGAACAGTCCCCGCAATAAACACGTCTTTGAGGTTCACTGGCGTCCCATTCGCTTTCAATTCTTGTTTGATTTTGATTGCTTCTCGGGAACTTGCCGCCGTGAACGGCATCGGAGTCACCCAGTCCAAGGAATCATCGAACTCATCGAGCATACGATCGGTATGTTCAACCAATCCGTCGTATAGCTCGAACAGGACGAGCGACGGCGTATAGAACGCTTCTGTCGGGTGGTCGTCAAGGAACGTTTGTGCCGCCGAGCGCCCGTTCAGGTAGTCAATGAGGAAACTACTGTCTAAACAATTCATCTCGTCGCTCCGTGAAATCTTCGTCAATCTGATCGCGAACGTCTTCGACGTGCCCGCGTACGGCATCTGCTTCCTCGTCGCTCAACATCCCGAAGCCTTTCCAGATGTCTTTGTTCTTTCCCGAGAGGCGAAGCACAACATCGCTAAAACTCTCGTCGTCGCGCTTGTGCGCCTTCAACGACTCATAGGCCTCCTCTTTGAGAGTAATGTTCTTCGAACTCATTGTACATGTACAAGTACACGATGTTAGGTATTAAAACCATTGGTTAGTATGAGGCACTAACCAGTGAGCAACCGATTGCGAGCCCGCAATCACGATCTTGGTCTGACGAACTGCCTCTCGTTCGCCTGCCCCCCTTACACTACGAGCGGTCGAAACCGGCGTCCGAAGCACTCTCGTTGTGGCAAGCAAGGTTTTGTGCTTCCCCGAGGGCGGCGACTTGCCTATTTCCACTTCCGCTTAGTGATGTAAGCGGAAGTGGGGCCGAAATACGAAATTCTGTAAAATACGGCCCGGAGAAGGCGTGAAAGCCCCGGGTACAGTAATATAAATCGAATGTCGCTATATCAAATTCGTGTTCGAGGAGATGGAGCTACACAAGCGATACCAACCCCGAACGGTACGATTTCAGCGAATCAACCGTCTGCAAGCGCTTCGAAACGAACCGCGGAAACCACTTCGACACACGATTCCACCTCGTGTGAACTCCGTTTTCCAAATGGAAAGCACTTATCAGTACTCTTTTCCAAGCGTTTGATGAATCAAGATGGCAATGGATTCGAACCAGGATGAACGGCTCCCCGTTATGGACGGTCCGGGGGCATCTCACAGTTGCCGACAGACCGACGATTGCCGGTCTGTCGGGAGGAGGGATACGGAAGATGAGTAGCTCACGACAGACGTCGTCGGCCGTGGAAAATTGGCCTCGACGACGACTCGCGCTGGTCCTCGGCGGGCTGATGTTGGCGATAATGTTGAGCGCGCTGGACCAGACCATCGTCTCGACGGCGCTCCCCACGATTGCGAGCGACCTCGGAAGCGTCCAGAACTACTCGTGGATCGTCACCGCCTATCTCGTGACGACCACGGCGTCCGCGGCGCTGTACGGCAAACTCAGCGACATCTACGGCCGGCGTGCTCTCTTTACCGTCGCGGTGACGGTGTTCATCGTCGGCTCCGCGCTCTGTGCGGCCGCCGGTTCGATTCCCGTCGTCAACCGACATGTCGATGGAATCGTCCAACTCGCGTTGTTACGCGCACTGCAAGGTATCGGCGCGGGCGGTCTCTGGGTGCTCGTGCTCTCGATTCTCGGCGACATGTTCGGCCCGCGCAAGCGCTCCGAGTACATCAGCTACATGCTGTCGGGGTTCGGGGCGGCGCTCGTCATCGGCCCGCTCGTCGGCGGTTGGTTGACCGAACACCTCTCGTGGCACTGGATTTTCCTCATCAACCTCCCGCTCGGCGTGCTCTCGCTCGCGCTCGTCTGGCGATATCTGGACGTGCCCCAGGAGACGGTGGACCACCCCATCGACTTCTTCGGTGCGCTCTTGCTCGTCGCCGCGCTCACGACGCTCATCCTGGCGACGTCGTGGGGTGGCGGAAGCTACGCCTGGACCTCCGTGACGATTCTCGGTCTGTTCGCCCTGACCGTCGTCCTCGCCGTCGCGTTCGTCATCCACGAGATTCGGACGCCGGAGCCGATTTTCCCCATCGACCTCGTGCGTAACCGCGGTGTCGGTGCCGCGATGGGACTCAGTTCGTCATCGGCCTCGGGCAACTCGTCGGCGTCACCTATCTTCCGCTCTATCTCCAAGCTGTCACGGGTGTTTCGGCGACGAATTCCGGACTCCTCCTCCTCCCACTGCTCGGCGGAATGATTATCGTCTCGGCGGCGACCGGCCAACTGATAAGCCGGTTGGGACGCCTCCGGATGTTCCCGCTCCTCGGGACGGCCATCGCCGCGATCGGGTACTACCTCTTTTCGACCATGACGCCCGCGACGGAGTTCACGACGGTTGCAGTGTTCATGTTCGTCACCGGCATCGGACTCGGGTTCATCAATCCCGTTCTCTCGCTCTCGGCGCAACTCGCGGTCGACCGGACCCGAATCGGCGTCGCGACGACGAGCGTCTCCGTCACTCGAAGTCTGGGGGCCGGCGTCGGCGTCGCCGTCCTCGGGTCGGTGTTTACGACGACGTTCGCGAACGATCTCACGAGCAAACTCGGCCCCCAAGCCTCGAAATACGCGGGGGGAGCACGGAGCGTTAACGAGATACGTTCGCTTCCGCCGCATATCCAGCAGGTCGTTATCCACGCGCTCTCCGGCAGTCTCACGAAGATGTTCCTCTGGACGGTTCCGGTTATCGTCGTCGGGTTTCTGATAGCGCTGACCTTCCCGAATCCGAACCTGGACGAAGAGGGTCCTGCTCCGCAGGGGACCCCGAAGGATTCCACAGCCACCAGCGACGGTCCCCCCGGCGAGGAAACCCCTACCAACGACTGAAAGGACGACGTTTTCCGTACTGTTATCCTTCCGGATGTGCTCCCCCGTCGTATCAGGTCATCCATCGACTCCGATACCGAGGCGGGAAGCCACGACGACTAATGGGTCGGAGCCGAATAGGTACCGTATGGAAATGGAGACAGTCAGGCTGGGGTCGACGGGAGTTCGCGTGTCCGAATTTTGCATGGGTACTGCCATGTTCGGTCGGGAGATGGACGGCGAACTCGCCGCGACGCCCGAGGAATCACACGATATTCTGGACGCGTTCGCCGACGCGGGCGGGAACTTTATCGATACGGCAAACACGTACGCAGGCGGACGGAGCGAGGAGATAATCGGCGATTGGCTCGCCGACCGTGACCGTGAGGATTTCGTGGTGGCGTCGAAGGCCTACTGGAACCAACTCAGTCCGCTGAACGAAAACCTCTCCCGACCGGCACTCCGGACGGAGATCAAGGGGACGCTCGACCGCCTGGGAACGGAGTACCTCGACGTCTACTACATCCACCGCTGGGACGACGACACCCCCATACGGGAGACGCTCTCGACGCTCGACGACTTCGTCCACGAGGGGAAGGTCAATTATCTCGGTATCTCGACTGCCGCGGCGTGGAAGCTCACGAAGGCCCTCTGGACGAGCGATGTCGAGGGACTGGAACGCTTCGAGGTGACACAGCCGAAGTTCAATGCGGCGAACCGCGAGAACGTGCGGGAGTATCTCGACGCGGCAACTGACCGAAACCTCGCGGTCGTTCCGTACTCACCCCTCGAAGGGGGATTTCTCACCGGGAAGTACGAACGCGACGGTGACGCCCCGGAGGGGTCACGTGGTGCGGTTTCCGGATGGGACGAGTTCGACGACCGTCAGTGGGCCGTCCTCGATGCCGTGAAAGCGGTCGCCGACGAGCGGGACACTACGCCGGCGGCCGTCGCACTGCGCTGGCTTGCGGACCACGACCGAGTCACGGCACCCATCCTCGGTGCGCGAACGCGTGAACAAATCGACGAGAACCTCCGGGCCGTCGAGTGCAACCTGACCGACGAGCAGCGTGACCGGATCACGGAGGCGTACACGACCGACGCCTGAACGTTCCGTGACGACGTGAGGGTCAGGAAGAAATTGTCTCAACCGACATCGGTCAGTTTACAAGTACGATCCATGTCGGAACGAGCTACTATCCTCCGGACGGGTGGACTCGTTCGGGTGAAACGAAGTCAGCGCCGAAACGGTTGACCAGTGGAGGTGCGTCGAATTTTCGGGGACAACGTTCGAAATCTCACACGCACAGTTATTGGTTTCCCACGGAGAGCATCTGGTTTCAATGCCGCTACACTTTTTGAAACTCGGATAGTATGTCCCGTGATGAGACCGCTCACAGAACCACAACGAACGGCGGTCGATGGGGGGACATCGATGCACGCAAACAACGTACACAACCGAAGGGAGGGTTCGACGGGACTCACACGCTCGGACACCGTTGGCGGGGTATGAATCGCAGAACGTTCATCACGGGGGTCGGCACCGGAGCGGTCGGGGCGACTGGGGCCGTCACCGCTCAGGATTCCGGTGGATCGGGCGGGGAGAGCAGTCCCAATCCTCGGAGGGGAAGTGGAACCAAATCCGACCCCTACGTCGTGGACATGGCGTCGAGTGGGGGGAGTTACTACTTCGACCCCGTCGGATTGTACGTCGAGAAGGGCGATTACGTCCGCTGGGTCATAGCGTCGGGAGACCATTCGACGACATCCTACACCAAGGGCAACTCCGGGTCGACGACGACGCTGATTCCGGACGGAGCGAAAGGGTGGGACAGCGGCGTGATAGGCCAAGGTCACTTCGATTATCAGTTCACCACCGAGGGAACCTACGACTACTACTGCATTCCGCACCAGACCCTCGGCATGGTCGCCCGTATCGTCTGCGGAAGTCCCGGCGGTCCGGCGGAGAAGACGGAAATTCCCAACGATGTCGGTTCCGGCGTCATGCCGGACGGGAAGACTATCGTAAAGAAACAGTCGCTCTCGTACCCGTACGTTCCGAGCACGGGCCACGGTGGACCGCCACCGCTGTTCTGGTGTGGGGTAGGTATCTTCGGAGCCGTGAGCGTCTACCTGTTCCACATATACGACGTGAAAACAGGCCGGTACGACGAGAATCACTCCGAGTTCCCGAAACCGAAGTAAGCGTTCCGCCGTACCCACGGAAAACGACACCGTCCGGGTTTCTCCGTGCGCGGATTTCGGTATCGACCCGAACGTTCATCGACTGCTCGGGGAACGATTGGTAGCACGGATACAATAGATAGCACGTATACAATACATTGATGCGGGCGACGGCGGCATCGTGACTATGGACGACTATCACGAATACATCGAGGAGAACCGTGCCCACTGGGACGAACTCGCGGAACACCACCCGGAGACCGATTTCTACGACGTCGAGGCGTTCCTCGACGGGGAGTCGACGCTTCATCGACTCGAACGGGAGGAGTTGGATATCGCGAATAGCGATATATTACATCTCCAATGTCACTTCGGGATGGACACCCTCTCGTGGGTACGGAACGAGGAGGTAGCTCACGCCACGGGGGTCGATTTCTCGCCGACTGCCATCGAGACTGCACGCGAGTTACGCGACGAAATCGGCCTCTCCTCGGAGCGAGTGCGGTTCGTCGAGAGCGACGTCTACGAACTGCCCTCGAACGTGGACGACACCTTCGACGTGGTGTTCACCTCCTACGGAACCATCTACTGGCTTCCCGATTTGGATCGGTGGGCCGACGTTATCGCCACGCACCTCGAACCCGACGGGACGTTTTACATCGCGGACGGCCATCCCCTATCCGGGCCGTTCGCGTACGAAAGCACCGCCGATAACCTCCGAGTTACACATCCGTACTTCAACACCGAAGCGGTCACCGAGGAGTTCGATGGAAGCTACGCCGGATGGGACTTCGGCTTGGAGAACCAGCGCTCCCACGGGTTCTCCCACTCGATGGGGGAGATAATCACCGCGCTGACCGACGCGGACCTCCGGGTAGAGTTCCTGCACGAACATCCGTGGTCCACGTTTCAACGGTTCGAGGCCATGGAACCGGACGAGGACGACCGATGGCGACTTCCCGGCTTGAAACACGACCTCCCCCTCACGTTCTCGCTGAAGGCGACGAACCCCGCCTGACGGACCGAATCCGGGGTTTAGGGCTCCCGTCGCTCGGCGATGATTTCGACGAGGCGCTCCGGTTCTTCGGCCGCGAGCGTCAGGACGGCGTCGTGAATCTCGCGTTTTTCCTCGTCACGGATACCCCGTCGTCGAAGTTCCGGGACGACGGAGATGCCGATCGCATCCTCGAACTCGTCCCACGTCTCGCCGCGAGCGTAGAGGGGACGTTGGCGAACTTCGGAGTAGTCGAACGACGGCCCCGAGGCAGGGTCCGACGACGCCTCCTGAGCGTCCGCTGGCTCGGTCGATGACGCCGAAGGAGATTCGCGTGACACCTCCGTGTCTTGCTCGGGTTCGCCATCGACGTCGCTCAAGTCGTCGAACGGGTTCGCGTCGGTCATCGAACGACACCACCGTTTGCGACGATATCAGCCAGTTCATCGAAGTTTTCGAGCTGGTCGTTTTCCGGGTCGTACTCCATCAGTGGTTGCTGTTCTTTCAGCGATTTCGACAACGATGCGCTGTATCGGATACCGGGTTTCGGCGGGGTGAGCTCCCCGTCGTCGATGGCGTCGAACTGGTCGGCCGTTATCCGTGCGAAGTTCGGAACCTTTCCCTCCGTCGCTTCGGCCGTGTTGAGGTTTTCGAGCAGTTCGCGGTCCTCGGTCCGTTGGTCGATGCGTTCGCGGAGTTTGTTCGGAACCAAGGCGAGAACGTCGATGTCGATGTACTCCCGCGAGGGGGTGATGAGTCGCTCCATCGTGCGTTTGTAGCCGCCGATGGAACTGGAGCCGGGTTCGAGCGGGATGATGACGTTTCCGGAGGCCACCAACGCGTTGTTGTTGAGCATGCCGGGGTAGGCCGGACAGTCGAAGACGATGTAGTCGTACCGTTCGCCGAGAAGTGGGTCGACGATCTTCGTCTTCACGCGGGCGGAACCCTGTAGGGCACCTGCCAGATCCTTTTCCACGTCTTCGAGCGTGTCCGACGACGGGAGGAGGTCGAATTCGAACTCCGTTTCCTGAATCAAGTCGGTAGCGGTCGCATCCCCCTGGTCGAGGATGACATCGCCGAGATTCGTCTCCCCCCTGTAAACGGTGCCGAACCCGAGACCGTTGGTCGCGTGACCGTTCGGGTCGAGGTCCGCGAACAGGACGCGCCCGCGTTCGGAAAGCTGTCGCGCGAGGTTCATCGAAATCGTTGATTTGCCGACGCCGCCCTTCAGAATGACCACGCTCACGGCGCGTGGAGTGGCTACGCTAGCTACCATCGTGTGACCTCCACACCGTAGTGGGTCGAAGTTAATAGGTACCTCATTTACACAAGCCACCTATTTTGATGTATTCGTTCATTGTGACGGTTGAGATAGCCATCTCACCGGGGAGATATGAAAATACCGTTAGTAGATAGCTGAGGTACAATAGATACAATAGATACAATAGGTAGCTTAACTACTATAGCTCAGCTACCTATTGTGAGTGCGGTGATGCGACCGACCGCCGTTATCGGCGGCGCTTTCCGAGCCCCGAGAATCCGGTACAGTTAAATTACGCTCCGGTAGATAGTAGATTTGAGCTGTTGCTTTACATTGTGTACTAGCTTTCCAAGAATCGGCCGTCTCGATGTGAGACACAGCGGTTTACGCATGGATAGGGTGAAAGCCGAACGAGAAAGCCACAACGGTATTGACCGTAGCGACCCATCGTTACAACCCTAACACTGTAACGTTTCGTGCGAACGATGCGGGTACAATGGACCGCAGTCGCCGAGTTACAGTTCCAGTGGCGGGTCACGGCAGAGTGACGACGGACGAAACACGCCCGGCAACGGTGTACCCGGCATCAATATGTACCATTTATATTGATGGACGGCCAGCGTTTTCATATGGAACTGTCGGAACAAGACCTATATCAGGTGACGCTAAACGTCAATAATATTGGCGGTATCGACGATACGTCGGTTACGTTCTCCCCGGGCGTGACTGCGCTCACTGGCCGCAACGCGACGAACAGAACGTCCCTACTGCAAGCCATAATGGCGGCACTTGGGAGTGACCAGTCGTCGTTGAAAGGCGACGCCGAAGAGGGGACCGTCGAGATGACCATCGGAGATGAGTCGTACACACGGACGTTGACGCGGCAGAACGGGACCGTCGTGGCCAGCGGCGACCCGTATCTCGCCGACCCCGAGCTTGCGGACCTCTTCGCGTTTCTGCTCGAGTCGAACGAGGCTCGTCGTGCGGTCGCACGCGGGGACGACTTGCGCGACCTCATCATGCGGCCGATCGACACCGATGCGATTCAAGCCGAAATAGAGCAACTGCGGGACGAAAAACGACGGCTCGACGACGAGCTTTCCGAACTCGACTCCCTCAAGGATGGGCTCCCCGGTCTCGAAGAGAAACGAACCAAACTGCGAGCCGAGATAGACGAAAAGCGGGAGGAACTCGTCGAAAAGGAAGCCGAACTGGAAGACGCCGATGCGGACGTCGGCGAGTCGAAATCCGAGAAGGCGGCACTCGAAGGAAAACTCGACGACCTGAGCGAGACTCGGTCACGGCTGGAAGATATCCGGTACAACGTTTCGACCGAGGAGGAAAGCATCGAGGCACTTCGGGACGAAGTGGCGTCGCTCGAAGACGAGCGGGCGGGCGATTCGGAAACACCGGAGACGGACGTGTCGGAGATAGCGGAGGGAATCCAGCGACGGCGGGACGAAAAACAACGGCTGGATTCGACGATGGCCGAACTCCAGACGATCATTCAGTTCAACGAGGAGATGCTGGAGGGGACGAGTCCGGAGTTGCTCACGGCGCTTCGAGCGGACGGGGAGCACGGGGAACACGCGGGAACGGGCGATTCCGTCACCGACCAACTCGTCTCCGACACGGAGACGGTCGTCTGCTGGACGTGCGGGACGGAGGTCGAAAAAGCGGCGATAGAGGGGACGGTCGAACGGCTTCACGAACTGCGACGGGAGAAGCGCGCCGAGCGTTCGTCGCTCGAATCCGAAATCTCGGAGCTTCGGGACGAAAAGCGGGAACTCGAAGAGGCACAGCGGCAACGCGAACGCACGGAGCAACGACTCGACCAACTCGAATCGGAACTCGAAGACCGAGAATCGCGGTTGGAGGGGTTCCGTGAGACACGGGTGGAGTTGACCGAGGAGATAGAACACCTCGAAGGACGGGTCGAGGAACTCG
Organism: uncultured haloarchaeon; assembly: GCA_963811185.1. Classification (GTDB taxonomy): domain Archaea; phylum Halobacteriota; class Halobacteria; order Halobacteriales; family Haladaptataceae; genus Haladaptatus. Next base: position 18,461 of record CAWEQN010000010.1, read on the forward strand.
AACAGGAGGAGTACAGCGAGGTCCTAGACCTTCACAAGGAGGCAAATCAACTCGAATTCGAACTCGGACGCCTCGAATCCGACCTCGAGAGCGTCGAGGACGAAATCGCGGAAATAGAGGCACAGGTCGGTAAGCGCGACCAGATAGAGGACCAGCGGGAAGCGATTCGGGAAGAACTCGCGGACCTGCGAACGCGAATCGACCGAACGGAAGCCAAAGCCGTCGAGCAGTTCAACGACCACATGGAAACCGTCCTCGACCTGCTCGATTACGCCAACCTCGACCGTATCTGGATCGACCGGACCGAACAGAGCGTTCGGGAGGGACGGCGGAAGGTCACGAAGAGCGTGTTCAACCTGCACGTGATTCGAAGTACGGAATCGGGAACGACGTACGAGGACACCATCGACCACCTCAGCGAAAGTGAGCGCGAAGTGACGGGACTCGTCTTCGCCCTCGCCGGCTATCTCGTCCACGAGGTGTACGACCACGTCCCGTTCATCCTGTTGGACTCGCTCGAGGCGATAGATTCGGACAGAATCGGCACGCTCATCGAGTATTTCAGCGAATACGCCGGCTATCTCGTCGCCGCGCTCCTGCCCGAGGACGCCGCCGCCGTCGACGAGCGTCACGAACGCGTGACCGAAATCTGAGGAGGGAAGGTCAGCAGCGGTTTCCCGCCGGTCGGTTTTTCGGTGCAGTTCGGTTATTGACACGACGGACGGGGCACGAATTACGAGTTTACGAATAATTAAAAATGATACCGGGATAGGGATGAGTACTTCCTTAGCCACGGGAGATATGCGTACTATTGGGGACTTTTGAGGGTGATAAAATTCGCATTTACAAAAACACTGTCTCAGTTTTATATCATTCTGAAAACGACGTGTCCCGCGTGCGAATCGCTGTGTCGGCACGCTCGGGAGCGGTTTCGACGGTTCACCGAGCCCGACGACCGACCGAGGAGAAGTCGAGTTCGACCCACAACCGTCACCTTCGAGGTGTTCGGCAGTTGACCCTCCGACCACGACCAGTTCTTTATGATTCGATGGTTTTCACGCGCCTCAGTAGTTGATGTTGAGTTCGATGACGTTCGCCGCGTTGAGCACGCGCTTCGATAGCTCCCCGTGGAGGTCATCGTCACTGACCCTGCTCGCGGGTGCCGAGACGCTGATGGCACCCAACACCTCATTCGAGGAGGTTTTGATCGGAGCCGCGATGCACCGGAGTCCCTCCAACCGTTCCCCATCGTCGATTGCGTATCCGCGATTCCGGATTTGTTCTAGCTTCTCGTACAGTTCCTCCCGGGTGCTGACGCTCTGTGGAGTGACCTGCGGGAGGCCGTGGTGGTCGATGATTTCCTCGACACGGTCTTCGGGGAGATAGGCGAGAATCGCCTTTCCGAGACCCGTGGTGTGGAGGTAGGTTCGAAGACCCGCGTGAGTGTCCAAGTCGACGGCCTTCGCGCCCTTGGCTCGCATCAGATACACGCCTTTCCCCTGCTCTTCCACGAGAAGGTTGGCGAGTTCGCCCGTTTCGTCGGCCAGTGATTTGATTTCCGGTTCCGCCACCTCGTACAGTTCCATCGATTTACGGATGTGGCCGCCGACTTCGAGGAACTTCAACCCGAGTCGGTACTCGTCGCCGGACTTCACGACGTAGCCATGCTTCCGAAGGGTCGTCAAGTGATTGTGTACCATGCTCTTTCCCATTCCGGAGCCTTCGGCGAGTTCCGTCACGCCACACGGCCCCCGTACCATCAACTCCTCGACTAACGTGAGGGTTTTTCCAGTAGTTTGTACCGGATGCTTTGCTTCCATGCCAACAATGACCACACAGCCATCCCTCATAAACGTTCTGGACACCAGAACGAGAAACGCCGTTCGGTTCGCCGCCCACCGTTCCGAACGGGGGAATTTTCGTGTCAAGGACATAACGTGAGCGGAACGATAATCGGCCAGCGGACAAGAGACGACGACACCGAAGGGGGGAACGATTTCTCGCGCCCGTTTTGTAGGTCGTTCCCATCGGCCTCTAGTGACTGCCGACCGAGGGGACCACCGGGAGCGGAACACACCCGCGGACGATTCTGCATATCGAAACGGAACGGAACGGAGCGATGATGAATCGAAGTTCGTTCAGATACCCGTTCAAAACGCAAGACGGGGGGAAATTTTTACCACACGTATCGAAATTCATATTAGTACACGAGCTGGAAAACGAAGGTGCAGTACAGCAGTAGAAACGGGCCGATAACGAGGAGTGACGGAAAGTCAATCAACCAGCAATTCCTGCCGCTACCCGTCGGATGAGTTACAACACTATCCCTGTAATGATTGTCAGCCTTGCCGATATTCGCGGCAAGATACGCGGAGTGCCCGTCTACCGCCGAACGAGCCGAAACGACCATCGCCGGAAACGATGTAACAAATCCTGTCATTTCGGAGCTACCGACCCGTCGTCCACAGTGCGTCGGTTTCCACGTTCACGAGTGACTCGTCGAACGATGACGCGGTTCGGCGTCGCTCCAGGGCCCGCGATACTCGTTCTGGTATTCGGAACGGCGTTGAGAGAATGAGACGTACCTCACTCCGCGATACGTGCCGTTACGAACCCGACGGCGACGGTAATCGTCCAGTTCGTCGGTGGTGTAATCGGACGCGAAATTCCGACTGTCGTGATGGTAGACGGGGGAGTGCGGTCCAATGTCGGAATGCGGGCAATAATGCATAAATGAATGCATCGATAGTGGAAAACGGAGAACAGTGACACGAAATAGACGGCGAATGCCCGCCTGCACCTCGTTATCGTGCGCCCGTGAGGACCTCGCGGAGGAGGAAATCCGAATCGGAGCGGAAATCGAGGCGTTCGAGGAGTTTTTCGACCGAGTCAACGAACTTCCGAGACGGGCATACCGAGCGGACGGAGGGAGACGAACGGCGATGTTGCGCTCGCAGACGCCTGTATCGACGCCCGGGGAGGTGGCTCGAATCGCCTATCGGGAGACCGTTCTGGCTGTCGACCACTGGGAAGAGGCGTACGGGGAGGAAACCGCACTCGAGAGCATAGCAAACGAGTTCGGAGCCGACGTGGCAACCGGGCTCACCGGAGGGGCCGCGACGTGGTCACCGTTGTTGCGGAGGCAACTCCGTAGTAACAGTGAGGACGCCATCGAATCACGACGGGAATTGCGTCGGATGGTACGGAACGAACGGGAGCAGATCGGGGAGCTGTACGCGGTGCTCGTCGAAATCGGGGACGAGTTGGCCGGCGTCGAACGGCCGGATTCCCCGTTCGACCGTCGAGTCGAGCGGCTAGCGACGATACGGGGTCGGCTCGAACGATTGGCGGACGAACGACAGACGCAGTTGAACCGACGCGAGACGGCGAAGCAAGGGCTGTTTCGTTCGCTCGTCTATTCGAACGTGGACACCGACTATCCGGGATTGGCGGCTATCGCGATGGCCCGTGAAAACTGTGATAGGACCGAAATTCGGCTCTGGACGGGGGCACGCTAAGGGAACGCTCGTCGCGGTCAGTCGAGACGATACTGTTCGAGCGCATCCCGGTCGAGTTCGACCCCGTGGCCGGAGCGCTGGGGGAGCTGAATCATGCCGTTTTCGGGTTCGATGGGGTGTTCCAGCACGTCGTCGAACGCCTTCACGTCGGAGTCGCGGTAGAAGTACTCTATCCAGAGGCCGTTCTCGATGGCGGCGAGCAGTTGAATGTGGAGGTCCCAGTTGTAATGCGGGGCGACCGGGACGTCGTAGCACGCGGCCATGTTGGCGACGCGCATCCACTCCGTGACCCCGCCGACGACCGAGACGTCGGGTTGGACGACTTCGACGGCATCTTCGCGGAGAAGGTCGGTGAAACCGTACCGACTGAACTCGAGTTCCCCGCCAGCGACGGCGTAGTCGAGCGCATCGTTGACCTCGCGGTAGAGGTCAAGGCTGTCGGGCATCACCGGTTCCTCGATGAAGTACGGGTCGTACTCGGCGAACTCCCGGCAGGCGCGGACGGCCTCCTGTTTGTTCTTCCACTTGCCGTTGGCGTCCATGAGGAGCGTCCGGTTCGGGCCCGATGGCCTCGCGAGCGACGCGGACCCGTTCGACTTCCTCTTCGAGCGACTTCCGCCCGACCTTCATCTTGACGACGTCGTGACCGCGGTCGACGTACGTCTCCATCTCCTCACGCAGTCCGTCGAGTCCCTTCCCCTCGCGGTAGTACCCGCCGCTGGCGTACGCCGGAACCTCGTCGGCGTGCCCGCCGAGCAGTTTGTACAGGGGCATCCCGGCCGCCTTCGCCTTGATGTCCCAGAGCGCGGTGTCGATACAGGAGATGGCCCTGACCATCACGCCCTTGCGGCCGATTTGGACCGTTCCGTCGAACATCTCGCGCCAGAGGCGCGACGTATCGCGGGGGTCTTCCCCCTCGACCATCGGTGCGAGAACGCTCTCGACGGCCTGTGCGACGACGTCGGCGCCGCCATAGCCGAGCGTGTAGCCGACACCCTCGGTTCCGTCCTCGGTCCGGACGTACACGATGGCGTGGTCTCGTTCCTCGACGACGCGAGTCGCGAAGGCGACGGGTTCTTTCAGCGGGATCGATACGGCAAAGCTCTCTACTTCGGCGATTTTCATGGTTGTGGATTGTATTCGTTTGCGATTTAGTTCGGACAGAGTGGCGGCTGACGGTCAGTCGACGGCCATCCAACAACGTCCGCCCGGACGGTGCCGACGCGTTCGACTTCGGCGCTCACCCTGTCGCCGGAGACGATATGCTTCGCGCCCGGCGTTCCGGTCGAGATGACGTCGCCGGGTTCGAGCGTCATGACGTTCGAGTGGAACGCCACGAGTTCGCGCGGCGACGTCATCATGTTCCGAATATCGTTCTCGGCGGCGACCGTATCGTTGACGACGGTTCTGACCGACAGGTCTTCGAGCGGGCCGACCTCGTCGGTCGTCACCAGCGACGGGCCGAACACGAGGAAGGAGTCGAAACTCTTCGCGCGGGTCAGAAAACGCGGGTTACGTTCCAAAATATCCTCCGCCGTCATATCGATGACCGGGAGGTAGCCGGCGACGACGTCGTCGACGTCGGCCTCGTCGACGTCCGAACACGTCCGTCCGATGACGAGGGCGAGTTCGGCCTCGGCGGTCACGCGGTCGGTGATATCGCGCGGCGGAAGTCGGATGGGTCCTCCGGGACCGACGGCCGTCGTGGACGGTTTCATGAAGCTCGCTGGTTCCGTCGGACTGTCCTCGTTCAGGTCGGACGCGTGGTCCGCGTAATTCAGCCCGATTCCCCAGAGCTTTCCCGGCCGTTCGAGCGGCGCGGCGAACGAGAGGTCGTTGGCCGAAACGCGACTCGCCGCCGCCTCGTCCGGCGACGGGAGTGTGCCAGCGGCCGCCAGCGGAAGCGCGTCTCGGATGGTCGTTAGCGATGGGTCGGCGGACGGGAGCGGGACGAACCCGTCCTCGTTGCCGAGCAAGGGTCTGCCGTCGATGGTTCGTGCAAGTCGTGTCATACGGTTATAGGTTGGATGCGCCCTGTCCGCCGTCGACGGGGATGGCGACCCCGTTGAGGAAACTCGACTGTTCGGAGGAGAGATAGGCGACGAGGTCACCGAGTTCCATCGGGTCGCCGATGCGACCGAGCGGGTTGATGTCGCCCTTCGCGTCGAGGCCTTCCTCGTAGCTCCCGTATTCGCCCCTGTCCACGGCCGCCTGGATGAGTTCACGCTGTCGGGCGGTCTCGTGCGGCGCGGGAAGAACTGCGTTCGACCGTACTTCAGGCGCGAGTTCCTTCGAGAGCGTCTTTTCGAGGCCGATGACGCCCATACGGACGGCGTTCGAGAGGACGAGCGATGGTATCGCTTCCTTGACGCTCCGCGAGGTGATGGTGACGATGGTGCCGCCACCGTCCTCACGGAGGTACGGGGCCGCTTCGCGGACGAGGCGGACGACACTCATCACCAGCAGGTCGAACGCGTCGTACCAGTCGTCGTCGTCCATCTCCATGAAGGAGCCACTCGGCGGACCGCCGGCGTTGGTCACGAGGTGGTCGATTCCGCCGAACTCCTCGACCGTCCTGTTCACGAGGCGGTCGATATCGTCGGGGTTCGTGAGGTCACCTTGAACGGCGAGAACGCTCCCGGCGGCGACGGATTCGACGTCCTCCACTGCCTCGGCGAGTCGGTCCTCGCTTCGCCCGTTGATGACGACGTTCGCACCCTCCCTCGCGAGCGCCTTCGCCGACGCCTTTCCGAGTCCGCTACTCGATGCGGTAACGAGCGCTACGTTTCCATTAATTTCATAGTCCATGTTAGACGGTGAGTATGCATAACCGCACGTACATAATGTTTTGCCAAACGGGCGCATTCGACCGGTTTTTCCGGGGCTATCGAACGAGGGTGGGAGGGAGTCGAGCGCATCCCGCGTAGGCGTACGCGCATGACGGAGTTCGAGATGCCTGACGTCGAGACGGAGGGAGATGGCGACGATATCGGGGCGTTTCCCGGTTCGCCTGGAAATTCCTCACGAATCGGCGACGTGACCTCGCGTTCGCGTTCGAAAACAGGGACGGGAAAAAGTAAAGCGGACAGGCACCCATCGTCCGACAATGGAAGAGAAACCGGTGTTAGCAGTGACCATGGGAGACCCGGCGGGCGTCGGCGCGGAAGTCATCGTCGGAGCGTACGAAGCGGGACGCCGGGACGCCGACCTCTTGGTGGTCGGTGACGCCGCCGTCGTCCGTACGGCCGTACAAGTCACCGACGCCGACGTGGGCGTTCGGTCCGTATCCGACGTGGCCGACGCCCGCTTCGAAGTCGGGACGCTGGACGTACTCGATATGACCCCCGTCGAGGACCACGAATGGGGTGTCCTCCGCGAGGAGTACGGGGCCGCGAGTTTGGGGTACGTCGAGCGTGCAATCGACCTCGCCGTCGACGGCGACGTTGACGGCATCGTCACCGCCCCGATAAACAAGCAGGCGACGCGGATGGCGGGGAGCGAACACGCCGGTCACACGGGACTGCTCGCGAACCGCACTGGTGTCGATGACTATTCGATGATGCTCATCGAATCCGGCCTCCGCGTCACGCACGTCAGCACGCACGTTCCGCTCCGAGAGGCTTGCGACCTCGTGACCACGGAGAACGTCCTCGACACCATCCGAGTCACACGGGAGGGTCTCCTGGACCTCGGTCTTTCGGAACCCCATATCGCCGTCGCGGGGTTGAACCCGCACGCGAGCGACGGTGGGCTTCTCGGGGACGAGGAGCGAACCGAAATCGAACCCGCGGTCGAACGAGCACGCGAGGAGGGTATCGACGTCGAAGGCCCCGAGTCACCCGACACGGTCTACGTTCAGGCCGCTCGGGGGACGTACGACTGCGTCGTCTCCATGTATCACGACGAGGGCCACATCCCCATCAAGATGCTCGGGTTCAGCGAGGGGGGAGAGGTCAGCGGTGTCAACATGACCATCGGGCTCCCCATCGTCCGGACGAGCGTCGACCACGGCACCGCCTTCGACATCGCGGGCGAGGGTATCGCCTCCCCTCGGAGCATGGTGGATGCGATCGAAGCGGCCGCGGCAGCGGTCGAAAACCGACGGGCGCGCGGGACATGAGATCACTGACAGAGTTCGCCGACGGCCTCGGCCGCCTCGTCGAGAGCCATCCGTTCGGTGGGGGAAAGTTCCCATTCGACGATTTCCTCGACGCCATCGGACGAGAGACGGGTTGGCACCGAGAGCGACAGGCCGTCGTACCCGTACTCGCCGTCGAGGGGAACCGAACAGCAGACCGGTTCGTCCGGGCCACCGTCGAGCAGTGATGCGACGAGCGAGGCGACGCCGCGAGAGGTGACCCACCGGGACGTCTCCTCGGCGCCGCGGAGGGCCATGATATCGTAGGGAACGTCCTTCACGGCCTCCGAGATTCGTTCGCGTTCGTCCGCGGAGAGGGAGACCGACTCACCGTCGACCGTGAGTCGGGAGAAGAGCGGTACGAGGTGTTCGCCGTGTTCTCCCATCGTGGGACAGGAGACGTCGGACGGATGGACGTCGGCGTGGCGCGCGACTTGGTCGGCGAGGCGTGCGGTTTCCGAGAGTGCATAGCCGAGACAGTAGCGTCGGTCCCATCCGAGTGCGCGCCACATCCGATGATTGATGGGGTCGAGCGGGTTCGTCACCGTAACGACCGGTCGCGGTTCGACCGACTTCATCCACGATGCGATACCGTCGACGAGTTCGCCGTTACGCTCCAGGAAGGAGAGTCGGCCCCCGCGCTTTGCGCTGTCGTTGGGACGGGGGATGCTCGCGGCCACGACGATGCAGTCGGCGTCGGCGACGGCCTCGGGACCCGGAGCGGCGGCCGTGACGGTTCCATTTCCGGGGGGATCCATCGCGCCGGCCGGATGGGAACCGTGGCCGATGCTCGTTCGAATGTCGATTGCGTGGCCTCTGGCCGCCCCCTCATCCACGTCGACGACCGTCACGTCCACGTCGGGGTCGAGGAGCGTGAGTGTATACGCGGTCGTGGCACCGATAGTGCCGGCACCGCCGATAACGGACACGTTCATGTGAAGTAATATCGCGGAACAGTACTAAAAATACCGGGGAGCGGCCGAGGTTCGATGCAGTTCGACCGGCGGGCCGGTCGAACGTGGAAGGCGCCCGCTGAAAGACCGCTCCAGTGCGAACTTTCTTGTTCGCGGTCTCCATGGTATGAACGATGCCACCATCCATCACGCGTATCGAGAGCACCGAGTTCAGCTATCCCGTCGAGGACCTCGGGTACAGCGAGGGCGGATTCAGCCTCGTCTACGAACCCGGCGGCGTCGTCGAGCGCAAACTGTTCGGCCTGAAAATCCACACCGACGCGGGAATTACCGGCGAGTACGTCGGCGGGAATTCGCCGGCATTCGCCCAGATTCACATGTTCGCCGACTATCTCATCGGGAAGAATCCGCTCCGCCGGGAACACCACTGGAGCAAGGTGAAGCGGGCGCTCCGCAAGTACGACCGGATGGGTATCGGCCCCATCGACATCGCGCTGTGGGACTTCGCCGGAAAGTACTACGACGCACCGATTCACGAACTCCTCGGCACCTACCGCGAACGGCTTCCGACCTACGCCTCGACCTACCAAGGGGACGAGAACGGGGGACTCGACTCCCCGGAGGCGTTCGCGGACTTCGCCGAGGACTGTCTGGAGATGGGGTATCCGGCCTACAAAATCCATGACTGGGGCGGCGATTGGCTCGATGTGGGGCGAACGGTCGAGACCGTTCACGCGGTCGGAGAACGGGTTGGCGACGAGATGGACCTCATGATAGACCCCGCCTGCGAACTCCAGACGTGGAGTGACGCCCTCAAGGTCGGCAAGGCGTGTGACGAACAGGGGTTCTTCTGGTACGAGGACCCGTTCAGCGACGCGGGTATCAGCCAACACGCCCATCGGAAACTCTCGGAAAAGCTCGAGACGCCGATATTGCAGACCGAACACGTCCGGGGTCTGGAGTCCCACACCGACTTCGTGGCGAACGGCGCGACGGACCTCGTGCGGGCCGACCCGGAGTACGACGCCGGAATCACGGGCGCGATGAAAGTCGCCCACGCCGCCGAGAGTTTCGGCCTCGACGTCGAGTTCCACGCGCCGGGTCCCGCCCATCGGCAGTGTCTCGCGGCCACCCGGAACGCCAACTACTACGAGATGGCGCTCGTCGGGCCGAAATGCGAGAACACGCAACCGCCGGTCTACCTCGGCGACTACACCGACCAACTCGACAGTATCGATTCGGACGGGACGGTCCCAGTGCCGAACGGTCCGGGCCTCGGCGTCGAGTACGACTGGGAGTACATCCAGGAGAACCGCCTCGGCGGGCGCGTCTACGAGTAGTGCGAGCGAACTCGGAGTACTCGTAGCGAGCAGGACAGTCGAGCAAGCGCGCCGGCCGTTCAGTCCTCGGCGGGACGGCCGTCGTCCGAAACGGGCGGCGCGCCGACGACCAACCACACGTGGTCGTCAGCGCCGCCTTCACCGTCGTTTCTGATCTGTCGGCGGGTTTCCGGTGGAATTCTGAGGGCCGTTCCCGCCTCGACCGTATGCATATCGTCGCCGATGCGAATGCGACCCGGCCCCTCGAGGACGAGGTAGAACTCCTCCTGTTCTGCCTGTCGGTGAAAGCTCATCGCATCGCCCTCCGAGAGATACCACACCTTCGGCCGCATCTCGGTGCAGCCGAGCGTCTCCACGAGGTCCACGTGCATGGTTCCAGAACCGGTCGACGGTTCGGGGTCGAGGTCGTCGATTTGGGTCAGACTGTAATCGTCGGCCATACACTCACGTGAGATGTGGAGAGGTGATAAGCGTCGGGGTGGTGGACGTCGAAATGACGGTTACAGGACGTCGCGGAGCGCACGTTCGACACTCGATGCGACCTCGTCCTTCGTCGCCGAATCGAGTTCGACGAGCGGCGGCCGAACGGCAGCGCTTTCCAGCCATCCGCGCGATTCGAGTGCGGCTTTCGTTGCCGGCGAGAACCCGTGGGCCACACACTGCTGGAAGAGGGGGCAAATCCGCTCCGCGCCGATGTTCCGTGCCCGTTCGACGTCGCCAGCGGCGACCGCGTCGCGGGCCGCGACGAACGTCTCTGGAATCGCGTTCGACAGCGCATTGATGCCGCCCGAGGAGCCCATGACCATCCCCGGAACGACGTAACTATCGAAGCCCTGAAACAGGCGGAAGTCGTCGGGCGATGCGGTCCGCGACTTCGAGGAAGTAGTTGAAATCCCCGCTCGAATCCTTCAGTCCGTGGACGTTCGGATGACGGGCGAGGGATTCGACCGTGGCGGGGGAAATCTCCTGCCCGGTACAGGACGGGATGTTGTAGAGGAATATCGGAAGCGACGCGCCGTCGGCGATTTCCGAGAGGAACTGCTCGTTGCCCGCCGGTTGGTTGGCCACGTGGAAGTACGGGAGGACGATCAGCGCCGCGTCGGCACCGGCGTCCGCCGCCGTCTCGATTCGTTCGAGCGTGCCGGGAACGGTGGTATCGGCGGTGCCGGCGAGAACCGGCAAGCCGTCGGCAGCGTGGACCGTCGTCTCCAGCACGGTCCGGTACTCCCCGTCGGATAGGCTCGCGAACTCGCCGGTCGTCCCGGCCGGAACGAGAGCCGTCCATCCCGGCGTCGTCGAGACGCGTAATTAACTCCGCGAGCGCGGTTTCGTCCACGTCACCGTCAGCGTACGGGGTGACGAGGGGACAGAGGACTCCCTCGAACATCTCGGCGTCGAATTTCGACATGGATACAGGATTCGCATGTGGGGAGTTAACTCTTACCCGATGGTCGGTTCGTCCGAGGGCCGGTCGACGAACCTCGGTGTCGGGGGATACAAGACGGGTGACCGTGAACGACGACTATGGAAGTAAAAGTGCATCTCTTCGGTCCCTATCGGGAGGCCGTCGGGGAGAAAACCGTGCATCGCGAGTTGAGGGCGGGAGCGACGGTCGCGGACCTCTTCCGCGAACTCGGGTCGGAGTACCCTGGCCTGTCGGGGCGGGTGGTCGGCGATGACGGTGACGCTCTCGGGGTCGGTGACGGTGACGAAGAACGGGAAGAACGTGGCGCTGTTCGACGGCGGTCGAACCGAACTGGCCGACGGCGACGTGATACGTGCGGCACCGCCGGTGCATGGCGGCTGAGATGCGTTCGACCACGGAGTTGCCTCGTCCGCGGCGGGTCAGTCCGCCTGCGCGTATTCCGCGACGGTTTCGTCCGGCACGGTGCCGTCCTCGTTCCATCCCCGCAGTTCGTAGTACTCGTCCAATGCGTCCTCGATGCCGGGGATGTCGTACGGCAGCGTGTCGTCTTCGCGGTTCATTCCGCGCTGATTGTTGAAGTGGCGTTCGAGTTCGACCACTCGGCTTCCCACCGCCAACAGGTCCTCGTAGTCACAGCCGAACAGGAGTTCGTGTTGGTCCTCCGTTATCAGGCCCGTCCCGCCGGCGAAGGCACACACGATGCCGCTGTCGCGGAAGGCGGCGTGATCCTCCCGTCGACGGACGATTTCGGGCTTTCCATCCAACCCTTCTGGATCCACTTCCCCGGAGTATTCGACGCGCAGTGTCGTCGAGTACATGTGGTCACCGCCGCGGTTGGCCACGGCATAGGAGAGTCCCTGTCCGTGGAGGACGCGGCCATCGTGGGCGGCGAACTCCATGTTCTTGACCGTGTAGTTTCGCACGTCCAGTTCCTCGGCGAAGCGACCGATACCCTCGGCCAGCGTGTCGCCGACCCCCTCACGGTGGGCGATTTTCTCGACCATCTCGTGAACGAGTTCCGCGTTGCCGAACTCGTCTTCCGCCGAGAGGTAGGCGGCGACGGCGTTCCCGGCGCTGATGGTGTCGAGGCCGTAGCGGTCACACAGTTCGTTCGACTTCATCACGTCCACGATGTCATCGACCATGACGTTCGAGCCGAACGAGAACACCGTCTCGAACTCCGGCCCCTCCGTTTCGACGCCGCGTTCCTCGTCGCGGGTGGGGAGTTTGCACGCGAACGCACAAACCGAGCAGGCCGCCTTCTTGTACTTCTTTTCCTCCACGGCGTCACCGCCGATTTTGTCCGCGTGGTCGAAGTGGTACTTCTCGAAGTACTTCGTGGGCAACGCGAAGTTGTCGTTGATGAACTCGGTTCCCTGTGTGGTTCCCTGCCGTCGCATCATGTCGTCGGAGGTGGCGGCCGAGCGATGGACTTCCGACTGCACGTCCCGTCCATCTCGACCGTGGGCGGGGAGTCACCCGCGAAGGAGACGCATTTGACGTTCTTGGAACCGAGCACGGCACCGAGTCCGCCGCGTCCGAACGCGCGACTGTCGTAGGTCATCACGCACGCATACCGGACCAAGTTCTCGCCCGCAGGGCCGATGGTGATGAGGTTCTCCGCTTCGAGACCGTGGTGTTCGTTCATGTAGTCGGTGACCGCGGGCACTTCCGCGCCTTCGAGTTCGGGTACCGCCTCGAACTCGATGCCGTCGTCCGTGACGTGCACCGCGAGCAGTTCATCGCTCGCGCCAGTAATCTCGACGACGCTGTACCCGGTGTCGGCGAAGTTTCGGGAGAGATATCCGCCCGCGTTCGTGGAGGCGAGACCGTCAGTCAGCGGCGAAAGGCCGGTCATGTTCATTCGCCCCGTGAAGCTCATGCTCGACATCTGGAGCGGGCCGGTCGCCAGATAGGCACGGTTCTCCGGGCCGAACGGGTCGGCGTCGAACGGGATTCGGTCGTGGGCGAGCTTCGTCGAGACGCCCCGGCCGCCGATGAACGCCGCCAGTTCGTCGTCGATATCCGTCTCGGTCGTTTCCCTCCGAGTCACGTCAATCGTGAGAAGCGGGCCGTTCGCGTGTAACATATCGAGTGTCAATTGTTGCCACGGATAATAAAGATATGGAGACGGAACGGCGATGATCGAACGGACGTATCGTGAACGCTCGTGGCGCGGAGCGAGAGTCAGAGGCGCTCGCGGAGGTCGGCCATCACGTCGGCCGTCCCCGCATCGCCCCCGAGGTCGGGCGTTCGCGGAGCCGACTCGTCCGCGAGTTGTTCGGCGACGACGCGCCAAAGGGCGTCGGCCGCGTCCGGTTCACCGAGGTCGTCGAGGAGCATCGACCCGGAGAGGACCGTCGCCAACGGGTTGGCGACACCCTGACCGACGATGTCCGGTGCGCTCCCGTGAACGGGTTCGAACATCGAGGGGACGTCGTCGTCGGGGTTGATGTTCGCGGAGGGTGCGAGACCCATGCTTCCGGAGATGATGGCGCCGATGTCCGTGAGGATGTCGCCGAAGAGGTTCGAGGCGACGACGACGTCGAACTCGTCGGGACGACGGATGAAGTCCATCGACGCCGCGTCCACGAGGAGGCGTTCGGTCTCCACGTCCGGGAACTCCTCGGCCACTTCGTCGAACACGTCGTCCCAGAGGACCATCCCGTACGCCTGCGCGTTGGATTTGGTCACGTTCGTGAGCTTTCCGTCGCGCGTTTCCGCCTCCTCGAAGGCGGCGCGAACGATGCGCTCCACGCCCGACCGTGTGAACACGGCGGATTGGATGGCGACTTCGTTGTCGAACCCGCGGTGTTCGCGCCCGCCGACGTCCGCGTACTCCCCCTCCGTGTTCTCCCGGTAGACGACCAAATCGATGTCGCCGGGGGCGTAACCACGGAGCGGCGATTCGACGCCCTCGAAGAGGACCGAGGGACGTTTGCAGATGTACTGGTCGAACGTCTTCCGAATGGGTAACATCAGGCCACGGAGGGTGACGTGGTCGGGGACGTCGGGATGGCCGACGGCACCGAGAAGGATGGCGTCGTAGTCCGCGATATCGTCGGTGCCGTCGTCCGGCATCATCTCCCCATGTTCGAGATAGTACTCGGTACCCCAGTCGAAGTCGGTGAACGTGAGTTCGAAGCCGTACTCTTCTGCGGCGTCCTCCAGCAACGGACGAACAGCGTCGACCACCTCGGGACCGATACCGTCACCCGGAATCACCGCTACGTCGTGCGTCATGGAAATAATGGGGTGCGACGAGCACAAATAACTAGCGGTGAGAAAAAGTCGAGTTCAGTTGCCGACTGCGCGTTCCTGTTCGCTCTTCGAAGGATTCGGCATCTCGCCCGACTCGTGGGTGACGGTTCCGTGGACGAGGGCCTCGCCGGTCGCTTCGTCGAACAGGTGAATCGCTTCGTCGTCGAAAGTAATCGTTATCACGTCCCCTTCCTGCGGTTCGATGTAGGAGGGACAGCGGATGCGGAACTCCCGCCCGTCCAGGTCGAGATAGAGGAAGTTGTCGGACCCGATGACTTCGACGACGTCCACGGTCGTCCGCACGGCTTTCGCGTTGTCGGCATCCCCGTCCACACGGACGTTCTCCGGGCGAACACCGAACGTGAATCGCGTGTCGTCCGAGACGCTTCGGAGCGTCTCCACGAACTCGTCGCCGACACTGAAGTCGAAACTCTCACCGTTCGTGAGGCGATTGCCCTCCAGTTCCACTTCGAGGAAATTCATCGAGGGACTTCCGATGAAATCCGCGACGAACCGGTTCGCCGGCTGATAGTACACCTCCTTGGGTTTGCCCACCTGCTGGAGTCGACCGTCGTTGAGAATGACGATGCGGTCGGACATGGTCATCGCCTCCTCCTGGTCGTGGGTGACGTAGATAGTCGTGATGTCGAGTTCGGAGTGAATCCGCGAGAGTTCCGTTCGCATGTGCTTTCGGAGTTTCGCGTCGAGGTTCGACAGCGGCTCGTCGAAGAGGAACACCTCGGGCTCCCGGACGATGGCGCGTCCCGTCGCCACGCGCTGTTGTTGTCCACCCGAGAGCGCGGCGGGTTTCTTGTCGAGAAGGTCGTCGATACCCATCATCTCCGCAGCCTCCTCGACGCGACTGTTTACCTCCGCGTCGGTCAGGTCGGTGCTCAAATCGAGACCGTAGGCCATGTTACCCCGGACGGTTTTGTGGGGATAAAGCGCGTAGGACTGGAACACCATCGCGATATCCCGGTCCTTCGGCGAGACCTCGTTGACGCGCTTTCCGTCGATGATGAGTTCGCCGTCGGTTATCGTTTCCAAGCCCGCGGTCATCCGAAGCGTGGTCGATTTCCCACAGCCCGATGGGCCGACGAAGACGACGAACTCGCCGTCTTGAATCTCAAGGTCCAATTCCTCTACTGCGACGATAGTGTTCGAACCGCCGTCGAACACCTTGGTGACATTATTGAATTCAACGTTTGCCATGTTATAGGTCCTCCATGTTGGTACTGCCGTGTGTCCGTCTGTCGGTGCGTGCTTCTTCGGTTGCGTGAGGCGTGCGTTCCTGCATCGGTATCACCCGGCGAGGCCCTCCCCGACGAAGCGCTGTGAGAGCGCGTAGAAGACGACCGGCGGCAACACGAGGAGCACTGCCGCGGCCATCAGCAGGTTCCACTGACGGAACGAGTCGCTGCCGAGGATGTAGTGGATGGCGACCGTCGCCGTCCGTACGTTCTTGTCGCTGGTGAGCACGAACACCCAGAGGAAGTTGTTCCATGCGGTCAGGAACGAGAAGAGGGCGGCCGCACCGACTGCGGGCAGCGACAGCGGCAGGACGATGTGCAGAAACGCGCCGATTTCTGAATGACCGTCGATGAGCGCTGCCTCCTCGATGTTCGGCGGGATTCCCTGCCGGAAGAACCCCTGGAGGAGCCAGATGGTCTGGGGCAGGACGAAGATGGACAGCGCGATGATTATCCCCGTCAACGAGTTGATCAACCCCAGCATGTAGAAGATGTTGTACACGGGAATCGTGATGACGATCCACGGGAACATTATCGTGAACACCGCGGTGTAGAACAACAGCTTTCGGCCGGGGAAGTCGAGTCGAGCGAACGCGTATGCACCAGGAATCGAGAAGAACAGCGAGATTACCGTCGCGGACAGGGCGACGATGAGGCTGTTCTTGAAGTAGGTCGTCATCGCGAACGAGTTCCAGATCTGGAAGTACGGGTCGAGCGTGAAGTGCGAGAAGGGTGTGTACCCCGTCGCTGGGTCGATGGCCGCGAAGTTGGTCAGAACTGAGGTCCGGATGACCCAGTAGTAGGGCAGGAGCGCCCACACGGACATGACGAACAGACCGGCGTACAGCAGGTATCGTGAACGTTTAGTTTCGTTTAGCATGGTTACAGGTAGAGGTCCTCCTCCTCGTTCATGATGGTCACGTAGAAGATGGCACTGGCCATCGCCAGCACGATCATCACCATTCCGATGGTGTACGCGCGGGCGAAGTTCAGTTTGACGTACGCGACTTGGTACGTGAGGATGCTCAAGAGCATGGTTCGAGTGCCGGGACCGCCGCCCGTCAGTTGGAACGGTTGGGCGAACTCGGCGATGTTCCACGCGGTACGAAGCGCGAGAACGATTATCGTCGGCGTGATGAGGTGGGGGAGCGTGACGTCACGGAATCGACGGAAACGTCCCGCGCCCGCCAGTGCGGCGGCCTCGTACTGGTCGCTCGGAATGTTGATGACGGCCGCCGAGTAGATGATACCGGCGTATCCGAAGTCGTGCCACGCCTGTGCGACGATCATGGAGACGTACGGCCAGAGTCCCTGGGAGAGGAACGACGGCGCGTCCTGTACCCCGATGTCGGTCAGGAATTTCGCGAGGAATCCGAAGTCGGGGCTCAGAAACCACATCCACACGACGCCACCCGCCAGCGGGGCGGAGAAGTAAGGGGACATGATTATCGCACTCAACCACTCCCGAGAGCCTTCCCTGATTTCGCTCAGAAGGATGGCCGCAAGCATGCCGAGCCCGAGTTGGAGGAGCGTCGTCGAAAAAACGAAGACGATCGACCAACCGAGCGCGAATACGAACAGGTCATTTGTAATCATCCACTGATAGTTATCGAGGCCGATGAAACTCCCGGTGCCCGCGCCGCCGAGCTGAGCGTTCGTGAACGTCAGCCACACCCCCTGAATCATGGGAATGTAGAACAACAACGCGAACATCACGAACGTCGGGATTATGAAGAGGTAGCCCGTCCAATTCCGTTTCAGACGGTCCCAAACCGACTCCTCCGTCAGTCCATATTTTCGTCGGATTTCTTCGGCACTCTGTGCAGCTTGCGCCATGTTACCCAAACACTGGATACCCTGTATCAAAAAGATTTGGATAGTTGTTCATAAAGCAATCATGGTCAAACGAAGTAGGCCGTCTATTTGTTTTGCTCCTTTAACGTTTTATTGACCTTCTGGTTGATTTTCTTCGGTGTCTCGTCGACGGATATCTGACCGGCCATGGCCGACGAGATGGTTTTGTTGATGTCGTTCCAGCGGATATCGCTGGTTCCTTTCACGTCCCATGCCGCTCCGGTGGTGGCGTACTGACTGCCGTACTTGTTCACGTTGTCGATGGCGGTCGTCGTCCACGATGGGAGTTTGTCCTTGTACTGTTTTAGGAGCGTATCCATCATCGGTGCGTAACCGGGGATGGCCTGGTAGTACTTACCCCACGCGGGGAGCGCGAAGTCCTTGTCGGTCAGCAGGTAGACGTTGAGGTCCCACGCCGCCTTCTTCTGTTTGTCGCTGACGTCGAAGATGGACGTCTGCTGTTCGAGCGACCACACGTGGCCGCCATGTTCGCCGGAGACACCTTCGAGTTCGGAAATTCCGACCTTCGAACCGTAGTTCGGGTCGAGTTTCGGCATCGGGAGCAACATGACGTCTCCGTTGCCGCCCTGCCAGCCGAATTTCACGTTCGACTTGACCTCGGTCCAGCGATTGGCGGTCGGTGTCGCGTAGCCAAAGGAGGCGACGCGGTTCGTGAGCATGAGCGAGGGAATCTCCTCGTCCGTCCGGGAAGCGGACTTCTTGCTCGAGAACTTCTTCGCGAGTTTGATGCAGTTTTTGATCATCCCGTCGGTCTTCGGCGCGTCCTCGTGGTCGCTGCCGACGATGACGGTCGGGTCGGTACCTTTTCCGCGAATCCACGGGTCCGTCCCGTCGGTGTAGGCGGTTCGGGCCTCGCCCCAGTAGGATTCGAGGTCGTTGTACGCACCCGTCTCTTCCCACGCCGTGATATCCTGGTTCTTGTCGATTTTTTCCAGATATCCGTAGAAGTCGCTCCACGTGGCCAAGTCCTTCTGGGGGTTGCTGACGCCCGCTTTCTTGAATGCTTGGACGTTGATTCCCAGGTTGCTGTTCGTGTGGCGCTGGGCACCGCCGGACCAGTAGTCACCGCGGAACTTCGCGGAGTCCTTGTTTGCGGTCGTCAGGTTGTCCGGGAAGCCCTTCGTTTTATCGTAGAAGGGTTTGTGGTTCGGTACTTTTCCCTGATTGAAGAACTTCAGGCCGAGTGCGCCACCTTCCGCGAGTGCGGGGGCGTTCCCCGCACCGACGGTCGAGGATAGTTTCGTTTTGATATCCCCATATGAAACCGCCTGCAGGTTGACTTTCACCGACCCGTTTTTCTTCTGGAAGTCCTTCATCGAGTCTTGGTAGTGCTTCCGGATATCGGAGTTCTCCGCCGCCATGCCGGAGATGAACTGAATGGTGGTCGAACCGGAGCCACCACCGCCGTCATTGCCGCCATTACCACCGTTACCACCGTCGCCGCCATTGCCGCCGTTACCGCCGTTACCGTCGTTTCCGCCACCTGAACATCCAGCTAGTGCACCGAGTGCCCCAGTCGCGGCGGTAGCACCCGTTCCCTTGACAAAGGTCCGTCGGGAGAGAGACCTGTCTTCATCCCGTCCTGTGGTATCTAATGACATCCCATTCTTACTTGACCGAGGGGGTATAATAAACTTTGCCGATTAATGACGATTCCTTCGTTTCAAACGAAACCACGAATGATTCGGTTCGAAAGCGACGGACCACGATAAACCTAAGGTACGGGGCACTCACGAGATACGCATGACAAACGGTGAGGGATTCGACCCCAGCGAGGAGATACGGACGGTCTGTGACATCGTCGATTCGACGCTCGGACCGTTCGGGGCGAACAAACTCGTCGTCGAGGCGGACGGGACGGTCACGACGACGGCGGCCGGGTCGGCCGTCATCGAAAAGCTCGACGTCTCGAATCCCTCGGTAGAACTCCTTAGGACGGGAATCGAAGGATTCCGCGAGGCACACGGCGACGGAGCGAGTTCGGTCGTGACGGTGCTCGGCGGCCTTCTCCGCGAAGCGGACCGACTCGCCGAAATGGGATGTCATCCGACGGTTATCGAGCGCGGCTATCGAGAGGCGATGACGGTCGCAGGCGAGTACGTGGAGACACACGCGCGACCGCTTTCCGCAGTCGGCGCGGAGGCCGTCGCGGCGACGGCGTTGACCGGAACGCGTGACCCCGCCATCCGCGAAGCGACCGCCTCCCTCGTTACCGAGGCGGTCGATACCGTTCTCACCACCCCCGAACCGTCGTCGGATGTCGGTCGTGACGTGACGGTCGTTTCGCACGTCGGAGCGACCGCCGCACAATCGAAACTCGTTCCCGGCGTAATCGTCGATTCGTCGCCGGACGTCCGGTCGATGCCACGCGACGTCGGGGACGCGGGCGTCGCGGTTCTCTCAGGGAAGGTCGACGTCCCCCACGTTTCCGAACTGGACGGGCCCAAGAGTGCCTTCTCGGTGGAGGGATTCGAGACGCGTGCGGCCGTGGGTGACCGGGAACGGGCATCGTTCATCGAGACGCTGAATCGCGTCGTCGACGCGGGGTGCCGGGCCATCTTCACGACCGGAGGGGTCAACGACCGCGTCGTTACCATGCTCGCCAACCGTGGTATCGTCGCGTTCTCGGCGCTCGACGAAGCGGATATCGCCTGCATCGCACGTGCGACTGGAGCGATGGTCGTCCCTTCGTTGGACGACGTCTCACGGGAGACGCTCGGCGACGGTGCCGTCTCGGTGAACCGCCACGCGGGTCACGACATGGTTCACGTCCGAGCGGATGCCGTTCCCGTCTTTACCCTTTTCTGCCGGGCACCCGACCCGCGTTCGACCGACGCCTTCGAGCGGTCGGTCGAGGCTGCCGTCCACGCAACCAGTGCCGCGCTGACGGATGGACGGGTCGTTCCCGGCGGGGGAGCGGTCGAAGTCGGGGCCTCCCGAGCCGTTCACGAGCACGCACCGTCCGTCCACGGGAAGGAACAACTCGCCGTCGACGCGTTCGCCGACGGCCTCCTCGCGGTACCGCGAGCCCTCGCTCGAAACGGGGGGATGGACGGGTGGACGACCATCGCCCGCCTCGTCGCGGCGCACTCGACGGGCCGTGACGCTATCGGAGTGGACTCCATCCGGGGCGAGACACGGGACGTCCTCACCGAGAATCCACTCGCCGAATCCAATAAGAGTTCGGCGAGCGGTCTGGGACACCGCCACCGACCTCGCGGTCCGATTTCTGCGAATCGACGAGCAAATTTTCGCCGAGGACCTCGGAGAGGGGGACGAAACCGTCGCCCCGGGCCGCTGATTACCCGCCGTCCTCATTATCCCACATTCTCACATCCCCATACCCCAGTCGCTGATTACTCGTGTTCCGTGCGGGGGGTGAACTGTCCGCCATCGAGGTTCGGAAAGAGCACGCTGTCGACGGTCAACAACTGTTCTGCGGCGGCACGGGCGGTTTCGACGGACTGCGAGAAAATGCGTCGAGGTTCGACGATACCCGCGTCGTAGGCGTTCACGGGGTCGCCCGATTCCACGTCAATGCCCAGCGGAAGGGGGTCGTCCCCCGCATGCGCGTTACGAAGTCCGATGACAGCGTCCGTGGAATCGAATCCCGCGTTCCGTGCGATTTCCTCCGGGATGGCTTCCAATGCATCGGCGAACGCGTCGACGGCGAGTTGTTCCTTCCCGGAAACCGAACGGGAGAACCGTCGGAGGTCGACGGCGACGGCCATCGCGGGGGCACCAGCGCCCGGGAGTAACTGTCGGTCGATAGCCGCCACGGACGCGACCTCGAGGGCGTCCTCGATGGCCCGTTCCCGTTCGGTTCTGCCCGTTTCCGTCTCGGCACCTCCGATGAGCGTGTAGACCGGGCCATCGCAGTCGTCGAATATAGCCCACTTCTCGTCCTCGTGGACGCGTTCCGTGAATCGCCCCGCCGTCCCGAGGACGTCACGCCCGATGTCTTCGACGTTGGAGACGACCCGTGCACCCGTCGCGCGTGCAAGGCGATGGACGTCGGACTTCGGATACTGTGCGCGGTCCACGACGACGATTCCGCGAGCGTCGAGTGCGCCCGCGATGTCGTCTTCGACCTCGTCCCGACAGACGAAGACGTCGACGCCCAGTTCGTCGAGACGCTTCACGAAGGCGTTCCGACGGTCGGCGAGGGCCTGCAGGTCGACGGCGTGCTGGTCGGGTGAAATCGTGGATTCACCGAAGGACGTGGCTGCCTCACCGAAGGCGGGTGTCTCGTCCATGATCGCCACCGTCACGTCCGTGAGTTCATCGTCGACGACCGGCGACCAGTCGAACTCCATGTGAACGTCCTCGTGTTCGCGGGCCGCACCCGGGAATCGTCGGAGGACGACCCCGCGGTGGAGGTGGCAGGTCGTGCCGACGCCGACGACCACCCCGACGTCGTCCGTGTCGAACCATCCCCCATCGGCCGCTAGAGCGAGGGAGGCGACGGCCTCGGCGACGAGTTCCGCGTAACGTTCGCGGGTATCGTCATCGATGTCCATCGTCATCGCGGTCGCCGCGACGCGAGCGAGGATATCCTGGTCGGCGGCGGAACACTCCCGTGACGAGCATATCGAGGACCTCGCCGGTTCGCTGGGCGGCTATCGCGTATCCGACGACGACGGTACTGGGATGGACGCCCTCCTCGATGAGGTCGAGGCCACGTCGGATGAGTTCGTCCGCGACGAGTACCGCGGTCCCGGTGCCGTCACCGAGCGAACGCTGCATCGAGTCGACACAATCGACAAACAGGGCGGCGACGGGGTCGTTGAAGCCGTCGCCGCGTTCGACCGCGGCGAGTATCTCCTCGGCGTTTCCGGTGAGCACCGCTTCGGGTTCCCCCTGTAGGTCATGCGTCTCGACGAGTTTTTCGAGGCCGTACGGACCGATAGTGGAGCGGACGAGCGAAGCAACGTGATTCGTCGTCCGACGGATGTATTCACGGGCTTCCTCGTCCTGAAGCGTCCATTCGCTCCTGTCGACGCCCTCGACACCTGGTTCCGTGCCATCGCCATTCATTGGCACGGATTTGGCAAGTGGGACGTATAAACTTGCCCACCGACGGCACCACAGCCGTCCCGATTGACCGCCGGCCGTACCGGTACGGCGAGGGTGGCCTTTCAGACCGACGCCGCCGCGATGGCCCGGTAGTACTCCTCGGCACGCTCCCGGTCGGCCGCCGAGAGGTCGACGAGGGGTTCGCGGACGGGACCGCCGTACTGGCCCACGAGTTCGAGGCCGTACTTGACGGCGGGGACGTTGTTCGCGGCACCGAACCGATTGTCCGCGCCGGTCTCCTGTCGGAGGTCTTCGTAGGGGCGAAGCAGGTCGCGGATCTCCTTCGCGCGTGAAAAGTCACCATCTTCGAGCGACTCCTGAAGGGCGAGCACCTGCTCGGGGACGAAGTTCCCGATACCGGTCGAGAATCCCTCGGCACCTTCGAGGGCGAACGAGGGGGCGAACCGCTCGGCGATGCCGTTGATCCAGACGATATCGCCGGGCGTCGTTCGCACGCCGTTCGAGAACGCGGCGACGTCGTTGACGGCGTACTTGACCGCGACCACGTTCTCGCGGGTGGAGAGTTCCCCGATGTGGTCGTGTGTGAGTTCCGGCCCGCGTTTGTAGAGGACGACGCCGAGGTCGGTGTGCTCGGCGATAGTTCGATAGTAATCGAGGACGCCCTCCTCGTGGACGTAGGTATGGACGGGGTGCATCACCATGATGGCGTCCGCTCCCGCGTCGGCGTATCGGTCGGCGAGCATCGTCGCGTTCTTCGTACTGCCGCCGACGCCGCCGACGGTAGACCCCGCCTCACCGAATGCGTCGGCAGTCGTTTCGACGACGGCGACCCGCTCCTCGTTGGAGAGGGAGTAGTACTCGCCGGTGTTCCCGCAGGGAACGACCAGCCTCCGCGCCCGCATCCCGGATAAATTCGACGTTCGACGCGAGTTCGTCGTGTCGCACCGTCTCGCCGTCCTCGTCGAACGGCGTTGGATTCGTGAACGCGACGTTTCTGAGGTCCTGCTTCAACAGTTCGTAGTCCATTGGTATCATATGACGTACTATGAGGAGGCTACAAAAGGATTGCCTCCATGAGATGCGACGTTCCATAATCGCTCCCGAAGCGAGGATTAATACTGTGGTACGTCAACACCCCACGTATGCGTATCACAGACATGGAAGTCATTCCGGTCGCACACCGGGAACCCCGACTCCGAAACTCGTGGGGGGGACACAGCGACGTCGCGGCACGAACGATACTCCGTCTCACGACTGCCGACGGCGAGGTCGGTATCGGCGAGACGTACGGCGACCAGAGCGACGCCCTCGAAAACGTTCGTCACCTCGTCGAAGGAGCGAACCCCTTCGAGCGCAAACCCCTCGAACTCAAACTCCAAGACCCGATGGTCTACGGCGCGGTCGACACCGCCCTCTACGACCTCATCGGCCGCGCGCTGGACGAACCGGTGTACAACCTCCTCGGCGGAAAGGTCCGCGACGAGGTGGAGTTCTCGGGATATCTCTTTTACAAACAGGCGGACTCGGACCCCGATTCTGCCGCCGTCGCCGGATACGAAGTGATGTCGGCGGAGGATATGGTTCGTGAGGCGCGCGAATTCGTCGATATGGGCGGGTTCGAGACCCTGAAGGTGAAAGGTGGCGTCCTCGAACCCGACGAGGAACTCCGAACCCTCGAACTGTTGGCCGAGGAGTTCGGACACGACACGCCGCTTCGAATCGACCCGAACGGGACGTGGAGCGTCGAGACGACCATCGACATCGCCCGGCGCTTACGGGACTCCGACCTCACCATCGAATTTCTCGAAGACCCCGTCCCCACCCTGAACGCCCATCAAGCGGTTGAAGGAGTACATCGATTATCCCATCGCGACGAACATGTACGTGGTCGATTTCGACGAAATCGCGCCCGCGGTTCGGCGGGAAGCCGTCGACGTCATCCTCTCGGACCACCACTACTGGGGCGGTCTGTCCGGAAACGTCGACTTGGACAGGGTCGCGCGAACGTTCGACCTCGGCGTCGGGATGCACTCGAACTCCCACCTCGGCGTGAGCATGGCGGCGATGGCACACGTCGCGGCCGCGATGCCGACGGTTCGATACGCCTGTGATACCCACTATCCGTGGATGGCCGAGGACGTCATCGAGACACCTCTCACGTTCGAAAACGGCTGTATCTCCCCCGAAGGGCCAGGCCTCGGCGTCGAACTCGACGAAGACAAGTTGGAGCGGGCACGTCGGCGGTACGAGGAGTCCGACCCGCTCGCGTACTCCAGCGTCGGTTCGATGGCGGCCGAGTACGCGAGCGCAATGGACGACATCGGGCGGGGCGACTGGTTGCCGAACAAACCCCGGTGGTGACACCGTGTTAGCAGGTTTGCAGGAACGTGCGAGCAGGCAGGACGCGGCCATCGCGGTGGCGGCCGCCGCCAACAAGGGCGGTTCGATTCTGATGGGAACGGTCATGGCCATCTACATCGGCCGCGTGGGGTCGCCCGTCGCCGTCAGCCTCGTGACGGCGACCTACTTTCTCGGTCTGATGGTGTTCTCACCGGTATGGGGCGCTATCGCGGACGTGACGGGTCGTCGACGAACGGTGTTGGTGCTCTCGGCGGCGCTCGCGGCCGTCGCGGTACTCCCGCTCGCGTTCGTCGGCGGTATCGCCGTATCGCTCGGCTTCCGTACCCTGTTCGCCATCTTTGCGGCCGGCTTTCTCCCCGTGATGCTGACGGTCGTCAGCGAACGGGGCGGCGATGCGGAGCGCGGCCGGGCGGTCGGGCTGTTTTCGAGCGCCGCCGCGGTCGGATTCATGCTCGGCCAGTTCACCTCCGGTGCACTCATCGAACTGTTCCCCCGTTCGACGGTCTACCTCCTGCTCGCCGGCTTCGCCGCCCTCGTCGCCGTGGCATGTCTCGCCGTCGAGGACCCGACCCCCGACCGGAACCGTGAGGTGACGGTCGAGCGCATCGCTCGGAACACGGTCGAGCGACTCGTTCCGACCACCGGCACCGACCACCTGCGAACGAACGGCCTCCAGTGGTTGTACGTCGCCTCCTTTCTCCGAAGCGTCACCGTCCTCGGGCTGACGAGCCTGCTTCCCATCTATCTGGTCTCGAACGTGGGAGTCTCCCCGTTCGCGATGGGTATCCTCCTCGCCATCAACCCGGCAGTCCAAATCGTCGGGATGTACACTGATGGGCCGCCTCTCCGACCGCGTCGGTCGAAAGCGCCTCATCGTCACCGGTCTCGTCGGAAGCGGTGGCTACACGCTCCTGCTCGGACTTACCTCGATACCGGACACACTCACGGGGAAGGCGCTCGTCGCCGGACTCGGCCTGTTCTGTCTCGGTATCTCCTTTTCGGCGCTCCAGACTGGCATCATCTCCTTCATCGGGGACGTCGCCCCGACCGACCGCGAATCCGAACTCATCGGTCTCCGGTCGACGGCACGCGGTTTCGGCGGGGTCGTCGCGCCGCCGCTATTCGGGTTCGCAGTGATGCTGGTGGGATTCCAGACGACGTTTCTCTGTGCGACCCTCCTCTCGTGGGTGGGTGCGGCGCTGGTGATACGGTTCGTCTCCGAGAGTTACACGCCGACCGGAACGAGGGGAGTACCGGCCGTCGACTAGCGGTCGATGGGTTCGAAATATTTACTCCCCCGAACGAACAGCGACACTGCTTCTCCCGGCGGAACAGTTATCCCGTTCTCGTGGAACGAATCGTTTGTGATGGAGCAAACGATACTGGTACTGAAGTCCGGAATTCACGGAATACCCATCGAGGAGTATGCGGCAGCGATTAGCAAGCGAGTGCCGGACGCCGACGTCGAGTTGGCACGAACGCGCACCGAGGAACTCGAAAAGATACCCGAGGCGACCGTCGTCACGAGCAAGCGAATCGACGACGAACTGCTGGCGAACGCGGAAAACATGCGGTTGTTCGCCTGCTATTCCGCCGGCTACGAACACCTTCCTCTCGCGGAACTCGAATCGTGCGGCGTCGCGGTGACGAACGGGTCCGGAATTCACGCGCCGAACATGGCCGAGCAGGTCATCGGCAATTTGCTCGTGTTTACACGCCGTCTCGACGAAGGATGGCGTCGGCAACAGGACCGTCGGTGGGAGCACTTCCAAGCCCACGAACTCAAGGGGACGACCGTCACCGTCGTCGGCCTCGGTGCCATCGGACGGGCTATCGTCGAGCGGTCTGGAACCGTTCGGCGTCGAGACCATCGGCGTTCGATATACGCCCGCGAAAGGTGGCCCGACGGACGAGGTGATCGGATTCGACGGACCCGAGTTCGAGTCGGCGCTCGCGCGGAGCGACTACGTCGTTCTCGCGTGCCCGCTCTCGGAGACGACGGAGGGACTCATCGGTGCGGAGGAGTTCGACACCCTCGCTCCGGATGCCGTCGTCGTCAACGTCGCCCGCGGGCCGGTGGTCGATACCGACGCGCTGGTCGATGCCGTCCGGAGCAACCAACTTCGCGGCGCTGCGCTGGACGTGACCGACCCCGAACCGCTTCCCGAGGACCATCCGCTGTGGAACTTCGAGAACGTTCACATCACCCCGCACATGGCCGGACACACCCCGAAGTACTACGAACGATGTGCCGATATTCTCGCACGGAACCTGAACCGCGTGGACGAAACAGGGGAGTTCCGCGGGTTGGAAAATCAAGTGGCTGGACCGGAGTAAGGGGAGACTGGATTAGGGCGGAACCGGAGTAAGGCGAGACCGCGGAGGATTTCACTCTTCGTACACGTGACGAAGCGCGGCGAGACGCTCATCGCGACGGCGCGTCGCCGCGTCCGGGGCATCGTCGTACTCGTGGAACCCCGCGCCATCGGCGATTCCGCCGCGTCCGCGGTCGAGGTAGTCGTCGAAGAGGACGTTCGGTTCGTCGTCGTCACAGAGGTCGGGATACAGTTCGCCCGTGACCGTTCGAAACAGGGCCAGGCCCGCGATGTCCATCGTCTCGAACGGTCCGACGACCGAAGTTCGGCGGGCGTAGCCGTCGCGGATGGCGGTGTCGATGTCCTCGATGGAGGCGACACCTTCCGCAGCGAGATGCATACATTCCCGGACGACTGCGCTCTGGACTGCGGTTCCAGACGAATCCCGGAACGTCGCGTTCGACGACGACGGGTTTTCGGTCGACGGCTTCGACGAACTCCACCGTCGTGGCCATCGTCTCGTCCGATGTTTCCGCGCCGCGAACCACTTCGACCGGTTCGAGCAGATATGGCGGATACCACCAGTGGCACCCGACGATTCGGTCGGCGTGGGACGGTGCACCCTCGGCGATGTCGGTGACGCGGAGACTGGAGGTGTTCGACCCGAGAATCGCGTCGTCAGGAGCACTCTCACCAATTTCTCGGAACACGTCACGTTTGACGTCGATGTCTTCGGAGACGGTTTCGAGGACGAAATCGGTGTCCTCGACGGCCCGTTCGAGGTTCGACTGGAGAGTCACGTTTGCGAGCGCGGCGTCGGGGTCTATCGGTGCGAGGTCACGGTCGTTCAGAAACGACAGGACGCTCCGGATGCGCCCGCGGGCACTATCGAGGTTCGACTCTCGGTGGTCGTAGAGCGTCACCGGCGTTCCGTGGAGTGCGAAGTGGGCCGCGAAACCGTGTCCCATGTTTCCCGCCCCGACGACCGTAACGCGTTGTATCGGATTCACAGTGGGAGAAAGCGCACGTCGCACCCACTAAACTGTACTGTCGACCGAACTCGCTGGTCATTCTATCCGGTTTCGGAAAGGGGGAAAGTATGAAAGAATTCTTTAGTGATTTGATTTATATTTGTGTATCATATTATTATATTGAGCAATAATTATATGGACAATCACTTAGACTGTAATACTATGCCAAGGAGTAACAACGGCATTGGACGCAGAGAGCTAATGAAATATTCCACGCTCGCGAGCGCCGGACTGCTCGGGTCGTTCGCAGGATGTACCGACATGGGGAGCGGTGGAAACAGCGGTGGGTCGAAGGAATTCAAGAAGAAGGCGAAGAAAATCGGGTTCGCCGATAACTGGGAGAAGCGTCGCATGACGACACTCGACGAGTGGAAGATCGAGGACCGCAAAGCGGTCCCGTCCGAGAAAAAGCTCACCAACAAACAGGCGTGGAAGGATTCGAAATCGCTCAAAACCTCGCCGTTCAAGCTTCCGGACGGGTGGAAGGACGTCGTCGGCGACGTCAGCGAGCTTCAAATCCTCAACTTCGGGTCGATGAAGTACGACCCGGCGACGATGGCGACCTACGCCCTGTTCGAGGACCGGTCGGGAATCACGCTCAACCCGCTCGAAATCGTGGTCGATCAGGCGATTCCGAAGGAGACGGCGTTCCTTCAGGCCGGAAAGGGGAAGCCCGAGATGTTCGACGTCGTCATCACCGACTCGCTGTCGTCGTTCGTCTCCGGGAACAACCTCGAATCGCTCGATGCGCTGATGCCGAAGGACGAGATGTGGAAGCCGTACCAACCGGTGATGAAGAACTCGCTCAAATACAAAGACCACCTCTATGCGGGACCGACCTATCTGGAGGCAAGCCTCATCCACGTCCGTCCGGACCTCCTGAAGAAACAGGGGGTCCCCGAGAAGTCGCGGAAAGCCATCCTCGACGGAACGTGGACCTGGGACGACTTGGAGGCCGCGATGAAGGCGTTCGAGGGAACCGGAACCTACGCCTGGGCCTATCGTGGTTCCTCCCGCGTCTACACCATGCGGGACTTCATGAAGATGTTCTACCAGGCCGGCGGCCAGTTCATGGACGACAGCGGGAAGGTGACGGTGAACAGCAAACCGGCACAGGTCGCGCTGGAGAAGATGGTCGAATGGCACGAGAAAGGATGGGTGCCGGACGAGGTGGTCAACTTCGGACAGGGCGACCTGGCCGACGGCTTCCTCTCCGGGCAGTTCGCGATGGTTCCCGTGTACGGCGACCTCGTGCCGAAGGCGATGGAGAAGTTCAGTAAGGACCAGTACACGCCGACGCTCAGCCCGAAAGGCGGCAAGGACGCGCCGAACCCGACCCGTGCGGGCATCGCTTCCCCGACCGGTCTCGGCATCAACGTGAACGCATCGACGAAGAAGAAACTCGCCGCGATGCTCTATCTCGACACCCGACTCAGCCTTACGAGCCAGTGGTGGGAGTTCGTCGTCGAAGGCAACCAGTCCTACTCGAAGGACGTGTACACGGACGCGGCGAAGACGAACTCCGCGAACTACGCGAAGATTCGCGGCGAGCAGATGAAGATAAACAAGGCGGAGGTCTTCCCGCAGGAACGGCCCATCAAGCAACACGTGAGCCAGGAGTGCCAGAAGGCCATCGCGGGCGACGTGTCCCCGAAGAAAGCGCTCGACAACGCACAGGACTACGTCGATAAAGTCCTGGACCAGTAACCAATGTCCTACGAAACAGACACCACGTTCGGTGAACCCGACACGACGTACGAGGAGGTGAAGTACCGTCTCTCGCAGTTCGTCAACGACCACATCCTCCTCGTCCTGCTCGGTCCGGCATTGTTGGTCATCACGGCGATATTCATCTATCCGGTACTCCAACTGTTCAGGCAGTCGTTGTACCTGACCCTGCCGGGCGTTCCGAGTCGGTTCATCGGTTTCGAAAACTACACCGACATGCTCCAGAAGGACGAGTTCTGGACCTACTTTCGGCACACGTTGGTCTACTCGTTCGGGTCGCTCGTCCTGAGCCTCGGCGGGGGGCTCTGTGTCGCACTGGCCATCAATCACGTCACCAACCAACGACTCCGGAACGTCTACTCGACGGTGCTGATGTTCGCGTGGGCCATCCCCATCGCCGTCGTCGCCCTCATCTGGAAATGGATATTCACCGGCAACAAGTTGGGCTTGATAAACATGGTTCTCATGGACCTCGGCATCCTCAACCACCCGTATGCTTGGTTGGCCCAGCATAACCTCACGATGGCTATCGTGACGTTCACGGACGCCTGGGCGCGACTGCCGTTCGCGATGATCGTTCTGCTGGCTGGCTTGCAGTCCATTCCGAACCACATGTACGACGCGGCGAAGGTCGATGGGGCGACGACGTTTCAGACGTTTCGTGCCATCACGCTCCCGTATCTGCGACCGTACGTCGCCATCGTCGCACTGATGAACTGGATGTTCGCGTTCCGCGCGTTCGCCATCATCTTCCCGCTGTCGCGGGGTGGTCCCGGAACGCGGACCACGGTGTTCAGCCTCTACATCTATCGGGAAGGGATGGTCAACTTCGACTACGGATACGCGTCGGCCATCGCGATGTTCATCATCTTCATCTCGTTGATCGTCGCCGTGATTTACGTTACGAAAATTATGGGAGGTGTTCAGGACACATGAGTACCCCAAACGAAGACATGAGTACGCCAAACGACGGATACGAACGGATCAGCTACGAGAGCAAACAGCGGTTCTGGGACGTCATCGAGAGCCCGTATATCGTGCACCTCGTGCTCGCACTCGCGGTGTTGAGCGTCGTCATTCCCCTGTTCTGGGAGCTACTCACGTCGTTCAAGACGAACAGTGCGGTGTACAACTTCCACTACCTTCCACGCAATCCGACGTTGCAATCGTACTACGAGGTGCTTATCGGCCAGCACTACTGGAAGGCGCTGCTGAACAGCATCATCATCTCGTCGGTGACGACTGCCGTCGTGATGGTTCTCGCCACGCCGGCAGGGTACGCGTTTAGCCGCTATCGCTTCCGGGGGGACAACGTCATCTTCATCGGGGTGTTGTTCTCGCGACTGTTCCCACCCATCGGTCTCGTCGTTCCGTACTACCAGATCATGTCGTGGGCAGGATTGCTGAACACATTACCGGGAATCATCATGGCCCAGATTTACCTCTGGTTGCCGTTGATGATCTACATCATGCGAAACTTCTTCATGTCCATCCCGCCCGCGCTGGACGAGTCGGCGCGGGTGGACGGCTGTACGAAGTTCCAAGCGTTCTGGAAGATAGCGTTGCCGCTCGCGGCCCCCGGTGTCGCCGCCTGCGCCATCCTCACCTTCCTTTACTCGTGGCGGGAGTTCCTCTTCTCGCTCATCGTGACGACGGACCTGCAGTCCATGCCGATTTCCGTCGCCGTCTTCAAATTCGTCGGCGACGTTTCGGTCCAGTGGGCGGGTCTCGCCGCCGCGAGCATCGTCGCCGTCCTTCCGACCATCCTCATCGTCGTGTTCTTCCAACGCTACATCGTGAGCGGCCTGACGGCGGGGGCGTTGAAGGAATGATCGCACGGAAACCGAACCAGTACGAACGGAGAACGAAATGAGCGAATCCGAAAACACACTGCAATCGAGTATCGACGACGAATCGAACGACGACCATAACGTCCGAATCGACGAGTTCACGAAGGTGTATCGGTCCGGCGGCGAGGACGTCGTCGCCGTCGAGAACCTCAACATCGACATCCGTCGTGGCGAGTTCCTCGTGTTCGTCGGCCCGTCGGGGTGTGGGAAGACCACCACCCTTCGAACCGTCGCCGGTTTGGAGGAAGCCACCGAGGGCCGCATCTGGATCGAAGGGAACGACGTCACCGGAAAGGACCCCCGAGAGCGGGGTATCGCGATGGTGTTCCAGAACTACGCGCTCTACCCGCACATGACGGTTCGGGAGAACATGTCGTTTCCACTTCGTATCCGGAACTACCCCGACGAGGAGGTGAACTCGCGGGTCGAGGAGGCCGCCAATCTCCTCTCCATCGACGACTTGCTCGACCGCAAACCGAGCGAACTCTCCGGCGGGCAACAACAGCGCGTCGCGCTGGGTCGTGCCATCGTCCGGGAACCATCGGTGTTCCTGATGGACGAACCGCTGTCGAACCTCGACGCCAAACTCCGCGTCCAGATGCGGACGGAACTCAACGAGATTCACAAGCGCGTCGGAAAGACGACCATCTACGTGACTCACGACCAGGCGGAGGCGATGACGCTCGGCGACCGCGTCGTCGTATTGAACGGCGGCGAACTCCAGCAAATCGGACCGCCACAGCACCTCTACGACAATCCCACGAACCGGTTCGTCGCCGGCTTCATCGGTGAACCGCCGATGAACTTCATCCCGGTGGACCTTCGTGAGACGACGAGCGGATACGAGGTACACGCCGAGGGACTGTTTACAATCGACCTCCCCGAGCAGTTCGTTCGCGCCGTGGACGCGTGGAACGGGCCGCTCCACTCCGTCACCCTCGGCATCCGACCCGAGGACCTCCACGACGCGGAATCCGACATCCAACGGCATGCGGAGACCTTCGAAGCGTTCGTCAAGGTCATCGAGCCGATGGGGTCCGACAAGTTCCTCACGCTCACGCCACCGGATGGCGGCATCGAGTTTACCGCCCGCGTCATCCCCGACAGCACCGCCGTCGAGGACGATATCATCACCCTCTCGCCGAACCTCGAAAAGATACACCTCTTCGACGACGACACAGGGCAGAACATCACGACGCGGTAACCGGCTCAAACGTTTTTTGTTCCCGGACCGATTCCGTATCCGTTTCTTCCACGAACTGCGACAGCTCCACCGCCGGCAGAAACCGTGCGCCGATGGGAGCAACTGCAAAATACCCGGCCCTCCCAGTGATGAGCATATGTCCGACACTGGACGAGGGACGGACGAGTATCGACCGGTCACCGTCGACGGGAAGACGGCCGTCGTCATCGGCGGCACGAGCGGTATCGGGCAAGCTATCGCGCTCGGATTCGCGAAGGACGGTGCCGACGTCGTCGCGACGAGTCGGTCCGAGTCACGCGTCGGCGACACCGCCGAGGCTCTCAGGGGGGAAGGTGCCGACACCGTGGAAGTGACGTGCGACGTCACCGTTCGTGAAACGCTCGAAACTGTGAAGGAAACGGTCGATGCCGAACTCGGCGGGGTCGACGTGCTGGTGAACTCGCCCAGCAGTATCGCGCGAAGCGACATCGCGGAGACGCCCGAGGCCGATTGGGACGCGGTTCTCGACGTCCAACTCGACGGCACGTACCGCGCGACGCAGGTGTTCGCGCCCGAGATGGACGGTGGAAGCGTCATCAACATCGCCTCTCTCTCCGCTGAACTGGCGATGCCGAGACTCGCCGCGTACTCGACCGCAAAAGGGGGAATCGATTCCTTCACGCGCGTCGCCGCACAGGAGTTCGGGCCGGAAGTACGCGTGAACGCCGTTCGTCCCGGATTCATCGAGTCGAAACAGACCGAAGGGGTTTACGCGGAGGGAATGCCACGCCACGACCGTATCGCGGAGCGAACCGCGGCAGGACGCCTCGGACACCCGGAGGAGGTGGTTGGCGCGGCCATCTACCTCGCCAGCGACGCGGCGTCGTACACGACCGGCGAGATACTGACGGTCGACTCGGGATTTACGGCGAACACCTTCGGTTGGGACTGAGTCGTGGTGCTGAAACGGAAGGATTCGGGTCGAATCAGTCGTCGTCTTCCTCGCGGTCCAGCCAGAAATCGAAGGACCGGCCCGGAGCGAACACGTCCAAGCCGACGGCGCGTTCGTCGCCCGTGTTTTCGACGCGATGGGCTTCCCACGAGTCGAGCCACACCGAATCGTTCTCGCCGAGGGTCACTTCGTCGTCCTCGGTGTACACCGTCATTTCACCCGTGAGAACGAGACACACCTGTTCGTTTTCGTGGTCGTGCATCGCGGAGGAGTGTCCTGGGGGCTTTTCGAACCATTCGAAGCTGAACTCGTCGCTCCCTGCCATCGAGACGCGCCGCCAGCCTTTTTCGGGTTCGTACGATTCTGCATCGTCGAAGAACGTTGGTTCCATAGTCGTTCGTCTTCAACTCAGTCGAACTAAAAAAGTGTGTGGGGGAGGGGGAAACGATGTAAGATTTATATCCGTCGGGAAGTCTATGATTGGTAATGACATACGGGCCCAAGCAGATCGCCGACTTCATCGAGGAAAGCGGGTGGTCGTATCCCGTCACGACGACGCGGCTAGAACGAAAGCACGCGCTCGCCAACATCCGAATCGACGAGCGCGGGAACTCGGTGATGCTCGGGGAACTCCTCGCCAAGGGCGACATCGACCGATTCGAGGACGAGGACGACCTCTACGTGAAAATGGAACCGCTGTTCGAAGCGGAACGACGGGAGCGAAACGTCGGTATCGTCGGCAAACTCAAACGGATGGTCCTCGGGACGTACACACGGTGATTTCGAGCCGATGAACAAACTTCGCACAACGGCCGTCGTCGGGGGCGTGGTCCTTCTCGTCACCGCAGGGTGGGGCGCGTTCGAGTACGGCTCCACGGGCCGGCCTCGAACCGTTCGCGTGGATAGCAATCCTCGGCCTCCTCGTGGCTATCGCGCCGGACGCAATCTCCATCGCGAAACACCTCGTCTACCAGTATCGGCGCGAAGCGAAGGCCGCGAACACCCGCACCGGGACGAAGGACCGGTACTTCACGTCCACGGAAACGTTCCGGGAGCGCGACGCGATTCTCGGGAGCGTCCGCGATGCCGTCAACGACACCGACAGTTACGACGACGTCGCTCGCAACGAGTTCCCGGAGGGAACCGGTCTCTCGGTGACGCACGCCGGATTCCACAACTCGTTCGTGCGCGTGGACGCCGCGGGCAGACTCGTCCTCGCGGGTGCCTCGAAACGGACGGCGGACCTCGCCGACGACATCGCGACGACGCTCGGCACGTCCTTCGACCGAACGTGGGCGAACCCGATGCGCAATCGCAAACCCATCAGGGGTGGGTTTCGAATCGTCCTCGCCGTCGCCCTCCTGACGACCACGTGCCTCGGTGTCGGTGCGGTTGCCGCCGCCGGGTATCCCTCGAACGCGTACAACCCCCTCGAAAAGGTCACTCTCGCATCGTACGACGCCCGAGCGGCCGTGAATCCCGGCACGAGCGAGACGGACGCAGCCATCGACAAGGCGCGATTCCGCGTCGACATGCTTCAGGAATCGAGCGTCGAAATCGGGTGGACGCAGAACGACTCCGTTCGTATCATCAATACCGGGTTGTCGACCTACGCGGTCGCGAGCGACACCCGGTCGTCGGTGACGGACCTCCGGGGTCGGAATCTCACCCCCGCGCAACGTGCCCGCGTCGAGGGAATCACGACCGACCTGCGTGCGGCCGAAACCGGTGCCGCGAAGGCTCTCCGAAAGCGAACGGACGGCAGAAAAACCGACCTCGGGTCGAAGGACATCAGCGAGATAGCGAACGCACTCGGTCAGTCACCGGGCGGGAACGGCAGGGGCCTCCCTCTCCATCGACCTGCCGAAGTCGAAAGCCGGGATATCCCTGCGACAAATCGACACCGGCGGTTTGTCCAACGCGACGGCGTCGAACGAGTCGGCGTCCAACGGCGCGTGAGCGGTTCCACGGTATCGTGGGCGGTCGGCGGGGTCCACTGACGGGAGTTCGGTCCGTTTTCCGGAGGTAGCTCTTTGTGGGACGGGTACACACCTCGTAGATATGGTAGACGCTACCGGCGGCGAGTTCCTGTACGATGCATTGGTCGACGCGGGCGTGGAACTGCTCGTTGGCCTCCCCGGAACCCAGACGCTTCCCCTGGACCGGACGGTGGTCCGACGTGACGAAATGGCGTATCTGATGGCGCGCCACGAAACCGCCGTCCCACATATCGCGTGGGGATATTACGAGACGACAGGGTATCCTGCGGCGACGCTCACCGTGCCCGGCCCCGGCGATACGAACGCGATGCACGGGTTGAAGAACGCCTACGAGGACAGCGTCCCCATCCTGCACGTTTCCGCCGACGTGAATCCCGAGGACCGCGGGAAGAGTCCCATCCACGAGATAGCGCCGGATACCTTCGACAACGTCGTCAAACGAAACGTGACCGTCGAGGACGAACTCGAACTTCACGAGTCGGTCGAGCGGGGAATCGAGGCGGCCCTCACCCCGCCGTGTGGCCCGGTCCGACTGGGAATCCCGTCCGGTCTTCTCGCGGGAGAAATGGAGACCCCGGCGGTGGACGTGAGTCCGGAACGGGTAACGTACGAAAACGACACCTACCCGGACGCCGCGAATCGTCTCGCCGAAGCGGAACGGCCGGTGCTATTCGCCGGTGGCGGGGCGCGCAGGTCGTCGGAGGGGGTTCGCGTCGTCCGGGAACTCGCCGAGACGCTCGATGCGCCCGTCATCACGTCTCTCAAAGGAAAGGGGGTCTATCCGGAAACCGACGAACGTTGGCTCGGCAGCACCGGAAGCCACACGCCCGCCGGAATGCGCGAGGCGCTCGCCGCCGCCGACGTCGTCCTCGCGCTCGGAACCGACTTCGACGGCGTCACGACGGCCAACTGGGGGATTCCCATGGGGGAGACGCTCATCCACGTCACGCTCGACACCGACGATGTGAACGAGGGGTACGACGCCGATATCGCCATCGTGGACGATGTCACCCGGGCAGGTGACCGTCTCCTCGCGGAACTGGGTGACCGAGGTGGTGACGGCTGGAACGGTGGCGACGTCGCTCGGCGCGTCAGGACGGAGTACGAGAACCACCTCTGCGACCTCGGACTCTTCGAGGGGAGTTCCCCCGCGAACACGCCGGAACTCCTCGCGGCGGTTCGCGAGGCCACACCCCGTACATCGCCGGTCACGGCCGACGTGGGGGGATTCCGACTCTGGACGATGCAGCGGTTCCCAGTCGACGCCCCGGACAAGTTCGTCGCTGCCGGGTCGTGGGCCGGAATGGGTGTCGGACTTCCCGCGGCAATCGGTGCCGCCGTCGGCCGGAGCGACGGACAACCCGTCGTCTGTCTCACGGGCGACGGCGGTCTGATGATGTGTATCCACGAACTCCACACCGCCGCCGAATACGGTCTCAACGTCGTGGTCGTGGTTTCGAACAACGCGGACTACGGCATCATCTCGAAATCACCGAAAATCATGCAGTATACGGACCAACACGAGTTCGCGTGGAGCAGTCCCGACTTCGCCGAAATCGCCGAGGGGTTCGGCGTTCGAGGCACTAGCGTCGATACGGCAGCGGCGGCGGGTGAAGCCGTTGCGGACGCAGTCGAACGACGGGGCGGGCCGGAGCTCATCGACGTGACGGTCGAAACGGATGAACCGTCCGCGGCGGCGGCCGCGAACTACGAAACCGACCTCTCGTTCACTTGAACCCCGACTCGCCGTCGAGCAGGTGTTCCTCGACGACGTCCTCGTCGAGTTCGATACCGAGTCCGGGCCGCTCGGGAACCTCGATGTACCCGTCCTCGATGAGCGGGTCGCCCGTGTGCAGGTCGTCCCACCAATCGACCTCCAGCGCGTGGTATTCGAGGACGTCGAAGTTGGGGATGCAGGCACCGAGATGGACGCACGCCATCGTGCCGATGGGACTGCAGACGTTGTGCGGCGAGAACGCGATGTAGTTCTCCTCGGCGCGGTTGGCGATGGCCTTCGATTCGGCGAGACCGCCGCAGGTCGACGGGTCGGGCGTGACGACGTCGACGCCGAAGTCGTAGAGGAGGTCCTTGAACTCGTGGACGCGGAACCGGTTCTCGCCGGTGGCGAGCGGGATGCTGGTCGCCCGGGCGACTTCGCGCTGGGCGTCCATGTTCTCCGGCGGAACGACGTCTTCGAGCCACATCAGGTCGTAGGGCTCCAACTTTCGTGCGACGCGTTTCGCGCTGTCCAGCGAGTAATCCCAGTGGATGTCGAACGCGAGGTCGATTTCGTCGCCGATGGCCTCGCGGACCGCGTCGACGATATCGACCTTCCGTTGCACCGCGCGATTCGACACCCGACCGTTGTACGGGTCCGGATGGTTGTCCATCTCCATGTCGAGGTCGAACTTGAGGGCGGTGAAGCCCATATCCGCCACGCGCGTCGCCTCCTCGGCGTACGCCTCGGGGCGATAGGCGTCCTCGTCGTGATGGGCGACGTATCCGTCCTTGGTTTCGAACGCCTCGCCCGCGTGGCAATCGCAGTAAATTCGGACGGCGTCACGATACTTCCCGCCGAGCAACTGATAGACGGGAACGCCGAGGATTTTACCCATGATATCCCAACAGGCGATTTCGATACCCGAGGCGGCCGTCACGACCTTTCCGGTCGTACCGCCGTGGCCGGACGTATCCTGGACGATTCGACGGAAGAGACGCTCCGGGTCGAAGGGGTTCTCCCCGACGAGGAACCGCTTCGTATATTCCATGATGTCCGTGACCGTCCCGCCGCGATAGGACTCACCGATACCCGTGACGCCCGCGTCCGTGTGGACTTTCACCAGATTCCACTCGAAGTTCCCTTCGACGACGGCGGTTTCGATGTCGGTTATCTTCACGTCCCGGTCCGGCGCGCGGTTGGTCGCGTGATTGGAGAAGTCCCGCATCAGTCGAGTCCTCCGTCGTCTGTTCCGTTCGCTACCTTGTGGTGTGGTTTTCACTTCCATGGGATAACGTCCGAAGTAGGGAATCGAACGCATATAACCGTTGGTGCCCGATACCGTATGGCACAATCGTTTAAGTGAGCGCTTTCGCAACGAATGATATGGAGTTTCCCGACGCGAACGAACTCGCTTCCGTCGTTCCCGACGTGACGCTGCCGCGCTTCGCACGAGTCCGCCACGAACCGTCCACACCCGAACTCGACGACCCCGAATCGGTCGCCCGGAGGTGCGGTCGATTCCCTCCCGCTCGAACGAGTCCCGGAGGGAGGGTACCGTCGCCGTCGGTGTCGGGAGTCGCGGCATCGACCGCATCGACAGCGTCACCGCCGCCGTCGTGGCCGAACTCGCCGAGCGGGGGTTCGAGCCCGTCGTCGTTCCCGCGATGGGAAGCCACGGCGGGGCCACCCCGGAGGGACAACGTGCTGTGCTTCGAATCCTACGGCATCACCGAGGACGCACTCGGTTGTCCGATCGACCCGCGCACCGAAACGACCGTTCTCGGGGAAACCGACCGCGGATTTCCCGTCCACTGGTCCACGGCCGCCCTCGAAGCCGACGCCAGCATGGTGATAAACAGGGTGAAGGCGCACACGAACTTCCACGGTGCCTTCGAGAGCGGACTCACGAAGATGGCCGTCATCGGGCTCGGAAAACAGCCGGGCGCTCAAAACACACACGAACACGCCATCGTCGATGGGTACGAGGACGTCCTCCGCGACGCGTTCAGCGTCATCGCCGCCGAATCGAATCTCATCGGCGGCATCGCGCTCGTCGAGAACTTCCACGACCGACTCGCGGAGGTGACCGGCATTCCGGTCGAGGAGTTGCCGGACGGTGAGACGCCGCTGTTGGAACGGGCGTACGAGTACATGCCGACGCTCCCGTACGAGGAACTCGACGTCCTCGTCGTGGACCGGATGGGAAAGGACGTCTCCGGAGCGGGCATGGACACGAACGTCATCGGTCGATACAATGTGTTGAACACTGACGACCCCGAGTTCCCCGACATCAAGCGAATCTACGTCCGCGGACTGACCGAGGCGTCCCACGGGAACGGTGCCGGTATCGGCCTCGCCGACGTCACCCGACGGTCGCTGGTCGAGGGACTCGACCTCGCACAAACGTACACCAACATCATCACGAGCAACTCCCTCTCGAAGGCGTCTCTGCCGGTGGTCCTTCCGTCCGACGAGGACGCCGTGAACGTCACGCTCGCCTCGGTCGGCCCCTACGACCCGGAACGGGTTCGCGTCGCGTGGATTCGCGACACGGGCCACCTCTCGGAGTTCCGTGTTTCGGAGGCGCTCGTCGGCGAAGCCGAGACCGTTTCGGTCGAAGGGTGGGAGCGACTCGCCTTCGAGGGGGGTGAAGCCGCGTTCGAGAAACTCCAGTAAGATAGGGTAGACAACCCCACGCTTTTGATGGATGCCTTCGTAGTACGAATATATGTCCATGAAAGATGATTTCATTCCGGGACCGCGTCCGGTTCCCGAAGAGACCGTTCTGGATGCGTGTGGTGAACGGCCGTTCCCCGACTTCGGCGTTATCGAACAGTTATGGGGGACGACCCCGATTCCGAATGACCAAATCGCGGATACGGCGGCGGCGGCGGTAGACTCGTTCGACTTCACGGACGTCCCCGAGGGAGGAGCGGTGGCGGTCGGTGCGGGGAGCCGTGGTATCGCGAACATCCCGACTATCGTCCGCAGCGTCGTCACCGAACTCCAGGAGCGAGGGTACGAACCGTTCGTGTTCCCCGCAATGGGAAGCCACGGTGGGGCGACCGCCGACGGCCAACGCGAGATGCTGGCATCGCTCGGCGTCACCGAGGACGCTATCGGTTGTGAAATCCGTGCGACGATGGAGACGACTGTCGTCGGCGAAACGCCCGACCGAGGGGTCGAGGTCCACGCCGATGCGAACGCCGCCGCGGCGGATGCCATCGTCCCCATCAACCGAGTGAAACCCCACACCGACTTTCAGGGCGACGTCGAAAGCGGCCTGTCGAAGATGCTGGTCATCGGCATGGGGAAACAACGGGGAGCGAAGACGGCACACGAGTGGGCGATGGACTGGAGTTTCAGAAACATGATTCCGGAAATCGCGTCCCTGCTCGTCGAGAAACTGCCCGTCGTCGGCGGGGTCGCCATCGTCGAGGACGAACACGACGACACCGCGACCATCGAGGGCGTTCCCCCGGAGGGATTCCTCGACCGCGAGGCCGAACTGCTGGAGGAAGCGTACGCTCGACTTCCGACGATTCCGTTCGACGAGGTAGACGTCCTCGTCGTGGACCGGATGGGAAAGGACGTTTCCGGGTCCGGGATGGACACGAACGTCATCGGCCGCCTCGTGTTCGGTCCCGAACCCGCTCCCGAGAAACCGGATATCAAACGTATCTTCGTCCGGGGGCTTACCGAGCCCTCACACGGTAATGCGACGGGTCTGGGTTCCGCCGACTTCATCCACGCGGACCTCTTCGAGGAGATAGACCTCTCGGACACGTTCGTGAACGGCCTCACGGCCTCGGCACCACGGGGCGTCCGCATCCCACCGGCCGTGGAGACCGACCGTGCTGGCCTCCTTGCCAGTCTCTCGACCATCGGCGTTACACCCCCGGAGGACGCACGTGTCGTCCGTATCCGCGACACGATGCGACTCGGTCGCTTTGCGGCGTCGCCCGCCTTGATAGCGGAAGCACGCGAACGCGATGACCTGCGCGTGGTTCGTGAACCGGAACCTATCGACTTCGAAGATGGCCAGTTCGCCCAGGACCTCGTTGACGGCACGAGTCCCTGAAACGGGTCAGTCTGGGGAGTCCTGTCGCGTTAGTTCGACGAGAGCGTTCCGTATTTCGGAACAAAATCGGCGGATCGTTCGACTGCGGACGGGATGGAGATGGGGAAACGCGCGCTACTACACCGACCGTGGGACGAAATCCACGCACCTCGAACCGGAGCGGGATGAAGCGGTTTTGTACGGAACCCGTATTGCGGACCCGAATTTCGAGCGGGGGTCAACGATTCCGGATCGGATTGGTCGTTTTGTACGGGTTCTCCCGCGACATTTTCGTCGTACAAATATTACGGTGGGACGCAGTCGAAATGTTCTCAAATGAAGAACTCGACCGTTCGAGGGCGAGAAAGGGCACTCTATCGTGGATTGAAGAGCGAATCGGCCGTTCGAGACCGCGAATGCACGGCTGAGAGCGAAGTAGAGGGACGAGAGAGGCCCGATAGCTGTCCACCGGGTATGTGTGTGATTCTCATATACAGAACGTTACATGGATACGCCCGTCATCGCATTTTTCTGATAGATATTGCACCGACGGGTCGAACGGAACA
This sequence comes from uncultured haloarchaeon, assembly GCA_963811185.1. Taxonomy (GTDB): domain Archaea; phylum Halobacteriota; class Halobacteria; order Halobacteriales; family Haladaptataceae; genus Haladaptatus. The sequence continues at coordinate 60,986 of CAWEQN010000010.1, forward strand.
GGGGATGGGAGCTCCGACACGAACCTTCGGAAACGGGAATCACCCCGTTCGAGGCAGCCATCGAACGTACACCGGTGGCGATAGAGGTAGTGAAACGGCCGCCTTCCCGCAGGCGGTGGAAACCTCCCGTGCCCTCTCAGCACCCAACGGTCGGCGAACGGCAGGAAACCATTACAATGGTAGACGCGTAACGGTGGTTCCGCTTCAGTCTCACTGGTGACGGTGTCGGGCGAGTGCGTCCGATATTATCGGACGGAAGGCCCGACAAGAGCTGTCACGGCGGGTGGGACGAAACCGGTTCCACCGGGTGCACCGTCGGGAAGGAATCGGAGAGCGCGGTGGGTCCGACAATATCGAAACAGGAGCACACACGCTCGAAACGCCTCGAAGTTGCGGAGAGACCGAATTATACGGAATATTTATTGCACTCGATGGAGAGACACAGGATATGTCCGCAAACTCGTTTCGGCAGAGATTGCTCGACGGGGAGTTCTCGGTCGGTACGTTCCAACTGCTCGATTCGACGATGGTCTCGGAAATGATCGGCGTCGCAGGGATGGATTTCGTGATTTACGACCAGGAACACGGCCCGTTGACGGCGGAGACGACGCTCAAACTCTCGACGGCCGCGCAGAACAAGGGCGTCGCCCCCATCGTCCGCGTTCGAGAGAACACGGAGTCCGAAATACAACGCGCACTCGACATCGGGTCCGCCGGTGTGCAGGTGCCACAGATAGAGACGCGCGCCGACGCCGAGGCGGCCGTCGAAGCGGCCCGTTTCGACCCGCTCGGAAGCCGCGGACTCTCGAAGTACGTCCGTGCCGGGGAGTACGTCGGGAGCGATACGTACACCGACGACCGCAACGAAGAGACGCTGCTCGTCATCCAAGTCGAGGGCGAACGAGGGGTCGAGAACATCGACGAGATATTGGACGTCGACGGCATCGACGTCGTGTTTCTCGGCCCGTACGACCTGTCACAGTCGCTCGGGATTCCGGGGCAGGTGACACACGAGCGCGTCGAAGAACTCATGGAACGCGTCTGTGAGCGGGCCGCCGAGACGGATACCGTCGTGGGGGCATTCGCCGACGACACGGAGATAGCGAACAGATGGATCGACGCTGGCGTTCAGTACATCACCCTCGGCGTCGAGGCCGCCCTCTTCACCGAACACCTGGGTGACCTCGTCGGCGATGTCGACCTTCCGCAAACGAACTGACGAACTACGCGTACTCGGGAGCGCGATTGCTCAAGAGGCAGGCACGCGAAAAAATTGTCGTGAGGATGATTATTTTTCGGACCCGTCGAGTTCTTCCGGGCGCTGCGAAACGCCGCTCCGGGGAGATGACCGGGAGCAGTTAGTCGACCAACGAACGGGTTTCCCAGTCCTTCTCGAAGAGGTTGATGGTGTGCACTTCGTCCTCCGCACCCGAGTAGGCGTGCTCTTCGACGACGTCCATATCGAGTTCGACGCCGAGTCCGGGACGCTGTGGAATCTCGATTTCACCGTCCTCGATGACGATGGGATCGACGAGGAGGTCGTTGACCCATTCCACGTCGTAGGTCTGGAAGACTTCCTGAATCATGAAGTTCGGTACCGCCGCGTCCACGTGGGCCGAAATCGCCGTCGCAACCGGACCCTGTGGGTTGTGCGGCGCGAAGCTGACGTGTTCCGCCTCCGCCTGTGCGGCGATTTTCTTCGCTTCCGTGATGCCGCCGGTGTTCATGATGTCCGGTTGGACGATGTCGACGTCCGTGTTCGCCAGCAGGTCGCGGAACTCGTACTTCGTCATCAACCGCTCGCCGGTCGCGATGGGTATCGGGGACTTCGCCGCCACCTTCCCGAGACTGTTGATGGAGTCCGGCGGGCACGGCTCTTCGAACCACGTCGGATGGAACTCCGAAAGGGCGTTCGCGATTTCGACGGCCTGCCCGGCCGTGAATCGGCCGTGGCCTTCGATGAGGAGGTCCACGTCGGGGCCGACGGCTTCCCGCACCGCGCCGACGATATCGACGGAGTGGTTGAACGTCTCGCGGTCCATCCGTTGCCACGATTTTCCGAACGGGTCGAACTTCATCGCGTCGTACCCGTCGTCGACGACCTGTTTCGCCGCCTTCTGCCACGTCGCCGTGTCGTCGGTCGTCTCGGTGTACCACCCGTTGGCGTACGCCCGTATCCTGTCGCCGTGGACGTTCCCGCCGAGAAGTTCGTACACGGGGCGGTCGAGCACCTTTCCCTTGATGTCCCAACACGCCATGTCCACGGCCGAACAGACGGTCGTGTTGACGACGTTCTTCGAGAACCACTCGTCACGGTACATCTCGAGCCAGAGCCGTTCGGTGTCGAACGGGTCCTCGCCGATGAAGAAGTCGCTCATCTCCTCGATGGCGGCCGCGACCGTCTCGGGTTTGTCGTGCGTCGTCGCTTCCGCAAGTCCCTGAATCCCTTGGTTCGTGTCCAAATGAACGAACACCCAGGGTTTCCACGGATTGGCAACGACATACGTTTCCACGTCGGTAATGCGTAACTCCGACATAGCTACTCCTTTAGCAAAGACCGTAATAATACTTATCCTTCCGACGGTCATCGCGGGTATGTAGTCCAATTATAACGTTGACCGGGTTCACACACGCTCCGTCATCCGATAATATCGGAAAAATATTTGGTGGTTCGGAGACAGGGTGGGGTATGAACATCGAACCGGACGTCAAAATCAATTCGACCGCGATTTCGTTCAGGATTATCGAACATCTCAAGGAACGGGGAGGTGCGACGCTGAGCGAAGTCGTGGACCTCCTCGAAATGCCGACGAGCACGGTACACGACCACCTCCAAACCTTGGTCACCCTTGGCTACGTGCTAAACGATGACGGGACGTATCGGATCGGAACCCGGTTTCTCGAGTTGGGCGGGCACGCGCGAATCCATTCGCGTATCTTCCAGGTGTCCGAATCGGAGTTGCAGGCTCTGGCCGTGGAGACTGGGGAACACGCCAATTTGATGATCGAAGAGAACGGGATGGGCGTCTTTCTGATGAAACAGAAGGGAAAGGAGGCCATCAAGATAGACACCTACGAAGGGATGCGAGTGTATCTCCACACCACCGCGATGGGAAAGGCGATACTGGCGTTCATGGAGGAGTCCCGTCTCGAGAACGTCCTCTCGCAACACGGCCTTCCAAGCGTAACGGACCACTCCATCGCGGATAGGGAAACCCTCGGGGAGGAACTGGACGTGATTCGAGAACGAGGGTACGCGACGGACGACGAGGAGCGACTCAGCGGGATTCGATGTGTTGCAGCACCGGTGATGTCCGATTCGGGGAGGGTCAGTGGAGCAGTCAGCATTTCCGCCCCGAAGAACAGGATGCAAGGGGAACTGTTCAGGGAGACGTTCCCGAAGAAGATTCTCGGGACCGCGAACATCATTGAGGTGAACATGCGACACATGTAAACAGGAACCGAATGAATGCACGCGTTCGATGTGATTCGTCGAACGGGATTGCCGTCACCATCGGGCATCGGAAAGTACCCATTCCGAACGTCGGCGGGACCACCTCGAATCCGACCGCCGGGACCGAGTGATTCGGCAGAGCGTTCCGAATACCAGAACCGAGCGACTCGACGGTGGGTGGCAGTCACTCGAACCCCCAACGGTCGGGAAACTCCCGTCGAAGGCTCCGGTGCCGATTGTTGGGGAAACGAAGGAGTGGGTTTCGACGACGAAGGGGTGGAACAGAGCGGTTCGGTGACGAAAATTCCGTTACACGACTACGTCTGTAATGATGAAGCCGAGGTGGCTGTTCGCGGGCGAGGCGAAAAATCGCGCTCCGTGACCGCCCGAACAGCCCAAATCCGTACCGTTATGCCTGTAGATATCGATATCGTCGAATTTCGGGACCGTCGGAGAGGTTGACGAACACATATCCAATATCCACCGTGGAGTGCGGATGAAAACGGGATATGTGGAAAAGTACGTCGGAAAACCGTGAGATGGGATATATTCAAATACAGAATGATGCTCATCGAACCGTGCGGTCGAAATAACCAGTGTATCGGGGCTTTCGAGTCGCCGTGTTCCGACCGCACGTGACGGTGGTGTACCGTGTCAACCTCAGACACGCCTTCACTGCTATGTACCGTAGAGTCCGAACTACGCCGGATTTCGGGTGAGAAGGACCCAAAGCCACGATATTCGATGGTGTTGGGGGAGACGTACCATATTCTGAAATACAGAACAAAATCGCGAGTGAGGGCGCGATTCCGTGGTTCAAACGGGCTGTCGACCAGTTGGTGACGGTTTTATTCCCTCAGGCAGAACAAATTTCATACCCACCGGATTGAAAAATCCCCAAAAACACCGCGTAGCGGTCGAACCGGTCTCGGCTTCCGTGATTCATCCAGTAGAGGCCAACAAATCAATAAAGTACTCCGGGTACCGTGTACCACCATGGTCTACAGAGCTGGTATTATCGGTACCGGTGGTATCGCGGGGATGGGCATCCTCGGGATGCACGACGAGGCGGACATCGGTCGAAAAAAGTTCCGAGCGAGTCACGCCGGTGGCTACAACGAAACCGACGGTATCGAACTCGTCGCTATCGCAGACGTGAACGAGGAGAAACTCGAACGGTTCGGCGAAGCGTGGGACGTTCCGGAATCGCAGCGCTACGTGGGTCACGAGGAGATGCTCGCGACGGAGGACCTCGACGTAGTCTCGGTCTGTACCCCCTCGTATCTCCATCGGGACCACGTGGTCGCGGCGGCGAACTCCGCCTCCGACCCGGCCGTCATCTGGTGTGAAAAACCCATCGCCGCGAGCGTCGCCGAAGCCGAAGAGATGAACGCGATTTGTGAGCAGACGGACACCGAACTCGTCGTGAATCATTCCTTCCGGTTCACCGAAAAGATTCGGGACCTTCGGCGCGCCATCGCAGACGGCATCGTCGGGGAGACGAAGTCGATATCCGCCGATTTTCGACGCGAACTGATGCGTAATTCCACCCACCTCCTCGACCTTCTGGTGTTCCTGCTCGACGCCAAGGCGACGACGGTCAGCGGCTACATCAACGGTGAAAACGACGCCGTCGACGCGCTCGGGGGGACGCGTGAAGTGACCGACTCCGGCGGCGGCGGCCACGTGCTCCTCGACGACGGCACCTTCGCCACCGTCGACTGCACCGTCGCCCGCGAAATCTCCTCGATGTGTCTCCAGTTCGTCGGGACGGAGGGGAAACTGTACATCAACAACGACGACGGCGAGTGGCGGTACTGGCAACTCGAAGACGGTAACCACGTCGAGCGGCCCATTCCCGGCGTGTCCGGTGCGTGGTCGTGGGAGGAAGATTACCGGCGAGCCTTTCCGAACGCCGCCGACCACATCGTGAACCTGTTGAACGGGGACGCCGAGAACCACTCCCCGGGGACCGACGCGACGCGGTCGCTCGAAATCATCGTCAGTTTCTACATCTCGGACTACACGGGAAGCCACGTCGACCTGCCGCTCGACACGCCGCTCAAAGACGTGCGAATCACGTCGTGGTGACCGATGCGACGAATCGACACGCACGTTCACGCGTGGGGGACGGATTCGGAATCGAACCCGTGGTACGAACCCGTCCTACCGCCGGGGTGGTCGGGACCGTACACGCACGAGGACCTCATCACGGACATGAATCGGGTGGGAGTGGACGAGAGCGTCGTCGTCACGACGCCGTTGTACGGTCGGGGTCGAAATGCGAACGCGTACACCCTCGAAAGTATCGCGGCACACCCCGACCGCCTCTACGGCGTCGGTCTCGTGGACTTCTTCGCCGACGACGTTCGGAATCGTCTCGGGACCGTCCTCGACCACGACCGAATGCTCGGGGTTCGAATGCACGCTGCACTGGAGTACGACGACGCGCCCACGGAACTCGACCGCACTGGCGACTGGATTCTCGATGATGCGCTCGAACCGGCATGGGCGGAACTCGCTGCGCTCGAAGCGTGCGTGTTCGTGTTCCCGAAGGCACAGCAACTCGCGTCGGTCGCCCGACTGGCGGACGCACACCCCGACGTCACGTTCGTCGTAGACCACATGGCGTGGCCGGACGAGACGACGAACCCTGACACACCGCCGTGGAGCGATTTCGGCGACCTCTCGGATTTCGACAACGTGTACGTGAAGGTGAGTTCGCTCCCCCGTTCGTCGGGGGAGGGATGGCCGTATCGGGACTGCTGGGGCTACGTCAGGAACCTCGTCGAGTGGTTCGGGACCGACCGACTGATGCTCGGGTCCGATTACCCGTGGATGGACGACTGGGCGACGTATGGCCAGTGTCTCGACTGGATACAGGAGGCTCGATTCCTCTCGCCTCGCGACCAGCGCTACCTTCGGGCGCGGACATTCACCGAACTCTTCGACCCGTAACCACTGCCGCAACGACAACAGTTTTGAGCGTTCGTCGGGATCCTGAAGACATGTCACGACGTCAGATTTCGCGACCCGGCGGGTTCCGTCCGTCGAGGTTCGTGGACGAACGACGGCATCGTCTTCGCCGACAGCACGTACGACCCGGAGGAGGTCGATATCCTCCCGCCGACCGAACCGAGTAAAATCGTCTGCGTCGGCCTCAACTACGCGGACCACGCGGCGGAATCCGGAATGGACATCCCGGAACGCCCGCTTGTTGTTCCTCAAACCGCCGAACTCGGTCGCGGGACACGGCGACACGGTTACGCTCCCCGACGGAAAAGAAGCAGGTCGAATACGAGGCCGAAATCGGCGTCGTCATCGGCGAGCAGTGTCGAAACGTCGCCGCCGAGGACGCGGAATCGGTCATCGAGGGCTACACCTGCGTCGACGACATCTCGAACCGTGATGACCAGATGGTCGAACAGAACTGGATTCGCGGGAAGGCGTTCGACGGGTCCGCCCCCATCGGCCCAGTCGTCGCGCCGCCGGACGAAGTGCCGGATGACGCGACGGTCGAACTCCGACTGAACGGGGAGGTCAAACAGCAGTCGTCCCGCTCCGAATTCATCTTCTCGGTGCCGGAAATCATCGAGGAGATAACGACCTACATGACGCTCGAACCGGGAGATATCATCATCACGGGGACGCCAGCGGGTGTCGGTCCACTTTCGGACGGGGACCGCGTCGAAGTCGAAATCGAGGGCGTCGGGACCCTCGAACATTTCGTCAGCGCGGACTAAAACTGGGGTATCACTTCGTCGCCGAACAGTTCCATTCCCGTCGTTTCCGGGAAGTCGAGGAACAACAACTGGAGTTTGTCGAACCCGAGGCCGCGAATCGCGGCGATTTGGTCGGCCACTTCCGACGGCGTTCCGATGAGGAAGCCGCCTTTCTTCCGAGCATCGTCGGCGTCGGACAACTCGTCGTCCATGTCCGATTCCTCGCCCCACGGCAGCGGGAAGATTCGGTCACAGTACTCCCGCAGTTCGTCTTCGTCCTCACGAACGAGGACGTGAGCGAGCCAGGACCGCTCGACGTCTTCCGGGTCGCGTCCTTCCTCCTCCAGATACTCGTCGAACTTCCGAACCTTGAATTCGATGGGCTTTCCCCGCGCACGGGCGCTGATTTCGACGTTCCACTCGTCGGCGTATTTGGCGGCGAGTCGCAGCATCCGCGGCCCGGCACCCCCGATGACGAGCGGCGGGTGCGGTTCCTGTACCGGTTTCGGTTCGTTGTACGCTTCCTCGATGTCGTAGTGGTCCCCGTGGAACGTCGGGGCGTCCTCGGTGAACATCGCCCGGAGGACGTGTATGGTCTCCTCCAGCATGTCGATTCGCGTGTTCACGTCCGGAAAATCGAAGCCATACGCGGCGTGTTCCGCCTCGTGCCACCCCGCGCCGAGACCGAGGCGAAGGCGGCCCTCGGAGAGGATATCCACCGTCGTGGCCATCTTGGCCAACAGCGCGGGATTTCGATACGTAATCGACCCGACGAGGGGGCCGAGGTCGACGTCGTCGGTCCGCTCCGCGAGCGCGCTCAACAGCGTCCACACCTCGAACTCCTCCCGTCTCGGACCGAGCATGAAGTGGTCCGGTGCCCAGAGGCCTTCGAGTCCGGATTCGACCGCCGCGTCCGCTCCGGCGAGCACCGAGTCGCGGTCCAACGCGTCGTAGAGCGGTGCGTCCCGATGGACGCCCGCACCGGCATAACACTGGACCATCCAGTCGAATTGCATGGAGTACAACGGTTCGTCGCACGGTGTTAAGTGTTCGGCCGAAATGTTCGATTCGGAATGTGATTCGTGGGAACTGTGTGAATGCCGGGACTCGAATCACCCATCCGTAATCGACGGCTCATTTTCGTCACACTATTGTTGTAACATATATTTAGATAATGTTCAAATTACAATTAAAGTTATAAGGCGGTTGGACCACATGGATACTATGGCTCCTGTTACCAGAAGGCAATACCTCGGCGTATCCGGTGCGGCGACGCTCACGGGCCTCGCCGGATGCTCGGATTTCTTTAGTACGAGTAGCGGGCCCCGAAGCGGCGAGTTGAACAAACTCGGTATTTCGATGTACGTCCGCGGTGGCTCCTGGATCACCGCGTTCAAGGAAGCCGCCGAGTTCTACTGTAAGGACCAGGATATCAAAGTCGATATCATCCCGAACCAACAGAGCGCCAATAAACAGGCGTCCGACATCCGTCAGTTCGCCAATCAGGGGTACGACGGTATCATCGCGAGCGTGTGGTCGACCGGTGCCATCAAATCGGCCATCGACTTCGCGGACAAACAGGGCGTCCCGGTGTTCACGGCCAACGCGGACACCGCGAGTTCGAAGGCGAAACTGTACGTCGGATTCAGCAACACCGTCCGGTGGACAGAAATCCGGCGAACAGATGATAAAGGCGCTGAAAGAGCAGAAAGGCGACAAGGACAAATGGCGCGTGCTGAACGTCCGCGGTCCGCAGGGGAACCAATCCGCGAACCAGCGCAGTCAGGGGTTCCTCGACGCCGTGAAGAAAAACGACAAGATAGAGGTCGCAGACACCATCAACGCGGAGTTCGCACAGGACGAGGCCAAGAGCAAGGTGAGTCAGTGGCTCAACTCCAACGGGAACGTCGACGGCATCTACTCCGCCAACCTCTCGATGGGGCTCGGGTACGAAGACGGCCGTCGAACAGGTGGGAATGTTGAAAAAGACGGGACAGAAGGGTCACATCGTCCTCACGCAGATGGACGGGAGCCCGCAGGTCAACCCCCTCGTCAAAAAGGGGTACATCGACGCCGCCGTCGACCAGCCGAACTACTTCTACATGCCCATCGCCATCGAGTACATGCGCAAGTACATCGAGAACGGCGACGGCGCGATACCGAAGGTCGGAAAGCAGGTTTCGAAGAGTGACCTCAGTATCAAAGCGCACAAGCACAAGGGCGTGGACCTGTGGAAGAAGGCCATCTGGAGTCCGGCCAAGATGAAAAAGCAGAACGACCATCCGTGGTTCCAGACCAACAGCATCGTCATCACGCAGGAAAACGCCGACAAACCCTACCTCTGGGGGAACATCTGGGGCTGATCGAGAGCTATGAGTACATCCACAAATCGATTCTTCGACCGGTTCGCCGACGATTCCGAGGGTCTCGTCCTCGCGTTGCTGGAGTACATGATCTGGCCGATTCTCCTCCTCGTCGTCGTCTGCGTGGCGGTGCTCGTTCCGAACACGTTCCGGAACATCGTCTCGGTCCAGTTGATTCTGTGGCAGGCGGTACCCATCGGCCTGCTCGTCCTCGGGGAGAGCATCTGTCTGCTCTCGGGTCACTTCGACCTCTCGGTCGGGGCGATAATGGGCTTCTCGGCGATGCTCACCGGAATGTTGCTCGGTCACTGTCCGAGTTGCTGGGGCGTCATCGGGAGTCCGGCGCTCGGGTTCGTCATCATCCTCGTCGTCGGCTGTCTCATCGGCGTGTTCAACGGCGCGATGATCAGCAAACTCGGCATCAACCCGTTCCTCCAGACGCTCTCGACGCTCATCATCCTGGAGGGGGCGAAAACCGCGCTCAACACCCAGCCGGTTCCGGTTCCGCACGGGTACCTCGTTCCCGGTTCGATTCCCAACCTCGCCATCCTGCTCACCCTCGTCGCGTTCGTCATCGTCGGCTACGCGATGAAGTACACCGAGTTCGGGCAGGAGGTGTACGCGCTGGGAAGCGACAAGGACTCGGCGCGCGCCGTCGGCGTCAACACCGACCGAGTCACCATCGCCGTCTACGCGATGAGCGGCCTTCTGGCTGGGCTCGCCGGCTTGATGAGCACCGGATACACGGGCGTCGTTCCGCCGCTCATCGGGGAAGGACAGGTGTTCCCCGCGTTCGCCGCGGCGGTCATCGGCGGCATCAGCCTGTTCGGCGGTCGTGGGAAGATATCGGGTGCGCTCGGCGGCGTCCTCCTGCTCGGCGTGATTCAAGCCGCCCTGAACATCAGCGGCGTCCCGGCGACGCAGGTACAGGTCGTCAACGGCTTCGTGCTGCTGATCGCCATCCTGCTGTACAACACCCAAGAGAGCATTCGAAACCGCATCCTCGCGGCAAGCGCATGACCATGACCACGCAACCCAACGAATCGACTCGAACCGAGGCGGAATCGGACGTGAAGATACGATTGGAGGACGTCGAGAAACGCTTCGGGCGCATCGTAGCACTCGAAAACATCGATCTCGACGTGTACGAGGACCAGATTTTCGCGCTCGTCGGCGACAACGGTGCCGGGAAGTCGACGATGATGAACGTGCTGTGTGGCGTACACGAACCCACCGCCGGACGGATATACTTCGACGGCGAACCGGTGCACTTCTCGAACCCGAACGACGCGCGGGAGACGGGTATCGAAACCGTCTACCAGGATTTGGCCCTCATGAACGACCTCGACGTGGCCACGAACATCTTCATGGGGCAGTTTCCGACGCGTGGGGTCGGGCCGTTCAGCGTCATCGATTGGGAGGAGACGTACGAGCGCGCCGACCACATCATGTCCGACCTGCTCGGCCGCGACATCGACCCGGAAACCGAGGTGGAGTTCCTCTCCGGCGGCCAGCGGCAACTCGTCGCCGTCGGGCGGGCGCTCGCGTTCGACCCCGACGTCATCATCCTCGACGAACCGACGAGCGCGCTCTCGGTCGATGCAACCGAACTCGTCTACGAGACGATTCGACGGCTACAACGCGAAGGACACACCATCATCATCGTGAGCCACAGTTTGGAGACGGTCATGGAGTACGCGGACCGCGTGGCGGTTCTGTATCAGGGGCAGATCGCCGAAGTCGCGTCCACGAACGAGACCGACGTGGAGACGCTGACCGAACTGATGGTCGCCGGAACTGCGTCAGGGGGTTCCTGAGAACGTGGCGTCGCGTACGAACCGAGGGGGCGGACGCGTGACCCGATTCGGGTTCTTCGCCTCCCTGGAGGAGTTCTCCCCGGCGGCGTGCCTCGATCAGGTCGTCACCGCCGAGGCCGCGGGGTTCGACAGCGTTTGGGTGAACGACCACTTCCATCCGTGGTTCGACCACCTCGCGGACGGGTCATCCGCGAACGGCGGCAACTGCTGGTCGTGGATGCCCGCCGCCCTCGAACGAACGAGCGATATCGAAATCGGAACTGGCGTCACGGCGATACTGAACCGCTACCACCCGGCGAACGTGGCCCACCGACTCGCCACGCTCCTCGAACTGTATCCCGACCGGGTGTTCCTCGGAATCGGCACCGGGGAGGCACTGAACGAGACGCCGCTCGGTAATCCTTGGCCGGAGTACGTCGAACGCGCACGGCGGACCGCGGAGGCGATTCGTATCATTCGTACCCTGTTCGAAGACGAATTCGTCGAGTACGATGGCGAGTTCTGGTCGCTCGACGGCGCGAACCTGTACACGGGACTGAACGAAGCCCCGCCGATTCACGTCGCCGGGAGCGGACCGACCTCCGCGCGAATGGCCGGGGATTTGGCCGACGGGTACGTCACCGTCTTCGAACCGCCCGAACGGGCCGCCGAGGAACTCTTCCCGGCAGTCCGGCGCGGGGTCGAGAAATCGACGCGGAACGAATCGTTCGACGACGTCGAGAAAACCGTCCACATCCACTGTTCGCTCGCGGAGACGAAATCTGCCGCGCTCGAACCGTGTTTGCCGTGGCGACTCACGCTCCTGCCCATGGTGTTCGAGCAGGATATCGCGGACCCACGCTACCTGCAGCAACACGGCGACCGGGTCAGCACCCGGTATCTGGAGGAGCAGTTCGTCGTCACGACGGATCCGCAGGACCTCCTCGACGTCGCCGAGCGATACGTCGATTGCGGGTTCGACCACGTCGTCTTTCAGAGTTCGAGCCCGGACCAGGAGGCGTTCTGTGACGCGGTCGCGGACGTCGTCATGCCGTCGTTTTCCTGACGATAGCTCCTTCGTTCGGTCGAACGTTCGTTCGAAATTCCGGTCTCGGAGAGGGGGAGTCCAACTCGAAAAGTCGCCTGCAAATCGATAGAGCGGCGCTCAGTGACCCCAGAGGGTGTCTCCGTCCCGGTATCGGGCGTCCATGATTCGGTCCCACTGTTCGTCGGTCAGTTCGACGTCGCACGCGGCGACGTTCTCGTCCAACTGCTCCGGGGTGCGTGCACCGATTATCGGCACGCAGGTGAACGCGTCGTGGTCCATCAACCACCGAATCGATACCTGTGCGGGCGTCGCGTCCACCTCATCGGCAACTTCTCGGATGACGTCGAGGACCTTCCATCCCCGCTCGGAGGCGTAGTAATCGCCGAAGACGTCGTCGAAGGTCCCGCGAGCGCCGTCCGGGCCTTCGACGGCCTGCGGGTCGTCGGGGTCCACACGTTCGTACTTGCCGGTCAGGAACCCGCCAGCGAGCGGCGAGTACGGGCAGACGGCGAGGTCCTGATCCGAACACACGTCGAGGTACTCCGCCACGTCCTCGTAGTACCCCGCGTGATGGAGGGGTTGTGTGACCTCGAAGCGCTCCCAGTCGTGAACATCCGCTTTCCACAGCGCCTTCGTGAGTTGCCAGGCGGCCATCGTCGATGCGCCGAGGTAGTTCACCTTTCCGTCCTCGACGAGGCCATTCAGCGCATCGAGCGTCTCCTCGATGGGTGTCGCCTCGTCCCAGCGGTGGATGTAGTAGAGGTCGAGGTAGTCGGTTCCGAGTCGGTCGAGCGTGCCGTCGATCTGGTTTCTGATGTGCGTCCGCGAGAGGCCCGAACCGTTCGGGTTGTCCGAATCGAACGGGAAGTACACCTTCGACGTGAGAACGAAATCCTCGCGGTCGTGGTCGGCCAACCAGTCGCCGATGTATTCCTCGCTCGTCCCGTTCGGGTTGCCGTAGACGTTCGCGCTGTCGATGAAGTTGATGCCGTTCTCCCAAGCCGCATCGAGCAGTTCGTGTGCCTCTTCCCGGTCGGTTTCGATGACGTCGCCCGTTCGCTTCCCGAAGCGCCAGGTACCGAAACAGAGCTCCGAAACCTTCGTGCCCGTCGAACCGAGTGTGCGATATTCCATTCCGTTCGACTGGACGGGACGGAGCAATAAAATCGCTTGCATCGTTCCGTAAATAGGGGAAGCGACCCGGTTCGACGTCGAGCGAGTCCGCCTCGTCCTCGATTCCGAGCTGTTCTGGGAGTCCCTCGCTCGTACGTGTGTACCAACCCGTGCGAACGACGCGAGGACGACCGTTCGGTGGGCAGAGACAGCTACATCGACGGTCCGACGCGGGTTATCGCGAACTCGGTCAGCCCGTGGTCGTCGGTCGAACACGGCTGACCGTCCGCGACGGCGCGAACAGAGGACAGCAGGTCGTCAGTCGTCGCTGTCGTCGCGTCGATATCGATATCCTCGGCGAGCGCGGTGACCGTCGAGCGCTCCCCCGAGACTTTGATAACCGGGACGGTCGGATGCCCCGCCGGAATCCCGTCGGCGGTGAGGTGGAGGATGAGCCCCGCGCCGGCGGCGACGAGTCCGGTCGCCGCCTCCTCGAACCGCGACGGCGCATCGAGGAGCGTGACACCCGAATCGAGCGACGACGAGGAGCCGTACTCGGTGACCTCTCCGATGTCCGCCGTCCCCCACTCCCGCGTTATCTCCTCGAAATCGAGCGTTGCGGCACGCATCCCGACGCGCGTCGCACGAGGTGGTTGGTTTCGATGGCGCGAGAGTAGCCCGTCGAACCCCGTTTTCGCCTCCGACGACGTGCGGGCGCGTGCCGCCTCCGGATGGGCCAGCACGCGTTCGGTCCCCGCGACGACGACCTGTGCGCCCATTTCGACCAACTCATCGACCGCCTCCCCGACGAGCGGACCGGCCGACTCGCGCGTGCTCTCACGGAGGTCGCTCGAAACGACACCGACGGTCAGGTCGCCGAGCGAAATCGACCGCTCCCGCGTATCAGCTTGCGTCCACAACTCGCGTGCCAGTTCGATTCCGCGCTCGACGCAGGCGTCGGTGCCGCCGACCTCCTGAATCGAGAGTTCGCGGACGGGAACCCCTCGTTCGGCGAGGGAGTGGGCAACGTCGTCGCTCTGCACTTCCTCGCACCCGAGGCCGACGACGACCACGCCGGCGACGTTCGGGTTCGTGCCGATGCCGACGAGCGTCCGGGCCGTCTGCTCGTTATCGGCCCCCAACTGTGCACAGCCGTGGTCGTGCGGGGTTGCGCGGGCGTACGGGAGACCGTCCGCGATGCGTTCGGCGACGAGGTGGGAGCAGATGACCGACGGAACGACGAGGATGTGATTCCGTATTCCGACGGACCCGTCCGGCCGTTCGTAGCCGTCGAACGTGTCCGTCATTGAGCTCCCTCCCCTTGGTCGCCCCTGCCGCGTGTACTCTCACAGTTGTGGGTGTGAACCCAGCTACCGGCCGGAACGTCGGTGGTCGCGCGTCCGATGACGGCCCCGTACTTGTAAATCTCGTCGCCGCGGTTGATGGATTCGAGCGCGAACTTGTGCCCGAATGGAATCTCGTCCGAGACCGTCACGTCCCGCTCGCCGTCGGCAAGCTCCCTCCCGGCTTTGAGGTCCTCGAGCGCCGTCGCGACTGAATCCCGGTGATTCATGACGAGGGCGGCACCCTCGATGACATCGCCTTTCATGCCACTCCCTCCAGTTCCTTCGGCTGAATTTCGTTGATGGCGAACTCCTGTAACTGACGGCGTTCCGCCTCGGTTCGGCGTCCGTCCGCGACGTCCCTGATGGTCTCGAACAGTCGTTCGCCGACGGCGTCGATTTCCTCACCCTCGACGATGGTCGAGGCGTTCACGTCCATGTTGTTCCGCATTTTCTTCCACGTGTGGGGATTCCCGGTCACTTTGATGACCGGTGCAATGGGATTCCCGGTCGTCGAGCCCCGACCGGTGGTGAACGCGACGATTTGCGCGCCGCCGGCCACCTTCGCCACGACGCTTTCTACGTCGTATCCCGGCGTGTCCATGAGGACGAGGCCGCCGCCCGTCGGTATCTGTTCGGCGTACTCGACGAGGCCCCGGACGGGTGTCGTTCCTCCTTTGGCGATGGCTCCCAGACTCTTTTCCTCGATGGTCGTCAACCCGCCTTCCTGGTTCCCCGGCGTGGGTTGTGCGCCTCGAAGGTCGACGCCCATCAATCGTGCCTGTCCTTCGCGCGCCTCGACCCGTTCGAGGAGTCGGTCGCGAACCTCGTCGGTCGCACATCGGTCGGCGAGGATGTGTTCCGCGCCGATGAACTCCGGCGTTTCACTGAAACTGACGGTTCCGCCGGCGGCGACGATTCTGTCGGCGGCGTTCCCGACAGCGGGATTGGCCGCGATACCGCTCGTCGCATCGCTTCCGCCGCACTCCGCCCCGAAGATCAACTCCGACATGTCCGCCTCCTCCCGCCGCGCGTCGGCGATGTCTTCGTGGAGGGATTCCACGATTCGCTGACCGTCGGCGAGGGCACGCTTCGTTCCCCCACAGTCGCGAATCGAGAGCGTTTCGACCGGTTTTCCGGCCGTCGCGATACGGTCCGCGAGCGCCTCTGCGTCGATGTCCTCGGTTCCGAGTTCGAGGACTACCGCCGCACCGACGTTCGGATTTTTACCGATGCCGGCGAGAACCCGTTCGGTTTGTCTTCGTGCCGGTTCTGGTTGTGTCGTCCCCATCTGATGCGGCGTCGCCCGCGCCCACTCGCCGGCTTCGGCCGCGACGTGGCGAGCGACCGGACTGGCGGCTACGGACGTCGGAATGAGGGCGACGTAGTTGCGGACGCCGACACGGCCGTCGTCTCGGCGATATCCCTGAAACGTGGTACTCATACACGTACCCCGTTCTCGGGGGAACACAATAGGTATTACTCCGTGTTCAAGGGGAACGTATCAATAAAAGTGTCTTTGGAGAGGGAAACTCGTAGTCGCCACCTTCCGCTCAGAGATCACGTTGACGGTCGGAGGCTCGATTCGCTATCGTCGCTCGTCCGTCTGTTCGAGAAGCCCTTTCAGGTAGCCGATGGCGTAGAGTCGTCCCAGCGTCATGTAGCCGGGGTTGTCGTTCGCCTCGGTCGCCATCGTTTGGACGTGGTCCGGTCGAACCGGCCCCTCGAAGCCGATGTCCCGATACGCCTCGACGCAAGCGAGCATGTCCGTGGGTCCGTCGTCGTGCCACGTTTCGACGAACTTCTCGGCGGTCCCGTCCACGTCGCGGAAGTGGACGAAGTTGATCCGGTCGCCGAAGTGGCGGATGGCCTTGGGAACGTCCGCTCCCATCGCGGCGAAGTTCCCCTGACAGAAGGTGATGCCGTTGTACTCGCTGTCGTAGATGTCGAGCACCCGGTCGTACGCTTCCACGCTGGTGATGATGCGGTCGACGCCGCGGACGTTCCCCAGTGGTGGGTCGTCGGGGTGCAGGGCGAGTTTCGACACCTGCCTCCTCCGCGACCGGGACGACTTCCGTCAGGAAATGTTCGAGGCCGCTCCAGAGTTCCTCGGCGTCGACGGGGGCCAGCGGTTGGTCGGGACCGCGTTGCATCAGGTCGTGGTCGTATCCGGTCGTGAGCGACCCACCCCGTGACGGGAGCGCGGTCGAGGTGCGCGCCCATCTGAGACCGGCCATCCAGTCGTAGGCGACAACCGGCACGCCGAGTTCGCCGAGGTTTCGGAGATAGCGTTTGAACCGCTCGATTTCCTCGTCGCGCCCGTCGCGGCCGAGTCGTGTCGCGTCGGAAATCGGGACACACCCTTCGATGACATCGACGTCGATGCCGTAATCCTCGAAATTTTGGGTGAGTTCCATCAGTTCCTCGAAACGCCACGGTCTGCTTTCGTCGCCGATTTCGAGCGTGTGGACGACCGCCCGTTCGACGCCCATCTGTTTGGCGAGGTCCCATCGCTCGTCGCGTTCCGGTGGGAGTATGAGTGCTGGCTGCATGTCGATACGTACTCTTTTTTCCCCGGTGTCTTCATTGTTACTCTCGTCCAGACGTCGACAGTATCGAAAAGCGACGACGGTACGGGACCCGTCAGTGGCCGTGAGGCGCGAGAATCTCGACCGGGTGCTTCACGTCGTCGTTCAGCAGGTCGGCGAGTTGCTCGGTGCACGACGTGCCTGACGCGACGATGGTTCGGTCGGTCGCGTCGGCGAACTGGTCGCGGAGCGTGGACCCAACGTCCATGCTCAACTCGTAGTACTCCGATTTGTACCCGAAGCTCCCGGCCATACCACAGCACTCTACGTCCGAAGTGACCACGTCGTAGCCGAGGCGCTCGAAGACGGCCTCGGTGTACGCGTCGAGGCCGAGGGTTCGTTGTTGACAGTGGCTGTGATAGGCGAGTTTCGGTGCGTCGCGTGGGAGGTGGTCCGAATCCGCGCCGTTTTCCAACAGTCCGAACACGTATTCGAGAACCTCGTAGCTGTTCTCGGAGAGGGTTTCGAACGCGCGGGCGGGAAGCAGTTTCTCGTACTCCCGTCGGAACATTGCAAGGTCGCTGGGTTCGATAACGACCACGTCCCGGCCGCGGTCGATGTGCCGACGGAGTCCGTCGAACACGCGCCGACCCTTCGACTCGGCCGTTTCTATCATCCCCTGCGAAAGCGGTGCGCGGCCACTTCCGGGGGCGTCCGGAACGACGACTTCGACGCCGAGGGATTCGAGGAGGGATACTGCGGCCTTCCCGCGCTCCACGAGGACGTAGTTGGTGTACACGTCCGGGTAGAGGACGGCAGTTCGGTCAGTATCGCGAACATGGCTTCCACCGCGGGCTTCGAACCATTCGACGAGTGACTCGTTCCGGAAGGTCGGGAGGTCCCGACGCGCATCGATACCCGCGAATCTCTCCATCGCGGCCCTGACCGGCGACGACTCGAGCAGTCGGTTCGAAACCGGCGCGGTCTTGCTCGCCACCTTCGCCATCGTCTCGAAGTTGCCGAACGCCCGTTTCTGCGGGTCGAGACCCGCCGGTTCCGAGTCCGGCGTCAGCCCCTCGACGAGGAAGTCGAACTTCGATGGGTCGTGGTCGTGGTTGAGGCGGTCACGGACGACCGTGTTTATCCACGGGATGTCTATCTTCACCGGGCAGGCGTTGACACACCGGGAACAACCCGTACAGAGGTCGTTGAACTCGGCGGCGCTCTCGATGCCGTGGACGCCGGTTTCCCACCCGGTCGCGATGCCGCCGGTGTACGTCTCGCCGCCGAACGCGTGGCCGCCGACGTGCTGGAAGTTCGCACAGGAGTTCGCACAGGCACCACACCGAATGCAGTACAGCGTCTCGCGCAGTTGGTCGTCCTCGCGCATCGCCATGCGTCCGTTGTCGATGAGAACGAGATGGAACTCCCGGTCGCGCTGGGTGCCGAACTTCGGGTCGTCCGGATGCTCGAAATCCAACGTGGGAGAGTCCGTCGGCGGACTGAACAGCGAGACGTACTGGGCGATGTCCTGTCCCGTGGCCGACCGGGCGATGAGTTCCACGAACGGCCCGAGGTCCGACAGCGACGGGATGACCTTCTCGACGCCCGCGACCGCGATGTGGGTGTCGGGCGTCACCGCACACTTGCGAGCGTTCCCCTCGTTGGTGACGAGCGTTATCGTCCCCGAGTCGGCCAGCACGAAGTTCGCGCCAGTCATGCCGACGTCGGCGGCGCGAATCCGCTCGCCGAGGTAATCCCGGGCGAACTCGGTGAGTTCCTCCGCCGTCTCGAACGGTTCGTCCGGGTCGAAGTACTCGTTGAACAGGTCCGCGACGTCGTCGGTCGTTCGATGGAGCGACGGTCCGACGAGGTGCGAGGGCGCTTCCTCCGCGATTTGGATGACGAACTCGCCGAGGTCCGTCTCCCAGACGTCGACGTCGGCGGCTTCCAGGTGCTCGTTGACGTCGAGTTCCTCCGTCGTCATCGACTTGCTCTTCACCAGCGAGTCGGCGTCGGCGTCCTCGGCGACTTCCCGAATGTAGGCGTTGGCGTCCGCGGCGTCGTCCGCGATGTACAGGTGGCCGCCGTTGTCCTCCACCGACTCGCGAAGGGTCTCCACCAGTTCCGGAAGCCTGTCGATGGCGTCCTCCTTGATGGCGCGTGCCTCCTCACGAACCGCCTCGTAGCCGGCGAGCTCCTCGACGGCGTCGTAACGCTCCTCGTTGAAGTGCGTCGTGTTCTCCTGAACGCTCGCGCCTTCCGTCTCCAGCAGATGGCGGATTTTCGCCGCCTTCTCGCGTCGGCTATCGCTGCTCATCTAGCGACCCTCCACGACGATGACGCGGACGTCCGCCGGTCCGTGAACGCCCTCCACGAGCGCTCCCATGTCGCCGGTGGCGCTGACGCCGGTGGCGAAGACGGCGGACCGTCGCCCGTCGTCGAACTCGCCGTCGAGCCATTCGAGCGCGTCCCGAACGTCGGGGACGATGTCGCTCTCGCGGACCACGGCGACGTGACGGGGCGGGTAGAGACTGACCGGTTCGGTGCCATCCGCGGACGATTGCAAGAAGCAGGCTCCCGTGCGCCGCGACGCCGAGCGCGGCTGGGGTGACGCCGGTTCTCGCGTCCACGAGTTGTCCCGACGAGGGTGAGCGCGTCACGTCGGTATCTTCGAGGGAGATTCCCTCGATGTCCAACGGAACGCCCACGGCGGGCGTTTCGATGGCCGCATCGAGCGCCCCGGGAAACCCGTCGGCGGTCGTCACTGTACACGGAACGTCGAGCTTCCGTAACGACGATTCGAACGTCGCGGTCGATTCCGTCGGCATATCAAAGGCGTTGTGGAGGTCGATGTAATAACCATTCTTGTGGTGGCGATGAAAGTGCCGCACCGCGGAGTTTTCGAACGAAAGGAAACGACGTGGCGAAGTCATCGACCCCGATTTCGGGACGGTGGTCGGCGGTTCCGAGAAGGGGTTTCGTCGCCGCCGAGTAGTTGGAAAGTTGCCGTATACGACTATTCGTACACGTGGACGCTTCCGGTCGCGTTCGATTCGACGTAGTCCCAGTCGTACTCCACGCCGAGACCGGGGCCGTCCGGAACCCGGACCGTGCCGTCGTCGGCGACGGTATCGATCATGTCGGAGTAGTCGCCCAGATACACGGGCGGTTGCGTGTTTTGACAGTCGGGGTGGACGAGCGCCATCTCGTAGTAGTTCGAGTTCCGCGTCGCCGCGATACAGTGCCGTTGGGCCGGACCGGGCGCGTGAAACTCCGCGTCGAGTCCGAAGCTCTCGGCCATTCGGGCGCGTTTCATCGCGCCCGTGATTCCGCCGTCGTATTCGGGGTCCGCGCGGACGAAGTCGGTCGCCTCGTTGGCGACGAAGTCGGCCGCAGGTTCGAGGCCGCGAACGTGCTCCGTCTGGAGTATCGGGGTATCGAGCGCCTGTCGAAGCTTCCGATGTGCGTGTTGTGAGATTCCGCCGTCGCGGAACGGGTCCTCGTACCAGAAGAACCCCTCCTCGTCGAGCGCACGGCCGAGTTTGAGCGCGTCGCCGAACGTTTCGAGTTCACACGCCGGGTCGTGCATCAGGTCCATCTCGTCGCCGACGCGTTCGCCGACGGCGTGAACGGCGGCGATTTCACGGTCGAGGTCACGGGAGGTATCCCCGCCGCCCCAGCCGTGAATCTTGTATCCGGGAAAGCCCCTGTCACGGCACTCCTCGGCGAAATCGGCGAACGCCTCCGGGGAGTCCAAGCCCCCGTTCTCGTCGCCGTGATACGTCGACGCGTAGGCCGGAATGCGCTTGCGGTACGTTCCGAGCAGTTCGTGAATCGGGGCGTCGTAGTACTTTCCCGGCGAAATCCCACAGCGCGATGTCGATGGGCCGATTCCCATTCGGTCGTATTTTCTCAACGCACGCTTGACTTCGCTCCAATGTTTTTCGCGTTCGAGCGGGTTCTTTCCGATGAGGTAGTCCGCGACGGTGTTGTACTGGGCGGCACCGGGGGAGTTACCTCCGATATACTCGCCCGAGATGCCGGTATCCGTCTGAACTTCGATGGCGAACAGTTTCCGGTGCGTCGTCGAACCGGGTTCGTACACGAGGTTGAAGCCGTGTTCGTCGGTGCCCACGTCCTGTAGTGGATACGAAAACTCCGTACTCACTATCTTCGTTATTTCTGGTCCCACAGTATCCGATTCCGACGGGGTCGTATATAATTTATCTCGCCTCGATTAAATGTCCGGAAGACAGGGGGTGGTCGGCCGTCTCGACCCGGTGGCTTCGAATTTCGCTCGGGCGCGATTCGTCGCTTCCCGATTCCACCTGGGTTCGTCGGCGCACGGGACTCGTGACCGATAGTGGGCGTGGATTCGTTCCGAAGTCGAGAACGGCCCTCAAGCGTAAAGCAATGCGAGGTGGAACGATTTCACAGGGCCGAACCCCACGACCGTTCCCGACGAGTATTCTGCATACCAGAACTCACGATGGACGGAGCGATTCGGGCCGAGATTCCGAACGATGGAGGGCCGAAGCGATAGGGGTTCAGTAGTTGTCGTAGACGGTCTTCTCGATGGTGTAGAAGTCCAGTCCCTCGTCACCCTGTTCGCGCCACGTCTCGCTGGACGAGCGTTTGAACCCACCGAAGGGGACGTGGAGTTCGAGTCCAGTCGTCTTGTCGTTGACCTTCACCACGCCCGCCTCCATCTCGTGAACGAAGCGATTCGCCTCGGTGTGGTCGTCGGTAACGATGCTCGCCGCGAGTCCGTACTCGACGCCGTTTGCGACCGCCATGGCCTCGTCGAAGTCGCTCACTTGGATGACGGCGATGACCGGGCCGAACACTTCCTCCTGTTCGATGCGCATCCCGGAGTCCACGTCGGTGAACACGGTCGGTTCGACGAAGTAGCCGGATTCGACCGCGGAGCCTTCCGGGATACTGCCGCCCGCGGCGAGCGTCGCTCCTTCCTCCTCGGCGATTTCGATGTAGTCGAGCGTCGATTCGAGTTCGCTCTCGCTCACCTGCGGCCCCATCTCGTGCTCGTCGCCTGGGCCGATGTCGATGGATTCCGCGCGGTCGAGGAGTTCGGCGACGAACTCGTCGTGAACGTCCTCGTAGACGATGGCGCGGGAACAGGCCGTACACGCCTGTCCGGTGACGCCGAACCCGCCACTCGCGACGATGTCGGCCGCTTCGGCGGGGTCTGCCGAGTCGGTGACGATTGTCGGGTTCTTCCCGCCGAGTTCCGTCTGGACGCGCTTTCCCGAATCCGTCGCTTGGTCGTACACCATCTCGCCGACCTCGCTACTGCCGGTGAACGACACGGCGTCCACCGCGTCGTGTTCGATGAATTCGGTGCCGACGACGCTTCCCGAACCCGTGACGACGTTGAGAACGCCGTCGGGAAGACCGGCCTCGTCGAGTGCACGTGCGATTTCGACGGCGACGCCGGGTGCGGCCGACGCCGGTTTGAGGACGGCCGTGTTTCCCGCCGCGAGCGCCGGCGCGAGTTTCCACGCGGGGATGGCGATGGGGTAGTTCCATGGCGTGATGAGTGCGGCGACGCCGACCGGTTCCTCGACCGTGTAGAGGTTCTGGTCGGGCGAGCTCGGGTTTTTGACCGTCCCGCCGCGCTCGGCCGCCTTCACCGCGAAATGATGGAAGATATCGATGGCGCGTTGTACCTCCCCGCCGGCTTCGGCGGTCGCCTTGCCTTCCTCGGCGACGAGCAACTCCGTGAGTTCGTCCTTCCGCTCCGCGAGCAGGGTTCCGGCTTCGCGGAGGATTCGGCCCCGTTCCGGGCCGGGTGTCGATGCCCAGTCGTCGGCCGCGTCCGCGGCGGCCTCGACCGCCTCGGTGGCGTCCTCCGTGCTGGAATCCTGGTATCGTGCGACGACTTCGCTCGGGCGTGCGGGGTTCTCGACCTCGATGGTCTCCCCCGTCGCCGATTCGGTCCACTGACCGCTAACGTAGTTCCGCGTCGTATCCGACATCAGGCTACCGTTCTCACTTCCACCATACGACTGTTACGGTCCGACCAACGTTTGACAGGATTTTTTACTATCGTTATCATTATCTTTTTGCCGACGTGGTCGAACGTTCCGACCATGACCGCCATCGACTACCTGAACGGGATCAGGGAACGAGATTGGGAAACGCTGGAGTCGGGGACGCTCCGCATCGCCGTGGTCGGCCTCGGTTGGTGGACGCGAGAGCAAGCCATCCCGGCGATCGAAGAGTCGAAGTTCTGCGAGACGACCGTCACCGTCAGCAGTACCCACGAAAAGGCCGAGGACGCGGCCGACGGGGTTTCGACCGTCACCACGCTATCACCTATGACGAGTTCGTGGACGGCGAAGCGACCGACGAGTACGACGCGGCCTACGTCTGTACGCCGAACGCGTATCACCTCCAGTACGTGCGCGCCGCGGCGAACCACGGGAAAGCCGTTCTCTGTGAAAAGCCGATGGAGGCGACGGTCGAACGCGCCGAGGAACTCGTCTCGGCCGCCGAGGACGTGCCGCTGATGGTCGCCTACCGGATGCAAACCGACCCACAAGTCCGTCGGATGCGCGAACTCGTCCGCGAGGGGGCCATCGGCGACCCGGTCGCCGTCCACGGTCACATGGAACAGCAGATGCTCGATTTCGTCTCGGGCAACCCGGACCAGTGGCGACTCGACCCCGACCTCGCCGGCTACGGCGCGACGGTGATGGATTTGGGCATCTACCCGCTGAACACGACGCGGTTCGTCCTCGACGCCGACCCGGTAAGCGTCACCGCACAGATGCACTCGGAACACGACGCGTTCGACGACGTTCCGGACGAGCACGCTGTTTTCTCGGTGCAGTTCGACGACGGCACGTACGCCGCCTGCACGGCCAGCCAGAACGGGCACCTCTCGGGCGGCCTCCAAATCATCGGAACCGAGGGCGAGTTGCGCCTCGACCCCGCATTTTTGGGCATCACGCCGCAGACGCTCACGCTCCGCCAGCCGGACGGGCGAGAGATGGAAATCGACGACGGCCGCCGCGACCTGTTCGGCGACGAGATGACCGAGGAGTTCGACTACTTCTCCGACCGCGTCATGCGGGGCGTCGAGCCCACCCCCAACGGTGAACACGCCCTCGTGGACATGCGGACGCTCGCGGCCATCTACGAGGCAGCCGCCACCGAATCGCAGATCACGGTCGAGTAGGTCGCACTCGCCGCCGTTCATTTTGACACGAGCCTGTTGGAACCGTCGCGACTTTGGGAACCGGAGATCGTATTGAGGTGGGGAGACACGGCCATCATCGAACGGATGTTCCGTACTGACGATTCGAGGCGAACAGTCCCGACTACGACGATACATCGACGGATTTCCGGCGGCGATACTCTTTTAACACTATCCGAGCATCTCTGTGTATGCGCTATTACCGACTCCCCGGTGGAGAGCTTCGCTCATCCGCAGACAGCTTGGTAGCGATGGACGACGATGGAGCCGCGTACGACCTGACCTCCGTCTCACCCGACCTCGGTTCGTTCAGGGCGCTCGCCCGCGCGGCGAACGCGAATGACGAATCCATCGACGCCATCGCCCGCAAACGCCTCGACGACGCCGCACGGGTCGAACTCGACGAGTCCGACCGGAACACCCTCCAACCCGTCGTCGCCGACGAGGTGTGGGCGGCGGGCGTCACGTACCGAATCAGCGAGGAGGCACGCAAAGCCGAGAGCGGCAAACCGGAGGTGTACATGGACGTGTACGACAGCGAGCGACCGGAACTGTTCCTCAAAGCGACACCCTCGCGGACGGTCGGCCCTGGGAGGATATCGGGGTACGTGGCGATTCGGAGTGGAACGTTCCGGAACCCGAACTCGGCGTCGTCCTCCATCGAGGCGAGATCGTCGGCTACACCATCGGCAACGACGTTTCCAGTCGCGATATCGAAGGGGAAAACCCGCTGTATCTTCCGCAGGCGAAGGTGTACGACCGCTGTTGTTCCATCGGGCCGTGTGTCGCTACCGGCGAGACGGTCGAGGACCCCCACGACCTCGAAATGTCGCTGACTATCGA
Source organism: uncultured haloarchaeon (assembly GCA_963811185.1). Classification (GTDB taxonomy): domain Archaea; phylum Halobacteriota; class Halobacteria; order Halobacteriales; family Haladaptataceae; genus Haladaptatus. Next base: position 86,418 of record CAWEQN010000010.1, read on the forward strand.
ACGCGATGGCGAAATCATGTACGAGGACTCGACTTCGACGAGCGAGATGGCGACCACCTGCGAGGAGCTCGTCTCGTATCTGAAGCGGCACAACAGCCTCCCCGAGACGCTGGTTCTGCTCACCGGAACCGCGCTGGTGCCCCCGGAGTCGTTCACCCTCCTCGAAGGCGACGAAGTCATCATCGACATCGACCGCATCGGACGACTCGTGAACGAAACCGTAACCGTCTGACCCGGCATCAGGCTGCTCGAACGCGTGGATAGAGATATCTCTCCACCGACATCGCCGAGTGCGAGGGTTCGAAGTCCCACGTCCGGCGTCGCGCCGAAGAATTGGAGGTTCGTGTGGAAGCGCTCGGGCCGACCCGGACAAAGCGTTCTGAATATCAGAACGAGTTCGGCCGGTATCGAGGCGTGATTTCGTTCGACAACGTCGGTGGAGAAGGGAGGACAGAACCGCGATCGGGAAAAGAAAGGGCGAAAAGGTGTGCGGTTCCGAACCGTGGGAGAGGACGAATCGTGTTCTGCCACCGAGAACGGATTTGGGAGTCCCCGGAGTGCTCGGTACCGTGTGGATCCACTTCGACAGCAGCCCCATTACATAGATAGTACTGTAATCGTAGAAACGAGGGAACACCTCGTTGCACTGTGCTATTCATCATCCGTCCGCGTTTAGCAGGGTTGAACGCGCTCACGCCGACCGAAGGTCGAGTTCTATCTTCTTCGCGGTGCTCAACACCTGTCCCGTCACATCCTCCTCGAAACGCCGTCCGTGGAGGACGTCGGCCGACCCGACGACAGAGATGGCGGCGTGCCCGTCGTGCTCACTGCCACGAACCGGAGCGGCGACGCCGTTGACGTCCTCGAATCGTTCCGCACGACTGTACGCGACGCCATCGTCGCGTACCTTTCGCAGCTGTTCGAGTACCGTCTCCCTGTCCGTAATCGTCCCGTCGGTGTACTCGCCCAACCCGTGTCGCCGGATACACTCCTCGACACTGTCGTCGGGCATGTCCGCGAGTATCGCCTTGCCGGCGGCGGTGGCGTGCAGGGGCAACTGGTCGCCGTTGACCGACGAGGGGGACCACGTGTCGGCACACATCGCGTGATACACACGAGTCGCCCGACCCGCTTCCTCGATGTAGAGGCCGGCGTACTCACCCGTCGTCTCCGTGAGGTTGTCGAGGTACGGCTTTGCGACTCGGAACAGTTTCATCCGATTCCTCGTCCGCTCGCCCGTCGCGAGCGAACGGAGCGTGAGGTCGTACCGGCCATCGACCCGTTTCGCGTATCCCAAGCTACACAGCGTCGTCAGGTGGTTGTGGACGGTTCCCTTCGTCGTGTCGATTCGGGAGGCCAGTTCCGTTACGCCGAGGGGACCATCGGCCGCGAGGGCTTCTAGTAGCGTAAACGATGTCTTCGTCGCGTTCACCGGACAACGTCCATCTACGTTCATGGCAAATACATCCGTCGGCACCCATTTATATCTGTTCACCATCGGTGAACTGAAATTCATAATACATACCGAAAGATGACGACAGATATGTGGAAGTCATACCATCGAAGGGGACGACCAGTTCAGATTGCCGAATATGGCCCCCACGAGGGGTAATGAATTCGTTTTACTGTGCTAAACACGCGAACGATGATGGGGTTGGCGAACCGTTTCGGCGAGTCGAGGGAATTCGTTCGGGAAACACTCAAATCACTGGGATACACAGAACCGAGGAGAACTGCATGAAACACCTCGCAGTCGATATCGGCGCGAACGGTGGCACCGTGTTCACCGGCGAAATCGAGTCGAACAGGATGACCGTCACCGAAGTGCATCGATTCGACAACCACCCCGTCGAGCGGAACGGCCGATACGTCTGGGACGTTACCGACCTGCTCGCCGACATCGAGAAGGGACTCTCGGTGGCGGCGTCGTCGCTCGACGGACTCGACACGGTCGGTATCGACACGTGGGGACTGGATTTCGGACTGCTCAAGGACGGCGAACTGCTGGCAAACCCGTACTCGTATCGTGACCCCGCAGTCAGCGCGACCCGCGACGACATCATCGACGCGGTCGGTAAGCAAGCGTTGTTCGAGGCGACCGGTCTCAACCACTGGAACACGCCGAACACGTTGTGGCAGTACCACGCGCTCGCCCGCAACGAACCCGAACTCCTCGCGGACGCCGACCGGTTCCTGATGATGCCCCAACTGCTGACGCATCTCCTCGGCGGCGAGGCGGTGACGGACGTCACCGTCGCATCGACGAGCCAGATGTTGGACCCCGAGACGACGGTCGTGGAACACCGCGCTCCTCGAAACGCTGTCGCTACCGACCGAACCACTACCGCCGTTGCGGGAACCGGGAAGTATCGTCGGAACGCTTCCGTCGGAGATACTCCCGTCGGAGCCGAAACTGGTGCTTCCGGCGAGTCACGACACGGCGGCGGCGGTTGCCGGACTGCCGCTCTCGGAAGATTCGGCCTTCCTCAGCACCGGGTCGTGGTTCATCCTCGGGGTCGTCTCGCCACACGCTGACCGCTCCCCGGCGGCCTACGAGGCGGGCATCTCGAACGAACTCGGGGTCGACGACACCGTCCGACTGCTCAAGAACGTCAACGGGTTCTTCCTGCTCGAAGAGTGTCGGCTGGCATGGGAGCGGGACGGCGGCGTAACGTCGTACGAGGAACTGCTGACGGCCGCCGAGGCCGCGCCCGCACACGCGTCGCTCATCGACCCTGATGCGGAGGCGTTCAGCATCGACGGCGAGATGCCCGAGCGGATAGCCGACTACTGCAGTGACACGGACCAGCGGGTACCGGAGTTGGAGGGTGAAATCGTCCGCTGTCTCCTCGATAGCCTCGCGGCGACGTCAGCACTCGCCCTCGAAGAAATCGCGACGGTGACCGGACGGTCGCCGGAAACCCTCCACGTCGGCGGCGGCGGCGTTCGAAACGAACTGTTCTGCCAACTGCTCGCCGACGCGACCGGACTGGTCGTCCGCGCAGGACCGGCCGAAGCGACGGCGACCGGAAACCTGCTCACACAGGCGGTCGCCACCGGATCACTTCCGGACCTCGAAACCGGCCGCGAACTCGTCGAATCGACGATGGAGATACACACGTACGAACCGACGGAAGATGCCGGTTGGGAGAGAGCGATGGCGAAACTGCGTGCGCTTCGTTCGTCGTCGCCGTGAGCGCGTCGAACCCGTCGTGTTCAGCGTGAGGTGTACCCGCCATCGACGCGAACGATTTCGCCGGTCATGTATGGGGACGCCTCGGACGCGAGGAACACGACGATTCCCTGCAAATCCTCGGGGCGGCCGAGTCGTCCCATCGGCGTGTTGTCCGTCCACGTCCGTTCCATCTCGGGGTCGGCTTCGAGCACCTGTTCCACAAGTTCGGTCCGCATGTACCCCGGCGCGATGGCGTTGACGCGGACGCCGCGACTCGCCCACTCGACGGCCATCGATTTCGTCACCATCAGCACGCCGGCCTTCGACGCATTGTAGCCCACCTGCGGTTGCGGGACGTTGACGTTGTAGGCCGACATGGAGGCGATGTTGATGATGCGTCCCTCCCCGCGGTCGAGCATCCGCCGACCGACGTGCTTCGCACACAAGAACACCCCCGAGAGGTTCACGTCGAGGGTTCGTTGCCACGTCTCGTACTCCATCTCCTCTGCCGGTTCGTTCGCGGCGATACCGGCGTTGTTCACGAGGATGTCGATGGGACCCAGTTCGTCGGTCACCGCCTCGACCATCGCCTCGACTTCGGCTTCGTCGGTCACATCCACCTCGACGGCGGCGGTATCGACGCCGAGTTCGTCGAGTTCCGCGGCGGCCTCCTCGGCCATCTCGATGTCGATGTCCACGATTGCAACGTCGGCACCGGCGTCCGCGAGGGCGATCGCCATTTCCTTGCCGAGACCACGTGCGGCACCGGTCACGATGGCCGTCTCTCCGTCGAGCGCAAATCGGTCTAATACACCCATTTTAGGAACAATTCCATTCCTCGGTAGTAAGTATTTCGCAGAATCGGGCGGGTGAAAAGCTGGAGCGAGCGAAGGATGATGTCGCTCACGACGAACGTCGTGGGGGAAGTTTTAACCCCCCGTCCACGGATTACGAGGTGTCGAAATGAAAGCAGCTACACTGACGGATGAACGGACCGTCGCTATCGAGGAACACGATAAACCGACGCCGGGAGAGGGTGACGTACTCGTCCAAGTGAACGCCTGTGGCGTTTGTATGACCGACTATCACATGTACCACGGGACATTTCCGGTCGATTTCCCGATGATACCGGGTCACGAGAGCGCCGGAGAAGTCGTCGCCGTCGGCGATGACGTGTCGAACGTGTCCGTCGGCGACCGCGTGGCCATCAACCCCTCGATACCCTGCAACCAGTGTCGGGCGTGCCTGAGCGGCAAGGAGAACCTCTGTGAGAACTTCACGTCCATCGGCGGCGCGGCCGACACCATCATCGACGGCGCGTTCGCCGAGTACGTTCGTGCACCCGCCGGCTACGTGGAACCCGTCGGCGACCTGCCGTATCGACGGGCGGCGTTCGCCGAACCGCTCGCCTGCTGTGTTCACGCCGTCGACCAAGTGGACCTCGACTCCGGCGACACCGTGGTCATCATCGGCGCTGGACCGATCGGACTGCTCCTCGCCCAGACGTTCCGTGCGAGCGGCGCGGGAACAGTCGTCGTCTCCGAACCCGTGGACCACCGGCGCGAACTAGCACTCGAAACCGGCGCGGATTACGGCATCGACCCCGTCGAAACCGACCTGGAGACGAAACTCGACGAACTCGTCGATAGCGTGGATATCGCCGTCGAGGCGGTCGGACTGCCGGAAACCATCGAAATCGCACTGTCGCTGCCGTCCGCCGGCGGAACCACGCTGATCTTCGGCGTCCCGCCGCAGGATGCGACGGTCGAAATCGACCCGTTCGCGGTGTACTACGACGAGACCGAACTCGTCGGGACGTTCTCGCTCACGCCAAACGACTTCATTCGCGCCGTCACACTTCTCCGAAACGAGCGCATCGACGTCGATTCGCTCGTCACCGACGAGTACGGTCTCGACGGACTGGCGGACGCCTTCGACGGAATGGAGGAAAAGGACGGGCTGAAGAAGATAATCTACCCGAATCGGGACGACTGAGCGGATAGCTGCCGAGTTAGCGCTCGTCCAACCGCCAACTATCGATGGGCACTTGCCCGCCATCGACGCGGAGTTCGTGGCCGTTGATGTAGTCGCTGGCCGGCGACGCGAGGAACGTTACGGCGTTCGCGATGTCCTCGGGTTCCGCAAGCCGACCGACCGGGTTGTTGTCGAGAATCTGCTGGCGGACGGCGTCGCTGAACCCCTCGGTCATCCTCGTGTTCACCCACCCCGGCGCGACGGCGTTCACGCGAACGCCCTCGCGGCCGAGTTCGAGCGCGAGACTCTTGGTCAGGCCGAGCAGGCCGTACTTGGCGACGTCGTAGGCCGGCGACATGCCGACGCCGTTTTTCGTGTGAATCGAGGTGATGTTGACTATCTTCCCGTAGCCGCGCTCGACCATCCCGTCGATGACCGCGCGGGTGCAGTTCAGCGACCCGTGGAGATGCACGTCGAGGTTCAACCCGAACGTGTCGTCGTAGGACGCATCGACGAACGGACCGGCGTCGCCGATGCCCGCGTTGTTCACGAGGACGTCGATGGGACCCAGTTCGTCGGTCGCTTGCTCGACCATCGCCTCGACTTCGGCGGCGTCGCTCACGTCGGCGGCGATGCCGACGGCTTCAACTCCGAGGTCGCGAATTTCCTCGGCGGTTTCCTCGGCGACGTCGGGGTCCACGTCGTTGATGACGACGTCGGCACCGTTTCGTGCGAACTTGCTTTGCGGTTTGCTTTCCCATACCACGGCCGGCACCCGTGATAAGTGCAGTACGGTCGGTTAACTCACAGTCCATAGCTACGGGGAGCGATTCCTCGAACATAGTCGTTGTGGTCGCATACAAAAGATGAATTATCAACGCGGAGTACTGATAAGGACAATATTTAATTATCTGTAATCAAATTACTCGCGTGGATAGCTGTATCACATCGGCCGGACGGTGTGACACGAACGGTCCCTGCAGGGGCCGTCACAGTGTGGATGACAGGCGGACACAGAACTATGAACACCAGTAACCGAATCAGCGCAGTGAATCGGGTGAACGATGAGGGAGAATAGAACGCGCCGCGAGTTTCTCGCATACGCGGGGACGGGTGTGGCACTCGGACTGAGTGGCTGTACGCGCGGCGGCAGTGCAACGTCGGGGAGCGGCGGGACGAAGACCGTGGACCCGTCGAACGGCGACGGGAATATCGACCTCTCGGCGTACAAGAACGCGAACATCAAGTGGAAGAAACACTCGGGAACGAAGGTCAACGTCGGTGCCGTCCAACACGCGTGGATAGACAGCATCAAACCGCTCGTTCCGATGTTCGAGAAACTCACGGGAATCGACGTGGTGTGGAACATCCTGCCGGAACAGCAGTTCCGAACCAAGCGGCTGACCGACGTGAGCACCGGGGCGGGGAAGTTCGACGTGTTCTTCATGGACCAAGTCGTCAACCAGTTCCGCGAGGCCGGGTGGCTCCAGTATCTCGACCCGTACTTCGGGGACGACGACCTCTACGACCCGAACTGGTACAACCGGGACGACCTCCTCGGGGTCTGTCAGGAGGCGGCCCACGGGGCCGGGCGGACGAAAAAATGGACGGGCGTGCCGATAACCGTCGAGGTCCACACGATGTTCTACCGGAAGGACCTCTACGAGAAACACGACCTGTCGGTTCCGAAGACGACCGACCAGTTCCGTCACAACGCCAAAGTCATACAGGAGAACGAGGACGGCGTTTCGGGGCTCGTCAACCGCGGTCAGAAAGGGTACGGGATGAACGTCTACACGATGGACGCGTGGCTCCGGGAGTACGGCGGCCAACTGTGGAAGTCCTATCCCGGAAAGTCCGGCCTCGACACGGACGTGGCGAAGAGGGCGGGCAAGTACTACGTCGAAACGCTACAGGAGTACGGCCCGCCGTCCATCGGCACGATGACGTGGTCGGAAGTCGTCGCTGCGATGCAGCAAGGCACCGCCGCGCACGTGATGAACGACGCAAACCTGTTCTGGGGAAGCTTGGCCGACGCCTCCCCGAACGGCGGCGACATCGGCGTCGCGAAGATGGTGACGCCGAAGACGGGCAAGAGCAAGTTCGCGCCGGGGTCGTTCACGTGGCAACTGTCCACGTCGAAGGCCGCGAAACACTCCGAAGCGGCGTTCCTGTTCATGCTCTGGGCCACGTCGAAGCCGACACAGCGATGGATGGCGATTCAACGGAACGCCTCGTTCCCGACGCGCAAATCCATCTGGTCCCAGAAGGCGTACAAGAAGAAGTACGGGAAGGAGTTCAGCAAGGTGTCCCTCGACTCGCTGAAGAGCGCCGTGACGGAGCCGTACGACGCGATGTACCCCGTTTGGGCGCAGAAGTACTCCATCCAACTCCAGAAGGCGATAACCGGCGGGAAATCCGTCGAGTCCGCCATGGAAAAGGCCGCACAGCAGGCCGAGTTGACCGTCGGAGGGAACTGATATGAACGGGCCATCGACCGACCATCGACAGCCGAATCGCCATCGACCACTGGACCGTCGCCGGCCGGAGAACCATCGCCGGCAGTCGAACCGCCACCGAACGACGAACCCGACCAGCAAGCCATGAGTTTAGACACCCAATCAGGAACGAAGCAAGGAACGCAGTCCGAAGGGCGACTCCGGAGCGCGTGGAACGAGTACCTCCCGGTGTGGCTCGCCACGCCGATGGTGCTCGTCGTCCTCCTCATCACGATATTCCCCGGGATATACGACCTGTACCTCAGCCTCGTCAACTACAACTACGTCCATCCCGACCAACTCGGGACGTTCACCGGACTCCACAACTTCCGGGTGATATTCACCGACCCCGTCGTCTGGAAGTCGATCACGGTGACGGCCATCTTCGTGACGTGTGCGCTGTTCCTCGAACTCGTCCTCGGGTTCGTGCTCGCCGCACTGTTGACGAACGTGAAGAACAGGTGGGCGGAGACGTTCTACAGAATCGTCTTCATCCTGCCGATGGCCGTCGCGCCGGTCAGTTTGGCGATGATAGGCCGCATAATGCTCGACCCGCAACTCGGCATCATCGCGTACACCATCAACACGTACACGCCGTTCGCGGCACCGAACTTCCTCACCAATCTGCCGCTGCTGACGGTCATCCTCATGGACACGTGGAACTGGACGCCGTTCATGTTCATCATCCTCTACGCCGGCCTGTCGTCGGTACCGGACGAACTGATAGAGGCGGCGAAAATCGACGGCGCGCCGACGTGGCGGACGTACGTCCACGTCATCATCCCGTACATGAAACCGGTCATCTTCGTGGCGTTCCTCATCCGCCTCATCGACCTGTTCCGCACGTTCGGGACGGTGTACGGACTGACACGAGGAGGTCCGGGCAACGCGACGAAGCTCATCAGCATCCAGATATTCCAGACCGGGTTCACGTACATCGACATCGGCGCGGCGAGCGCGCTCGCCATCGTCTACCTCGCCGTCGTCCTCATCATCTGTAACGTCCTGATTCGCGTCGTCGGCTTCGAGGGGGTGTTGGACTGATGGCGACCTCAGAACGGACGAAGGCGGTCGGCCGGCACGTCGCCCTCCTCGTGTGGGCGTTCGTCTGTCTCGCGCCGCTCGGGTGGCTCGGGTTCATGTCCCTCAAACCGCCGGGACACGCGCTCGACCTCCCGCCGAAGTGGGTGTTCCTGCCGACGGTGTACAACTACATGCAGTTGGCGAACGACCTGTCGTTCGTCCACGCGCTCACCAACAGCCTCATCAGCGTCACCGCGTCGGTGATAATCGTGCTGGTGGTCGGCGTTCCGGGGGCGTACGTCCTTTCGCGCTATGACTTCCCGAAGAAGCCGGACGTGCTCATCTGGATACTGTCCTCCCGGATGTTGCCGCCCATCGCCGTGGTGATTCCGTTCTTCGTCATCTTCCGGACGTTCCACCTGTACGACACGCTGATCGGGTTGGTGTTCATGTACGTGACCATCAACATCGCGCTGGTGGTCTGGGTGATGAAGGCGTTCTTCGACGGCATCCCGCAGTCCCTCGAAGAAGCGGCGCTGGTGGACGGTGCGACGCGCTCACAGGCGTTCCGCAAGGTCGTGTTGCCCTCGGCGCTGCCGGGCATCATCTCCGTCGCCATCATCAGCTTCATCTTCGCGTGGATCGAGCTGTTGTTCTCGCTCATCCTGACGAACAACCACGCACAGACGCTCTCGTTGGCCGTGTACGGCTTCATCGGCTCGCGGAACATCCAGTGGTCGATGCTGGCGGCCGCGTCGATGACGATGATCCTTCCGGTGTTGGCACTTCTCGTCGTCGCCAATCGCTACCTCGCGTCAGGGCTGAGCTTCGGAGCCGTGCTGAAGGAGTAAACATATGAGATTTGAAATGAATCGGATAAAGTCAACATTTATTTGGGAAGAAGGAGCATAGTAGACCAATGGCAGGAATCACTATCGACAGCGTTGTCAAACGGTTCGATAGCCGGCAGGGCGAGATTACCGCCGTCGATGATGTCGACATCGACATCGGAGACGGCGAGTTCGTCGTCCTCGTCGGGCCGTCCGGGAGCGGGAAATCGACCCTGCTCCGGATGGTATCGGGACTCGAACAGCAGACGGAAGGTGACATCTGGATTCAGGACGAACTGGTGAACGGGACGTCGCCGCGCGAACGGGACATCGCCATGGTGTTCCAGAACTACGCGCTCTACCCGAACATGAGCGTCCGAGAGAACATGAGCTTCGGCCTCAAGATGTCCACCGACTTTTCGAGCGACGAAATCGAGGAGCGCGTCGAACGCGTCGCGCAGACGATGGATATCGAGGAACTGCTGGACAGCAGTCCGTCCCAGATGTCGGGTGGACAGCGCCAGCGAGTCGCGCTCGGCAGGGCCATCGTGCGCGACCCGAACGCGTTCCTGATGGACGAACCGCTGTCGAATCTCGACGCGAAACTGCGAACCGTCATGCGGACCGAAATCAATCGCCTCCAGTCGGAACTCGACGTGACGACGCTCTACGTCACCCACGACCAGACGGAAGCGATGACGATGGGCGACCGTCTCGTCGTCCTCAACGAGGGCGAGTTACAGCAGGTCGGTACCCCGCTCGAATGCTTCTACAGGCCGGCGAACCTCTTCGTGGCGAGTTTCATCGGATCGCCGTCGATGAACTTCTTCGAAGCGGAACGCGAGGGACGAACCCTCGGCGCGGACGGGTTCGACTACGAACTGGAAGACGACCTCGCGACGTCGGCCGAGGGACACGACCGCGTGACCATCGGCGTCCGGCCGGAGGACGTGGAAATCACGACCGAACCGGAGGACGGTAACGGGTTCCGGTGTGTCGTCGATGTCGTGGAACCGATGGGAAGCATCCGGTATCTGTACCTCAAACCGACCGGCCAGTCACACGATGGGACGTTCGTCGTCGAAGTCGACGGCCAGCGTCCGGTGGACGAAGGCGAGGAACTGTACGCACGGATACCTGCCGAGACGGTGTACCTCTTCGATACGGATTCCGGCGACGCGATTCATCACCGGAGCCTCACCGAGGAAGCCGAAGCCGAACTCTCCAACCGGATGGCGGACGTCGGCGTCACATCGGAGTAATCACAACGGTGGAGCGAATACGGAACGATATGAACGAAAACGAAGACCCCTATCACGACGAACGAGATGCGATACGCGAGTACGGTGTCGAACTCATCGAACGCGGACTGACGGAGGGAACCGGCGGAAACCTGAGCGTTCGAATCGACGACGAACACATCGCCATCAGCCCGTCCGGCGTCCCCTACAGCGAAATCGACGTGTGGGACGTTCCGGTCGTGGACCTCGACGGGAACGTCCTCACCGGCGACAAGGAGCCATCGACGGAGCTACCGATGCACCTGGCGGTGTACGAACAACGCGACGATGTCGGCGGCGTCGTCCACACCCACTCGCCGTACGCGACGGCCTTCGCGGCGCTCGGCGAGCCGATTCCGGCATCACACTACCTCGTGGCGTTCGCGGGAACGCAAATCCCGGTAGCGGAGTATCGAACCCACGCCACTCCCGAACTCGGCGCAGCGGCGACGGAATCACTTGGAGACGAGTTCAACGCGACGCTGTTGAAAAACCACGGCGTGTTGACGGCCGACGACTCGCTCGCGAGCGCGTTCGACGTGGCGGAGATGGTCGAGTACTGCGCGCGCATCCACCATCTCGCGTCCACCGTCGGAACGCCCGATATCCTTCCGGACGACGAAATTCGACGGATACAGGGAAAATTGGAGAGTTACGGGACGAGCGAATAACGGTCGATACCGTCGCCATCGCGGCCCGACCGCACGGGACGATTGATTCCGCGGGTTCGGCGATGCACGGAAGTGTCAAGTGGCTCGACCGTGAGGGTCGCGTATGCGCATCGTCGATTACGAACTGTTCGAAGTGCCGCCCCGATGGCTCCTCCTGCGGATAGAAACCGCCGACGGGACCGTCGGGTGGGGCGAACCCATCGTACAGGGACGCATCAAAGCGGTTCGCGGGGCAGTCGAGGAACTGATGGAGACGTATCTCGTCGGCGAGGACCCGCTCCCCATCGAGAAACACTGGGAGACGATGTATCGCGGCGGGTTCTTCCGGGGCGGTCCGATTCTGATGAGTGCCATCGCGGGCATCGACATGGCGCTGTGGGATATCAAAGGAAAGCGATACGGCGCACCCGTTCACGCGCTTCTCGGGGGGCCGGTTCGGGACAGACTGCGGGTACACCAGTGGATCGGCGGCGAGTCACCCGAGGACCTCGCCGTCTCGGCCCGCGAGATGGTCGCAGCCGGCTACTCCGCGCTGAAGATGAACGGGACGACGGAGTTTCGACCGTTGGCGTCACCGGCGGAAGTGAACGGCGTCGAATCCCGATTGGAGTCGGTTCGAACCGCCGTCGGCGACGACGTGGATATCGGGGTCGATTTCCACGGCCGCGTCTCGTTTCCGATGGCGAAACGAGTCGTGGGTGCGCTGGAGAAGTACGGGCCGATGTACTTCGAACAACCGGTTCCGCCGGAGCAGAACGGCCGACTTCGGGAGGTAGCCACGCACACCTCGGTGCCGGTTTCGACCGGGGAACGACTGTACTCGCGGTGGGAGTTCGAGGAGGCCCTCATCGACGGCGTCGCCGGCGTCTTCCATCCCGACGTCACGCACGTCGGGGGAATCTCCGAGATGCGGAAGATAGCCACGATGGCCGAAACGCACGACGTGGCACTCGTGCCGCACTGTCCCGTCGGTCCCATCGCGCTCGCCGCCAGCCTCCAAGTGGGGTTCTGTTCGGGGAACGTCGTGGTACAGGAACACAGTTTGAACCTTCACGACGTTGAACGGAGCAACGGGTTGGGCCTGCTCGAAGACCCGACGGTGTTCGGATTCACCGACGGGTACGTGACCGCACCGGATGCACCGGGACTCGGGATTTCCATCGACGAGGAGCGAGTGCGGGAACGTGCCGAACACGACGTCATGTGGCACAATCCCATCTGGCACCACGACGACGGCAGTTTGGCCGAGTGGTAGCGGCCGTCTCGGACGAGAATTTTCGGGCAGTTATAAACGGCAGGGATATACCAGGACGAAGGATAGCCGTTCTGCCCGCGTAGGAGCGGCAACGATGGAAGAAAGCGTATCCGGGTTCAAGCAGGAAGGCGGGTGGGTCAGGGTCGTCGAGCACGGAGAACGCATCACGACTGCGTTGGAAGAGGAGGGCGTTTCCGGGGGGGAGTTCGAGGACTGGGACGAGTGGCGGCCCAAGGCCGAAGAGCGATTCGGGGAGGACATCAACGAGAAAACCGCGGAACAGGCCAGTACGAAGGAGGGGAACGGTGAAAAGGCCGGAAAGACCCCGCTGGAGGACATCGGTACGGCGGGCGACAGCGTCGGAAATTCCATCGAGGAACTCGAAGACGGCGATTTCGAGGACGCGGCCGAAGAGGGACAGGAAGCGGTGGAGCACGCGACCCGTGCGGCGGACACGGCGGCGCGAAAGAGCCTCCGTGCCGTCGAGAACACGGTGTACAAACACGTGATGACCAAGGTTTCGCCGTGTTACTTCGACAACGCGCTTGTCAGTGCGAACATCGACCGAATCCAGTCGGGAGGCCAACGTATCGGTTCGAAATCAACGTCAACGACGATTCGCTGAAACGGAAGGTCAGCGAACGTCTCGCGGGATACGACGAGGATATCGAGCGATGGCGCATCGAGACGGAGAAGAACACCGAGCGAGCGGCGATAGCGGAGGGTATCGAGTCGGTCAACGAGAAGTAAGGTGTGATTGCTGTTTTCTCACCCCTCGAAACACATCCGTTATCGTGACGTGAACCGTATCGACCGGTATGGGTGTCGTTGTCGAGGCCGAAATTCCGGCGGACGAGTTCGCGCTGTGGGAGACTAGTACCGCGGTCGAAGGGTTGGAGTTCGAAATCGAGCGAATCGTCGCACACGACCCCGACCGGGTGATGCCGTTCATCTGGGTGAGCGGCGAAGACGTCGAGAGTGAACGGTGCAAACCGCATTGGAAGACGACCCGAGTACCGCGAACGTCGAACTGGTCGCCGACCTCGACGACGAGTGGCTGTATCAGATGGAGTGGATAGATTCCATTCAGACGCTCATCCAGATATTGGTCGAGGAGGAGGGAACCATTTTAGCGGCGCTCGGGCGGGAGGGAACGTGGCACGTTCGGGCGCTGTTTTCGGAGTACGACGCACTGTCGAGAACGCACGACTACTGTGAGGACAACGGCCTGACGTTCGATATCAAACGTATCTATCGACTGGACGAGGGAAAAGGCGGGCGGTTCGGTCTCACGGAACAACAACAGGCGACGCTCGAAGCCGCGTTCGAAAACGGCTATTTCGAGATTCCACAGAAAATCACGATGGACGAACTCGCCCGGGAACTGGGCATCTCCTCACAAGCGCTCTCCGAGCGTCTGCACCGTGGCCACAAAAACCTCATCAAGAACACGGTTATGGTCGGGCGTGGTGCCGAAGGCGAAGGTGGGGATAACGGAAAGTAAGCTCAGTCGTCGTGCCGGTGTTCCTCGAACCCATAGATGTCCGTGTCCATGGAATCACGGCCGTTCGTCGGCGACGAGCGGACGTCGTGGCGCACGATGGCGTAAAAGAGGAGCCCGAGACCGACCGACAACAGCACGCCCTCGCTCGACTGAAGGAGCAGGCGCTCGGTACCGTTCAGAAAGTACTCGCCGCGAATACCGAGACGATACACCGGGTCCACGAGGCCGCCGAGGACGATGAATCCGAACCCGATGGTGGATATCTTGTACGATTTCACTCGGGGGTTCTGATAGTACGCGATGAAACTCAACGTCATCAGAAGACTGCCCATGAGAAACAATAGCGTATTGGCGAAGATGAATGCCCACAGTTCCAGTGGTCTAGCCATGATGCGGGTCTCTCCAGAAGCTCGGCCAGTCGAACGGGTCGTCCGTACTCGCACTCGCTTCCCGGTATGAGGTGAACAGTCCGCCGAAGAACCCGTCCAACTTGTTCACGAGGCGGTTGTCCGGTTCGTGGAAAACCGTTACTATCCGTTCGAGCGCAGGGTTGGCGGTGTAGGTGACCCGGCCCGATTTGGTGTTGTAATCGATGATGCCGGCAGTCGCGAGCATCGGGAGATGAACGTGGGTCAAGGTCAGTCAGAATTTCGTCGAGCGTCGCTCGGCTGGGGTCCTCCGTGCCGCTCTCCCGGCGAGCGATTTCACGGGCGAGCGCCGAGCGCGACATCGCGGTTCGGTTCCGCCAGTTATCCCGAAGGATCGAGAGGAGATGGCGTCGGCGTTCGTCCGATAGCCCGAACAGCGCGTCGTCGATGCCGTCCTCCTCGGCTTCGAGGAGTTGTCGAAATCGCGGGTCGGCGAGCGCGCGGTGACTCGTCGTGGTGACGGTTCCCTTCCGCTCGTCCCACCTGACGAGACCGCACTCCCGTAACAGCGGTAGTTCGATGTGGCGGAGGTCGAGACGGATGTTCCGCGCGTCGTCCTCCGAAACATCCGTTACTGGGAGTTCCTTCTCCGTCGCTGTGAGCATACGGGCGAGTTTCGCTTCGCGCACCGGCGTCCGCCGGTCGAGAAGTATCGTGAGAATCGACCGTCGTCGTCCCGTTTCCACCGCAGTAAACATCGGGTTTTGTACCTCAGATCCCTTCGTGCGGTTTTGGTTCTCCATCAGTCGATTCTACTCGCCGGAGGGGGTATAGACAGAGCGGCTATGTACAGAGCCTCGGAGCTCGTGAGGCCGTTCCCGCCGCCAGTTTCGAGGGGACGGTCAGCAGCTTCTTCGTGGTAGCGTCCGCATCGAACGGTCGAGAAGTCCGGGAATAGCCGATGGGGAACCAACGCACAGTCCGGTGGCCACGACAGTCGGCCGTCGTCGCGGTGAGCAGTGGAGTCGCCGTCCGGTTTCTGCTCCCCCGCGTGTCCGCCGTAACGCGTATCGTGCTCGTCGTTGTCGTCGTCGTGTACAGCCTTTGGATAGCTCGACAGGATTCGATACCAAGCGATGACCGTACTCCCTGAAATCGAAGAAACCGACGTTTCGACGCGGGCACGCGATATTTTGGGTTTCTCGCGATGGTGGCAAATCGTGGCTGGCGTCCTCATGATGGGATTGGTCAGCCCGTATCAGTACATGTGGTCGTCGATTCAAGGACCACTCGCGCGTAACCTCGGGGTTCCGCTGTCCGCGCTCGGAGCCGTGTTCAGTCTGTACGTGTTCTTTCAGGCGGGGTCGCAGTTCCCTGCGGGATGGTGGCGGGACAACCACGGTCCCCGGCCGATGGCGCTTTTGGCGGGAGTTCTCGCCGGGAGCGGGTACGTCGGATTGAGCTTCGCCACCGAACTGTGGCAGGTGTATCTGCTCTACTCGCTGGGTGCCATCGGTGCCGGAATGGTGTATACAGTCGCCATCAACACCGCCCTCAAGTGGTTTCCCGACCGACGAGGGTTCACGACCGGGGCCGGGTCGATGGCGTTCACGGCGGGGAGTGCGCTGTTCGTGCCCTACATCCGATTCCAATCGGCAGGCGGCGCGTTTCGGTTCGGACTCAAAACCGTCGGACTGCTCATCGGTATCGGCGTCGTCGTGTGTGCGCTCGTCCTCCGTGACCCCCCGAAGGATTGGCTGGACGACGACCGGGACGACGATGACGACCACGAAGCGCTCAACGACGACCGGGACGAGAGGGACGCCGGTAAGAAGCCCGAAAAAGCGAGCTGTCGGGGTGGAATCGGCAACGCCCGACAGTACACGTGGCGCGAAGTCGTGCGGACGTGGCAGTTCTGGACGATGTATCTGCTGTTCGTCGGGATTTCCGGGGCGGGGTTGATGCTCACGGCGAACCTCATCCCGTTCGCGGACCAGTTCGGGTTCGCCGCACTGTTGGTGACGCTGACGGCAACTATCCTCCCCGTCGCGGACGCCGTCGGCGAACTCGTCGTCGGCGGGATTTCCGACCGGGTCAGTCGGGAGCGACTGATGACGGTGACGTTCTCGCTCTGTGGGGTCGGACTCCTGTTGCTCGTCGGGACGGGACAGTTCGGGTCGTCGCTCGGCTTCCTGCTTGCCCTCATCGTCGCGGCGGGGTTGGAAGGGTCACAGTACACGCTGTTTCCGAGCCTCGTCGCCGACTATTACGGTGAACGTCACTCCTCGGCGAACTACGCCGCCCTCTATTCGGCGAAGATACTGGGGGGCGTCTTCGGCGGGGTGGTCGCCGGTTGGCTGGCCGGATTCGCGGGATGGACGACGGTGTTTCTCGTCGGGAGTGCCCTCGCAATCGCCGCCGGAGTCGGGGCGTTCGCACTTCGTCCGCCGACGGAAAGACGGGGGTACTAACTGTCCTCGTCGGCCGTGCCGTACGGCGCGAGCGCGTCCCGCCACGCGGTCGGAAGCGGCGCTGGCTGGCCGTCGTCGCCGAGGTAGACGGATACCGTCCGACCGGTAGCGACGGTGTCGTCCCCGTCCCGCAGTTCGTAGTCGATAGTGAGACTGGTTTCGCCGGTTTCGATGGGACCGAGCGCCACGGTGACGGTGGTGTCCGGGTCGATGGAGGCGACGTACTCGATTTCGAGCGCCCGCACGACGGTCGGTGCGCTCGACAGCGAGGTATCAAGTAGCTCCTCGAACAGCCGTTCTTTCCCGCGCTCGAAGTAGCTGGCGTAAACGACGTGATTGACGTGCGAACGGGTGTCGAGGTCGCGGAACTGAACCTCGATGTCGTGAGTGTACGCTCGTGGTGTCATATCGAAACCGAGTTCCGGCGGGAACTTGAGTTCACCTATCCCCGCGGTTATCGGTACGCGAAATCGATTCCTCGACCATCTTCGACGCGCGCTGGAGCAACTCCGGGATGTCCTCCCGGAACCAGTCGCCGTGGATTCGATGTGTCGGTCCCGCGACCGTGAGCGCACCTAACAAGTCGCCGGTTTCCTGATTCAGTATCGGCGTCGCGACGCCACGCATCCCGTCCAACCGCTCTTCGTCGTCGAACGCGACCCCCTTCCGACGGACCCGTTCCAGTTCCGCGTCGAGTTCGTCCCGGTCGGTAATCGTGTGATTCGTCCGCCGTGGGAGTCCGTGTTGGTCGATGATCTGGCCGATTCGTTCCTCCGGCATGTGGGCTAAAATGGCCTTCCCAGTGCCGGTGCAGTGCAGGTACAGGCGAATTCCAAGGCGTGCGTCCGTCTTCACTGCTTGGTCCGTCCGGTTGTAGTAGAGATACACCGCCCGTCCCGATTCTTCGACCGCGACCGCGGCGGATTCTCCTCCTCGCCGACGAAGTGACGAGAGTTCCTCATTACTCCGCTGTAAGATTGAGCGCGTTGGCACCCAGACGCAACGTTTTCAACCCAACGTAGTACTCCGTTCCGTCCTTGAGCACGTATCCCCGGTTTTCGAGCGTCTGGAGGTGGCGGTGAACCGTGCTTTTCGGCCGGTCGACCTCTACGGCGAGCGTCGAAACGGGCGGGCCGTTCAATTCTCGCCACGTTTCGAGAAGTTCGATATACGCATCGAGCGCCAGAATCACGCCGCCCGGTCGGTCACGCCGGGACGGACGAATTGTATCTTGAAATGTATTTTCCGTTGTGCGGAACGATTGGTAGCACAGTGCGGAACGGCGTTCCGTTCCGGCCGCCGGGCAGAACTGTCACGAACAGTAATTTGTAAATACCCTTTCAACCTAGGAGAAGTTCGGTGATGAATTTCTTAACGTAATAATATATAAATTTTGTTCTGTATTTTTCGCGCTGGAATTGTTCGATGAGTTTGAATCCATCTAAATTCCTAATCCATAGATACAAGCGTCTATTGGCCATAGAGTCAGGATCTAGTTTTCCACCTATCGTATTAACCACTACCATGATAGTTCCTTTTCACCGTAATTGGTGTATATTCAAATGTATATACTGTCATGTTATTTAAAATATTATTATATACTGTCTTCGACCACGTTGAGTCGGTGATTCAAGACGCATGGAACTCATCGAGGCAATTGAAAATTCTCGTCGTATTCGCACTCTTCGGGGTTCTGATGATGACGGAACTCATGCCTACTTTCGTAGCATTGGCCGCAATGGCGCTCGGTATTGCGGCCGTCGGTGGGCTTGGAGTGAATGGAATAATCAATACGGTCATCGTGGATGGTTCCACGAAGCTGGCGTCGGCGTTCGTCGCCGTCTTCTTCGGTGCCGCACTCGGTGCTATCATCGAACAAACAGGCATCGCGGAGGAGATAGTCAAATCGGCCGCGGAACTCGGCGGCGACAACGCTATCGTCTTCTTGATCCTGCTCTATCTGGCCGTGGCGGTCATCTCGACCAGCATCTCGGGACTGGGCGCGTTCATCATGATCGCGACCATCGTCTTCCCGATAATGGTCAGTATCGGTTTTCAGCGGAAAATCGCCGCCGGAATCGTCCTCCTCGGTTATGGAAACGGGGTCATGTTCAATCCGGCCAACTGGGTGTTCTACGCGGACGTGACCGGAATCGACCTCCAGCAGGTGCTGGTGTGGGCGATTCCCACCGGTGTGGCGGCGTTGGTCGCGGGATTGGCGTACATCGGGTTTCAGACCCATCGGGGGAACATTCAGGCGACGTGGGCAACGAACGCGGACGGTGCGACCGTAACGACGGACGAAATCGAAGAGCATTTTTCGAGAACAGCGTCCCGACGTACGCGCTCCTCGCACCGGTGTTGCCGGTGCTGTTGGTCATCGTCGGCAGTCCGGTTCTCCCGGCATTCGTCATCGGAATCCTGTACGCGGCGGTGACGAGCAAACCGGGATTTGACGTGTTCACGAACATGAAGGGAACGCTCAATCAGGTCACGTACGCGTTCCACGAGGGAATCTCGGACGCCGCCCCTGCTATCGCGCTCATGGTAGCTATCGGGTGGCTCCTGCAAGCCGTCTTCGCAAAACCGGTGGCGGCGACGATGAAACCACTGTTGACTCTCATCATCCCGCAGAACATGGTCCTCTACGCGGCGATGTTCATCGTGTTGGCCCCGCTCGCACTGTATCGCGGTCCGTTGAACCTCTGGGGACTGGGCAGCGGAATCATCGGCGTGCTCGCCGCCATCGGAATCAACCCGGCGCTCATCACGACGACTGCGGTGAGCGCGCTTCGAGTGCAGGCACCCGCCGACCCGACGAACACGCACAACGCGTGGACGGCGGACGAGATGGACATCAACGTCAACGAAATCACGAAGAGCGTTCTCCCGTTCGCGTGGGTCACGGCCGCGGTAGGAGTTATCGTTTCGGTCTACCTCTTTGGGCTCTAAAATGACACGAATACGCATCGGCATCGACGTCGGCGGAACGTTCACGGACGCCGTCGCCATCGACACCGACACGCTGGAACTCATCGACCAGGTGAAAGTGCCGACGACCCACGACGCGGACGCCGGGGTCGCGGCGGGCATCGTCGAGGCGGCGTCAACCATCCTCGAATCGGTGAACGCGACCCCCGAGGACGTCGTGTTCATCGCACACGGGACGACACAGGCGACGAACGCGTTGCTGGAAGGCGACGTGGCGAAGGTCGGCGTCATCGGGATGGGTCGCGGCCTCAAGGGTCGCCGCGGTCGGTCGGAAACCGACGTCGGCGACATCGCGCTCAACAACGACCAAGTCATCGAGTCCGAACACGGGTTCGTCATGCTCGACGACGGGATTCCGACGGACGAAATCCGAACGATTCTCGACGGGTTCGAGGGGAGCGGCGTCGAGGCGGTCGTCGTGAGTCAGGCGTTCGGCGTGGACGACCCGACCGCAGAAAACGCGGTGTGCGACCTCGTGACCGAGGACGGCCTCGCGGCCATCGGGGCGAACGTCGTCTCGAAGCGATACGGACTGAAGGTCCGGACCCGCACAGCGGTCGTCAACGGTAGCATCCTGCCACGAATGATAGCGACCTCCCGCTCGACCGTCGAGAGCATCGGCGGCATGGGTATCGACGCGCCACTCATGATAATGCGTTCGGACGGCGGCGTGATGGAAATCGAGGAGATGGAGCGCCGACCGATCCAGACCATCCTCTCCGGGCCGGCCGCAGGCGTCGCCGGGGCGCTGATGTACGAGAACATCACCGACGGCATCTTCATCGAAGTCGGCGGCACCAGCAGCGACATCAGCGTCATCGAGAAGGGACAACCGAAATGGAAGGCGGCCGAAATCGGCGGCCACACGACGTTCCTCCGGACGCTTGACATCCGAACCGAGGGCATCGCTGGCGGGTCGATGATCCGTATCGACGGCGACGAAATCGCCGAAGTCGGCCCCCGGAGCGCCCACATCGCCGACATACCGTACGCGGTGTACGCGGACCCCGAAGCGATCCGGTCGCCGTCGCTCGTTCGAGTCCGACCGAAACCGGAGGACCCCGAGTACGTCGCGGTCGAAACCGAGGACGGAAACCGGTACGCGCTCACACCTAGCGGCGCGGCGAACCTGCTCGGCTACGTGGACGAGGATGCCTATGCGGCCGGAAATCCGAAGGCGGCGCGGCGCGCGTTCGAACCGCTCGCAGAGGAGTTGGGCGTCGATGTCGAGAGGGCGGCCGAGATGGTGCTCGACGCGAGCATCGGCAAGATACTGCCGGTTATCGAGGACATCGTGGAGGAGTACGACCTCGACCCCAACCTCCTCGAACTCGTCGGTGGCGGCGGCGGAAGCGCCGCGCTCGTGCCGTATCTGGCGGCGACGACCGACTACGAGGCGCGTCTCGCGCGCAACCACGAGACCATCAGCACCATCGGCGTCGGGTTAGCGATGGTCCGCGACGTTATCGAGCGGAACGTCATGGACCCCGGCGAGGACGAAATCCAACAGCTTCGGCGGGAGGCCATCGATTCGGTCGTCGGGATGGGAGCGAATCAGGAGACGGTCGAAGCCAAAGTGGAGTACGATGGCTCGCGCAACCTCCTGCGCGCGGAAGCCGAAGGTTCGACCGAACTTCAGACGCGTGACCTCTCACAGGGTGCAGTAGACGAAGCGGAACTCCGGGAGACAGCGGCGTCCAGTCTCGCCGACGACGTGGGAACTATCGACCGGGTCGCCGCGACTGACGGGCTGTCGGTCTTTCAGGCGGAGGAGACGAGTTCGAAGTTCTTCGGGCTCGTGACGAACAGTACGAGTCGAACGGCGGTGCTGGACGAGAGCGGCGTGGTCAAGCTCAAACTCAACGACGCGAGCGTCTACAAGGCGACCGGGGAAATCCTCGCGAAAGTCGTCGAGAAGGTGCTCGACGAGGAGTCGGTGTTCAGCAACGCGTCGGCCAAGCTCCCCAACCTATACGTCTGTCACGGTCACCAGCTGTTGGACGTGAGCGGCGTGTCCTCGCGGGAACAGATCGACTCGCTCGTCGACGTCGAGTTCGGTGACCTCCCGGCGTCCGAGCAACTCGTCATCGTCGCGGAGAAACCATGAGTGGCGAAGTTGGAACCACGGGCAAGGGGAGTTCGGCGGACGACAGCGCTGCACCCGCCGGACGGATGTCGCGGTTCGACTGCGCGGACGCGACCGGACGACGCCGTGCACATGAGGTTCGGGCGAGGTTCGGAACGGCCGACCCGTACCGAATCGCCGAGGCAGCGGGGGTCCGAGTCGTAAGCGACGGTTGGGATGGACTCGACGGCGTACGGCTACTCGGGACCTACGCTGACGGTGTTATCACGCTGTACGAAGCACAAATCGACCGCGTCGCGGCGGACGCGGATATCGACCCTTCGGCCCTCCGGAAAGCGGTTTGTACACACGAACTGGCTCACCACGAACTGGAAACCGCACCGCCGGAGTGGATGACCCAGCGTCGGTCGTTCGACGGACTCATCGAACGGCTTCGAGTCGGCCGTCGGTCACGGCCCTCCCGTCGGCGACTCGAAGAGCACGCCGCCCGCGCGTTTACCGTCGCGTTGCTCCCCGACTCCGTCGCATCGCACGTCGAACGGCTCGAACACGGCTATCCACACTGAATACACGATACATCTTTGATTATGACAGCAGACAACTACTCGATCGTCGTCGTCGGAGGAACAGCAGGCGGTATCGCGGCCGCGGTCCGTGCCGCACGGAACGGTGAACGAACCCTCCTCGTGACCTACAACCAGCATCTCGGCGGAATGATGGCCGGGGGATTGAGCTACACCGACACGCTCATGAAAAAGCCCCGAGCGCCCCTCATCGACGAGTTCTTCGCGACCGTTCGGGAGCACTACCGGACCGAATACGGTCCCGATTCGGAACAGTACGAGTTCTCCGAGGACGGGTACATCTTCGAACCGCATATCGCCGAGGGGATATTCGAGGAGTTCGTCGGAAACGAACCGAACCTAACCGTTCGTCGCGGCTACCGACCGGTGTCCGTGACGCGAAACGGGTCGATGCTCGAAGCGGTGAGCTTCGAATCGTTCGACGGTGATTCGACGTTTCGAGTGAGTGGTTCGACCTTCGTCGAAGCGACGTACGAAGGTGACCTCATGGCCGCCGCCGGAACGACGTACCGCGTCGGGCGCGAATCGCGGGCGGAGTTCGACGAGCAGTTCGCGGGACGGTTGTTCACCGGTATCCGCGGCGACCGGTTCTACCCGCGTGCCGCGGTTGGCGACGGCGACGATACGGCGTCCATGGACCGCCGCGGGCCGCTGGACGTTCCGGCGGATAAACGGCGAGGCCGTATCGATATCGTTCCCCATCCCGCCGGATTGACCGAGATTTATCCGGGAAGCACCGGCGAGGGGGACGATGCCATTCAAGCCTACAACTACCGGCTCTGTTTGAGCCGGAATCCGGAGACGAGGCGGCTTCCAGAAAAACCGGACGGGTACGACCGAGGCGACTACCTCGACGAACTGGACGGGATTGTAGAGTCCGGCGTCCGTCGGTACCTACTGCTCCGCTATCTACCGAACGGGAAGGCCGACATGAACTCCGCCGACCTTCCCGGCACGAATCACGACTATCCGGAAGCGGACTGGGAGCGGCGGGACGAAATAGCTCGTCGGCACAAGAATTACGCGTTGGGGTTACTGTACTTCCTCCAAAACGACGATGCGGTTCCGGAGGAACTCCGGGATAACGCGCGCGAGTGGGGACTGGCCACCGACGAGTTCACCGACACGGATAATTTCCCGTGGCAACTGGACATCCGTGAAGCGCGGCGACTGGAAGGCAGAACCGTCTTCACGGAAAACGACGCGCGACACGCGCCGGGATTGGACCGTACCCCCATAAAATCGGATGCAATAGCCGTCGCCGAATATCCGCTGGATTCCCACGCCTGTCGAACCGAACGGCAGTTGGGGAGCGAGCGTGAGGGATTCTTTTATGCCTCACAAGTGACTCGGCCGTCCCAGATTCCATACCGGGCGCTGTTGCCCAGGGATATCGACAACCTGCTGGCTCCCGTCCCGCTTTCCGCGACACACGTGGCGTACGGGACGATTCGACTCGAACCGACGTGGTTGCACATCGGCGAGTCGGCGGGCTTTGCGGCGACGCTCGCGGAACAGCGCGGCGTTCCGGTCGCCGACGTCGACGTCGGCGACCTCCAGTCCGCCCTCGGGGATGCGGGCGTTATGTACTCGTTTTTCAACGACCTCGATGTCGCCGAAACCGACGCGGAAGAGTGGATACCGGCGGTCCAGTATCTCGGTACGAAAGGATTCTTCGACTCCTACGATGCGAACCCGACGGCAGCGCTGTCGCCGTCACGTGCACGACACTGGAGTCGGGAAACGGCCGCGCTTCGAACGGGTCCGGAAACGGACCCGTCCGATCGGGCGAAAGAGTTGCCCCAGGAGACGGCGGATACGGCGGCGGTCACGGCAAGCGAATTCCGTCAACTCCTGTGCACCGAACTCCACGACGATGTCCCGCCGTCCGTCCTTCCCGACGGGGTGAAACCGGGCGACCCGCTGGAGAGAGGGGCGGCGAGTATCATCTGCTATCGGCTTTTGCAAGGTGACAGTGAGTTATCCGCCCAGTCGAAAGCGAGCGTGAGCACGAGCGACTGAGTCGGGATGCGAGGTGGGTCCGAGTGTACCCCGCTTCCGCCCCCATTACAGGACTACTGCTGTAATAGTTCTGAACCGTTCGTCGTCGGACCATCCGCAGCATCGGTGACGGAAACGTCCTCGGGGCGACCCCACCCCGGCGCGCATGTCATCGTGACGAAACGGGGTCACCGTTTCGCATCGCAGGGGAGCGTTACACCGCCGGAACGACCGGCGAGTCGCGTGTCGAGGAGTGCTCCATCGGAATCGGGACGAAGGGATTTCGTTCTGCGAAATTCGGGACGATATCGTCGGTCGGAACCCGAAGCGGGCCGTTCGTCGTTCCGTGGACGTCCGTCACCGTCCGTCACCGTCTGTCCGCCGTTCCGGTTCCGATGGTTCGAGTCGGTTGCACGTCGAATCGCCGCGTGAGCGTTCCATCCGGAAACCCGGGTGTCACTATGACGAAACGATTCTGGTCGTCGGTGCCCGTTCGAACTGCGAAGAACTGCGGTGGGAGTCTATTTCTTTATTTGAAGTTAAAAATTATCTTATGTCAATAGATGAATTTAAATCGTTGTGTATCCATGACATTCGTGAGGGTCGGTTGCTCACGATCACGGCACACCGACGCCGATGAGAGTCACGACCCCGCCAATCGAATCCATGAAACAGACGCGACGAAACGTATTACGCAAGGTATCGGCACTTTCAGCAGTGACGCTCGGCGCGAGCGGTCTCGCGGCGGCGGCGGACTGCAGCAGTTATCCGGATTGGCGCTCGGACACCTCGTACACCGACGGCGACCGAGTGGTGTACAACGGCTCGCTCTGGGAAGCCCAGTGGTGGACGCAGGCCAACGAGCCCGAGACGAGCGATTCCGTGTGGGTCGAGGTCGGCCCATGTAACGGTAGCGGCAGCGGTGGCGACGGTGGGGACGGCGGCGGTGGGGGCAACACCGCCCCGAGCGCCCTCGTTTACCGCGAACCCGATTTCACCCGCACCGGGGGAAACGGCCACGTTTCGACGGGGACGGTTCCTCCGATTCGGATGGGTCGGTCGCGTCCTACGACTGGACGTTCGGCGACGGCACCAGCGCGAGCGGGCAAACGACCACACACAGCTACGGCAACGCCGGTAGCTACACCGTCACGCTGACCGTGACCGACGACGCCGGGGCGAACGGGGTCGGCCAGCAGTACCGTTTCGGTCGGGAGATACCGGCAGCGGCAGTCCCAGCGAAGGAGCGACGACGTGTTCGCCCCGTACGAGGGCACGTGGGGCGACGTCGTCGGCGACACGATCGGCGCGAACACCGACCGCATCGTCGTGTCGTTCCTCGGCGACGGGACGTCCGGCGACGGCGTGAACCCCGGCTGGCTCACGTCGAGCGGACAACGCCCGGTGTCGGACTTCTCGGGCAAGATTTCGACGCTCCAGAACCAGGGTATCGACGTATGGGTCTCCATCGGCGGGTGGGACGGCCGCGTGGTCGCCCGCGACGCGACGGGCGCCACCGAACTGAAAGAAGCGTACGAACAAATTCTCGACACGCTGGGCGTCACCCATCTCGACATCGACGACGAGAACGCGGATGAGGCCGGACGCGACGGGAGCGTCTACCGACTCCGCAACGAGGCGCTGGCGATGGTGCAAGCCGAACGACCCGAGGTGACGGTCAGCTACACCGTTCCGGCGGGCCGAGAACGGCATCGAGAACCGGAACTACGCCCCCTGCGAAGGATATGGTCTCGGACGCCATCCAGCAGGGCGTCGAACTGGAGTACGTCAACATCATGACGATGGACTTCAACCCGACGACGGCCGACATCATCGCCTCCGCCGGACAGGGAACCGTCGATTGGCTCGCCGGGGTCTACCCGAACAAATCCGAAGCCGAACGCTGGGAGATGCTCGGCGTCACGCCGAACGTCGGCGAATCGGGGTTCACGACCGACACCGCCCGACAGGTGCTCGATTGGGCCGAGAACAAGGACATCGGCCTGCTGAGCTTCTGGGCGCTGCACAAATCCGAACGCGGCGGCGTACGCGGACGTGTTCCACCAGTTCGAGGACGACGAGGACTGAAAGGCGAGGACGAAAGGAAACGGCGTGGCGAGAACGACCCGTTACGCGGGTCAGTTCCCGTCTCGGTTTGCGGGATTGCCACTCCGCGTGCTCGTCGAGGGGGAAGGTCGGGCGCGGAATCCTTTCGTACGGCAAGTCGGCGAGCTGTTGGTTCGTGTCGCCGAGCGTGAGCGCGAACAGCTCCCGCGCAGAGACGGTTTTCCACGCGGGGCTCAAATAGCCGCTTTTCAGGACGATACAGTCGTAGTCGTCCGGAGCGACGTCGAACCGGTGGAGGAACTCGGGGTCGCGGTGGAGGTTCGTTCGCGTATCGGCCACGAGCACGTCCACGCCGCCGTCCAGAGAAACGAGGGCGGTTCCGACGCCATCGACTTCGACCAGTTTCGACACGGTACCGTCGACGATGCTTGCCGTGTTTTCCGGAACGGTTCGGCCGAGTTCGAGCCGAACGGTCGCCGTCTCTCCGGCGGCGCGACATCGCCCGTAACTCGGTTCGTCCGCGACGACGGCGAACAGCGACGGTCCGAGGTCCGAACGCTCACACAGCATCGACAGCAGATTCGTCGTGTCCTCGGACGCGCCCGCGCCGGGGATGTCACCCGTGTCGGAAATCACGACCGGGCGACGTCGCTCGTGGACCGCTGATTCGAGGGCCACGGACGGGTCGTACGCGTCGGTCGAGAAGTCGAACGCGCGGCGTTTCCGCCAGAACTCCCGTGCGAGTTCCGTCGTCGTTTTGGCGACGGTTTCGGGCATCGAGGCGTCGCCCGTCACGAGCGCGTGACAACCGGCGTAGGGGGAATCGGCCCACGGAAAGCCGAAAAAGAAGTTCGCGTCGTGGATGCCATCGGTGTCGTCGGCGTCGCGGAGCGCCGAAACGAGCGAGCACATCGGCTCCGCTTCCGTCTCGGACTGCTCCCCGGCGAGGAGCATCGGCAGTCGCTCCCACTCGAGCGTGAGCGAGGCGTCCCCGCGCAGGTCGGCGAGCAGAAGCTTCGTGGCCCGCGTTCCCGTCTCGGTGACGTCGGTGTGCGGCGCGGTTCGGTATCCCGCGACGCCGTCCAGATTGGCGACCATGCGCTCGGTGATGGTGGCGTGCATGTCGAGCGCCGCCGTGATCGGCACCGCCTCGCCGACCGTTTCGCGGACCGCTTCGAGCAGCGCGCCTTCGGGGTCGGGTTCCCCCTCGACGAACATCGACCCGTGGAGGTCGAGGCAGACGCCGTCCACGGGTTCGCCGTCGAGTCGGGAGACGAGTTCCTCGCGCATCCACTCGAACGCGCTTTCCGCGACGGTCGGCGCGGGAAGCGCGCTCGCTCCCACCGTCGGATGGATATCGACGTCCGCGCGTTCGAGTTCGTCCACGATACCGCGAATCGAGCGACCGACTCGCTCCGTCGTCAGGAGGTCGGCACCGGTCGCCGTGGAGAACGTTTTGAGTCCGGTTCGTCCGTCAGCGAACGTGTTCGTTTCGTGGCTGATGGCACCGACGGCAACTTGCATGTTCCATCTCTATCGGGAACCCTCTTGAGTGATACTCCGGTCATCGAAAAATCAACAGGTCAGTGCGGCCACGGCCGCCACGGCCAGAAGAACGCGAGGAACGCCATCCCGAGCAGGAGGAATCCGCCCACCTTCATGAGCGGTCCCGCGTCCATCTCGTCGCGGACGAACGAGAGATAGAGCAGTCCTACTGCGGCGACGAGGAAGACGAGCGCGCCGCCGACCACCGGTTCGTTGCGCCCGGAGTAGCCGAGACGTAACAGAACGGTAGGGAGGAAAACGGCGGAGGAGGGAATCATCCCTTCCCTCCGGTCAGCGCGATACCTTCCATGAAGGTTCGCTGTGCGAGCAGATAGGCCGCGATGACGGGCAGTGCGGCGAGGACGACCCCGCGAGGAGTTGCCCCCACTGTGAGCTGTACTTACCCGTGAGCAGTCCGATTCCGACCTGTAGCGGGTACATCGCCGAGTCGTTGAGGATGACCAGCGGCCACAGGAACGCGCCCCAGACGAAGATGAACGTGAACACGCCCAGCGACGACAGGGCGGGTTTCGCCATCGGCAACATGATTCGGGTGTACACCTGAATCGTGCTACAGCCGTCCATCCGCGCCGCCTCGATGAGCGAGTCGGGAACGCCGAGGAAGAACTGGCGCATCATGAACGTCCCGAACGGGTTGGCGACGTACAGCACGATGATGGCCCAGTAGGTGTTCGACCAGTTGAGCGCGTTCATCTCCAGATAGAGCGGAACGAGCACGACTTGCGGCGGGATGACGAGCGTCCCGATGACCAGCGTGTAGACGAACGACTTTCCCTTGAAATCACCCTTGGCGAGCGCGTAGCCCGCGAGCGTGTCCAACAGCAGGGTGAAAAACACCACGCCGACCGTCAGGACGAGGCTGTTGAGCACCCAGCGGTCGAGCGGGTTCTGCATCCAGACGTTCACGTAGTTGGCGAACGTCGGATGCGCCGGGATTATCTGGTGAATCGTCGTGAATATCTTGTTCTCGGGTTTCAGCGACGTGAGAAACGCCCAGAGGAACGGAATCGTCATGATGGCGCTCATGACGATGAGGATGCCGTGTGCGACCCACTTCGCGAGCGTGTCGTACCGCGAACCTTCGTACTCGGCGGTCGGCTGACCGTCCTCGAAATCGAGGTCGTTAGTAGCCAACGTCGTCACCCCACGTGCGCTGTTGGAGGACGCTCAGGCCGAACACCAGCAGGAACAACACGACCGCGATGGCGCTCGCATACCCCATCTCGAACTGCTGGAAGCCGGTCTGCCAGAAGTAGTAGACGATGGTGTACGTGGAGTGGACGGGGCCACCGTTGGTCATCACGTACACCTGCGTGTAGACGCGGAACGAGAAGACGAGCGTCACGACGAACACGAAGAACGTCGTCGGCTTCAACAGCGGCAGGGTGACGTATCGGAACCGTTCCCAGCGGTTCGCGCCGTCGATGATGGCCGCTTCGTACAGGTCGTCGGGAATCCCCTTCAGTCCGGCGAGGAAGATGACCATGTTGAACCCGATATGCTTCCAGATGCTCATGAGGGCGATGGACGCCAGCGCCGTCTTGGAACTCTGGAGCCACGAGAGCTGTGGTAAGCCGATGGTGCCCAGCATCGTGTTCAACAGCCCGTATTGGGGGTTGTATATCCACGACCAGATGAGCGAAACGACGACCCACGAGGTCACGACCGGGAGGAAGATGGCCGCCGAATAGAACTTCGTCCCGCGCATGTTCATGTTCAACAGCAGTGCCAACCCCAGCGCGATGGGAACGTCGAAGACGAGGAGGGCCAAACTGTAGCCGGCGGTGTTTATCAGCGCGTCCCAGAATATCGGGTCCTGAACCAGTCGGACGTAGTTATCTATTCCGACGAACGGGTGGGATTGGGCCAGCGGCTCCCACTGATGGAGGCTCACGTAAAACGCGCCGAGGAACGGAATCAGCAGGACGGCCGCGAAGATGAACACCTTCGGGAGGACGATGGCGTACCACGACAGGTCCGTATCGGCGTTGCCGACGGTGAAATCGGAGACGTAGCCGCTGAGACGGTTCCGAACGCCCGTGGTTCCCTGAGATTGTGACATTGTTAGAGCAGTTTGTTGATGTCGCTAGCCGCCTTGTCGAGCGCCTTTTGCGGGTCCTTGCCCTGCCACATCGCTTGTGCCTGCTGGTGGACCGAATTCCACATCTTCGACACGTCCGGATGGCTCGGGAAGGGGACGGTGTTGTCCATCTCCTGTGCGACGGGTTTCAACTTCGGATTGTTGTCGATGAACTTCTTGAACTCGTCCGAATCGTAGGCCTCCTTCCGCCCCGGGAAACCGCCCATCGACTTGGTGACCGTCTTCTGGACGTCCATGGAGTTCACGTAGTTCAGCCATTCGAGGCCGATTTCCTTGTCCGCGCCGCCGCGGTTCGGAACGGTGTAGAACACGCCCGCGCTCCACGTGTGGCTCTTGTCGATTTTCGGACCGCTGGGGTACGGGACGTACTGGTAATCGATACCGCTGTCGCGCAGTCGCGGGTAGTTCCACGACCCGGCGAAGCACATCGCCGCTTCCCCGGCGAGGAAGTCCTCGATGGCGAGGCTACCGCCCGAGTTTCGGGTGATGACGGTCTTGTCCTTGACGATTTTCGGCTGGAGGAACTTCGCCGCTTGGACCGCCCCCTCGTTGTTGATTATCGCCTTCGTCCCGTCGTCGTTGAGGTAGCCGCTCCCGTTCGAGAGCGCGAAGCAGTCGAAGCCCTCGCCGGCGGACATGGAGAACGCCGCCTTGTTGTTCTTGCCCAGTTCGTCGATCCACGAACCGAACTCGTCCCAGCTCGGACGGTGGGTCGAGTCCGGAACCTCCAAGCCCGCTTCCTTGAACTTCTTGGTGTTTATCGCCAGCAGGCGACAGTCGGCGTACCACGGGACAGCCCACAGCGTCCCGTCGTAACTGGCGTTACGGCGTGCCGCCGAGACGTAGTTTTTCGGGTCGAAGCCGTTCTTTTCGAGGTTGAGCGCGACGCCCTTGTCGGCGAACCGCGGCACCCAGAGGACGGACAACGCGAGGCTGTCCGGCGCGTTTCCGGCGGGAATCGCGGTGGTCGCTTTGGCCAGATAGTTCTCGAACGGGTAGTACTCCCAACTGACCTCGGATATCTTGTCGCTCTGTTTCGCGAGGGCCTTTCGCTTGCTTTTTCCGAATCGGGGAAAGCCCCGGGTCGTTCCACGCCCACAGCGTCGCGGGCTTTTCGCCGCCACCGTCGCCGGAACTGCCGGGCATCATGCCGGAGCATCCGGCGAGACTTGCTGCGCCGATGGAGCCGGCCGCCGTGAGAACGTTACGTCGAGTGAGGTTTCTGTTGCTCATTCCGCTCTGTCGGAAGTACGATGCTAATCCGTAATAAATATTTGGTAGAAGTTAACAAGCATCATGATATTCTTGCCAGTGGAGAACCGGAAATCGAACGACCGCTCCGAACAGTTCGGGGGTTATGCGCGAGCGTCCACGTTGGTATCGGTCGCGGACGAGACGTTCCTCGTTTTGATGGTTTCGCCGGTGTCGGGGTCGAACAGGTGTATCTTGTCCTCGGGGAAGTCGATGGTGAGCGCCGCTCCGGACTGGACCATCCGTTCCCCGTCGAGGGTCACCGTACACGTTTGGTCGCCGATATCGACGTAGGCGTACGTGACCTCGCCCATCGGCTCCGTCACCGAGACGGTCGTGGGAATCGCTCCCGGTTCGCTCTGCGGGACGGTTTCGATGCTCTCCGGGCGGATGCCGAGCGTCATCCGCCCCTCGTAGCCGACGAGTTCCTCGCGCGCCCCCGGCGAGAGGTCGTATCGGAACGCGTCGTGGACGAGCGTGCCGTCCACGTACTCGACCTCGAAGAAGTTCATCGACGGCGAGCCGATGAATCCGGCAACGAAGCGGTTCGTGGGTTCGTAGTAACACTCCAGCGGCGTCCCGAGCTGTTGGAGTTTCCCGTCGTTGAGGATGGCGATTCGGTCGCCCATCGTCATCGCTTCCGTCTGGTCGTGGGTGACGTAGATGGTCGTGATGTTCAGGTCCTGTTGGAGGTTCTGTAGCTCCGTCCGCATCGTCGTCCGGAGTTTGGCGTCCAGATTCGACAGCGGTTCGTCCATCAGGAACACCTCGGGTTCACGGACGATGGCCCGGCCGAGCGCGACGCGCTGTTGTTGCCCGCCGGAGAGCTCGCCCGGTTTCTTGTCGAGCAGGTCCTCGATGCCCATCATCCCGGCGACGTCGTCGACGCGCCGTTCGATTTCGTCGGCGCTCATGTCGGTGGACATCTTGAGGCCGAACCCGATGTTCTTCCCGGCGGTGAGATGCGGATACAGCGCGTAGTTCTGGAACACCATCGCGATGTCGCGCTCGGTGGGTGGTTTGTTCGTGATGTCGGTCCCGTTCAACAGGATGTTGCCGCTGGTCGGCGATTCGAGTCCGGCGATACACCGGAGCGTCGTCGATTTGCCACACCCCGACGGGCCGACGAAGATGAGAAACTCCCCGTCGTCGATATCGATATTCAGATCCTCGACCGCGACGATGGACTGGTCCCCATCGAGAAACTCCTTCCGGAGATTGCGTATGTCTAACTTACCCATACTAAGCCACTACTGGTGGTCTTTGTAACCAGCCGTAATAAAATTATAGGGTGGTTTCGGCGTCCGAAACGCCGGTTGCCGTCTCGACCGTCGTCCTGACCCGCTCGCCCGTTTCCGCCGCTTCGCGGGCCGTGAGCGTCAGGTCCAGCGTCGCGACGGCGTCGTCGAAGTCCGAGCGGATATCGACCGACTCCGCGTCGGTCCCTCGTCGTTCGCCGCGATATGCCACCGACGCGCGAAGGAACGCCTCGAACTCCCGTCGGTACCACTCCCCGTCGCCATCGAACGTCACGGATTCGCCATCGACGGTTCCCGTGAGCGAGTGGTTCATGAAATCCAGTTCGAGAACGGCGTCTTCCGCCACGATGCGGGTTTCGAACCGTGCCGTCGGCGACGCACAGGTCGATGAGACGTGTGAGATGGCACCGGAAACGTGGTCGAGCGTGACGGAGGTCGCGTCCTGAAAGTCGACGGAGTCCACCAGCAGTCGGTCGGTACCACTCCCCGTCGCCGTCACGACGTCGTCCGTCAAATATCGGTGGAGGTCGTACACGTGGGTGGATTGTTCGATGATTTGTCCGCCGGAGTAGCGTCGCTCCCGCCACCAGTCCGTTTCGGGAACCGGAACCCAGTAGGTGCTGTCGATGTGACCGATTCGCCGACCGTCGAGGAGTTCCCGTGCGTACTCCGTGATTTGTGCATAGCGACAGACGTAGCCGACGTGCGAGAGACCCTCACTGCCATCGAGGTGTCGCGCCGTCTCGCGTGCGTCCGCCATCGAGAGGGCCACTGGTTTCTCGATGAACAGGTCGAGGTCGTGGTCGGCCGCGACCCGTTCGTACTCGCCGTGGGCGAACGGCGGGACGGCGATAACGAGTGCGTCGAGCGACTCCGACTCGACGAGTTCGACCCCGTCGGTGTACGCCGTCGCCCCTCGCGGGTCGGCGGCGGCGCGCGCCGTTTCCCCGTCGATGTCCGCGACTGCCACTAGTTCGATATCGCACGGCGTCCCGTCCCGACCGACTCGTCCCGACTCGATGACCGTATCGAGCGTCTCCAAGTGGACCGACGCGATTCCCCCCGCTCCGATAAATCCGATTTTATGTGTCATGTGTCACCGTGTCTGGTGGGATGGGTGTTAAAGTTAATTTCGATAAAACAACACCAGCGACGGCACAAACGTATAAATCACCGCAAACGAGAGGGTAGGAGTGATGCGGTTTGCACTGAACCAGATGGGGTTCCCCGAGAAGGGACTGTTGGAAAACGCACGACTCCTCGCGGACTCCGGATACGACGGCATCGAACCGAACCTCACGGCCGACGGCCCGTTATGGGACGACGAGTTCGTGGACGAACTGGCCGACGAAATCGAGCGACTCGGACTCGCGGTTCCGGCGATTTCGACCACGCTCCACTGGGAGCGCAGGTTGTCCGCCGTGGACGACGAAACGCGCGTGGCAGGGGTCGAAGCAGGCGAGCGGATGCTCGAAATCGCGGCGGCGCTCGGGGCCGGTGCGGTGCTCATCGTCCCGGGGGTCGTAGACGAGGGAACGCCCTACGACGAGGCGTACGACCGGGCGCTCGATTCGGTCCGGGAGTTGGCGGCGGTCGGTGCCGACCTCGACGTGACGGTCTGTGTGGAAAACGTGTGGAACGACTTCCTGCTTTCCCCGCTGGAGTTCGCCGAATTCATCGAGGACGCGTCCGACGCCGGGCCGGTGGGGGCGTACTTCGACGTCGGAAACGTCGAGCGGTTCGGCTATCCGGCCCAGTGGATTCGAATCCTCGGGGAACAGATCGAGCGCGTTCACGTCAAGGACTATCGGACGGACATCGACACGATGGAGGGGTTCACCTATCCACTGGAGGGTGACGTGAATTGGAGTGGGGTGGGCGACGCGCTGGCCGATATCGGATACGACGGCTGGATAACTGCCGAGGTGCCGCCCTACCGGACGGCCCCCGAACGGATGCCGGCCCGCGTGCGTGGCGACCTCGAACATCTCTTTTCGTAACAGAAAGGCGGCACAATATTTATTACCCAGATAGAGTAGGTTCGTGTGTATGCATCTCACAGCAGTAGTTGCACATCCGGACGATGCCGACATCTTCTGTGGCGGTACCCTCGCAAAGCACGCCGAGCGCGGCGACGCCGTGACCGTCGTCTACATGACTCGCGGCGAGTACGGCGGGTTCGACACCACGGAATCCGAAGTCGCTGAGACGCGCGAGACGGAAGCCGAAGCGGCGGCCGAGAAACTCGGTGCCGAGACGGCGTTTCTCGGCTTCGAAGACGGGCGAATCACGTATTCGCTGGAAAACAGGCTCCGCCTCGTGGACGCGCTCCGCGAACACCGACCGGACATAGTTCTCACGCATTTCAGCGACGACATGCATCCGGACCACCGAACGACGTCGCGGTTGGTGACGGACGCGTACTACATGGCGGCACTCCCACTGTTGGAAACGGACGCCGACCCGTGGGAACCGGACAACGTCTACTACTTCGGAAAGGCGACATCGTCGTTCGAACCGGACGTGTACATCGACGTCACCGAACAGCAACCGACCAAGGAGGCGGC
Source organism: uncultured haloarchaeon (assembly GCA_963811185.1). Classification (GTDB taxonomy): domain Archaea; phylum Halobacteriota; class Halobacteria; order Halobacteriales; family Haladaptataceae; genus Haladaptatus. The sequence continues at coordinate 121,940 of CAWEQN010000010.1, forward strand.
TATCCTCGAACACGAGTCGCAGGTCGAATGGTTGAACGAACACGGCGGTGTCGATTCGGAGTTCGAGGACATTTTGGAGGACGTTCGTGCGGAGTCCCGCGTGTTCGGGCGAACGCGCGGCGTGGGGTTCGCCGAGGGATTCGTCCCGCTTCACGAGCGGGCCTCCGAGTACCTCGACTGAGACCGACTGCTTTTTTCGTAGCGAGCGGGAAATCGACTGCGAGAGGACGGGAGCGGCGTCAGCCGAACGCAGCGCACCACCAGTCGGATAGTATAAATCAGTAATGTGAACTTATCGCACACTATTACAGGGCTAAGGTTGTAATGGGATACAGGTGAAACGAGGGGGGAGGGGGTATGGAAAAAGAGGATGAAACAGAAACGGAAGTCGCCACCGTCCTGCGGATATAGAGCGATAGTAGAGGAAAGATATCTCCTCGATTTTATAGAATTTTGTTGTTATTTCCCGGCGATTTTATGAGGAAGGAGCCGTAGTACTTGTCATGGCACGGCGTGACAACCCCCCTGAAACCGCGGACGCCCTCGACGGAGTATTTCGGTTACAGGAGGACGTCTTCGCCAAAAAACGACTGCTCGAAATCGGGTACGCACCGGAGCCACAGCACATCGTGGCCCGAAACGAGGAGATACGACGCCTCGCAACCGCGTTGAATCCCGCCATCGGTGGGGGTGCGCCGAACAACACGTTCCTCTACGGGAAGACGGGGACCGGAAAATCGCTCTGTGCCCGATACGCGACGAGTCGTGTCGCGGATGCCGCGAGGGAAAACGGGGTTTCCATCGCACGCACTACCATCGACTGTTCACAGGAGAACACGGAAACACGCGCGGCCAGGGCGCTCGCTCGGGAGTTGAACGAACCGGCGGAAACCGGCATCGACGTTCCCGAAACCGGCTTCGGCCGGTCACGATACTATCGCTTGCTCTGGAACGTGCTCGACTCCCGATACGACGTCGCGCTCGTGGTTCTGGACGAGATAGACCGCCTCGAAAACGACAAACTCCTCCTGCAGTTGTCGCGCGCGGAGGAAACGGGGAAACTCGCCCGTTGTTCGGTCGGTATCGTCGGAATCAGCAACAAAGTCAGATACCGCGAACGACTGCAAGAACGCGTCAAAAGCAGTTTGCAGGAACGCGAGATACTGTTCGCCCCGTACAGTCAGGACGAACTCCGTGAAATCATTCGGAGCCGTTCGGAAGCGTTCCGTCGCGGGGTCCTCTCGGACGAGGTGCTCTCGAACGGTGCAACGCTCGCCTCGGAGGAACACGGCGACGCACGGAAAGCCATCAACCTGATTCGTCACGCCGGGGAACTCGCCGTGAGCGAGGGTTCGAACGCCATCACCGTGGACCACGTGCGGAGCGCCGACACGCTCGCCGAGCGGGACCGGTTCCGAACGCTGTTCGTGGGAGCGACGGTCCAACAGAAGGCAACGCTCCTCGCCATCGTTTCGTTGGCCCTCGTCGAGCGGTCGCGGACGTTCAAGACGCGGGACGTGTACGCGGCCTACGAGGACGTCTGTGCCGACGCCGGCCTCACGGTCCTCTCCAAGCGACGCGTCCATGACCTACTCCGGGAGTGGGAGTTCCTCGAAGTGCTCGACATCACGCGAACCGGGGATGGGCGCGCCCGAGGCAGTTACCTCCGGCTCCACCTCCTCGAAGACCCATCCGTCATCCGGCCGGCGTTCGACGAAAGTAGCCGGTTCGCCGGCGTCGGACCCACGTCAGGGGCGACCGCGACGACGTGGTCGAACATCTGAAAGTTACCGGCGACGACAGAAGGTTTAAGAGCGCTACTTCCGCAATATAGGCAGATGCAACGAATCGGATTAGTCGGTACTGGATTCATGGGTACGACACATGCTAACAGCTACCAAGAGATAGATGGGGCAGAGATAGCCGCCGTCGCATCGCTCGACGAGGACCGCACCACGTTTGCCGAGGAGCAAACGACAGGCGCGGCAGTGTACGGGGACGCGGAGGAGATGATGGACGACGCCGACATCACGGCCGTCGATATCTGTACGCCGACGCCGACACATCGGCGGTTCGTCGAAGCGGCCGCCGAGCGCGGACTCGACGTGTTCTGCGAGAAACCGCTCGCCCGGACGACGACGGACGTTGACGCCATCGTCGAGACGGTGACCGACGCGGACATCACCTTCATGACGGGACACGTGCTGCGATACTTCCCCGAATACGTCGAAGCCAAGCGGCGTATCGACGCCGGGGAGGTCGGTTCGCTGGGAACGCTACACACCGAACGGCTTTCCTCGCCGCCGCGATACGGCACTAACTCGTGGTTCGGCGATACGGCCCAGAGCGGGGGCGTCCTCCTCGATATGGCGATTCACGATTTCGATTACCTCCGCTGGGTCGCCGGCGAGGTGGACCGCGTCTTCGCCCGGACGGCGGCGTGGGACGACGGCCATCTGAATCAACATTCGTCGGTCGTGCTGCGGTTCGAGAACGGCACCGTCGGTCACGTCGAAGCATCGTGGGGGTATCCCGAGGGAACGCCGTTCACCACGAGCTACGAGTTCGCGGGCGACGAGGGGCTGTTGGAGTTCGATTCGCGTGACGAAAACTCGGTTCGCGTTTCCGGCGGTGCCGAGGGGACGAACGCGCCGGCCAGTCCGCTGGCGACGAGTCCCTACACGCTGGAACTGGAACATTTCATCGACTGCATCGAGAACGGGACCGAACCGGACATCTCCGCCGACGACGCCCGCCAAGCGGTCAAAATCGCACTCGCGGCCATCGAATCGAGCGAGCGCGGTGAAGCGGTCTCCCCCGCGGAGGTGCGCACATGACCGTCCGCCTCGGCATCTGTTCGACGGCCCACCTCCACGCCGACTCGTACGCCGCCTGCCTGAACGAGCTTCCTGACGCCGAACTGGTCGGCGTCACGGAAACCGGGGATGGGGTTACGGAAACTCGCGCGAAAGCGGACGAGTACGGCGTCGATTTCTTGGAGCCGGACGAACTGCTGGCTTCGGTGGACGGCGTCATCATCTGTTCGGCTAACTCGGACCACGCGATGTGGGTGCAGGATGCCGCCGCTGTCGGCGTCGATATCCTCTGTGAGAAACCGCTCGCGCCGACCCTCTCGGAAGCGCGCGAAATCGTGAGTGTCTGTGAGACTGCTGGCGTCAACCTCGGTGTCGCCATGCCGCTCCGATTCAACCAACCGGTACGCAACGCGAAGACGGCGCTCGAAAACGGGGTCCTCGGCTCCCTTCAGTTCCTGAGCGGGACGAACCGCGGGCAGATGCCCGGCGGCTGGTTCGTCGACCCGGAGGCTTCCGGCGGCGGGGCGACGACGGACCATTCGGTTCACATCGTCGACATCGTTCGCTGGCTCACCGGCGAAGAGGTGAGCGAGGTGTACGCCGAGGTGGGAACGCGATTCCACGATATCCCGGTGGAGGACGTGAACCTGCTCTCGATGGAACTCACCGACGGGACGCAGTTCGTCCTCGACGGCTCGTGGAGCAAACCGGACGAGTGGGATTTCTGGGGCGATGCGACGCTCAGGTTCGTCGGAACGGAAGGCGTCGTCTCCATCGACTGCTTCGACCAGAAGATAAAACAGACGCGCGACACCGATGACCCCGGCATCCGGTCGGTGTACTGGGGGTCGAACTCCGACGAGGGTCTCGTCGCCGATTTCGTCGAAAGCGTTGCGGAGAACCGACCGCCGCTCAAAACCGGAGTGGATGCGGTACACGAGGTTGCGGTGGTGGAAGCCGCGTACGAATCCGCGAAGCGGGGTGAGTCCGTCGCTGTCGAACGGAACGATACGACCGCGTCGTTGGACTGACCACGAGTCAGTACGTGACCGTGACCGGTTCGTTTCGTTCGACCGATTCGTAGGCCGCTCGCAGTACCGCACCCGCTTTGACGGCTTCAGCTATCGGCGTCACGGGTTCGCGTCCGGTCCGAATCGATTCCACGAAGTCGTGCAGGAGTTCGTTGTTCGGGTCGGCACCCCAGTACAGGGTTTCGTTGTGGCTGCCGTGGTTCGTATCGCAGATGCTGGTGTACTGTTGGCCGAAGCAGTCGGCCGAGAGGGTTCCATCCGTTCCGACGAGTTCGACCTCCGCATCGCCCCAAAACGGGCTTTCCTGTGGGGTACTCCACGAACCGTCGAGGATGAACGGTGCGCCGTTCGTCAGTTCCATCGAGAGCAAGTTCACGTCCTCTACCGGGATATCGTAAAACCGGGTGTCCATCTCGGCGTACACCTCGGTGACTTCCTCGCCGGTAAGCCAGCGAACGATGTCCACGATGTGGTCGGTATGGTCGGCGGCCGCACCGCCGCCCGCGAGGTCCGGGTCGACGAACCAGCCGCCGGGCATCCGTCCCCGATTGATGCCCGAGACGGCGACGAGACGGCCGAGTTCACCCGCTTCGTAGCGTTCTTTCAGCCGTTGCATCGGCCGACTACATCGAATCGGCATCGCCATCCCGGCGACGACGTCGCTTTCCGCACATCGGTCCCGAATCGCAACGGCGTCGGAAACCGACGTGGCGAGCGGTTTCTCACAGAGGATAGCCGAGTCGTACTGGAGCGCGAGGTCGACCAGTTCGCGGTGACGGGAGGTCGGCGAGCAGAGGATGACCCCGTCGGTTTCCTCCATCAACTGCTGATGTGACAGTACGGAGGTTCCGACCGCGTTGGCCTGTCGGCGCGCACGTTCGCGGTTCTCGTCGGAGATGCCGACGAGTTCGACGTCTTCAAGCTGTGAGACGAGGGTCGCGTACACTCCGGAGTTGACGTGCGCCGTCGAACAGATGCCGAGACGGATGGTCATACGGGTTCCTCCCCGAGCGTAACGGGTTTTCCGCTGTTTGCCGACTCCAGTACAGCGGTCGCTACCCGTGTGGCACCGACGTCGGAGATTACCTCGGGGGGTCGTTCCTCGCCACGAATCGACGCCACGAACGTTCGGAGCGAGCGGCCACGGCAATCGTCCTCGACGGGGTCGACGGTGAGGCACCGCGTTCCGTCCGAAAGGGCGGTGGATGCATCGCGCTCGTGGAAATCGAGCCGACCGTGGTCGCCGCTGTATTCGACGTGGAGCCGTGGGGCGGGAGCATCGTCCCGTCCCCACGTCGTTTCGACGGTCGCCCGGCTACCGTCCCGAAGCGTCAGGAGCGCGTGTGCGTGGTCGAACCGGTCGCCGGAGTTGACCCGGACGAAGACGCGCTCGATGGCGTCGAACGTCCATTCCAGGATATCGAAATCGTGGGCGAGCACCGTACAGAGTGCGTCCTCGGCGTGGTCCTGCCGTTGAGCGTCGGCGTACGAAACGTTCCATCCGGGACCGTCGAACGGGGCCGTTCGTTTGATTCGAGCGACGCCGAGCGTTCCGATGCGCCCGGTTTCGACGGTCGTTCGAAGCCGTTCGTACAGTCGGGAGAATCGATGTGGGGAACGGACCAGCACCCAGCCGGTGCCGTCTGATGCCCGCGAAACGAGTCGGTCGGTCGCCGCGTCGTCGAGTGAAAGGGGCGGGTCACACCGAACCGGCACGTCGGCGGAGAGGGCGGCACCTATCGCGTCGGTACGACCGACTCCCGACCCACAGATATCGACGCCGTGGGCTCCGGCCGTATCGAGTGCGGTCGCCAGCGAATCGTATCGTGGCGCGTCGATTCCGTCCGGAAGCGTGCCGGCGTCGGGGACGACGCCGACGACGGTTGCATCCTCGAAGCGAGCGTATCGCTCGGCGTGTGTCCGTACCGAGTCGTTCGTTCCGACGAGGACGATGCGTCGCATATGGCTACGTCCTGCCGCGTTGTGATAAGGATTTGGACGGAAAACGGACACGGAGCGAATCGGAAGAGGGGGTGCAACCGCGGTCGAGAAACCGGCACCGACTATCGAACCGCGACCGGACGGTTCACGCGCTGTCGAGGAGTTCGCCGACACGAACCGCGCTTGATTCCAGCGTCGCCACGGGGTCCGCCGTCAGTCCGTTTTCGTGAATGAGCCACTCGGCGCTGGTATCGCCGGCCGCCCGAACGCACGCTTCGAGGTCGAGGACGCCGTTCCCGAGGTCGGTGTGGAGCGAACCATCGTCGCCGGGAACGGTGTCGGTCAAGTGAACGAGCGAGATGCTGTCGGCGTATCGGTCGAGATACGCAACTGGGTCGACGCCGCCGAAGCGGGCGAGTCCGACGTCGAACTCCAGTTCGAGACGGTCGCTTTTGTGCGCGACGAACTCGTCGTACGCGGTGGCGAAGTCGCCCTCCGTCCCCTCGAACTCGTAGGCGTGATTGTGATAGGACAGTTGGAAGCCGTCGTCCGCGAGGCGGTCGGCGAGTTCCGAAAGGTGCTCCGCAGTTTCGGCGATGGCTGACGTTGAACTGAACCCGTCCTCTCCGTACGACGGGACGACGATTCGGGAACAACCGAGTGTTCTGTACTCCGAGACGACCGTCTCGTACTCCGATTCCAGTACGTCCAGACCGACGTGTGCGCCGACCGGTTCGAGACCGCCGTCGTCGAGTGCCGTGGCGAGGGCTTCGGGAGACTGGTCGTGCAATCCCGCGAATTCGACGCCGTCGTAGACCGTCTCGGAGACGCGAGAGAGCGTTTCGGTGAGCGGTTCGTCGAGGTCACGAAGCGTGTAGAGTTGAATGGCTGGGCGAATCATCTACCGTGTTCTCCGCAGGCCCTGAGCATAATCGTACCGACGATATGCACGAAAAATGAACCCGGTTCCATTTGATTTCCAGAGGTTTGGCGACGAGCAGGACGTGGAGTAGCCGGATGAGGGAGGTCGAGCGGCGGAATAGGTAGGATAGGTAGCTGAGGTAGCTATCTTACCTGATATAGGCGACCTAGTTGAAATAGGTAGCTGAGGTGAAATAGGGAAAATAGATAGAATAGTTGGAGTAGATAGAGTGAGTGGGATAGATAGGATAGAGAGGATAGCTGCAGGAGGAAAGACAGGTACGACATCTGGAATTGATGCGGAAGAGAGAGTAGATAGATGAGAGACGATAGAAAGAAGGGCCGGAGCAGGCTGGAAAGTGACGTAAGCGGAAGCGCTCGGGAAAGTGCGGAGATGAAGTTCGAGACGGTCGGTGGAAAGAATAGGTATTTGAGGTACCTTGTTTACCTATTGTGAAAGGGAACGGGGAGACGACGTCTTGTCTCGACTGCACGATGCCCGGGGCGATGTCCCTTCGAGGACAAAAAATCGGCGTGCCGTGGCGGTCGGATAGCCTTTACAGGAGGCTCATGAAGTAGCTCCAGTCCCAACCGCTACCGGGGTCGGTGTGATGGCTCGCACCGCCACCGACGCTCGGGTCGCTGGGGTCGGGAACCTGCTCGTGGCCGATGATACCCGTTCCGTTGGCCGGATTCGCCGGCGCGACGCCGGCCGGATGTGTCTTCGGGATGCCGTACTCCTCACACGCCCAACTCACGATGGCGGCGAGGTTCTGATAGAGTTGGTCGGGGTGAGTTTGGGATGCGTATCCCTCGTTCTCGAAGTTGAGGCCCGCACTGTTGTAGTCGTAGTTCCCGGCGGCGTAGGAGATGTCGTCGTCGTACACCATCTGGGTGCGCTGACCCGCGCTGTTTCCGACGACGTAGTGGGCGCTCACGCCGGAGTCTGGGTCGTTGAACACGCTGATACCACCCTCGTAGGAGCCTTGGATGGTGTGGATGATTATCCAGTTGATGTCGGACGCCGTTCGATTCGCCGCGGCGTAGTTGCCGGATGCGGCTTGGTCGAACGTCACCGACGGTTTGGAACCGCCACTGCCGCCCCCGCTGGTGGACGTGAGATAGCGTTCGACCGACCAGCCCCAGACGCCGCGGTCCAGCCAGTGGACGCCCCACCAGGTGTAACCGTCCTTGTCGACGGGGCCGTTCATGATTTCGCCAACTTCGCCGTCGTTCACCGTGGCGACGATGGGTTGGTCCGTGCCGGGTTGCTTTCGGGTGTTCAGGGCCGTCGTCGCTTGGACGTCTTCACCGTCGCTGAACGCGGCCGCCGAACCGCTCAGTGCGATTGGAATGCCGATGCCTGCCGCGCCGGTGCCGAGGGTTTTGAGTGCGGATCGTCGATTGAGTTTTCGTGTCATTGTTTTCGGTAGTAGTTGGGTGATTTGCCGTGAGTGCGAAGAACTACGCGTCGGTGAGGTAGCGTTCGACCGACCAGCCCCACACACCGCGGTCTAGCCAGTGGACGCCCCACCAGGTGTAGCCGTCCTTATCGATGGGGCCGTTCATGATTTCGCCGACCTCGCCCGCCGAAATCGTGGCGACGATTGGCTGGTCGGTACCGGGTTGCTTCCGGGTGTGCAGGCCCGTCGTCGGCGTGACCTGTTCGCCGTCGGTGAAGCCGCCACCGCCGCCGCCACCTCCGTCCGACGGAAGTTCGGCGGCAATCTCGTTCATGATTTGAGCGATTTTCTCGGCCCACTGGTCGTCCGACGCGTAGTGGACGTTCATCCCGCGCAGTGTCGAGCCTTCGTAGTACGCTCCGTCCGGGGAGAGGTACTCCTGGTCCACGTACGCCATCACTTGGCGAACGCACTGTTCGAACGACGCGTATCCGTCGGCACACTCCGCCGGGCAGATGTCCCGTGCGTCGAAGCCGTAGATGTTGTTTTTCTCCTGTGCGATACTGCTTCGGCCCCACGCCGATTCGAGCGCGGCGTGGGCCGCCATGTACACCGCGTTGATGTTTCGGTTGCTCTGAACGTTGACCCACGTGTCGCCGAGTCCGACGAGCGGGCTCCCCGGCGACACCGAATCGACCGCCGAGTCGAGTTGACTTCCGGAGATGCCGACCGTCTGCCGGAGGTCGCTGTCTATCGTGTAGGACGCGGCAGTCGTCGTGCCGCTGAGCGCTACACCACTCATAGCGGTGAGTCCGGCGACACTCGCACCTTTCAGGAACCGACGCCGATTGGGTTGCATGATGCAGTTGGGTATCAGAGGTGCGAATTAATTAAATTAACGAATTTATTGAGTTAACTAATTTTCTTTCGAGCACACGTATCCACGGATGATATGAGGGCGCGGATTTATCACCGCCCGCTATGAGAAATATCCCATGGCAGTCCAGTATCCGAACGCGGAAATTATCAGTTATAATTACTCATCTAGGAAGCGAGGACTTCGTACAAGGATATGCGGTTACGAGCCGTCACGAGCCGATTCAGCGGTCTTCCCTTCATCATGAAAATCACGGATATCGAAGCGTTTGCCGTCAACGTCTCGCTCGTCCCGTTCGAGGACGGTGGCATCGGCCCATACGTCACGAATCACAACTCGCTGACGGACATGGACCGCGTCCTCGTTCGAGTGGACACCGACGAGGGAATCTCGGGGTGGGGGGAAGTTCGCGTCTTCCTCACGCCGACGGCGACTGTCTCCATCATCGAGGACGGGGTTCGCCCGCTCGTCGTCGGACAATCGCCGTTCGAACTGGAGAAACTCCGACGGCAGGTGTTCATCGAGTACGCTAACGCCGACCCGTTCTTCGCGCCCGTCGAAGTCGCCTGCTGGGATATCGTCGGCAAGTCGCTCGAAAAGCCGGTGCACGAACTGCTCGGCGGGTGGACGGCACCAAACCAGACGGAGACGAGACATCGGGAGCATCAAGGGGAGTACGCGGACGGTCACGAGGTCGAAATCGCATACTGTCTTGGCATCCTGTCGCCCGAGCGGTCCCGAGAGCGTGCCGTCGCCGTGCGCGACGAAGGCTACTCCGTACTGAAGACGAAAGCCGGACGGGACTGGAAGGAGGACGTCGCTCGCATCGAAGCGATGTACGAAGCGGTCGATGGCGAACTGGAGTTCCGCCTCGACCCCAATCAAGGCTGGACCACCGACCAGGCGATTCGTGTCGGGTTGATGCTGGCCGACGCAGGGATTTATCTCCAGTACATGGAACAGCCGATTCGAGTCGATGCACACGAATCGTTGGCCGGGTTGAAACGCACCGGACAACCCATCGGGCCGAACGAGGACACCTACATTCCGCACAACCTCCGCCGACTCATCGACGCGGGGGCTATCGACGTCGCCGTACTGGATTTGACGCCCGCGGGCGGCATTACGGGGGTACGACAGCAGGCAGCCATCGCGGAGGACGCCGGGCTTCCGATAGCCCATCACTGCGCGTTCGACCTCGGCATCAGAACGGCGGCGATTCTCCACGCAGTCCACGGAATTCCTGGCTTTTCGCTGCCGCCGGATTCGGTCTACTACGGGTGGGAGGACGACGTCATCGAGAATCCGTTCGACCCCACCGGCGGAACGCTCGAAGTCCCACAAGGCGCGGGGTTGGGCATCGAAATCGACGAGAGGAAAATCGAGCAGTATCGTCTCGACTGATTTCCGTTTCGTCAGGCTACTGTCATTCTTCGTTCCCGACGTCGAGTAGTTGCACCGTCGGGAGCGACCATCCGTACGTGACCGCCGTCACTCGTGTTCCGACGGTCACCGCCGCGCACAGCACAGCAGCGGTGCTGGCAGGGCCGGAACCGCCGAGGGTTGTGACGAGCCAGTACGTACCGCCGCCCAGCACCGCACAACTTGCGTAGAAGTCCTCGAGGAGGATGAACGGCGACCGATTCAGCAGGACGTCCGCGAGCGCGCCACCGCCGACCGCGTTGATGGTTGCGATGGCGACGACGCCGAAGCCCGAGACGCCAGCGTCAGTCGCTACGATGGCCCCCGTCGTGGCGAAGGCGGCGAGTCCGATGGCGTCCGAGAACAGCGTGATGGGGTGGACATCCGGTGAGTCGAGCACGACGCTCACGCCGATTGCCAAACAGATACCGAACATGCCCAGCCCGATTTCGAGGGGGGAGGTAAGCGCCAACGGCACCCGATTCACGAGGACGTCCCGCGTCGCACCGCCGGCGAACGCGGTGGCGAGTCCGACGACTGCGATGCCGAACAGATCGAACTCCTTGCGTATCGCCTTGGTCGCACCGACTAGTGCGAACGCGACGAGTCCAACGGTGTTCATCACGGCAAACGGTCCGCCGAACAGCGCACCGAGGATATCCTGAGCCACTGTCCTCCCGTAGCGGATTATGCGTATTGAGCGCTCCGAATCGACCGTTCAGTAACGATTGATATGAACAGTCCTATTCACATCGCATGCGACCAATCGTCCTCGGTACCGAGTCTGAAGAGTTGAACACGTTGCCGGCGAACCGAGAATGGATGGTAAAGGGAGCACTGTTTTTATTCACCGTTCGGTAGTACTGGTATGAGCGACAGTACTGACGAAACCGGAGCACGGCTCAAACGACCACTTCTCTACGTGATGGGTTTGTTCTACGTCGTTGCCGGCGTGATGCATTTCGTCGTTCCGAAGGTGTACGCTCGAATCATCCCGCCACAGTTCCCCCGACCGGTCACGCTGGTCTATCTCTCCGGCGTTGCGGAAATCGTCCTCGGAATCGGCGTGGTGGTTCGGCGAACGCGTCGCGTATCCGCGTGGGGACTCATAGCATTGTTGGTCGCTGTGTTTCCGGCGAACATCTACATGGCGACGAACGATATGCTACCCGATGCGGTCCCCGACTGGGCCGGCGGCATCGCTCGAATCGCGATGTGGGTGCGCCTCCCGTTTCAGGCCGTCCTCGTCCTGTGGGCGTGGTGGTACACGCGCGCGATGCCCGAAAACGGTAGCTGATTCCCTGGAACCGCCCGATTCCTCGGTGGAACGGTGCGTGAACGGGGTCGGCCGACCGACAAAACTGTCCGTTACCGCTCCGGGACGATATATCGGTTTTCGGGAGGTCGAACCGGTAGAACCCCGTTGGAGTCACTTTTGTTTTCGTCTCGCACTTAGAGTGGTTCGTCCTGGTAGCTGGCCGGGTCCTGTTGGTCGTCGACGGCCTGCGTAAACAGATTATCAGCCATCTCTTCGTCGACTTCGTTGACAGGAGCGTGGGACGAAATGCCAAGAGTAATGAGCTCTTCGATCGCTTGTTCTCGATTCAAGAAATCACCTTGGTCGACGAGACGATCAACGTTCGAGTCGATACGGTCTGGGAGGTTCACCTCGAATGTAACCATACGTCCACTCACAATCGAGGACAAATGAATTCTCTGGTCCTCGTTACTCCCGCTTTTTCAATAGTTATCCTATCCCTCACATCCACGCGACGCTCATCACGACGAACGGCGGAGATACGTCGGTTCAAGCGAGATAGACATCACATATCAGTAACGTCACTTCGAATCTCCCCTTCCCCCTGTGTCGGAAAATCAACCTTTGAAAGAAAACTGTTTGTGTGTGATAGGGGTAGAGTTGGTATGGTGACTGAGTGGCCAAAGTGGGATCACGTGACGAAAGTCGACCCGGACAAGTCACTTCACAACGGGGATACCTACCCGGAAATCGCCGAAACGGGCACGGATGCAATCGTTATCGGCGGCACCACGAACGTCACGGAGACACGCGTTCGGTCGATTCTCGACGCGCTCTCCGCCGTCGATATCCCCGTATTCGTCGAACCGACCTACCGCCCGGCCGAAGTCCAAAGGGGGGTGCTCTCGGGTTACCTGATTCCTATCGTATTGAATGCGGGGGATACACTGTGGGTGACCGGAGCGCATCAGGAATGGATTCGGTCGTCGACGAGCATCGATTGGAAACGCACACACACCGAAGCGTACATCGTCCTCAATCCGGAGTCGTCGGTCGCGACGTACACGGGGGCGAACTGTGACCTCGACCGGGACGACGTCGTCGCCTATGCCGAACTCGCAGAGCGGATGCTCGGCCAGAACGTCGTCTATCTCGAATATTCCGGGACGCTCGGTGATTCCGCCGTCGTCGCGGCCGTCAGAGAGGCGCTCTCGTCGGCAAATCTGTTCTACGGAGGTGGCGTTCACGACTACGACTCGGCCTACGAGATAGCGAGCGTCGCCGATACGGTCGTCGTCGGTGATGTCCTCCACGAGGCAGGTGTCCGGGCGGTTACCGAGACGGTTCGTGGCGTCCACGACGCTCATCACGACGAACTCAAGTGAACCGTTCGGCCGCGCAGTGAGGGTTTTCGGGACGAAGCGAACGTATCGACTGGGCACCGGAAACTGGCTTTTCGGCCATCATTCCCATGCGTCCCCTTCGAGGACGACACGGTAGCCGTCGGGGTCTTCGAACGTCACGCCTCGGTCGTCCCAGTACGGGTTGAACGATGTAACGGGGTCGTACCCGTGAGCGACCATGCGGTCGACCGACCGTTGCCACTCGTCCGGGTCGGGCAGGTAGAACACGAGAAGGTTGTCCTCGGTCGGTGCTCGACCGGCCTCGTGCCCCTCTTTGGTGGTGAACTCGAGATGGTACTCCGACCCCGGACGACCGAGCATGACGCCATCGAACCCGGCATGGTCCTCGAACGACCCCAAGACCGTCAGCCCGAGTCCGTCGCGGTAGAACTCGACCACTTCGGGGAGTTTGTCGGTCGGTCGAGCAACGCGCATCCGGATGGCCTGCTTCTCTGAACCCATTGCGTAGGATACGCTCCCGTCGGGGATATCGTTTTTTCGAGATATCGGCGGTGAACGGACTTACGCTCCTGGGACGGTTCACGAGAGCGCCCACCACGGCAGTATAGAATAGTTTCCTATTATAGATGGTTTAGCTATTGTATCTATTATACCGCTCCGGTCGTGTTTCGAGCACTGACCCCCGTAGCTCTATCGAACGCATCGAATCGGTTCGGAACGGTTCGGAACGGCCGATTTACTCTCGACCGTTCGATGTACTCCGTGCCGGACGCTGGAGATGCCGTTCGACGCGCTCTACTTTTTCGTCCACGTCGAGCGTTTCCTCGCGAAAATGGTCGATTGTGAGCGTGGTCAGCGTCCGCGACGCATCGACCGCTTCCGTGGCGGCCTGCGCGGCGGCGAACACCTCGGAGAGTTCGTCGGCCTGAATCGTCGTTTCCATTGGATGTGTCTCGTACCGAACGTCGAACTCCTCCAGTGCGTCGATGGCCTTCGCGATTTCCGCATCGAAATCAGCGGTGGCGTCGTCGAGTGGTGCGACAGCGAACATGGCCGTGACGGTCATATCTCGACGTTCGTATTCCTGAACGATATAACCAAGTGATATTCTGCGGGTTTCCCGCCGTTCACTCCGACGACCCATATCTCGGAAAATTTACTCGATGGGCCATTTATTCTCCTCGACGAGAACTACTATTAGGGTGTGTTGTGAATAAGCATAGCATGCCACCCCACTTCGGAGCGCTATCACTGGTACCGCCCGTATTGGCGATCATACTCGCCGTCATCACGCGCCGTGCGATGTTATCGCTGTTCATCGGTGTCTGGACAGGCGGTATCATCTACAGCGGAAGCATCGGCATCGCGAAGACGTTCGACTGGATAATCGACTCCATCGGGAACAGCACGTTCGACGCGAAAATTCTCGTCTTTACCATGCTTTTAGGGGCCGGTATCGCGCTCATCTGGCGGTTGGGTGGTGCGATGGCGATAACGCGGTTCGCCACGCGACGCATCGACTCCCATCGGAAAGTCGGGGTCGTGGGCTGGTTGCTCGGCCTCATTTGGAACTTCGACGACTACGCAAACAACGCCATCGTCGGCAGTTCGCTGAAGAGCATCGCCGACGAGAAGCGAATGTCCCGCGAGAAACTGGCGTACATCCTCGATTCGACCGCCGCGCCGATGGCGACCATCGGTATCTCCAGTTGGGTGGCGTTCGAAATCGGGCTGATAGCCAAGGAGTACAAGGAACTCGGCATCACCGGGCAGACGCCCACCGCGACCGCGACGTTCCTCCACAGCGTTCCGTACAACATGTACTCCATACTGGCGCTGGCGATGGTCGGCATCATCGTCATCAGCGGACGGGATTTCGGCGAGATGCTGACCGCCGAGAACCGTGCACAGCGGACCGGCAACGTCATCCGGGACGAGGCGAACCCGCTCCAGAACATCAAGGACGATTTGGGCGAGCCGCTGGACGACGATGCGCCCCTGCGGACGTTCGTCCTTCCTGTGTTCGCGCTCGTCGCCGTCGTCGTCGGCGGTGCGGTGATGATGGGATACAGACCCGGTCGGACGACGATAGAGATGGTCAACAACACGAACATCGCCACCGCGCTCGTCTGGGGGTCGTTCGCGATGGTCGCCACGGCCATCACGCTGGCGCTCGCGGACAACATCATGACCCTCGACCAGACGATGGACACCATCCTCGACGGGTTCGGAACGATGCTTCCCGCGGTCAGCATCCTGGTGCTCGCGTGGTCCATCGGCTCTGTCGCCTCGGCACTCGGGACCGGCGAATACGTCACGCAGTACGCGACGGGTGCCGTTTCGACGACGATACTCCCGGTCATCATCTTCCTCATCTCCGCCGTCATCTCCCTCGCCATCGGCACCTCGTGGGGAACGATGTCCATCATGACCCCCATCGTTATCCCGCTGGCGTGGAAAATCGGCGGCCATTCCCCTGGATTCATCGCCGTCTCGGTTGGCGCGATGTTCAGCGGTGCCATCTTCGGGGACAACTGCTCGCCCATCTCCGACACGACCGTCCTCGCCTCGACGTTCGCCGGGTCGGACCACATCGACCACGTCCGCACCCAGATGTACTACGCGTTCACCGTCCTCATCGCGACGGCGTTCCTCTACCTGCTGTACGGACTCACGAGCGCCGGACCGCTCGTGTTGCTCCCCCTCGGCCTCGTGACGCTGTGCGTGCTGGTGTACGTGCTTTCGAGCCTGGACGCTCGTCGCAAGGACATCTCGCCGAAACCGGCATCGAGCGCCTCATCGAACCAAAACGTGATGAGCGACGACTAACCGACGCGCTGGAAAACGGTGTGATTCGCCAGCCGTCACAATCCACCGATTCGCCGTTTCCCCATCGCTGATTCTCCGTTACCCTCATTGTTTTGCCATCGCGCGCGAACCGAATAACTAACGATGACTGAAAAGACGATCGGATTCATCGGACTCGGTATCATGGGCAAACCAATGGCGACGAACCTCGTCGATGCGGGATACGACGTCGTCGGGTACAATCGCTCGCAGGGATCGGTGGACGAACTCGTCGAGCACGGCGGTACGGCAGGAGACTCACCGCGCGATGTCACGGAACGGGTCGACGTCGTCATCACGTGTCTGCCGGATTCGGCGGTCGTCGAGAAAATCGTCCGCGACGACGACGGGATTCTTTCGGGGCTGAGCGACGGCATGACGGTTATCGACATGTCGACGATTTCGCCGACGACGACCGAAGAACTCGCTGTGGACATCGACGAGCAGGGAGCGAGCATGCTCGACGCACCCATCAGCGGCGGCGAAATCGGTGCAATCGAGGGGACACTCTCCATCATGGTCGGCGGCGACGAATCGGTGTTCGACGAACAGATGGACCTCTTCGAGGTCATGGGCGAAACGGTCACTCACTGCGGGCCGAACGGTGCCGGCCAGACGACGAAGGCGTGCAATCAAATCGTCGTCTCGGCGCAGATGGTCGGCGTCAGCGAAGCCCTCGTCTTCGCGGAAAAAGCCGGTGCGGACCTCGAAGCCGTAATCGATGCGATCAGCGGCGGTGCTGCCGGCTGTTGGACGCTCGACAACCGCGCGTCGCAAATGATCGAGGGCAACTTCGACCCCGGCTTTTTCGCCTCGTATCAGTACAAGGACCTCCGAATAGCGACCGACGCCGGCGAGGAGTTCGGCGTCCCGCTCCCACAGACGTCGATAGCACACGAGCTGTACAAATCGATGGAAACGACCGGACGCGGCCGCGACGACAACTCCGGAGTCATGCAGGTCATCGAGGACCTCGCGGGCACGGAAGCGCGTATCGACTGATACGCGGCAGTTATCGACTGACCGGCCGGTCGCCGATATCAACTAACTTTCTCGCGATGAGACCGGAACGCCGCTCGTGTCCAACCCCCTGTATCGATGTCGAAAAAGAAACGGGATTCGGAACGCGAGAACCGGAAGCAGGCGAGCTTTCGGTACCTTAGAGGTCCCCATACGGGCCGCTTTTGGCCTCCGTCAACCGCTGGACCTGTTCCTCCGAGAGGTCCACGGTCGCGGCAGAGACGTTTTCCTTCAACTGGTCGACGGTACGCGCTCCGATGATGGGTGCGGTAACGCCCGTGCGGTGCATGAGCCACGCCAACGCCGTC
The DNA here is from genome assembly GCA_963811185.1 of uncultured haloarchaeon. GTDB lineage: Archaea > Halobacteriota > Halobacteria > Halobacteriales > Haladaptataceae > Haladaptatus. Next base: position 139,148 of record CAWEQN010000010.1, read on the forward strand.
TGGGCGACCGATGCATCCACTTCGTCCGCGACGGCTTCCAGTTCATCGTGGACGTCGAAGTTCTCGTCAGTGAGATACGCCTCCGCAAATCGGCTGGATTCGGCGGCGCGCGAGTCACCCGTGAGGCCCCCGTCACGACTGTACTTGCCCGTGAGGAATCCCTGCCCAAGCGGGCTCCACGGACAGACGGCGAGGTCGGTCTGCCGTGCCATCTCCAAGTAGTCCCCTTCGACCTCGCGGTCGACGAGGTTGTATCGCGGCTGGAGCACTGAAAACGGCTCCCATCCGTACGAACGGGCGATTTCGTTGGCGCGAGCAACCTTCCACGCGTCGGGGCGGTGCGCCGACGCGCCGAGGTAGTTGACCTTCCCGTCCTCGACCAGACCGTTGAGCGTCTTCATCAACTCACGGGCCGTGGTTGCATCGTCCCATCGGTGAATGTACAGGACGTCCACGTAGTCGGTTCCGAGACGGTCGAGCAACGCATCGACCCGATGGCGGATGTTTTTACGGTTCGTCCCGCGGCTGTTCGGGTCGTCGTCCCGAATCTGCCAGAAAATCTTGGACGCGATGGTGTAGCGCTCCCGGTCGCGGTCGGCGAGCCAATTGCCGATCCACTCCTCGCTCTTACCCCCACCGTAGACGTCGGCGGTGTCGATATACCGGCCACCAGCCTCCGCATAGGTGTCGAGCAGGTCGTGCGCTCGTTTTTCGCCGATCTCGACGTTTCCTTCCTCCGTCTCCTTGCCGAAGCGCCAGGTCCCGAACTGGAGCTCGCTCGTATGGATGCCGGTGTTGCCGAGTGGAACGAAATCGAGGTCTATATCATCAAAGTCAGTCATCGACTGTGGGTTATCCCGTTCGAGACTAAAATATTCGGCTACCGGAACAATCGTCAGATGGTCCGTGAAGCGGGGACGGATTTCGGCGGTCGTTTTCCAGTTACTTCGACGGGAAAATGTGGTCCGGCGTTCGGCCAGCGAACGGCCCGACCTGTTCCTCGCTCGTGGCGTACCGGTAGAGTGCGGTTCGAGCGATGGTTCCGATTACCTGTGCGGCGACCATCGAGGCGACGAGGAGTACGAAACCGACGGCGTACGCAACGATTCCAGTGGCGGAGAGATACGCCCAACCGAGACAGACGAGGCCAACCAGTGCGACCGGAAGGAACACGAGGGAAACGCCCAGCGACGTGCTGACGCTCTCCCCCCACGTGTCGCGGAACGCGGTTCCGCTCCGGCGGAGCATCGGGCGAAGACCGTCCGTGTCTTCGAGCACGATGACGGGGACGACGAAGAACGTCAGCAACGACCACGAGAGGTCGAAGAGCAGTCGTGCGAGGCTCCCGATGGGACCGAGTTTGTCGTCGACGATGTACAGCACGGTCCCGAGCGTCGCGGCGGTTGCCGACCACAGCGCGATTTTCCGCCGGACACGCCAGGAGGCGGCGAGTCCGTCACGGACGGACGTCTCTTCGCCGTCGAACTGTTTGGACGCACAGTGGACGACAGCGGCGTTGAAGAACACGCCGACGCTCGACGAGACGGCCAACGCGACGAACACCCCCGCGTACCGAAGGAGGTCGTTTGCGAACACGTCGTCCAAGACGCCGTAGTGGAGGAAAACACCAGCTACGACGGCGAACACGCCTCCGACCGAAAGGAGGCTGAGGAACGGGAGGAGGGCGAGGCGAGGATTGTCGCGAAAGACATCGACACTACCGTCTACGATGGAAAGACCGCGTCGGAATCGTCCGGCCATGACACAACTGTTGTTCCGAACGAATATAAGTTTTGTAGACACTATTGAATCATGTTTCGAGGCCGTGTTCGTCCGCATCGACCGTTGCAGAGTCGGACGACGACAACGACGTAGCTTGAAGATGCTTCCGGTAGTAGCCGTTCACATGCGGATAGCGCTCATCGCACACGACGAGAAGAAACCCGAGATGGTGGAGTTCGTGCGGGGGAACATCGACCAGCTTTCGACCGCCGACTGTATCTCGACCGGAACGACCGGCCAGCGAATCAACGAGGAGACCGACCTCGTGGTCGAACCGAAGGAGTCCGGCCCGCTCGGCGGGGACATGATGATAGGGGCCGCGGTGGCCGCTGGCGACTGTCACGCCGTGATATTCCTTCGGGACCCGTTGACCGCACAACCGCACGAACCTGACATCAACGCACTCCTTCGGGTCTGCGACGTTCACGACGTTCCCCTCGCGACCAATCTCGCGAGCGCGAACGCCATCATCGACGAGTTGGTCGAGTGAGGACGCGCTCGATGGAGATAACGGATGCAGTTCAGTAAAGCCGGGTGTAGGTTTCGACGTCCCAATCGGTGACCGCCGTCGCCGCGTCGGCCCACGTCGCGCGTTTCACCGCGACGTACGTCCGATGGAGGTCGTCACCCATCGCGTCCGAAAGAACCGCATCGGCTTCGAGTTCGTCGATAGCCTCGTCGAGCGACTGCGGGAGCCGTTCGACGCCGCGGCGTTCCCGCTCCGATTCCGAAAGGCTCCCCGGGTCGACATCGAGCGGTTCTCCCGGGTCGAGACCGCGCTCGATGCCGTCCCGTCCCGCGGCCAGAACGCCGAGAAGTGCGAGGTACGGGTTCGCCGTGCTGTCGGCGGCTTTCAGCTCCAGACGCGTGGTCGCTCCGGGGTTTCCCCATTGTGACGATGGAATACGTACCATCGCCTCCCGATTGTCGAACCCCCACGCCGTGTACGCCGACGCCCACGAATCCGGCTGGAGTCGCTTGTACGAGACGACGGAGGGTGCCGTCAACGCGACGAGCGCCCTCGCGTGCGCGAGCACGCCGCCGACGAACCGCTCGCATGTCTCCGAAATCCCGTACGGGGACTCGTCGTTCGAATCGTGAAACGCGTTCTTCTCGCCTTCCCACAGGGAGAGGTGGAGATGGCATCCGCTACCCGCGTGATTGGGAAACGGTTTCGGGGAAAATGTGGCTTTGCTGTCGTGACTGTTCGCCACCGCTTTCACGGTCTGTTTGTAGAAAACGTGGTCGTCCGCCGGAGTGAGACCGTCGCCGGGTTCGATGGCGATTTCCTGCTGGCCGGGGCTGTACTCGGGGTAGTACGTCGCCATCTCGATACCCTGGGCAGCGAGTGCATCGACGATATCGAGGACGACGTCGTGTGCGCTCTGAATCCCGTCCGCCGTGTAACAACCGCTCCGGTCGAACGGTTCGATTCCGTCCGCCGCCTCGCGGACGAGATACCACTCGGGTTCGAACGCGGCGCGTGACCGATATTCGAATCCATCGAGAAAGTCACGAAGCCGCGACCGGGGGTCGATTTCCCACGGTGCCCTGTCGAGTCGATGGATGTCACACATCATCGCCGCGGCGCGTTCGGCGTACGGGAGGAGTCGGAACGTTTCGGGGTCCGGGACGAGTCTGACCTCCCCGACGCGTCCCAACGGTGCATCTTCCGTCGGGTAATCGAGGTCGGTGAACGCTTGTTGGGCCTGCGCTATGTTCGCACCGGAGGTGAAAACGTCCTCGACGTTCGCCGCGTTGACGACTCGCCCCCGTTCGACGCCCGCGTTGTCGACCCAGAGCAACCGAACGAGTTCCACGTCATCACCCGCACAGGTGTCGATGACTCCCGATTCAGTGGGCATAGATACCAGGTACTACTGCAACATACGTCATGGTTTCTACCATTTTTGGGAGGGCCGGTCGAACGCGCGACGTCGTGGCCGACGGAGAATCATCGGTCACGGGTCGTTTCCGGAGGAACGGCCTTGTATCGCGGGGTGGATGACTTCGCATGGACCTCCGGGAGGAAATCGGAAGTATCGGGCTCGTCGACAACCACGCCCATCCCGTCGAACCGCTATCCGCCGAGACGGTTCGGGAGTCATTTGCGAGTTATTTCACGGAAGGGGACCTCTCGCCGGGGCACGCCCGCCAGACGCTCAATTATCGGGCAGCCCTCGCCCTGTTAGCCGAGCAGTTCGACGGCGAGACCGAGGACGAACTGCTTGCCCGACGTGCGACCGTCGACCTCGAATCGTACAGCCGTGACCTCATCGACGGGACGAACACCGAGCGAATCCTCGTCGACGACGGCTATCCCGACACGTCGCCGGACGACTTTCGCGCGTACACGACCGCGGAGGTTCATCCACTCCTCCGAATCGAATCCCTGATGGAGGAACTGCTGGACCGACACGATTCGTTCGCGAACTTCGAGCAGGCGTTCGAGGACGCGGTAGTCGACGCGCTCGACGACGATTACGTCGGGTTGAAGACCATCGTCGCCTACCGGAGCGGCTTGGCGGTCGGAAAACCGGACCGAAGCGAAGCAAGGACGGCGTTTTCGGCCGTCGAAGACGGCTGGTCCGGACGGATTTCGGACCCGACCGTGCTCGACTATTTCGTCCACCAGGCGGGTACACTGGCGGCGGAGCGAGCGGTTCCGATGCAGTTCCACACTGGATTCGGGGACTCGGATGCACACCCTCGACAGGTCGACCCGACGCTCCTCTCGGATTTTATCGCCGACCATCCGACGACTAAGGTCGTCCTCCTGCACGCGGGGTACCCCTACGTCCGCGAGTCGGGATACGTCGCATCGACCTTCGACAACGTGTATCTCGACCTCTCGCTCGCCATTCCGTTCGTGCAGCACGGCTGTGAACGGGTCGTCGAATCGGCGTTTGAGCTGGTGCCGACGACGAAAGTCCTGTATGGCAGCGACGCCTGCTCGGTACCCGAACGCTACGTCCTCGCCGAGCGACGAACCCGCGGTGCGCTCGCGACGGTTCTCGAAACCATGGTCGCCGACGGGTTCGTGAGCGAATCGTACGCCGCGACGGTCGCTCGGAACGTCCTGCGGGGGAACGCCGAACGGTTGTACGACCTCTGACCCCGCTCACCATCATCCGTTCGGTCGACCGAAGCTGCTAACAGATGCTGTAGCGAGCGAAAATCGACAAGGGTGCGGATTACTACAATGAGTTTTTGAGCTTCCGAAACTCGTTTTACCGTTCCGGACCTCGGTAGAGATACGCTCTCACAATATCCGGCACGGACCTCCTGTCCGGCGCCATCACCGGCAAAGCATCCGTGCCGATTGTGAGAGCACCCTGCTTTCCTTGCCATTTTGCATTGCCCAGACGCGACGGTTTCGATTCATCCGTCCTCGATTCAGTCGTCGGAACGATCGGTCACGGCGAGCCGACAGTAATCGGACTGGGAAAGCGAGACACGTAATTCGTTTCGGCGGCGCGAAAAGTAAGCGAGGGGTCCGGTAAGTTCCCCGAAAATAGTCGCTCCCATCGTCCCACCGTTCGGGCGAGAGAATTTTGCCGTCGGAGCGTCTACTACCGTGAGATGTCACACACGAAAGTCAACTATCGAGACGTGGAGGCCGTCGGCGAGGGGATGCATTTCCTTCGGGACCCACTCGGCTGTGAGCAGTTCGGCATCACGGTGCTCGAATGCGAACCGGGATGGACCGGGAAGGAGCACGCGCACGTCGACAAGGAACACGAGGAGGTGTATCTCCTGCTCGATGGAGAGGCAACCGTCACCGTCGACGGCGAGGACGTGGCGATGGGGAGCGGCGACGCGCTTCGAATCCCGCCGGAAGCGACCCGCCAAATCCACAACGGCGACAACGAATCCCGGTTCGTTCTCGCCGGTGCGCCGTGAAAATCGGGCCGTCGATACCCACATTCGGCTCTTTTTAGAATAGCTACCAGAGGTGGCTATTAATCAATAGGTCACCTATTGTAAACGTCGCTCTCTTGGGAACGACACAGCCGGGATTCAGAACTCGTCACGGTCGAGTGCGAACCGAACCCGTGCGTTCGTCGGCTTTCCGAGCGTCAGTTCGGCACAGTTCTCGGTGAGGAGTCGTCCGCCTTCGACGGGGACGCCCCACGTATCGAATCGGAGATAGCCCCGAATCGCATCGGCGTGCGTGTAGAGGTCCAAATACTGTACTTCGTGTTCCGGGAAGTCGCTCGCCGAATGTGCCTGTTCCATATCGGAATACATCGTATCGACACCGTCGAAAAACGTCTCCAGACGGTCGGCATCCGTCCGAGTCGCTCTCGACGATACTGTCGGCGACCGCCGCGATTTCCTCGGTCGATAGTCCACCCGTTTCACGGAGGGCGTCCTGGGTTCGCTGGTCGAAGTGCATACGACTCACGTACGGAACCACGGCTGAAAAATCCCGTTTCTCCTCTCTCACCTTCAAAGATGGCCGGTGGACGATGGATTCGGATGAGTTCCGTCGGTTCAAATGAGTTTCATCAATTCAGACGAGTTCCGTCAATTCAGAACAGGTTCATCGGGTCAGATGGGGTCCGCTCCGGAGTTCAACGCCTTCAGGACGATGGCGGGGTCGCGGTTCAGCGAGTGAACTCGATAACTCCCTTTCTCGTAGCCGCCGCCAGTGTGACGACTCTCGGTGATTCCGAGGAACGATTGTTCTTTCAACAGTCGGGAGACGCGGTCCCACGAAATCGGGGCGGACCCCTCGTTCTCGCAGACGGTCTTGTACGCCGAGTAGATGTCCCGCTTGGCGAACTCCTCTTCCTCGTGGTTCATCGTCAGCGACGCGAGCGCGACGAGGATGTGTTTCACGTGCGGCGTGCTTCCGGACACCAATTCGGCGAACCGGTCCGCCTCGGCGCGTTCCATCGCGCTGTCGATATGTTCGCTCAGTACTTCCGACGTACCCGCCTCCTCGGCGATAGCGCCGGCATAGCGGAGGATATCGATGGCTTTCCGAGCGTCACCGTGCTCCCGCGCGGCGAGTGCGGCCACCTTCGGAATCACGTCCTCTGAGAGGACGTTCTCGTAGAACGCGTCGCGACGATTTTCGAGGATATGGCGGAGTTGGTTCGCGTCGTACGGGTGGAAGACGAACTCCCGGTCCTGAAGCGACGAATCGACGCGCTCGCCGATGGTCTCGCGGTACTGAATCTTGTTGCTGATGGCGATGATGCCCACGTAGGAGTTGGTCTTCCCCGTCTCTTCCGCTCGGGAGAGCGTCATGAGGATATCGTCGTCGCCGCCGAGTTTGTCCACCTCGTCAAGGATGACGATGAGCGAGCGAACCCCGTGTTCGTCGAGCATATCCCACAGATGACGGAAATACTCAGCGGCCCCGATTCCTTTCCGTGGAATGTCGAAATCGGGCGCGAGCGTATCCCGGACGCCGAGCGCGAGTTCCCGCGCGGCACGGGTTTCCGTATCGTCGTTCGAACAGTCGATGTACTGGTAGATGAGATCGACATCGTTGCGCTGTGCCCTGCCCCGTGCTTCACGTGCCATATGCTTCGAGACGAGGGACTTTCCGGTCCCCGTTTTCCCGTACAACAGCAGATTCCGTGGCGGTCCGCCACGGACGGCCGGGCCGAGCGCCTTGCCGACCGCTCGAATCTCGTCGTCCCGTCCGATGATACGGTCCCGGTCGGGAACGTATCCGACCCGGAGGAGTTCCTCGCGGGCGAAGATATCACCGACGGCAAACGGGTCACCGAAGGCGTCATCGTCGCGGGAGTCGCTTTCGTCGATATCGTTGCTTTCGTTCCTACGGGTGTCGGTGGTGGGGCCGTTGGAGGGAGAGTTGAAGTCGTCGTTCCGCTTCGGGGACGCGGATTCGCCGCCGAAGTCCCGGAGGTCACTATCGCTGTCGATGTCGGGAAAGTCGCTGTCGGCGTCCGGAGAGTTCAACTGTTGATCCAAACCCTCGTCCTCGTCCGCGTCGGTCATTACGTTATGCGACCGAGTGGCACGAAGATAAAACTACCGACCCCGGACCGAGTGAATTGTGTGAAATCCTCGTTCTTCCGGGATTGGAACGTGTTTTCAGGAATCGCGGGCATCTAGACCCCCACCCCAGATACCGAGTGAAATGGGGGTCGAAGGGGTGGGTGGTGTTGAGGAAAAGGGCGGCGAGTATATAAAAGAAAACAGTGGTAGCATCGTCTTTTTGTATAATGGTACTAGAGCATCCCTCTCCATTTTTTTAGAGTGTTGTTGTTGTGTTGTTTACCTCTATAGTAAGATATATAATATACGCGAAAGAGAAGCGGGATTAATTATCAGATAATTGATTCCCATTTTTCGTGTTTCCGCATCGAATCGTGTTTTCACCGTCTGCCATTTCCGTGCTTTTCTCGTGTCGTTTCCGTGTCGTTTCCCGGCCGTTTCCGATTCCTTCGATTATTTCGTCCGATCTTTATCGAGACACGTTTTTCTTCCAAAACGTCGAGGATTAGACACTTTCCCCCTCCCGTCTTCCGTGGTTCTCTCCACTTTCGTGTCTGATTTCCCGTCCACACTTCCTTCTCGATCTCCGTTCCGGATTCCCTTTCGTTTACCTCGTTTGTCTCGTTCGTTTACCTGGTTCGTCCCGTTCGTTTTCACTCGGTTCGAGGGGTGTCCGCCGTCCGTCAGCCAAACGTCTGACGCCCTCAACGGGGGTACCCCTTCGACCCCCAATTCACTCGGTATCTGGGGTGGGGGTGTCCATCCATCACGTTCGTCCCTGTATCTCCAATTTCACTCGGTGCCCGGTGTCCCCCCACCTCTCCCTATTCACTCGGTTTGTGGGGGGTGAGGGTCACCGCATCTGAATGACGACGGCGTTCCTCTTTTCCAAAAACCCATCTATCCACCCAGCCGATTTTTCATCCTCGGCGACATGCGATTGACCATGCCGACCGATTTACTACTACCGCATGTGACCGACCTCGATCATACCGAACTTAGCGTCCGTGCCGAGACACTCGGCTACGATGGCCTCTGGCTCGGCGAACTCTGGGGAACGAGTTCGGTCGTCCAACTCACCGATATCGCCGTCCGTACCGATACCGTCGAGCTCGGGACGGCAATCGTCAACGTCTACTCGCGGACGCCTGCCGTGTTGGCGATGACCGCCGCCACGCTCGCCGAGGTTTCCGACGGACGGTTCCGACTCGGCGTCGGGACATCGACGAAGAAAGCCATCGAGGACCTACACGGGATGGAGTGGAACGACCCCAATCCGGTCCGACGGGCGCACGAAACCATCGAACTGACGTCGAAGTTCCTCGGCGATGATGGACGTGTCGAATACGACGGAGAAATTTTCTCCGTTCGAGATTTTCCATCGTTGGACGCCGACGTACCCATCTATCACGCCGCGCTCGGACCGGCAAACCGCCGCGTCGTCGCACGGCTCTGTGACGGATGGATACCGCACAACATCCCGTTCCCGGACCTCGACGATGCGTTCGCGTACATCGCCGACCAAGCCGAGGAGGTTGGTCGGGACGACGCTATCGATGTTGCACCGTACGTTCCCGCGGCAGTCGATGACGACAGCGAGGCGGCCAAGAACGCCATTCGGGGTCACGTCGCCTACTACGTCGGCAACGGCCGCGGCTACGAGCGGGCGGTTGCCCAGCGCTTCCCGACGAACGCCGCGGCCATCGCCGAGGCGTGGCGGAACGGTGACCGCGAGGCCGCTACCGCAAACGTCACCGACGAGATGGTCGCGGCACTCGGAGTCGCAGGGACGCCGGAACAGGCCCGTGAACAACTCCGAACCGTCAGCGATATCGACTGTATTACGCGACCGATAGTGACGATTCCGAGCAACGCTGACGAAAAAATGGCCGAGCGAACCATCGAAGCCTTGGCTCCGTCGAGTTACTGACTTCCACAGCTGTATCGTTTGAGGTCAGTGGTTCAGTTGAAGCCAGTAACTCAGTTGAAGCCAGTGACTCACTGAAGTCAGTGACCCGTTTTGGATTCACATCGCGGTGAACTCTTCGCCGGAGTCCGGAAGATATTCGAGAATGCTTCGATGGGCACCGAACTCGCCGATCGTCGTCTGGAGCGCATCGACGACGGTTACGATATCCCGGTTGAGTTCGTGCTCTCTGTACGTCCCGCCATCCTGGCCACGATGTTCCATGTGGGAGATGGTCAGGTTGAGAATCTCGAAATCGGAGAGAAAACTCCGCATTCGGCGTGCCGTACGTGGGTCCCGGCCCTGAAACTCACATAGCTCCTTGTAGCGCTGATAGACGACGCGCGAACGAGCGGGTGTGGCGTTTTCGGCGGCCAGCGTCGTCAGGGCATACAGGGTAAGTTGCTCGTGTTCGGTAAGGTCGCGCATGATGTCCATGCTCTGTTGGGCCTCGAGTTTCTCTTGGGCACGTTCGACGTGGTCGGTCGTGACCGTCTCCGCGTTCTCCGTTCGAGCGAGGTCACCGGCCTTCCGAAGCAGTGTGATTGCCCGTCGAGCATCACCCCCGTCCTGCCGGCCGAGCGCCGCACAGAGCGGGATTACGCCGTCCGCGAGTGCGTTCTGGTGAAACGCGATGTCAGCGCGTTGTTCGAGCACTTTCTGGAGTTCTTCCGTTCCGTACGGGGGGAACGAAATCTCCGTTTCACAGAGCGACGATTGAACTTTCGCATCGAGTCGCTCCCTGAACGTCGAGTCGTTGCTGATGCCGATGAGCCCGAGTTGAATGTTATCGATGTAGCCGTTGTTGTCCGCGCGCGTGATCTGATAGAGGAACGTATCGTCCGTGATGTGGTCTATCTCGTCCAAGACGACGACGACCGTCCCGGAGAGTTTGTTGAGTTCGTTCCAGAGCAGTCGATACACCTTCGATTGCGGATGACCGGTTTCGGCGATGTGATGTTCGGGTTCGCGGAGGTCGTTGACGAGGCTAATTGCGGCCTGATAGCTCGTGCTGAGACCGTCGCAGTTGACGGTGATGAACGAGATGTCGACGTCGTAGTGTTTTGCGGAATCGAGCAATTCGTTAAGGAGAAAGTTCGTCACCGCGGTCTTGCCGACGCCCGTCTTCCCGTAGATGAAGACGTTGTCGGGATATTCGCCGTTGATGATCGGCTGGAGGGCGGCCTCGTACTCCTCGATCTCGTTATCCCGTCCGACGATATCGTCCGGGACGTACTCCACTTTGAGCGTGTTTCGCCGTTTGTAAAGCGTATTGTCCGGTTGGAATCGAGGCCCCATACTGCTTCAAGCGAGTCGCCGTACCGTGATAATAATTCCGACCGGCGTTTCCACTATTTCCAGTATAACCACTACGGGGGATGGTTCCAATACGGGATAGGACCCATCGTTTCCAGTAATGACTGGGTCGATAGAGAACCCGAACACCCCACTGTTTCCAGTAAATCGTGTCCGAAACACTGGCAGTTTTGCTGTCGTGTCGTCCTCGTGGGATGACCACCCGGTTCCAGTATTTCCAGTAAACGTTTCTTTATATACACTACACACCCCAACGTTTCCAGTATTCATGGATGTGAGAAAAATCGAGAGCAGGCGATGAGGTGATAACGTGCGACGACTCTCGACACCCCCTCCCCACTATTTCCAGTAAAGGAGGGAACGGATACCCCGGCTCGTCCGGAATAAACACTAAATGAGTGGAAAGTTTTATGAGGTGATGTGCCGTATTAGTCCGTAGCGTCGAAAAGAAGTAGTTTTTTGTATTCCATTCTATGGTGGTATCTTCCCTCACCGCCACCGTCCCCGCCTTCGTTTCCCCGTTTACTGGAAATAGTGGGGGGAGGGTGTGCCGCTATCACTCCCGAGATACCCTCCGCCGTTTTGTATCAGTGTATTAGCGGAAACGACGGGGTCTGACGAACGTCGGACGCGGACACTGATCGAAGATGTTCGTAGTTCGGTCGAGCGAAGCGAGTTCGGCTGTTTCCTCCTGAGGCCGAGTGCGGTTATCATCCTCTCGTGCTCGTCGCTGGAACTGCAGAGGTCATGCTCGTCGATGAACCGCCGAGGCCATGGGATTTTGAGACACGCCAACGAATGTCGTACTTTACCGCCTTGCGAATTATTATACGATGTGATTTGCTGTTAAAATACGTCGGGGACGACACCCTTCAGCACTGTTCCCGACGAGCAGGGGGCTTCGGTCGAACACATCGTCTTACGATCATCCACATCTCCCCCTGTTTCCCGAACGTATGCGTTCCCCGGAATCGGCACCAACCCACGAAGTTTCAAAACGAGTAGTCAGTTATCGGTCTGCCAACAGCGTCTCAATTCGCTCCGTTCCGTCCTCGACGTAGCCACCGTGGAAACAGACCGCGTGGTCGATATCGCGTTTCGAAAGTATCTCGACGCTCTCCCACGCCGTTTCCATTTCGGGAGTTGCACCTTCGCGCGGGCCGACGAGTTCGCCCTCGGGTGCATTGAGCGCGTCGGCGGTGATGACCAGTTTTCCCTCGGGGAAGTAACAGGAAACGTGCCCCGGCGTGTGACCGGGCGTATAGACGACTTCCATCGGCCCGGCGTCGGTCGTGAACGTTTCGCCACCCGTGAGGCGGACATCGACCGTCGTCGGCTCGATTTCCATCGGTCGCTCCTCGCTCGATTTCAGGAGTTCCTTCTCGCCCTCGATGTACGGCGCGTCGTCTTCGTGTGCGAACACGACGGCGTCGGTTCGTTCGACGACCGTCGCGAGACAGCCGGCGTGGTCGATATCTTGATGCGTGAGGACGACCGCCCACGTGTCGTCGAGGGCCAATCCCTCGTCGTCGAGCGCATCGGCGAGGTCATCGATGCCGTCTGGCATCCCGACGTCGAGGAGGAGAAGTCCTCGCGGCGTCTCGACGACGGTCGGGGTGAGCGTCATCTCTCGGTCGCCGAACGCGACGTCTATCGGCAAGTCGTACACTCCGTTTGGAAGCGCCATACCCGTGATTGTGCCGCGAGTCGCTTGAATCCCATCGCTTCCGGTCAGGTTCCTCTTCTTGCCGAATCGCTGTTCGTCCTCGAATCAATTTATCAGCGCTCTTCGACGTGTTCCCGCGTCCTTGCGGACCATACGCCGCGAAGCTCGGAGAGTCCCGGTGACCCGTCGGCTATCCAGACGACGAACGCGATTCCCGCGAGTGCGAACTGCAAGAGGACGAACGGAGTCGGCTCGAAGTTCGCGAAGTGAGCGAGGAAGCTCTTCCCCGTTTCGTACGACGGGGACGGGAGGACGGGCCACAGGAGAAAACTCACGCCGGCGACTTTGCCTTCCATGAGCGGTTTTACCGAGTCCATCGCGAGGTGGCTCAGGTATCCGATGGCGAACGCCCCCAACGGAACTCGTTTTTCGAACCGTCGGGTCCCGACCCACAGCACCCCGAGGAGGAGCGTGGCCGTCAGGAGCGAGTGGGTCAGCGTTCGTCCGGTCGGAAGAATCGCGAACGTCCACGCGAGCGGTTTGTCCACCAAGTCGGGAAACTGCGTGCCGAACGCGACGGCTACCGTGCCGACCGCCGACGGTGAACGATTCTCCGCTCGGCACCAGAGCGAGTACAGGAGATAGCCGACTGCGAGGTGTCCCCATGGCCACATGTTTTCTCGTTCCGCAACCACGGTGTTA
>CAWEQN010000011.1:0-12548 GCA_963811185.1 uncultured haloarchaeon
GATTCCTGCGCTGGTCGCCATCAGCCTCGCGTGGTATTCACGCGACGCGATAATCGGGTTGTTCTGCGGTATCGCCAGCGCCGGCGTGGTTTACGGCGCGTTGAAGCCAGGTTCTGCGGGCGTTCCGAAGGATATGGTTGGAACCCAAATGGGTTCGTTCCTCGGCGCGATATTCGGTCTGAAACACGTCCCCACGATAATCGCCACCTCGCCGATGTTCTCGGACTCGTGGTACGTCGAGAACGTTTTACTGGCTATCTTCGCCATCGGCGGGATGATAGGACTGATGATTCGCTCCGGCGCACTTCGGGGCGTTCTCGAAGCGCTCACCGAGCGAACCGATTCGCCGGCAGACGCCGAGAAGGCGGCGTTTCTCGCGGGAATCATCATTCACATCGATGACTACTTCAACTGTCTGGTGGTCGGGTCGATGATGCGCCCGCTGACGGACAAGTACAACGTCTCGCGGGCCAAACTCGCCTACTACGTCGATTCAGCGGGGAGCCCCGCCGCCCGACTCGCCTTCTACTCGACGTGGGGGGCGGCGCTCATCGGGTTCATCGGAAAGGCGCTCGTCACCGCCCAAAAACAGGACAAACTCCCTGACGGGATGAGCCAGTACGTCGCCGGGCACGGCGACAAGGCCCACGCCGTGACCAATCAGATATGGCCGCTGTTTTTCAACAGTATCGTCTTCGGCTTTTACTCGTGGGCCGCGCTCATCGTCGCGGGACTGGTCGCGTGGCAGGTCGTTCCAAACATCATGGGGATGGGGGACGAGGAGTCGCGGGCGCGGAACGGCGACGGCGTCGTCGGCGAGGACGACGACCCGATGATCTCCCGCGAGATGGACCAGTACGAGATGGCCGAGGTGGCGACACCTGACTGGCGCAACTTCGCGATTCCCATCGTCACGATGATAGTCGTCGGGTTGAGCGCGATGTTCTGGCGGGGCAGTCCCGTCATCGTCGCCCCGCACATGAACACCCTGTTCTCGCTCGGCGGCTATCACCTCGTGCTTCCCGCCGGTGGGAAATGGTCGTTCAACATCGGCGGCGTCCGACTCGGACTCGCGTCCTTCTCGGCGCTGGTCGTCGCGTTCATCCTCTACCGCGTCAAGGGCGATATTCCAAGCAACAAGGACGCGACGGAGGCGATGACGCGTGGGTTCAAAGGCATCCTCCTCGCGGCGGTCATCCTGATGTTCGCCAGTTCCATTCAGAACGCCGTGACGCTTCTCGGGATTTCCTCGTTCGTCACCGCCCATTTCTCCGGGGTTCCGCCGGAACTCGTGCCCGTCGCGCTGTTCTGCATCACCAGCATGGTGAGTTTCTCCGACGGCAGTTCGTGGTCCACCTACGGTATCATGTTTCCCATCGCCATGCCCATCGCGTTCACCACCGGCGCGAACCTCCCACTCGTCATGGGCGCGGTGTTCAGCGGCGGCATCTTCGGCGACCACAGTTCGCCCATCAGCGACACGACGGTTCTCGCGTCGTCGACCAGCGGTAGCGACCACCTCGTCCACGTTCGGACACAGGTCCCCTACGCCGTCATCTGCGCGAGTATCGCGGCGGTGCTGTTCTTCGTCCTCGGATTCGCCCTCCCACAAGGCTTCCGCGTCTTCCCGTACTGAGACGGCGAAACGGGTGTTGGAGCGAATCGGCTTCGTAAAAGAAGGCGTTTCGAGGGACGCCGCCTACGCCGACGGCGAGTGGTGTGACATGGTCCGATACGGCCTGTTGGCCGACGAGTGGGATTCGGAATCGCGGAACTGAACGGGAAGCCGTCTACAGGAAGTCGCCGAGTCCGGACTGACCGTCGTCGGATTCGGGAGCGTTCGCGGATTCAGTCTCCATCGGGGATTCCTCCGGTTCGGCTTCCGACGCGTCCTCCTCGGTGTCTTCGTCCTCCTGTTCGGAATCGGCGTCGGAGGACGTCGATTCCGACGAGAACCCTTCGAACGCCCCACCCGAATGTTCGATGGCGAGTTCCTGCTTTCGGTCCTCGGCGTCGGCCACGATTTGTTCCACTTTCTTCGTGGTCTTCCCGCTCCCCGTGACGAACGAGACGTGTTTCTCCTCCATGTCGTAACGCGCCGCCATCGTCACGGTCAACTCCCGGTTCTTGCAGTGGTGGGTCATCTCGGCGAGGAACGGGATGACATCACGGCGAGCGGTGCTCATGCTGATGCCGCTCTCCTCGGCGATTTTCCGGGCGATGTAATCCCGCGTGTCGCGCTTGCCGCGTGAACTGCCGAGTTTGCGCCAGTAACTCGGCGGGCCGTACCGCGTCCATCCTCCCTTCTTTCCATTTCTGGCGGCCGCCACCCCGGCGGTCATGTTGTCGCCCGCGTAGCGCCAGTATTTGTAGTTCTGCGTGGCACGCACCCGCCCGAGCCAACGGTCGGCGTTCGCCATGTAGCCGTAGGCGTCCGCGAGTTCCTGCCCCTCGTAATCCTTCGGCAGGTTGTCCTCTATCCAGTTCAGCATGTTGTCGGGCGTCTCGTCAACGTCGTAGGACGCCTTCAGCGCACCCTCGGCGTCCTGTTTTTTGATGAGGTCATCCAGAAAGTCGAAGATGCCGTTGGTCGTGTCACGCTCGCCGGTCACCACGTCGTCGTGCGTCAACCGCCCGCCCGTGGTGGCGACTGCCTGCAGGTCGTTGATCGCCGAGCGGAGGTCGCCGCTGTCGTTCTGCGCGATGGCGTCGAGGGCATCGTCGTCGTAGTCGATGTTCTCCTGTCGGCAGATGTCCCGAAGCGCGGGGACGATGCTTCGCGCCGACACGTCGCGGAACTCGATGGTTTCACAGGCGTTTCGCAGCGAGTTCGACATGTCGTAGAACTCGTTCGCGATGAGGATGAGCGGTTGATTCGCCGACTTCACCACGTCCGTGATGGCCCGTGAGCCGCCGCGGTCGGCGTTGTGCGTCAGGTTGTCCGCCTCGTCCATGATGACGATTCGCCGACCCGACGTGCCGCCGGTGAGGGTCCCGCTTTTCGCCGCCTCGCCGGCGATGCGCTTGACGACGTCGCCGGTTCGCTGGTCGCTGGCGTTCAACTCGATGGTCGGCCAGCCCGTGTCGTTCGCCAGCGCGTGGGCCGCCGAGGTCTTCCCGACGCCGGGACTGCCGTGGAGGATGACGGCGTCCCTGTGATTCTCCCACGTATCGGCCCATTTACGCAGTTGGTCACGGGCCTTGTTGTTCCCCCGGACCTCCGAAAGCGTGGTCGGGCGATACTTCTCCGTCCAGTCTACCATTATCCCTCTGTAGGAATGTAGTCCGTTTAGTGGTTGCGGAGCACGAGTGGGTTCGACTTCTGGGGACAGTTCACCACCGACGATGATGGAACGACGCTCCCTATCTGAACCACAATTCAATTGGGAACGACTATATGAATCTGTTTTCAACTAGCTCTCGATGGCCGGAACAACGACTCGAATCAGACGGTTGCTCACCGACGAACTCGGTGAGTGCTGTGATGCGGACGTCGAACATCGACTCGACGAACTGGAATCGCTTGCCGACACGGCGTTTCGTGACGATGCGACACGACCCATCTTCGCGGTGCTCGGCAACGAAACCAGATATCGACTCGTGCGGGCACTCGTGGCCGCCGATGACGAACTCTGTGTCTGTGAGCTCGAATCGCTCGTAGCCGTGAGCGAAAGCGCGGTCAGTCACGCCCTCTCGGACCTCGTAGATGCCGGTCTCCTCACCCGTCGAAAGGACGGAAACTGGCGCTACTACGCCGCTACGTCGCTCGCCGACGAGTTGTTCTCGACGGCGGACCGCGAGGTGAAATCCGCGTGAGCGACGAACTCGGCGTGCTGGATCGGTATCTCACCGTCTGGATCGGACTGGCGATGGTCGTCGGGGTCACACTCGGGGAGTTCGTTCCCGGCGTCGCCGACACATTCAATGCAGTGTCGTGGCACGGGACGAGTCTTCCCATCGCAGTCGGCCTGTTCGTGATGATTTTCCCCATCATGGCCGAAATCGAGTACAGGCAAATTCCGGAAGTGACGCGGACGGCGCGGGCGGAAATCGGCCTGACGCTCGCGTTCAACTGGCTCGTCGCGCCGTTTTTCATGTACGGTCTCGCCGTATTCTTCCTCGGTGGCACTCCCGACTTCGTCACCGGACTCATCATCGTCGGGAGTGCGCCCTGTATCGCAATGGTCCTCGTTTGGAACGAACTCGCCGCCGGAAACGGGGAGATGTGTGCGGTCTGTGTCGGTGTCAACAGCCTTCTTCAAATCGTTCTGTTCGTCCCGTACGCGTTCCTCTTCCTCACCGTTCTCCGGGGGACGACGGTACACGTCTCCATGGGACTCATCGCATGGATGGTCCTCGTCTTTCTCGGTCTCCCGCTCGTGTTCGGCTACATCACGCAAAAACTCGCATTTCGAACTGTAGGGGAAGAAACGTACTACGAACGAATCATCCCGCGAATCAGTCCACTCGGACTGCTTGGCTTGCTGTTCACGGTTATCGTGATGTTCGCGTTGAAGGGCGAGTACATCGTTTCGAACCCTGACCAAATCGTCCGTATCGCGGTTCCACTGCTCGTCTTCTTCGTCGGACTGTGGACCGTCGCGTACGGACTCAGTGCGCTCCTCGGCTTCGACTACACCGAAAGCGTGAGCCTCGCGTTCACGGCCGCCTCGAACAACTTCGAGTTGGCCATCGCGGTCGCAGTCGCCGTCTTCGGTATCGGAAGCAATGTCGCGCTGGCAACCGTCGTCGGCCCGCTCATCAAGGTCCCGGTGATGCTCGCCCTCGTGCGGGTCGCACTCGCCACCAGAAATCGGCTGTTCGACGGCCGTCCGAACGTTTCCGGCGGCGTGTCCTCCGATTGATCACAACGAACGAAACCACACATCCCAACACCATGACCGAACCAACCACCCAATCCAGTACCGAATCGAACCCCACCCGAATCGCGTTCATGTGCGTCCAGAATGCGGGGCGCAGTCAGATGTCGCTCGCGTTCGCCGAGCGCGAGGTCGAGCGCCGCGGTCTCGAAAACGAAATCGAACTGTTGACCGGAGGAACGTATCCGGCGGATCACGTTCACGACATCGTGGTCGAGGTCGTGGCCGAAGTCGGATTCGACCTTTCAAACTGTACTCCACGCGAGATTTCCATCGCGGAACTCCGGAGGTGCGATTACGTGGCAACGATGGGCTGTTCGACGCTCGATGTCGGCGAGGTCGGAACCGACGTAGACGTGCGAGACTGGGCGCTTTCAGATCCCGATGGAAAAAGTATCGAGCGGGTTCGGGAAATTCGAGACGACATCGAACGGCGCGTGACGGGGCTGTTCGACGAAATAACGACGAACGGCTGAAACGACCGCAGTTTCGAACGTCGAGCAGTTCGCTACAACAACCGCCCCTCGGCCACTGGAATCACCCGCCCACCGACCTGCACGTCGATATCGCCATCTCCCTTCGACGCACGGAGGGAGAGAAGCGACGGGCGGCCCATCTCGTATCCTTGTTCGACGCGCACGTCGATTTCCTCGGCGTCGAAGTAGTCGTGTTCGACCAGCCACGCCGCCAGACACCCGTTCGAGGACCCCGTCGCGGGGTCTTCGGGAACGCCGGCACAGTCGGCGAACACCCGCGCGTGAAGGTCGTTGTCGTCCTCGGTTTCGGGCGCAAAGAGGAGGACGTTCAGGGTTCCGTACTCCTCGATGAGTTCCTCGTAGTACAGTTCGTGGTTCGTCTCCGCGCGCCGAACCGCGTCGAGCGACCGAAGCGGGACGACGAGCGTGGGCAAGCCGGTCGAGACTATTTGGACGGGGAACGCGTCGTCCACATCGCTTGCTTCGAGACCGAGAACCCGCGCGACGAGGGTTCGAGGAACCGTTTCAGCGAACGTCGGCGAAACTTGGTGCATCCAGAACGATTCGTTCCCGTCGTCGTCCCGTTCGACGTGGACGGGTATCCGCCCCACGCCGAGGTTGAGCGAGAGTTCGTCGGGTCGGTCGTCGCGGACGAACTCCCGGATGACGAACGCCGTTCCGAGCGTCGGATGACCGGCGAACGGAATCTCCTCCGCCGGGTCGAAGATACGTACGTCGTAGCCCCCGTCCCGCGTTTCGAGCGAGTCGATGAACGTCGCCTCCGAGAAGTTCGTTTCGCGGGTGATCTGCAACATCTCGTCTTCGCTCATCGACGCCGTGTCGTGAACGACGGCGAGTTGGTTGCCCGCGTACTGTTCCTGTGCGAACACGTCCACGACGTGAAATCGGTTGCCCGCCATACGTAGACGTCTCCGCGACCGAAGAAATGGGTTTCCCGTCACCAGTCGTTCACCCATTCACCCACTCTATCGCATCCACACCAACTCATCTACCTCATCTCATCCACACCATCCCACCCACCAGCCACCTTTTTCCACCAGCGTGACGTATCCCGTATGCTATGGGGGACATCGAATCCGTCCGAATGGACGACGAAGAGCGGGACGAATTTCTCACTAGCGGGGGAACCGGCGTCATCTCGTTTCCGACGGGAACCGACGCATCCCCGTACTCGGTGCCGGTGTCGTACGGGTACGACGCGACCGACGTCCACTTCTATTTCCGACTCGCGGTCGGACAGGGCGCCGAGCGGGACGAAATCATCGACCGCCCGATGACGTTCGTCACGTACGACTACACGGACGATGGCTGGCGGAGCGTCATCGTCACGGGGGAACTGGACGAAGTGGAGGAGGCGAACATCACCTCGGAGGTGACCCAGGGGCTACAACGAGTCGATATCCCACTCCTCGACCTGTTCGAGCGCGAGTCGCGGGAAGTGACGTTTCGCTTCTTCCACCTCGACCCGGCGGAGATAACGAGTCGAAAGGAAGCCGCCTCGGAAGTGTAAGCCACGGTTAGCACCTACTGGCTTCGTTTTCCTTCGGTTCGTCGTTGGAAACGACGGAGCGGTATCGTAGAGGATGCCCCGTGACAGCACCTCACACCCTCTCCGAAAACTTTTGTCCGATTGCTGTCTCGTCCGAGGTATGTTCCCCGAGGAACTCGAAACCGACCGTCTCCGATTGGATGCGATTACACACGACCGTGTGGACACCTTCGACCTCTACCGACACACGGCACACGACGCGCCCGACATCGAGGAGATAACCGAACATCTCTCGTGGACGCCGCACGCGACGCCGAAGGAGACGAAGGAGTTCATCGACTGGGCCGAAAAAAACCGCACCGAAGCGACGGGCGCGGAGTACGTCATCTATCCCAAAGAAGGGGAGGACGGCGCGGGCGAAATCGCCGGCACCACCGGCCTCCACATCGAATGGGAGAAGCGAACCGGAACCCTCGGTCTGTGGCTTCGCAAACCGTTCTGGGGCCGCGGCTACTCCGGCGAGCGCGCATCAGTGCTCATGGAACTCGCGTTCGACCGTCTCGACCTGGAACTCGTCGCGGTCGAACATCTCGCGGGGAACAAAAAATCGCGGCGCGCCATCGAGAAGTACATCGAGGCTCACGGCGGGGGGTACGATGGAATCCTGCGGAACTGGCGTCCGGACGGCGACGTCGTCCGCGACTCACATCGATTCACCGTGTCGCGCGAGCAGTGGAAAGCGAACCGCGGGGAGGGCGAACCGTGACCGAGCGCTTCGACGTACACGCGGTTCGCCATCGCCTGAAACTCAAAACGGACGCCGGACACAGTTCCCTGTTCGAGAACCGCGATTCGGTGGCCTGTCCCGTCTGTGACGAACCGTTTTCGGAGGTGTTCACGACCGGGCGACGGGAGCAGCAGTTTCAGCCCACCGGCTCGATGCGCTTCTGTATCCTCCGCGACGACGACAGGATTTCCATGTTCACCCACGACTGACCATGCCGGGAGCACGCATCACGAGCGGCGAGCGGGTCACGCTTCGAACCGTCGAGGCGGAGGACGTTCCGTTCGTCCAGCGCGCGCTGGCGAACCCCGAACTCCGCTATCCGATGGGTAATCCGGTCATGAATCGGGATGGTGTTTCGGACCTCCACGAGGACGGCGGGACGGACCGGTTCCTCGTCTGCTTGGATGACGGAGGGGAGAACGATGAGGATGACCCGAGAAAAATCGGGCAGGTGAACGTGATGGACGCCGACTACAAGCGCCCCGAACTCGGCTACTGGCTCGTTCCGGAGGTGCACGGCGAGGGCTACGGAACGGAAGCCGTATCGCTCGCCATCGACTACGTCTTTCGGGCGTACGACACCCCCGCCATCGGTGCCGAAGCGTACGATTTCAACGACGCCTCCCGCGGCCTGCTCGAATCGCTCGGGTTCACGGAGGAGGGTCGCCGCCGGAAATACATGTTCGTAGACGGTGCACACCGCGATATGGTTCTGTACGGCTTGTTGCGTGAGGAGTGGCGGAAGCGGGGATAGTTTCTCGGGAGTTCAGAACCAGGAATTATCGCACCCAATTCCGGCGCTCAAACGGCCCCATTGGCTCCAGTGGCCAGTCGCCTTGAATCCAGTCATCTCGCCACCGTGACAGTACCCGCTCGCCCACGACCCGCTTTTGTTGCCCTGCCAGAGCACCACCACGATGGCCGAGTTTGTCTCGAAGTCCTTGATGGTCTTGTATTTCTCCTCGTCCGGTTGCAACGTGTAGTTCTTGTGTAAAGTTATTGATTTGTGGAATTCCACTGCGGTGTCGTAACGATATACATCTGATTGACAGGTACTGACTCCCTATCTGATTCGTGGGTGTGACGTTCGGCTATCGTTTTTCATGGCCTTCTCTAATCATATATTCTTCGATATGACATATTAACTGCCTAGTTTCGAGGTGATGGATTCGGAAGGATGGTTCTCACACCAATCCCCAAATTGTCCGCCCTCGAAACGCGACCGGTTCACTACCCCCGTTCACTCCAACTTTTTCGCCACCATTTCGCCCCAATGTTCGAACCCGTGGCGCTCGTAGAACGCCCCGGCGCGGTCGTTCTCGCGGTCCACGTCGAGGACGAGGCGGTCGAGCGGGAGGTTCTGGTCGTCCGCGAGCGAGACGGCGGCGTCCATCAACTCGTCGGCGACGCCCGTCCCGCGGTGGTCGGGACGGACGAAAATCTCGTTCAGGATGGCGGCGTCCCAGACGAACGCCAGCGTTTCGGGGAGGACGAAGACGTACCCCCCTAGTTCGCCGTTTTCGTCGGCGACGGTCACACAACGCTCGTCCTGACTCACACACCGCTCGACCCAGTCGAGGTAGCGCTCACGGTAGTCCTCGGTCAGTTTGCCCTCGTACAGGTCGGCCTTGTCGTCGCCGCCGGTTCCGGTCCCGAGGCCGCGTTCGAAGGCGCGTTTCAGTTCCCACAACTCGTCGGCGTCGCTCGGTTCGTACGGTCGGATTTCCATACTCCCTAAGGGTTCGACGGGGGCTTACTTCTTGCGTGACTCCCAGATTCGGAAGCCGAGGATGCCGAAACTCATCGCGCCGAGGAGCAACTGTCGCCCGCTTCGGACGACCGGGAACACCCGGTTCCCGTGTTTCGGGTCGGATCCCTGTGCGAGGTCGAATCCGGTATCGTAGTGGGTCGTGTGCGTCGTTCCGTGCGTCTGTGGCGTGAGGAACGTATCGACGATTCCGTGTTCGTTCGAGTAGCTGAGTTCGCCTGAAACGCTGTAGAACTGGTCGTGAATCGGGTAGAAGACGTTCACGCCGCTGGTGAACAGGTCGAGGCCGATTCCCGCGCCGACGTAGGCGATGAGGCCGACCCACGCGACGCGAACGCCGTAGGCACCCCACCGCTGTTCGATTCTGTTCTTCCCGACGAAGTCGGCCAGGAGAACGATTCCGATCGCTGTCGGGAGGAGGAGGTTGTGGAGGATTGCCCGATGACCCCCCTGAATCCACAACCCCAGCAGCGTGTCGAGGTCCGGAAACGCGGCGGCACCCAGCACCACCACGGCCGCCCGCGTGTCGAAGCGTTCGGTGAGCAGCGACGTGGCGAGTAAGGCCCCCACCGCGATGTGTACCACCACCGATGGCATCGAACGATGGACGGGAGCATCGGAGAAAGTAGTGCGGTGGAAACCGTCGCCGTAGGGTGGCCGTACTTTTGGATGGGAACGACTAGCAAATCGATAGCAGCGACCGGCACCACGACGGGTTCCGATGACACTCCGTACGCCGCCGCTGTTCGGTCGAACCGAACTTCGAAGCCGCGACTACTCCGTCTCACCTCGTCCCGTCCCCCTCGTCCCGTCCCCCAGTTTCGACACCCGTCGAAGGGAGGTTTCGATACGCTTTTGGGAAGCTCACTCACATGCGGAGATATGACAGACGCGCGCCGGACGCTCGCCGAGCAGATAGCGGGTGAGATAACGCTGAGCGACGACCCCGGAGCGACGCTTCGCAAGTGGCGCACCGACTTCGACGTGTCCCAGACCGCACTCGCCGACCACCTCGACGTCTCCTCGTCGGTCATCTCCGACTACGAGAGCGGGCGGCGAGAGAATCCGGGTATCGGCGTCGTTCGCCGCACTGTCACGGCGTTGCTCGACATCGACGAAACCCGCGGCGGCGACCGTATTCGCCAGTACGCCCGCGTCCTCTCGGCCGGATTCGACAGCAGTATCGTCAACGACCTGCGCGAATATCCGACGAGCGTCCCGCTCGCGGACTTCTACGACGAAATCGGTGCGACGGAACTCGCGTCGGGGACGACGGCGAGCATCACGGGCCACACCGTCATCGACAGCATCGAGGCCATCACGCGCCTCTCCAGCGAGGAGTTCTACCGACTGTACGGCCAGAGTACGAACCGAGCGCTCGTCTTCACGAACGTCACGCGCGGGGAGTCGCCGCTGGTCGCGATGCGCGTCGTCACCCCGACGCCGAACGCCGTCGTCCTCCACGGTATCGACGCGGACGAGTTGTGGGAGTACGCACCGAAGATGGCGCAACTGGACGGCTTCTCGCTCGCCGTCACGAACTGCGAGAAAGAGACCATGTTGGACGCCATGCGCGACTTCGCTCCGTGAAACTATCTCAAATCTGACTGTGGATAATCTATGACATAATAAAGGGTGGCGTGGTGAAGGCCATAATTGAACTATATCAGATGTGTTCGATCCATATAATGAGTGCAGAGAAATCCATTCACGGGAACGGCAATTGTCTCTCGACGTGTCCGTGGTGTGCCGAAAATGTCGAGGAGATGTCTAGTTGTGTGCGAATCGCACTGCCGGACCGACGCCCGCCCGAACACCGGCCAGACGGACGGGGATGGAACCTTCACACCGACTGTGCCGCCGAGTGGCGCGAGTTCGTCAATCGCCTCCGGACCATCGCAGGGCGTGGCGCGTTCCGGACGCTCGTCGAAGGGCCGCTCTCGGGTGACGTGAACGACATGCTCGAATGGGAGTTGCCTGACACGAACTAAAATATATTTTAGCTAACATTTTTCCGCTCTCCAGCCCTTCGTTCCGGTATGTCCGATACGATAGTGAAGACGGGAACGACGACGGTTGCGTTGACGACCGGGGAGGGCGTCATCCTCGCCGCGGACCGCCGGGCCAGCCTCGGCGGTCGGTTCGTCTCGAACAAGAACGCCGACAAGATTCACGCAGTCCACCCGACGGCCGCGCTGACGATGGCCGGCGGCGTCGGCAATTTGCAGGCGTTCATCCGCACGCTCCGGGCCGAAGCCTCCCTGTACGAAACGCGTCGGGACCATCCCATCGATATGGCTGCGCTCTCGACGCTCGCCGGAACCATCCTCCGAAGTGGGCCGTACCGCGCCGACCAACCGACGCTCGGCGGCGTCGATGCGACCGGGGCGCACATCTACAGCCTCGACCCCGCCGGCGGCGTCATGGAAGACGACTACACGGCCGCCGGAAGCGGAATGCAACTCGCCTACGGCGTCCTCGAACGCGAGTACGAACCCGACCTCTCCCTCGAATCCGCACGGCGCGTCGCGGCCAACGCCGTCGAGAGCGCCGTCCAGCGCGACACCGCCAGCGGAAACGGCATAACGATTGCCGCGGTGACGAGCGACGGCGTGGAAATCGAGTCGTACGACGAGTTCGCCGCGGCGACGGAGGTGGAAGCATGAACGGAGGGCAACAGCAGGCCTACGACCGCGGGACGAACATCTTCTCGCCCGACGGCCGACTGTATCAGGTCGAGTACGCCCGCGAGGCGGTCCGCCGGGGAAGCGTCAGCGTCGGCGTCAGAACACGGGACGGTGTCGTTCTGGCGGCCAAGAAGGCCGTCCGCTCGCCGCTGATGGAGGCAACGGCCATCGAAAAACTCCACAAAATCGACGACCACATCGGCGTCGCCAGCGCGGGCCACGTCGCCGACGCCCGCAGACTCGTGGACTTCGGTCGCCGCCGTGTCCAGACCGACCGCCTGCGCTACGGCGAACCGATGGGCATCGACCCGTTCACCAAAGCGATGGTGGACCACGTCCAAGAGTTCACCCAACAGGGCGGTGCACGGCCGTTCGGCGCGGCGCTCCTAATCGGCGGTGTGGATCCGGCTATCGGCGAAGACGAACCGCCCCAACCGCGA
>CAWEQN010000012.1:0-485232 GCA_963811185.1 uncultured haloarchaeon
ACTAGAATACGAGTAAAATTAACAAATATTCTTCCGAATATGTGGGCGGCGAGAAATGTTCCTTCTGAGGGACCGTTCCCGTGTCGTCGAAACGAGAGGCGAGTTTTTCGCGGTCGAAAATCGCGGTGGCGTGATTTCGCCCGTTCGGTTCATTGGACGCCGTTGGCCGCGAAACATTTCCGCCTCCTTCACGAACGTCCGGGAAATGGCGAACGAAATCGAGCGCCTGCTGGTCGCAGGTGCGAGCGGTGACACGGGGCGTGAACTACTCCGGCAACTACGCGGCGTAGATGTGACGGTCAGAGCGATGACGCGCTCGTCGCAAAAGGAACGCGAACTGTCCGAGGAGGGTGCGGACGAAATCATCATCGGCGACCTTCTCGACCCCGCCGATGCCTCCCGCGCCGTCGCGGACTGTGACGCCGTCCTCTGTGCCGTCGGGTCCTCCCCCGGACTCGACGTACTGCTCGGCGGCGACCTCGTGGACGGCGCGGGCGTCGAAAACCTCGTCCACGCGGCCGTCGCTGGAGGCGTTGAACACTTCGTCTTCGAGAGTTCCATCGGCGTCGGCGACTCCCGCGAGGGGATGCCCGCCGCGCTTCGAGTTCCACTCTGGCACGTCCTCAACCAGAAAAATCACGCCGAGTCGGTGCTCCGAACGTCGGGCGTCCCATACACCATCATCCGCCCCGGCGGCCTGACGAACGGCCCCGCGACCGGCAACGTGCTGGTCGGCGAAGGCGGCGAAAGCGTCTCGGGAAGTATTTCACGCGAGGACGTCGCTCGACTGATGATCGCCGCGCTGTTCACTCCCGAAGCGGAAAACCGAACGTTCGAAGTCGTCGGTCAGGACGGCCAGCGCGGAACCGCTCGGGGCGTCGTCGAACTGGACTGGCAAGTGCCCGGCGAACGGAACATCGAAATCGAGGAGTAACGGGAATGGGCGGACGCCGACCGCCGACCTCCGGCGGTCAGCGTCGTGAAAACGGGGTCGGATTAATCCGCGGTGACGAGTCGCCGTCGAGGTGCCATCGCGAGGACGTCGTCGAAGAATCCGAGGGTGTCGTTCGGACCGGGGTTCGCTTCGGGGTGGTACTGACGCGTGAGGATGTCCAGTTCGTCGTTTTCCAACCCTTCGGGGGTGTCGTCGTTGACGTTGATCTGCGTGACTTCGAGGTCACCGGGGTCGGCAACCGTGTAGCCGTGGTTCTGCGTGGTCATGACGACCTTCCCGGATTCGAGGTCACGAACGGGTTGGTTGACGCCACGGTGGCCGAAGTCCATCTTCGACGTGGTTCCGCCCAGCGCGCGGGCGATGATCTGCTGTCCGAGACAGATGCCCGCGAGCGGGAGTTCCCCGACGAAGGTATCGACCAGTTTCTGGGCCGCTTCGAAGTTCGCAGGGTCGCCCGGACCGTTGGAAACGAAGAGGATGTCGGCGTCGGTGGCTTCGACGTCCGCGGGCGTCGCGTCGTGCGGGAGGACGTGGACGTCCGCGTCGCGCTCGACCAGCGCGTCGATGATGCTTCCTTTCGCGCCACAGTCCACGAGCGCGACGGTTGTGTCTACTTCGTCGCCGTCGCCGAGGTGAACCTCAGTTTCGGGGA
Organism: uncultured haloarchaeon; assembly: GCA_963811185.1. Taxonomy (GTDB): domain Archaea; phylum Halobacteriota; class Halobacteria; order Halobacteriales; family Haladaptataceae; genus Haladaptatus. The sequence continues at coordinate 1,608 of CAWEQN010000012.1, forward strand.
CGCTGACCTGCGCGCCGATGTCGTGATGGTCGCTCATTCCCGGACAGCGCGCGAGTTCCGCGAGCGCGTCGTCGGGCGTGGCGTTCTCGCCGACCGCGATTCCGCACTTCATCGCGCCCTCTTCCCGAATCCCGCCGACGAGGTCGCGGGTGTCGAGGTGGTCCACTGCGGGGACTCCCTCGGCTTCGAGCCATTCCGCGACGTCCTCGGTCAGTTCGCGCGCGACGACCGCACGCGGGTGGACTCGGTCGCTCTCGAAGCGTTCCTCCCGGACACCGTAGTTTCCGATGAGGGGGTACGAGAACGTGAGGATTTGCTCTTCGTAGGACGGGTCGGTGAGGCTCTCCTCGTAACCCGTGTATGCTGTTGTAAAGACCAGTTCACCGCAAGCCGTTCCCGGAGCGCGACCACGGGCTTCCACCACATGGCCACCCTCCAGCGCGACGTAGGCACCCGGCATTACGAGATTCATATGTAACACGGCACTATAAACCTTGCTTTCGAAGCATTCTTACGAAATTCGTAATCGTCAAGTAGCGGGCACTGGTACCTGCATATCTCCATGGACGCACTCGACCGACAGATACTGAATCTCCTCCGGCGAGACGCCCGTACGCCGTACACGGAGATAGCCGAGAACGTCGGTACATCCGAAGGGACGGTTCGAAATCGAGTCGAACGGATGACCGAAGACGGCGTTATCGAACGGTTCACCGTCACGACCCACACCGGAAATGTGAAGGCAATGATAGAAATCGGCGTGGACGTGGCGGTCGACACGACGGAGATGTCCGACACGCTCGCGGAGTGGGAACAGGTCGATTTCGTCTGGCAGGTCAGCGGGGAGGACGACATCGTCCTCGTCGTGGACGCCTCCGACACGCAAGGCGTGAACCAACTCATCACTCGCGCGCGCGAGTTGGAGGAAGTCGTGAGCACGAAGACTCGATTGATTTTGGACGAACGACTCGGGTGAGCGATAGCGAACCGAGTCGTTCCAAAACGGACGGGAGCGGGGTACGAACATCGCCGAATCGCCGGGGTCGGCGAACATCTGTCGGACTATCGCATCATCAACGTACCGTTCGACGAGCGCGCCGTCGGGATTTCGCCGGAAAACCTTCGGTGTGGGTACGGCGGCGTTCACTGCGTCACGACGCCGCTCCGCCGCGCATAAATCGCCATCTTCCGTCGTTCTCGGCCGTCCGTTTCGCCTCAGTCGTCCGCGTTCGTTTCGCTTTTCGGTGGCTCTCCGACGCCCGGCGTTTCCTCCCCTGGGCGGTGGAGGTAGTCCTTTTGCTGGTGGACTTTCCGATAGCCGCGCCGGACGAGTTTGTCGAACGTGTCGCGCCGGACTTTCGGTTTCACTCGGCCGTCCCGAATCGCGGAGACGACGCTCTCGGGCGTGAGGGTATCGGCGTCGACAAGCGTGTACGCCCGGCCGACTTCGATGGGGTAGTGAGCGTCGCTCCCGCCGACGAGCGGCAAGTCGTACTGTTCGGCCAAATCCCGCGCCCACTCCTCGGTACGAGGATGTTTACCGTTGATTTCGATGGCGTCGAACTCCGCATCGACCTCGCGCACCGTACTGTTCCGGTACGGATGGGCGACGATGGCGGCACAGCCCCGTTCGTGGGCGAGGGCGACGACCTCCTTCGGCGTGAGCGTCGCGGGTTCGGTGCGCGTCGGCGGGTCGGGACCGATGACGAGGATGTGGCCCTTCGTCGAGGACACCTCGATACCCGGAATCGTTTGGACGAACTGGCCGGAGAACTGTTGATAGTAATCGTGATTCGTCAGCGCGACGCCGTCCAAACCCCGGTAGCGAGCACCCAGTTCGAGCAGTTTGACGCCCACCGGGTCGAACAGCGCGGCGGCGTGTTCGTGGCCGTGGAAAAACCGCGTGTGGGCGTGTAGGTCGATAGCAAACACGTTCGTAGCTATACAGCCGATAGGTCTTTGGTTTTTCCGCCGGTCGTTCGTAGCATGAAAGCCGACGAGGAGGCCGTGGATGACCTCGCGGCGACCGAGGACGCCGTGGAATACGAGCGCGTCGTGATTTTGAACCCCATCAGCGGTGACGCGAATCACCGCGAGCAGGTCCGGAACCTCGCCGTCGAGCACGATTACACCGTCCTCGAAACACAGGAGGAGGGCGATGCGGTCGAGTTCGCGCGGAAGGCCGCCGAAAACGGCGCATCGCTGGTCGCCGCGGCAGGTGGTGACGGGACACTCCACGAAGTCGTTCGAGGGTTGGACGATGCCGACGCGTTGGATTCGGTGACGTTCGGCGTCGTTCCGGCGGGAACGGGAAACAACTTCGCCGGGAACATCGGCGTCAAAAGCATCTCCCACGCCTTCGACGTGCTCGATGCGGGCGAGCGGAGGCGAATCGACCTCGGGACGGCGAACGACCGCCCCTTCATCAACTCCTTCGTCGGCGGGTTGACGGCCGATGCGAGCCACGAAACCGACCCCGAGCAGAAAGAGCGCCTCGGCGTGCTGGCCTACGTCGTGAACACGCTTCAGTTGATGAGGGATTACGAGGGACTGCCACTCTCCATCGAAGCACTCGACGACGGCGACGTTTCGTGGTCGGGCGATGCCGTCTTCGTCCTCGTCGGCAACGGCCGACGGTTTCCGACGGAGGGGAGAACCCAGGCGAACATGGAGGACGGCCTGCTCGACGTGACCATCATCGAGCAGATGCCCACCGCGAACCTCCTCCAGGAGGCCACGATGCAACGCATCTTCGGCAGCGAAACCGAGAACGTCACCCACCTCCGGACGCCGACGCTGAAAATCGACGTGGAGGGGGATTCTCCCGTCGAGTTCAGTCTGGACGGTGAGATGGGCGAATGGGACGGCCTGACGCTCGGCGTTCGCCCCGACGCGATGGAACTCGCCGTCGGCGCGGAGTACGAACGCTACCCCGAGGAGTGACGGGACGGACGCCTCTATTCGCCGAAACTGTCGTAGTAGAGCACGCCCAACGTCGTTCGACCGTCGTAAACCCCATCGTCCGCGATTTCCTCGCGAAGTTCGTCCAACGTCGTCGTCGTGGAGCGGATACTCTCGTTGTAGTCGAGTTCCTGCTCGCCGGACGGGGTGCAATCGTCGGCGACGAAGTAGTGGTGGACGCTGTCTGCGAACCCGTTCGCGGGTTCGACGGTCGTGAGATGGCTGACGTGGTCGGTTTCATAGCCGGTCTCCTCGACCAGTTCGCGTCGGGCGGCCGCCGCGAGGTCGTCGTCGTCGGGTTCGACGCCGCCGACGGGGAGGCCGCGCGAAACCCGCGACACCGCTTGTCGCCACTCCTCGATGACGACCACGTCGCCGTCCTCGGTGAACGGGAGGACGACCACGCTTTCGGGTTCCGTGAGGTAGTCGAAATCCGTCTCGGTACCGTCCGGCAGACGGACGTTCTCGTTTCGAACGTCGAACCCCGGACAGTGGTAGGCAACGTCTGAATCGACCGTCTCCCACGCGAGTGGGTCGTCCTGGAAAGTCATACGATGTACTTTTCGAGCGATACCAAAGACACACCGATTTTCCACATCGTCGAAGCGAGGGGAACCGTGCACCGGTCGAACGTCGACCCGGTAGGCTACCGTTGCCGTCGAACGACCGATAGAACGGTTGCCGTGTTTTATTCGTGATGCCGTCGGATTTTCTCGGAGACTCATGAACATGGAGCGGGTTAGCCGACGGGGGATGCTTGCGGTGTCCGCCGGCTTGGTCGGGAGCGCGGGACTGGTCGACACGATGCGACCGACGGCGGCGAAGGGAACGAATGCGACGGGGGGTCACACCATCAATCACATAGTCATTTTCGGCGGAAGCCCGGAGACAGTTATCGAATACGAGTTCACGGTCAGCGGTCGCCTCCGGAAGAGCGGAAGCGGCGACGGTGCGCCCATCGCGAACCGATTCGTCACCGTGGACGGGGAAGACCAGGTTTCGAACCGGGGACAGAGCGCGAGCGGTGCGATTGCCGGGGGTGGAGACGCCTATCGGTTCACCGGGCGAATCACCCGATTTCGGGTTTCGTTGTCGGCCAAACGGCAGAACGAGGCCAAGGTCTATCTCAACGGTCGTCGGGTCCGTCCGGACGAACTCGGCGATTCACCCGCCGCGAACACGCCCATCGAGTTCCTCGACTGTAACACGGCGCGAGTGAGAGGGTCCTTCCGGGGCGTCGAAATGAACACGAGTTTCTGGGACGAGACGGGCCTCGGAACGAACGTGTTGTTTCCGAGTGCGGTCAGCGGAGCCACCATCCTCCACCCGGCGGCGGCACACGACCCGTATCCGTTCGCCATCGATTCGGTGAGCCTCGATACGAAAAAGTTGGAGTACCCGGGACAACCCGCGAAGTTCACGGCGGACAATCCGTACGCCGGACCGTGGTGCCGGAATGCGAAGAAACACCGGTCGCGGACCGGTCCCGAATCGGAGAAGAAAGGCAAACGGAAGTCGAACGAGGAGTCCGGCAAGCGGGCGGCCCACATCGAGTTCCTCGACTGTGACAGAGCGGTAGTGACCGGCGAGTTCGAACGAGTGACCATCAACAGTTCGTGGTACGACTCGTCGGGAATCGCCACGTCGTACAACGAAATCGGTCCTGTGAGCGGTCAAACACAAATCGACAGTTCGAACGTCGGTGACGTCGGTGGGGCCGGGTTCGTTATCGTGAACGTCACCGCCTACGAGTCGGGGAGTGGGAAGGCGACGATATCGAAGCGAAATCCGAACACGGACGCGTGTAATCGGAAACTCGAACGGAAGACGACCGGGACGACCGAAACGACGACGGACGAAACCACCGATACGACGCGAAAGACGCAAACGAAACGGGAAACCACCCGGCGGGAGACAGCCACCCCGACGACGTCACGACGGGCCGAGACCTCCGAGGCCAGCACATCGCGGGAGTCGAGTACACCGGTGGAGAGCACGGAAAGTGGCTCCGCCGACACGGCGGATACCGGAGATGGAACAGCGAGCGGGAGCGAACCAAGCGGGAGCGGCGCAAGCGGGAGCGGAACGAACAGTGGGAACGACACCGAGTGAAACTTCGACCTACGTATCGCCGATTCGTAAGACGGGTTTGACCGTCCACCCCGCCTCCAAATCTTCGACGGCCCGGTTGATCTCCTCGAAGTCGTAGAACTCCACGAGTTCGTCGAACGGAAACCGCCCCTGTCGGTGGAGGTCGATGAGTCTCGGGACGAACACTCGCGGAATCGAATCACCTTGTGAGATGCCGCGAATCGCCCGTCCGCTCAGTATGGTTCCCATGTCGAGGTTCGGTTCCGGTTCGGTCGGCGCGCCGCCGAGGAGTCCGCAGGTCCCCGGAACTCGCGTTGCGTTCACTGCCTGGCGAACGACCGACGGAACGGAGGTCGTATCCAAGGTGTTATCGACGCCGCCGTCGGCGACGGCTCGAATCTCCTCGGCGAGGCCGTCCGTTTCGCTCGCATCGATGGTGTGCGTCGCACCGAGGCGTTTCGCCAGTTCGAGGCGCTCTTCGAGCAGGTCCACGGCTATGATGGTCGTACATCCCTTCACCACCGCAGCCATTACGGCGCTCAAGCCGACGGCACCGACGCCGAAGACCGCGATCGACGTACCCGCATCGGGGTCGAGCGAGTTCATGACCGCGCCGCTCCCGGTTTGAATGCCACACCCCAGCGGGCCGAGTAGTTCGAGAGGCACGTCGTCCGGCACCCGAACGAGTTGCCGCTCGCGCACGATCGAGTGGGTCGCAAACGAGGACTGTCCGAAGAACAAGCCCACCGCTTCTTCCCCCCGACGGAGCGGCGAGGACGCGTCCGAGCCGCGAACTCCGTCGAAGTTGTACCGGGCGAAGTTCGAGCAGTAGGCAGGGTTGCCTTCCGCACAGTTGCGGCAGGTACCATCGGAGTCGAAACTCAACACCACGTGGTCACCAGGGACGACTCCCATCACGTCGTCGCCAACCGCTTCGACCACGCCCGCGCCCTCGTGTCCGAGCACCGCCGGGAGCGACATCCCGAACCCCCCGTCGCGGACGGCGATGTCGGCGGGGCAGACGCCAGTTGCGACGATTCGAACCAACGCCTCGTCCGCCCTCGGTTCGTTGAGGGTGAGGTCCTCGATGTGAAATCCGTCGGATGCGTCCGTCACGATAGCCGCGCGAACGTCCGTCACATCGTTCCCGTGAGTCATACCGAATCCGTCAATCCGCCATCGACTCGGACGTTCTGCCCGGTGACGTAACTCGCCGCCGGGGAGACGAGGTACGCGATGGTTTCGGCGATTTCGGTCGTTTCGGCGGGCCGTCCCATCGGGATTTCCGCTCGTGTCTCCTCGTCCACTTCGTAGCTATCCACGAAGCCCGGGAGCACGGCGTTCATGCGGATGCCGTCGGCCGCGTGGCGGTCCGCGTAGAGTTTCGTGAAACTCCCGAGTCCGGCGCGGAGCACCGAGGACACGGGAAATTCGGCGCTCGGTTCGAACGCCGAAAAGGTGGAGACGTTCACGATTGCGCCGCCGCCCCCTTCGCGCATGATCGGCGTGACGAGCCTCGCGGTTCGAACCGCGTTCAGGAGGACGAGGTCCAGCCCTTCGTGCCACTCCTCGTCCGAGATATCGAGGAGGTCGCCGGTCGCCGGATGCCCCGTGTTGTTCACCAGCGCGTCGATGCGGCCGTAGCGTTCCGTCGCGGCATCCACCAGTGCGGCGAGGTCGTCGGGGTCAGTCACCGACCCTTCGAACCCGACGCCGCCGAGGTCCTCGGCCACGTCGACCGCCGCACCGGATTTCGAGAGCAGGACGGGCGTGTAGCCGTCGTCCGCGAGTTTTCGAGCGCACGCTTCGCCGATACCTCGACCGGCGGCGGTGACGATGGCGACGTTTTCCGAATCCATACCGTGGGGTCGTCGGGAGTCGTTTTGTTCCTTCGGGAAGCGGCCCAAAACGGAGCGGCAACTACAAAGTGACGTGCGAGAGGTCGGCCTCCAACTCGTCCACGTACTCGTTGAACTCCGCGACGAAGCCACGGAAATCGTCGGCCAGTTCCCGGACGTCCGGCGCGGACGGCGGTTCGTACTGCGAGACGAGATACGTGCCACCGCTTCCGCCGACCCGGAGGTACGAGGCCCTGCTCTCCTCCCGTTTCAGTTCCCAGCGCTTGCCGTTGACTCGGGCGGTGAACGTGCCGTAGTCCACGCCGTCGTAACGGTGGAGTTCCCCGGCCATCACGTCCGTCACCTCCCGAATCCGGTCGACGACGCGGTTCCGCTCCGAGACGACGGTGTCCGTCGATTCCACCGCCGGAAAATCGATTTCCACGTCGTCCAGAACGCCCTCTTTCGATTCGACGTATTCGTTGTACGCCCCGACGAACGCATCGTAGTTCCGCATCGCCGTCGCGAGGTCGTCCGGGTCCGGCGGTTGCTTGGACGAGACGACGTAGATTTCTCCCCCCGACTTCCCTTTGAACCGGAGATACTGGATGTCACCCGCTTCGTACTTCAGCGTCCACTCCCCGGCGCTCGTCTTGAACGTTTCTTGGCCATAATCCCCGCCCTGAAGCAGGGCGAGTTCGCGCGCAATCGTCCCCGCATGGTCCGTGACCGCGGCGACGACTTCGTCCCGCTGTCCCGCGATTTCCTCCGTCTCCGCGACATCGAAGTCGATTCCCTCGGTCATGTTGGTGGGGCTAGGGATGGCAGGGGGATAACGGTGGTGACTCGGTGATGTGGAACGTCAAAATCCATCGCTCAACAGTATGAAAATTGGGGTAGAAATGGGCCGGCGCGAATTCGAATCGCGGTTACGGCCACCCGAAGGCCGAAGGATACCAGGCTACCCCACCGGCCCGCGTCTTGAAAAAAGAGACACCTGCCTTTAACGGTTGCGAAACGGGGGCGGTCAGTAGTCGGTGTACCCGTTCGTATCGAGGTAGTTGTGTGCGACCGTCATCGCGTGGTTTCCGTGGAGGAGGGAGGGTCCGAGACGGACTCGTTCGTCCGACTCGGCGGCCAGCAGGTCCGCCTCCTCGTCCGTGAAGTCACCGTGGTCGGAGAGAACGAAAAGCGGTTTCTCGGGCGGTTCGAGGTCCACGATGGGCGTCCCGTCCTCGTGGAGTTCGATTACGGTGGAGTTTCTGCTCGCCTCCGAAAGGACGGTTTCGAAGTCGCGTTTCGAGACGAACACGCCGGGCGTGCTTTCGGCTTCCATATGGCCGATGGCTTCCGATTTGGCTTCCAGCGCCTTGCGGACGAGCGCCGCCGTGCTACGCTCGTCGGGGTTGAGACGGCGGAGTTCGCTTCCCTCGAATCGAACCGTCAGTTCGTCCTGGAGGACGAGAAAGACGCGTACGTCCTCGCGGAAATCGTGTGAGAGGAAGAAAGCGCTGTTGACACATCGACAGAGGGCGTCGAGTCGCCCTGCCGCGCCCGCCAAGTCGTCGAGCGAAAAGTCGGGAGTCGTCGGGGCGTCGTGTCCGAGAACGATGAACTGTCGCATGGGGATACTCGTTTCGGGGGGCGTAAGTCGCTTCTGAAGGCCGGTAGGATCAGTCGCCCTCGCCGAAGTGTTCGTACGCCCACCCCACGGTCGAGACGAGCCGTTTCGTGTAGGCGAGACAAAACAGCAAGAACGCATCCCGCCACGTCAGCGTCGTCACCTCGGTTACGCTCCTGTAGAACCGGAGCGGATGCGGCGGCAGGTAGTTTCGCGGGTTGAGCACGCTCGGCTTTTTCACGCGGCTGGAATGGTAGCGTTGTATCTGTGCTCGGCCACGCCCCAGTCGGAAGTGGTTTTTCAGGAGCGAGACGGGCGACGAGCGAGCGGGGTGGTACATCGTGATTGCGGGCTGGAAATGCTGGCCGAACCCGGCTTCGTACACCCGGTTACCGAACTCCTGGTCCTCGCCGGCGAACAAACGCTCGTCGAAGTCACCGACTTCGTCGAACACCTCGCGTCGGACGAACAGACAGCCGGAACTCGAAAACTGCTGTTCTTCGATGGACTGCTGGATGGGAAAGCCGAAAATTCGGCTGTACTTCGCGGTCAGCGTGTCCTTCCCGTCCTCGACATAGATTTCGACGTTACAGCCCATGTAGTCCCATTCGTTGGACTCCATCGACGTAACCGCGTGTTCGAGCCACGTTTCCTCGACGGTCATGTCGGTGTCGATGAACGCGAAAATCGACCCGTTTGCCGCGGCGATACCGCTGTTTCGGGCGGCCGCGGGACTTCGCTCCTCGTCCTCGGTCACGACTTGGACGAGGTCAGGATGCCGTTCGGCGTAGCCTTCGACCACGTCCCCTGTTTCGTCGGTGGACCCGTTATCCACGACCAACACCTCGTACCTCGCTTTCGAATACGTCTGGTCGATGACCGCATCGAGCGTCGTTCGGATACCCTCCGGGTCGTTGTAAACCGGAATGACGACGGAGACGAACGGTTGCTCGGAAGGCATATCGTCACACTGCGCTAGCATGCATATAGCCCCTTCGGTTCCTCGGGTGTTCGGTGCTCGAATGGGAAACTGTGACCTCGAGAGCCGCCAGAACGGGCGGTTAGCTGATGTTGTCCGAGTACAATCGTCAGTATCGGTTTCGAGGTACCGAGATCAGTCGGGAGGCCTTCGTCGATGTCGCTCGCCACGATACCGACACGAAACGCGTCCACCGACGCCCCGGATACGACGAACACGACACCCGCGATGGAACGACGAATCCGCTGCTTTTTTCGACGCAATCGGAAACCGGTTTACCCCGTGACTCCCACGGGTGAGACATGGACGTACTTTCGGCGGCGCGGCGGGTCATCGCGGAGGACCCCGTGTGTGATGCCTGTCTCGGTCGCCAGTTCGCAGACCGGAGTTTCGGACTGACGAACACCGAGCGTGGGCACGCTCTCCGAGTGGCAGTCGCGCTGGCAGGACGACGAGGATTTCGAGGAACCGGACGAGGAGTGCTGGGTCTGTGAGGGACTCATCGACGAGTTCGAAACGTACGCGACGCAGGTCGCCGACGCCCTCGCGGACATCGAATTCGAGACGTATCAGGTCGGGACGCGGGCACCGCCCCTCGTGGAGGAGAACGAGCGCTTGCTCCGCGAGTTGGCGGACCTCCCCGAGGATGCAGGCGAACTATTCAAATCCGAGTTCAACCGCGAAGTCGGCAAGCGCGTCGGCCAACTCACCGGCACGGAAGTCGATTTCGAGCGGCCGGACGTGCTCGCACTGCTGAACCTCGAACGCGGCGATGTGGACGTGCAGGTGAACCCGGCCTTCGTTTTCGGTCGCTACCGAAAACTCGAACGCGACATTCCCCAGACCAAATGGCCCTGCCGCGAATGCGGCGGGTCGGGCAAGCAACTCGCCGAAGGTGGCGGCGAGGAAGAGTGTGACTACTGTGGCGGCAGCGGCTTCCTTTACGATGAGAGCGTGGAGCAACTGACGACGCCCCCGGTTCTGGAGGCGATGGACGGCGAGGAGGCCATCTTCCACGGCGCGGGCCGCGAGGACGTGGACGCGCTCATGCTCGGGACGGGACGACCGTTCGCCATCGAGGTGAAAAAGCCGCGACGGCGGAGCCCCGACACCGACGAACTCGAAGCGGAAATCAACGAGTTCGCGGACGGAAAAGCCGAGGTCGAAGGTCTCACCCTCGCCACCCACGACATGGTCGAGCGCGTGAAGGGACTGGATGCGAGCAAGACCTACCGCGCACAGGTGGAGTTCGAGGAAGCCATCTCGGAATCGGACCTCGCGGCCGCAATCGAGGAACTGGACGGCGCGACCATCGACCAGTTCACCCCGAATCGGGTGGACCACCGCCGCGCCAACCTCACGCGCGTCCGTGAAGTGTACAGTATCGAGGGGCAACTGGACGACGAACGCCACGGCGAAATCGAAATTCACGGCGAAGGCGGACTGTACATCAAGGAACTCATCAGCGGCGACGAGGGACGCACGGAACCCAGCCTGGCCGACCTGCTCGGCGTCGGAGCGGAAGTGACCGCGCTCGACGTGATTTCCGTCGAAGGAGAAGACGAAATCTTCGGGGACGACGACTACTTGAAAGAATAACCGGCGGGGAACGCCCTTCGTCGTGACCGTGGCGACTTTATTCCATCCCGACGAACTCCTCCGTAGTGACAGTCGTCGTTGCGACGGAGGATTTCGAGGTGTACCACGACGTGGTCGGCGAGCTACGCGACAGGGGGGTCATCTTCACCACGGTCGAACCGGATGGCGAACTCCCGGACGGTGCCCGCATCGTCATCCGAGCGGAGAGTGACACGGTACAAACCGAACTTCCGGTCATCGTGGCCGACCCGGAACGACCTCGACAGGCCGTCGAGGAGGCGCTGACCGCCCTCCGTGGCGAGAATGGACGCACCATCATCGGCATCGACCCCGGAACCCGTCCCGGAATCGCCGTCCTCTCGGGGGAGATGGTCGTCGCGTCGTTTCAGGTTCCGCTCGCGGACGCCGCGGATGTCGTCCGCGAGGAAGTGGCCGACGCCATCGACCCGGTGGTCCGAATCGGGGACGGAGCGCGCTTGCAGGGCGCACAACTCATCCGCGAACTCGAAGACGTGCAGGTGGAGATGGTGGACGAAACCGGAACGACACCCTACCTCGGCACCGGCGCGCGCGGCATGGGCGACGTGCTCGCGGCGGTCAACATCGCTCGATTGGAGGGTGAAATCGTGGAGGAGCGCGACATCGAACCGACGGCGGGTGAACTCGGCGTCATCAAACGCCGCTCACGCGAGCGGTCGGCGGACAACCGAGAAATCGACGAGGAACTCGCGCGACGGGTCGCCGCCGGCGAGTTGACCATCGAGGAGGCCTTGCGGAACACCGCGAGGAGTAACTGCAAGAAAAGCGTCGAAACTCACCGGTTTTCGTGGACGATTCCCTCCGCCCGGCGCATGATTTCCCGAACGGCGATGCCCGTTTCATCCGCGACAGCCAGCGCGTCGTCGAACTCCGCGCTCGCGTCGAAGACCGACCCGGAGTCGTCGCTCGCAATCTTCACCGTCACGTCGTACTCCGACCCGTCGATTTCCAGCGTCACCGTTTCGAACTCCCGGTGGGCAATCCAGCGATGGCTGGCACCCGACTCCCGGACGCCGAGCGTTCCCGTCTCTTCGGCGATTTTTCGGGCCACGCGTTCGGCGTCCTCGGGTTTGACGATGGCTTTCACGAGGTGACCAGGGCGTGACTTCTTCATCGTCGCCGGGAGGATGGTCACGTCCCGTGCGCCTGCGTCCGCGAGAGTTTCCTGAAGTCCGCCGAGTACCTCCGGCGACGTGTCGTCCAGATTCGTTTCGAGGACCGTAATCTCATCGCGCACGAGGCCACCCGCCGATTCGCCGACGAGAACTCGCAGGACGTTCGGATGGTCGGAAAAGTCGTAACCGCCAGCGCCGTATCCCGAGCCGCGACACGTTCAGCGTCGGCAGGGTTTCGACCCCGTCCGCGAAGTGGGCGAGAATCGCGGCCCCGGTCGGGGTGAGCAGTTCCGCCTCGACGGGACCGCCGGAGAGCGACCAGTCGGCCCCCGCCGCGATTTCGACCACCGCCGGCGCGGGTATCGGGAACGTCCCGTGGCTCATTCCGACTTCGCCGCCGCCGGTCGCGAGGGGCGTCGTCACGATTCGCTCGGCGTCGAGGTCCGCGAACAACAGCGACGCACCGACGATGTCCGCGATGGCGTCGTCGGTGCCGACTTCGTGGAAATGCGTCGATTCGAGGTCCGTGTCGTGGACGCTCGCCTCCGCTTCGCCCAGAATCCGGAAGACCGCTTTCGCGTCCCGTTCGATGGCCGAATCGAGCGCCATCGATTCGAGCACGTCGATGACCTCGCGATAGGTTCGCGCCGGGCCAGCGCCCTCGGCGTGCTGGTGGTCGTGGTCGTGGGAATGGTCGTGGTCGTGGCCGTCGTGGAGTGTTGATGGTCGTGCTCGTGGCCGTCGTGGTCTTCGTGGGAGTCGTGACCCTCCTCTTCCTCGTTCGTCAGCAGAACGTGAACGCGAGTCGACGAAATCCCGTTTTTCACCGTTTTCCCGGCCGAATACTCCACGTCCAGTGCGTCCTCGACGGGGGCGAGTGCGTTCCGGTCCGCTCCAGCATCGAGCAGTGCCCCGAGAATCATATCGCCGCTGGCACCCATTCGCCCGTCGAACGCGAGAGTTCTCATACGTCGCTCCCCGACCTCGAAGGGGCAAAATCCCTGCGGTCATGTCGGCACCACTATCCCTTTGTACTGCCCCCACGTAGTGACAGCCATCGAACGCGGGACTGTCCGACGATATCGGAGGGGTGGCCGAAGTCCCCGGTAACACAGGACTTATGCCCCGCGAACCATCACCCACAACTATCCCCCTGTGACTGAACAATCATGAACGAAGTGCAACTGGAGGTGGCGAAGGCGTATCCGAACGATTCGGGACGCGGCATCGCCCGTCTCGACCCGGACACGCTCTTGCATCTGAAGCTGAGCCCCGGAGATATCATCGAGATAGAAGGAGGCGACACGACCGCCGCGAAAGTCTGGCGTGCCGACCGGCAGGACTGGAACACCGATACGGTCCGTATCGACGGCTTCACCCGACAAAACGCGGACGTCGGTATCGGCGAACGCGTCGAAATCCGTAAAGCAGAGGCCGACAAAGCCGACAAACTCGTGCTCGCACCGCCGGAGGAAGCGAGCGTCCAGTTCGGTAGCGACGCCGCCGGAATGGTCAAACGACAGATTCTGAAACGCCCCGTGGTCGAACGCGACATCGTGCCCGTCATGTCGAGCACGAACCACCCGTTCATGCGCTCGCCGGGACAGGCGATTCCGCTCATCGCGGTCGAAACCGACCCGCAGGGCGTCTGTCTCATCACCGAAGATACCGAAGTCGAACTCCGCGAAGAGCCGATTTCGGGCTTCGAGAAGACCGGCGGCGGCATCACGTACGAGGATATCGGCGGCCTGCAGAACGAAATCCAACGCGTGCGGGAGATGGTCGAGCTCCCGATGAAACACCCGCAGATCTTCCAAAAGCTCGGTATCGAGCCGCCACAAGGTGTGCTCCTGCACGGCCCGCCGGGCACCGGGAAGACGCTGTTGGCGAAAGCCGTCGCCAACGAAACCAGCGCGAGTTTCTTCTCCATCGCGGGACCGGAGATCATCTCGAAATACTACGGCGAGTCCGAACAACAGCTCCGTGAAATCTTCGAGGACGCCGCCGAGGAATCTCCCTCTATCATCTTCATTGACGAACTCGACTCCATCGCGCCGAAGCGCGAGGACGTGACCGGCGAAGTCGAACGCCGCGTCGTCGCCCAACTGCTGACGATGATGGACGGACTGGAAGCACGGGGACAGGTCATCGTCATCGCCGCCACGAACCGCGTCGATTCGGTGGACCCGGCGCTCCGCCGTCCCGGCCGGTTCGACCGCGAAATCGAAATCGGCGTGCCGGACGAGGAAGGCAGGACGGAAATCCTGCAGATTCACACGCGCGGGATGCCGCTCTCGGACGACGTGAACCTCCCCGGCCTGTCGAACGACACGCACGGGTTCGTCGGTGCCGACATCGAGAGCCTGACGAAGGAGGCCGCGATGAAGGCGCTCCGGCGCTACCTACCGGAAATCGACTTGGACGAGGAGTCCATCCCGCCGTCGCTCATCGACCGGATGATCGTCAAGCGCGAGGACTTCCGCGGCGCGTTGAACGAGGTCGAACCCTCGGCCATGCGCGAAGTGCTGGTCGAACTCCCGAAGATGTCGTGGGACGACGTCGGGGGTCTCGAAGACGCCAAGAGTCAGGTCAAAGAGAGCGTCGAATGGCCGCTCTCCTCGCCCGAGAAGTTCAATCGAATGGGTATCGAACCGCCGTCCGGCGTCCTCCTCTACGGGCCGCCCGGAACGGGGAAGACGCTCATGGCGAAAGCGGTGGCGAACGAGACGAACGCCAACTTCATCAGCGTGCGTGGCCCGCAGTTGCTGTCGAAATGGGTCGGCGAATCCGAGAAGGCCATCCGGCAGACGTTCCGCAAGGCGCGGCAGGTCAGCCCGACGGTCATCTTCTTCGACGAACTCGACAGCCTCGCCCCCGGCCGGGGACAGGAGGTCGGGAGCAACGTCTCCGAGCGCGTCGTCAACCAACTCCTCACCGAACTCGACGGGTTGGAGGAGAAGGGTGACGTGATGGTCATCGGCGCGACCAACCGCCCGGACATGATCGACCCGGCGCTCATCCGCTCCGGTCGCTTCGACCGCCTCGTCATGATCGGCCAACCCGACGAGGAGGGCCGCGAACAGATCCTCAAAATCCACACCGAGGATAGTCCGCTCGCGCCCGACGTGAGCCTGCGCGAACTCGCGGAGATGACCGACGGCTACGTCGGCAGCGACCTGGAATCCATCGCCCGCGAGGCCGCAATCGAGGCCCTGCGCGAGGACGACGACGCCGAGGAGGTCGAGATGCGCCACTTCCGCGCCGCGATGGAGAGCGTCCGCGCGACCATCACCGAGGACCTGCTCGATTACTACTCCCAGATGGAACAGGAGTTCAAGGGCGGGTCGTCCGGTCCGCAGCGCCAGACCGGCGGCCGCATCGGTTTCCAATAGAACGTTTTACGACGGTCAGAAGTCAGCGGTCGCGTGCCGTAGCGCGCGACCGCTGACAGCTTCCCTGTAAAACGTTCATCAAAAGCACTCCTCCTTCATTTCGTTTCAGACACCTCGCAGAGCGAGGTGTCTGAACTCCATTCAGTCGTCGGCCCGGAAAATCTCCGATTTTCCGGAAGTGACGCTAGCGACTGGCAACTGTTCCCATGCCGTCATCCGACTCTCATTCAATTTTCGGAGAGCCACAGACTTCCTCTTGCCTCCGATGAACGGTACTGTTTGCTTTGAAAGACGAGCATCTGCTTCGTGGTCCGGACGGTGACGAATTTGAACTCTCCTGCCGGGGAAAAACGACTGCGTGAGAATAGTCGCAACACTGGTGGAGACACGAAACCGCCCAGAATCAGCCAATGACACAACCGCAGAGGCCAGTACACTCCCCGGAAAATCGGAGATTTTCCGGGCCGAGGAACCCTCGAAGAAACGCGACGGACTCGCTCCGCGAGTCCGTCGGCGTGACCGAGGGGGTGACGACGTGCTTTTGGTCCAGATTTTTATCGAGGGTCGCAAAGCGACCCTCGCAATAAAAAGGTGGTTTAGTAGATGAGTTCGTCGTCGTTCTCGACCATGTAGAACGTCCGCGCGGCGATGTTGACCGAGTGGTCGCCGATGCGTTCGAGGTCGCGGATGGTGAGTAGGAGGCGGGAAACGTCCTGTAGGAGTCGCTCGATTTCCTGTTCGGTGTTCTCTTCGAGTTCGGTTTCGATGAGGTCACGGACGACAAGGGCGCTGGCGCGCTCACAGAGGTCATCGAGGTCTTCGTCGCGCTCGGCGACGGCGTAGCAGTCCTCGGAGTCGTTCTCCGCGTAGGCGTCCATCGTCACTTCCAGCATGTCGAGGGTGATGTTGCCCAGTTCCTGAATATCGACTTCGGGAAACACGTCGTGGTCGGCTTCGAGCGTGTACTCCCCGAGGTTGACCGCGAGGTCGGCGATGCGTTCGAGGTCGGTGATGATTTTGAACGACGCCGCGATCATTCGCAGGTCGCTCGCGACCGGTTGCTGGAGCGCGAACAGGTCGATACAGTCCTGTTCGAGCGAGAGATATAGTTCGTTCACCTCGTCGTCGCCCTCGATGACTTCTTGGGCGAGTGCCGGGTCTTTCTGTTCCAGTGCGTTGAGACCGAGACGGAGCCGTTCCATCACGACCTCGCTCATGTAGAGGACGTTCTCGCGAAGGTTCGCGAGTTGCGCCTGATAGTCGTTTCGTGGCATAGATTATTATCCGAACTTCCCCGTAATGTAATCTTCGACGCGTTGACTCTCCGGGTTCTCGAAGATCTTGTCGGTGTTGTCGTATTCGACGAGATCGCCGCCGGTGAGGAACACGGCGGTCTGGTCGGAGATGCGGGCCGCCTGTTGCATGTTGTGGGTGACGATGACGACGGTGTAGTCCTCGGCGAGGTCCGTGATGAGGTCCTCGATTTTCGAGGTGGCGACGGGGTCGAGCGCGCTCGCCGGTTCGTCCATCAGGATGACGTCCGGACTGACGGCGATAGCGCGTGCGATACAGAGTCGCTGTTGTTGGCCGCCGGAGAGTCCCATCGCGCTCTCGTCGAGACGGTCGTTTACCTCGTCCCAAATCGCGGCACCGCGAAGGCTGTCTTCGACGAGTTCGTCGGCTTTTTCGGAGTCCGCACGGCCGAGCAAGCGGTCGAGCAGGCCGGTCCGAATCTCGCCGTGTTTGCGCGGCGCGTAGGTGATGTTCTCCCGGATGGATTTCGGGAACGGGTTCGGTTGCTGGAACACCATGCCGACGCGTCGGCGGAGTTCCACGAGGTCGATGTCGGCCTCGTTTATCTCCTCGCCGTCGAGCTCTATCGATCCCTCGACGCTCGCGGCGTCGATTTCGTCGTTCATCCGGTTGAGACACCGGAGGAAGGTGGATTTCCCACAACCGGACGGGCCGATGAGCGCCGTCACGCTGTTGGCCGGGATGTCCATCGACACGCTCTTCAGCGCTTGGTCGTCGTCGTAGTAGACGTCGAGGTCCTCGACGGAAATCTTCGTCTTCGTGTCGGAGAGGTTCCGGTTCTTTTCCTCGCCGGTACGTTCGGTGGTTACGGACCGCATTGATACGTCTCGACCGCTCTTTGGGTCAGGTCCGTTTTGATCTTCCGATACCGCCTCTTCTTGGTTTTTCTGTGACATTATCTGCTACCCTCCATTGAACGTCGTTTGACTGCCCAAATCGCTCGTGCGAGGATGTTCGTCACGAGGATGAGACCGACGAGGAGAACGGCGGCCCCCCACGCGACGTTGTGCCACGCCTCGTACGGCGAGGTGGCGTAGTTGTAGATGAGAATCGACAACGTCGCGGTTTGGTCGAACACGCCGTGGAACTCGAACTTCGAGAACCCGGCCGTCCAGATGAGCGGTGCCGTTTCGCCTGCCACGCGGGCCACTGCGAGCATCGTTCCGGTGATGACGCCGCCCAGTGCGGACGGCAACACTATCCAGAGGATGGTGTGGGTTCGGTTCACGCCGAGCGCGAGGCTGGCGTCACGGTGTGCCTGCGGAACCAACCCGAGTGCGTCCTCGGTTGCGACCGTTATCCACGGGATGGCGAGGAGACTCAGGGCGATTCCGCCGGCGAACGCGGTAACGCCGCCCATGGCGACGACGACGATGCCGTAGACGACGACACCGGCGATGATGGACGGGAGACCGGACAGCACTTCGGTTGTGAATCTGACGAGCCGTCCGACACGGTTGTCGCCGTACTCGTTGAGATACACTCCCGAGAGGATGCCGATTGGGATGCTGAACAGACAGGACACCACGACGACCCAGAAGGTGCCGATGATGGCGTTCTGAACGCCACCGCCGCCGTCACCCGCCATCGGGGATTGGGGGAGCGACGTGAGGAACTGCAGCGAGAGCATCGAGAGACCCTTCGAGGCAATCATGAAGAGAACTGCCCCGAGCGGGACGATGGCCAACAGCAGGGCAACGATACAGAGGCCGACCATCACGCGGGCCTTCATCTTCCGGTATCGATGTCGTTTGCCGGTGGTTTCGAAGGACATCTAGTTCGACCCCTCGTGTGAGAGACGGGTGATGGCAAGGCGTGCGAAACTGTTCACGACGAAGGCGACGAGGAACAACACCAAACCGACTTCGAACAGCGCGGAGTTGTGGAGCACGCTCGGACTCTGGTTGAACTCGTTCGCGAGGAGCGAACTCATCGTCGCACCGGGACTGAAGAAGTCCGAGCGTCACTTGATACTTATTCCCGATGAGCATGGTCACGGCCATGGTCTCGCCGATGGCGCGGCCGAGACCGAGGATGACGGCGGAGATGATTCCTGTGCGCGCGTACGGAAGAACGACGCCGGTGATGACTTCCCAGCGTGTCAGTCCGAGTGCGATACCCGCATCGCGCTGGTCGGTCGGGACGCGGATGAGCGATTCCCGGCTGAACGACGCGATGATTGGCGTTATCATGAGCGCCAGGACGAGCGACGCGAGCAACATGTTGTAGCTGTAGGACTGGTGCCCGAAGATGGGGAGCACGCCCAGCGGCGTCGCGTTGATGGCGGGGATGACGTATTTGTCGACGATGGGCGCGAAGAACAACAATCCCCAGAGACCGTAGATGACGCTCGGAATTGCGGCGACCAGTTCGACGAGGAAGACGAACGTCTCCCGGACGATTCCTTTCGTGTACTGGGTGAGCAGGACGGCGATACCGATGCTCACCGGCGCGCCAATAATGAGCGCCATGAAACTCGTGAGCACCGTTCCGCTGATGAACGGGAGCGCTCCGAACTGCTCTTTGGTCGAGTTCCAGCTAGCGGAGGTGAGAAAGCCCACGCCGAACTGTTCTATCGACGGCATCGCTCGAAGCAGTAGGGAGCCGAGGATGACGAAGATAATCCCGACGATGACCATACCGGCCAAAAACGTAAGCGTTCGGAACGCGGAATCCATCGCCACGCCCTCGCTGGACGAGGTTAATGCCGTCCGCGTCGTTTCGGAGTCGTTCGTTCCAGACATAGTCACTCAGTTCGGCTTAAAGCACCGTAGTCGCCATTAAAGGTCATGTTTTTAAGCGTCGAGTTGTCCAGTTTGACGGCGGGACTGGGCAGTTTCGGGTAGTGGAGCTTCGGCGCGTACTGCTGGCCGTCGTTGATCGCCCACTTGACGAACTTGAGGGTCTTCTTCATCTCCTTCTTCGAGGAGTCGTCGTAGGCCTTGCCGAAGTCCGAGTACATGATGATGTACGTGAACGTCGAGATGGGCCACGTCTTCTCACCGGGAGCGTTGCTGATGGAGACGTCGGACCAGTCGTCGGTCCCTTTCGGGAGGTCCTTCGCCGCGCCCGACGCCGCCGCCGAGACGCCTTCCGGAGTGCGCTTCGACGAACTTCCCGGCCTTGTTCTTCATCTTGAAGACGCTGAGGTCGTTCTGTTTGGCGTACGTGAGTTCGACGTAGCCGATGGCGTTCTTCTGTTTGCTCATGGCCGCCGAGACGCCCTCGTTCCCTTTGCCGCCGACACCGACCGGCCAACTCGGGGTTTCGGTCTGTCCGATCTTGTTCTTCCACGTACTGCTGACCTGACTGAGGTAGCCGGTGAAGCCGTACGTCGTCCCGGATGCGTCCGAACGGTGTGCGACCGTGATGTTCGCGTTCGGGAGGTTCGCGTCCGGATTGAGCTTCTTCAGCTTCGAGTCGTTCCACTTCTTGATGTTGCCGAGGAAGATGTCGGCGAGCACTTCGCCGGTGATCTTGAGGTTGTCGACACCTTCGACGCTGAACACGGGTGCGATTGCGCCGAGACTCTCGGGGATGTGGACACAGCCGCCTTCCTTCTGGACCTTCTTGTACTGGTCCTTGCTGAGCGGTGCGTCCGAGCCCGCGAACATGACCGTCTTGTCCATCAGGTTGCTTACGCCAGCACCGGACCCGATGGAACGGTAGTTGACTTCGACGTCGTTCTTCTTCTTGTATTCGTCCGCCCACTTGTCCATCAGTGGGGCAACGAACGACGACCCGGCGGCGTCGAGGGAGGACGAGCCACCACTCGACCCTCCGAGGCCGCTACATCCCGCGAGCGCGAGTGCACCTGTCGTCCCCGTTGCCGCGAGGAAATTCCGCCGTGAAACACCGCGTGACGACTTACCTGACATACACTCAAATCCAAGGACAGAACGTAATAATACGTTGCTATTATTTCTATATAGCACTCTGTTTGCTACTGTTCTACGAACGGCGATATCATCCGATAGTCGCTGAAGAGTGCTGTTAAGTCGCTTCTAAAGCGATTTCTGTAGACATGGTTAATTCGTACTACGTATTTATTCTCTAATTTTGGTTGTTGAATACGGTTGAAAACATCGCTATCTAGAGGGGGGTCTCGATCGGCGACCATAGCCAACGGCTGAAATACGGGTGTTTCGAAATAGTATATAGATATAGTTGGATTTATAGTCTCGGCACGAACCACTCTTCGGGTATGGAGACGCGCAAGGTGCAAGTGACGGGCGGTTCGACGTACACCGTTTCGCTCCCGAAGTCGTGGGCGACTGACAACGGCGTCGAGGCGGGAAGCGTCGTCGAGTTCTATCCCGAATCGGATTCGCTGTTGCTCACGCCGAAAAACGAGCGGGGACAGTTGGAAGGGTCCATCGACATCACGAACCTTCAGGACGAGGAACTCCGGCGGGCGGTGTTCACGATGTACGTGAGCGGGTTCGACATCATCAGGCTGGAGGCGACTCGAATCACCACCGAACAGCGCCGCACCATCAGCGCCGCAACCCAGAGTCTCGTCGGGTTGGAAGTCCTCGAAGAGACTGGGAACAAAGTCGTGATTCAGGACCTACTCGACTCCTCGGAGCTGTCGATTCACAACGCGGTCACGCGCATGCGACTCATCGCCCTCTCGATGTTGGACGACGCCGTCACCGCGCTCGCGGAGAACGACGACGACATCGCGCGCGACGTCATCGAGCGCGACGAGGACGTGGACCGCCTCTGGTTCGTCGTCTCGCGTATCTTCCGGGCGACGCTCCGCACGGCGAAGGCGACGGAGGAACTCGGCATGTCCCGCGAGGTGTGCTTCGACTACCATTCGAGCGCCCGACAGCTCGAACGCATCGCCGACCACGCCGCCAAAATCGGACAGCTCACGCTTCAGTTGCCCGAAGTGGACGATGACGTCATCGGGAGCTACGAGGCGCTCCACGAGGACTCGACGGCCGTCATCAACGAGGCGATGGACGCCCTGCTCACGGACGACAGCGAGGAGGCGACGAAACTGGCGAACGACGCGCGGGAGTCCATTCTCGACATCGACGAACACGCGCGCGACATCGACAAACTCCTCCGTAAACAGGACCCACAACAGGCCCAACTGCTCGGCCTCGTCGTGGACTCGCTCTCGCGGTGTGCCGACTACGGCGGCAACATCGCCGAGACGGCGCTCCAGAAGGCCGCACCGCGTCCGTAAGAGCACGAATTCTGATTTTCATTCGTATCGGACGCTGCGTGTCGGCTACGTGCCAAACGTGGAATATGAAGTGCCGTCACTGGTGGTTTTGCGAATCGAAAGAATCTGGTTCGATTTATTCGTCGTCGACGAGCACGGCGTTGACCTGTCCGGTCTGGCCGGGACGGGAGGTCACGCGGGCCTTGCCCTCGTTCGTGACGATGACTGCGCCCTTCGTGATGATGTTACGACGGGCGTAGTTCGGGTTCGCGCCGTTTTCGAGCACGTCCTGAATCGTCGCGCTGACCGTCTCGCCGTCGGTGGTGACGTTGGCGACGTTGGTCGTGAGCGCGCGAATCTTCGAGTTGCGGCCGCGGGCGTCTGTGGTGCGGTAGCGCGGTTCGCCGACCTGCGTCTCGGTCGGTTGTCGGCCGAGTTCGTGTTTCTTCTTCTTGTGGAGGGGCTTCAGTCGTCCACCGGTTCGCTTTCGCGTGGAGCGTCCTTGGTCTTTCATACCGGGAAGGTAGCCTACGAAATACTTCAATGACTCGGTTCGCAGTCCCACATCGCCAGATTTAGGCCCTCGTGTCCAGTCTCGGCGGACGATGAGTCTGCGGATAGCAGTCGCAACGCCGTTTCAGCAACAAGGACGCGAACGTATGCGCGAAAGCGAGTTCGTGGTCTCGCTGTCGCTCGACCGTGACTGGTTTTCCCCCGACCAAGCAAAGCGTCTCGTGGACGTCGCCAGCGGTCAAGGGTTGCTATCACACGACGACGACGAACTCGTCGCGGAGTTCGACCCATCGACCATCGAGATTCCGGAGGAGTTCGTCCCCGACGAGAGCCTCCTACAGGAACAATCCACCTTCGAGAAGGTGCTCGACAAAGTCGTCTCCCACGGGACGAGCAAACAGACCGCCGTCGCGGAAATCAACGAACTCCAGCGGAACGCCGGGATTTCGGTCGAAGCCGCCGCAGTCGTCTACGCGCGAAAGAAAGGCATCGACGTGAGCGCCGAGGCGACCGAAGCGCTCTCGGACCTCAAAACGTAAACCGCCGCTCCGCCAACCCGAACTATGGTCGTTGACGAAATCACGGACGGAGTACGCATCGCACAACTGCTCTCCTCCGAATTCGACGGCAGGGAGGACCCGCCGCTCGATTCGGTCGCCGTCGTGAACGCCGACCCGGATGTCGAACCGACGGAAGATGGCGCGCTCGCCTACGAACTCGAACGGAACGGCGAACCGGCCGCAACGGTGTTCGTCCACCCGGACCGGGTTCGTATCGAACTGATGGACAACATCGAGGCCGTCGAGAGAAAAGCCGCCGAATCGGGCATCCGCGTCCGACCGAAAGCGGTTCGCCCGCCCCGCGTCCTCGTGTTCGTCGAAAGCGGCGCGGAGGTCAAACGCGCCGTCGATGCCGTCGTCGCGTCACTGTAATCCTATTCCTCGCCTTCTTCGGCCAGTGCCGAGAGTATCCCTGGAAGCGCGGAGACTATCTCCTCACGGTCGACGTACGCGTCCGCCGACGGTTCCGGTTCCGGCCCGTCGGGGAACAACACTTGTATCGTCTTCATGCCGGCTTCGTTCGCGCCGCGGATGTCCGCCACTGGATTGTCGCCGATGTACACCATCTCCTCGGGTTGCACGTCGAGTCGTTCACAGAGTGCGTCGAACGCGCGGCGGTCGGGCTTTCCCGCGTCGAGTTCGCCAGTGACGACCGTCGCGTCGAAGTACTCCTCCCACCCTAGTTCGCCGAGCTTTCCGCGTTGGGCCTCGACCGGACCGTTCGTGAGCAGTCCGAGGCGGTACTCCCGGTGGAGTTCCGACAGGAGCGACGGGATGTCGCCGACCGGCGACAGCGAGTCCAAAATCGCCTGCTGGTAGGCGTCGGTGAGTTTCTCCGCTGCCGTCCCACAGCCGTCCGCGAGCAGGTCGGCGAAGATGGGTTTCCGGGATTCGCTCGTCAGATGTCGACTGTGGGCATCGAGATACTCCGCACGGGTGAACGATGGAGCATTCACGGCCTTCGTCGCGTCCGCGAGTAGGTTCTCTCGCGGCCTATCAGTCACGGCGAGGGTCTCGTCGAGGTCGAAGCCCACAGCGGTTAGGCGCATATACGAATCACATGGGCGCGAACTGCCTTTACCAGTTCGATAACTCCTTGAGTCACCACGAAAATTTCCCCGCATGAACTTCTTCGACCGACTCGCCGACCGCATCGCGACCACCGACAGCATCGTTTCCATCGGACTCGACCCCGACATCGACCGTATCCCCGAACATCTCCACGAGTACGACCTGCCGCGCTGGGCGTTCAACCGCCGCATCATCGACGCGACACACGAACACGCGGCCGTGTACAAACCCAACGCCGCATTTTACGAGGACGCGGACGGATGGGCCGCGCTCGCCGAAACCATCGCGTACGCACACGGCAAAGGTGTCCCCGTCCTACTGGACGCGAAACGCGCCGACATCGGCAACACGGCGCGCAAGTACGCGAACCTCCTCGATTCGGCCGACGCCATCACCGCCAACCCCTACATGGGCCGGGATTCGCTCGACCCGTTCCTCTCGCGCGAGGACAAGGGGGTCTTCATCCTCTGTCGAACCTCGAATCCGGGCGGGTCGGACTTGCAGAACCTCGAACTGGCCTCCGGCGAGGCGCTGTACGAGTGGGTCGCCTCGCTCGCCGACCTCTGGAACGGCAACGACAACGTCGGCCTCGTCGTCGGCGCGACGACCCCCGACGAACTCGAAGAACTCCGCGAGCGCGTTCCGGACCTCCCGTTCCTCGTTCCCGGCGTCGGCGCACAGGGCGGCGACGCCGAGGCCGCCGCAACTTACGCCCTCGCGGACGGTGCCGGACTGGTCAACTCGTCCCGCGGCATCATCTTCGCGGGCGAGGACGCGGGCGAACAGTTCGCCGAGGCGTCCGGGCAGGCGGCAAAACGACTCAAAAAGCAACTGAATCAGTATCGATAGTTCGAACTCAGAACTGGTGTGTTTCGTCGTCCGTATCCGGCGGCGTGATATCCTCCGCCCCCGGCCCGCTCGGCGTTCGGTTTTGTTCGTCGCCGACGCCCATCTCTGCCGCACACTCGACGCAGAACCCGCTCGACCGGTTCCAGTGTTTGTCGCAGACGAGAGCACCACAGCGGTCACAGTCGTGTGTCGCTTCCGCCGACTCACAGATTTGACACAGGCCCGTTACACTCATGGTTCGATAGACGGAAGCAGCCCACATTAGTCTGCGGGCGGCAAGGAGTCCGAGCGCGCTCCCCCACTCGACCGTCCGCGGAACGACGTTCCGCGCAGTCGTCGTGGTCGTGGAGCACGTCGCAGTCGTGAGAGGAACAATCACTAACTCCGTGGAACGCGCACGTAAGACCGTGATGCGAACTGCGATTCAGCTGTACACTCTTCGTGAAGTGGACGAACCACTGCCTGAACTGCTGGCGCGGGTGGGAGAGGCGGGGTTCGACGGCGTGGAGTTCGCCGGACTCGGTGATGCCGACCCGGCGGATATTACCGATGCGCTGGACGATGCGGACTTGGAAGTGGCCGCCGCGCACGTGCCGATCGACGAATTGGAAGACGACCCTGGACGAGCGGCGCGAATCTATCACGAAATCGGCTGTGAGTGGGCGGTCGTACCGTATCTCGACGCGTCGAACTTCGAGAACGAGGAAACGGCGACCCGGACGGCGCGGCGACTGGACGAACTCGCGGCGCGGATGGAGGGCCACAGCACGTCGCTCTGTTATCACAACCACGACCACGAGTTCGTGGACGTGGGCGGAAAGACCGGGTTCGATGTCTTCCTCGCGGAGTCCGACATCGAAATCGAACTCGACATCGGATGGGCCGTGGCGGCGGGACGGGACCCGCTCGCGCTCATCGAATCGCTCGACGGCCGAGCACCATTACTCCACGTCAAGGACACGCGCGACGGGGAACCCGTCGAGCTCGGGGAGGGAGAGGTCGACTTGACGGCCTGCGTTGGTGCCGCCAGAGACGCGGGAACCGACTGGCTCGTCTACGAACACGACGCGCCGAGCGACCCGTTGGCGTCGCTGGCTCACGGTGGGGAACGACTCCGACAGTTGAACGAGTAGCGATTCGTCCGCACCATCCGGCCATATTTGACGATGATTTTATACTGAATATTGTGGTAAAATCACGGGACGAAACCCCCGTGACGACAGGTATTTGGGCGTCGGAGCGCCAAGTTGAGACGTATCCATGACCAACCTCATGGACATCACAATCACGCCCTCCCGGAGGGCAGTTCATCACTTATGGACGATACAGCGAAATACCTCATTCACGCAGACATTACCGCCGACGGGGTGGTAGAACGCAGTGATGTCGTCGGGGCTATCTTCGGGCAGACCGAAGGACTGCTCGGCGACGACCTCGATTTACGCGACCTCCAACAGTCCTCGAAAGTCGGTCGTATCGACGTGCAGGTCGAGAGCAGACACGGCCAGTCGTTCGGTACCATCACCATCGCCAGTAGCCTCGACAAGGTGGAGACGGCAATTTTGGCGGCGTCGCTCGAAACCATCGAACGCGTCGGGCCGTGTCGCGCTAGCGTCAGCATTGCGAGTATCGAAGACGTGCGGGCGGCGAAACGACGTGAAGTCGTGGACCGCGCGAAAGACCTGCTGTCGTCGTCGTTCGACGACAGCGTCATGACGAGCCAAGAGATTCTGGACGAAGTTCGCCAGAGCATCCGCGTCGAAGACATCACCGAATACGAAGGCTTCCCGGCCGGGCCGAACGTCAGCGACAGCGACGCCATCATCGTCGTCGAGGGGCGCTCGGACGTACTGACCCTGCTCCGGTACGGCGTCAAAAACGCCATCGCGGTGGAGGGGACGAACGTGCCCGACACCGTCGCCGACCTCACGCAGGGACGGACGACCACGGCGTTTCTCGACGCCGACCGGGGCGGCGACCTGATTTTGAAGGAACTCGACCAGGTCGGCGACATCGACTACGTCGCAATCGCGCCGACGGGGAAATCCGTCGAGGACCTCTCACGCGACGAAGTGATGGCATCCCTGCGGGAGAAACGACGGTTCGACCGCTTCGAGACGGAGGAACCGTCGATGGCCGCAACCGACGGAAGCACGCTTCCCGCACCCGAAGCGGACGAATCACCCACCATTCGACCGCTGGAACCGTCCATGGAAACGGACTCCTCCGACGAATCGGGGCAGGAATCGACCGCGTCCACGAGCGAGTCGTCCGGGCAAGAAATCGACGTGTCCGCCGAAACGGCCGAGGACACCGAACCGGACGGAAATCCGAACAACCGCAACGACCGAAGCGACCGAAACGGTTGCGGAAACACGAACTGCCGAAGCGGGCGAAGCAGACGAGACGGCAGAGGCCGAGACGGAGGATTCGGACACGGCGCACGCGACGATGACGCTTCGCGGTCACGCGAGGGAGGTCATCGACGACGAAGCGGGCACGACAAGGTTGCTCGACGACGATTTTTCCGTCCTCGCCGAAGCACCGGCGGACGAAACGTTTGCGACCATCGAAGGGGCAGAGACGGTGCCCCACGCCGTCGTGTTCGACGGAACGCTGAACCAGCGGATTCTCGACGTTGCCGCTCAGCGCGGCGTCGAACAGATAGTCTCCCGCGACGAAGGCGAGTTCGTCAAAAAACCGACGACGGTTCGCATCATTACGGCCGACAGGTTCCACAACGCGTAGCTGTCCTGTTTCTACTGTGAAAGCCGCTTTTCGAACAGCAACCCGTCCCCACCGTCGGCGTAGTAACTCGTTTCCCGCCCGACGAGTTCGAATCCCATCGATTCGTACAGCGATTGGGCCGCTTCGTTGTCCTCGTGGACGGTAAGGGAGATGCGGGCACAGCCCTGGTCGCGGGCCGAATCGAGCACGGTTTGTAGAAGTAGTCTCGCCCGTCCTTCCCTGCGGTGTGTGGGTTCCACGACGAGTTCCGCGATGTACGCGTCAGCGGCGACGAGGGTGAGAACGTAGCCGACTGGTTCGTCATCGGCAATCGAGACGAAGATGGACCCGGGTCCGGAGATCGTGGTTTCGAGGAGTTCCGGCGTCGGTTCCGAAAGCCACGACCGAACCCGGCGGAGCCGGGGAAGGTCGTCGGGAGTCGCTGGTCGAATCACGTGGCCAGTCCTACCACCAACGCGAGGCCGGCACCGATGAGTCCCCCCGCAAGCGTTGCCAAGAAGTTGACGCTCTGATTGCCGAGACCCTCCCCCTCCACCGTCGCGCCGAGGATGCTATCGACGGTCATGCCGCCGATGCCGGCCAATGCGACGACCACGCCGCCGAGCGGGCCGATGGAGTCGAAGAGGGCGACGGCGATGAGGGCGACGATGCAGGAACCGGACGCTCCCGCCAGTTCGCCCTGCCACGTCACGCCGCCGTCCGTACCGGGGTCGACTCGCCGCCACGTCGTGATGAGTCGCGGATTGTCGAACACGCCGCCGATTTCGCTCGATAAGGTGTCGCTCATGGCGGCCGCGATGCTTCCCGCGAACGCGTAGAGGAAGACGCTCTCCGCGACCGGCAGTCGGTCGCTGGCGGCGAACGCCAGCACCGCGACCAACGCTACTGCGGCGTTGCCGAGAACGTTGCCACCGCCGCGAGCGCCCTCGTTGGCTTCCGCGACGCCGTTCTTTCGTTTCTGTTCGTATCTGAACTTCGTGGATAGCCCGCCGAGCGCGAAAAAGGAGATGAGGACGGCGAACCACGGGTAGCCGCCGAGGACGATGGTGAGCAGGGCGAGGAGGATGCCGGTGAGCATGCCCGTCACGGACGCCGTGTCGAGGGCCCACGAGATGTACCCGAACCCGACGGTGATGGCGATGGCGAGGACGATGTCCAACTTCGTCACCGTCATCGTGAGGTCGGTGAACAGCCACAGCAGGACCGCGACCGAAAACATCACCACCGGGTCGTCCCGCTCGAAGAGAACCGAGCGGAGCAATCCCGCCAACAGCGCACCGCTCGCCGCGAGAAAGACCAGTTCCGGGACTATCGGACCGACGGGATTCCCCTGAACGCTACGGACGATAACTTGCGCGAAAATCGCGGCGACGAACCCGCCGATGGTAAACCCGGCCGTCGCGGTGATGGTCGCGTCGCTCCGGGTTCGGACGACTTGTTCCGTGAGGTTTCCGTACGCGAGCAGACAGACGGCGGCGACGAAAACGCTCGTCGGTAATCCGACGAGCATGACGAGCATGGCGAGCGCGGCGGTCGCAAAGGAGAACGCGGCCAACCCGCGCAGTCGTCCCTCGCTTCGGTCGCTCGGTCGCGCGAAGAGGTCGAACAAGGTCCCCTCGTCAAGGACGAGCGCGATCGCACCGATTGCGGCGAACAGCGCCGCCACGCCCGCCACCAGCACTGCCGCGGCGAGGGACAGCGTCGCAACCCCTGCGAACGCCGCCGCCCGCCGAATGCTCGAAGTCACGAATTGCGTTTTCGCGGACGGACACTTAATATTCCCGAACGGCGCAGGGCGTGACGTTTAAGCGTCGATGGCGGCTACTCCGTCCCAGTGGGACTCTACGACCAGTACCTCACGGCCCGCGTCCGGCGGCACGACGCCACCCCGCCGAGTTACGTCGCCGTCGTCATCACGGAACGCGACTTGCTGGAGCAAGGTGCATACGAGACGCTCGAATCGTTCTTCCAGTGGGCGTTCGACTACGGCGCGGAGCGCATCACCGTCTACGTGAGCGTGCTGGATTCCGGCGCAGTGCCGACGCTTCAACGCGAACTCGAAAACGTCCGTGCACCCCGAGAAATAGCCGTTCGCGGACCCGAAGACCTCACCCCCGCCGACGCGCCGATTCAGGTCAGCATCGGACTCGGCGGCAAACACGAGTTCGCGGAGGCGGTGCGCGCGGTCGCGGAGGACGTACGAGTCCGGCACGGTTTCGGCGGACGACGTCGGCGAGGAGGAAATCGAGTCCCGACTGGTGTTCCCGACCGAACCCGACCTCGTCATCAAGACCGGCGCCGAACGCCTCTCGGATTTCATGATTTGGCAGTCGGTGTACTCCGAACTGTACTTCACCGACGTGAACTGGCGCGATTTCAGGAAGCGGGACTATCTGCGCGGCATTTTGGATTACAAGAACCGCCAGCGCCGGTTCGGGCGGTAGGCGCGACGTGAGTTCGCCGAGCGTTCGATTCCGGTTCCGAAGGAGTCGCCTACTACCTCGAACCGCGGTCTTAGACTTCCTTTACCCCCGAAATCATAAAATAGCCCACTACTGTGATACCGAGTAGAATGGGAACGCCGAGCGGCAGGGCTACGAGACGGGCATATCTCGGAGCGGCGGGTGTTGCTCTCACAGCGACGATTGCGGGGTGTGATATGAACTCCGAGCGAAGCAAGGAGTCGGTCGTCGCCCCGTATCGGGACCGTTTCGAGGAAGTCGTCGATGTCGGAACGTTGGACGTGGACGATACAGGTACCGAACCCGTCGATGGGGCAGTGAGTCAGGCGCTACGGGACGGGAGACTGCTTTACTTCCCGTCCGGGACGTACCGACTTTCCGGAATCGACTTCTCAGGGCGAACGAACTGCGGCCTCGTCGGAAACGACGCCACGCTCCGGGTTCCGGCGGGGGAGCAGGGAAACTGGATGTACGGGGAACCGGTTCGGAACCTACGTGTTCGACGGCTTTACCTTCGATTACACGAACCCCGATGCTACTCCCGTCGTCGCGTTCTCGGTCGCTGGCACCCGGAACGTCCTCCGGGACCTTCGATTCGAGGGGGAACACGGCACGTCCTCCCGTAGCGGTCTCGAACTCGAAGTCCCCGAGCGTTCGGCCTCCTTGCTCGTCGAACGGATGCACATGCGAGGCGGGTCGCAGGCCGGGAACGCGATTTTCACGCACGCGGGGGAAGGGTCGCTGCAGTTCGTCGATTGTAAGGTCGAACACTGGGCGGAGGGTCTCTACGCGTCTCCCCACTCCGGCCCACTGCTGGTGCGGGGCGGAACGTACGCGAACAACGGCATCGACCAGATACGGGTCGGTGGGGGGACGAGCGGGTCCCGGGTCGAAAACGCGACCGTTCGCGTCGATAATCCGCGAAACCCGGAGTCAAAACCGAACATGCGCGGGATTTGGATGGAGGAGGGAGCGAGAGCAGACATCGACGACTGTACGGTCGAAATCACGGATTTGACCGGCACGTACAGCGACGGCGGTATCGTCGTCGGAAAGCAGTTCGGCACCGCGCGAATCACGAACACGACGATTCAAACCAACTACAGCGTCCCGGCTATCGACATCCGAACGCCGACGACCGAATACGACCCGACGACGATGCCGAGCATGCAGGGGCTCCCATCGAATCACGCCGTCAACTGCGAAAACGTCTCGATTTACGGCACTGCCCCGGACGGTACCGCGGTCCTGCTCACAGGGCGGGACGGCTGTCGGTTTCGGAACCTCTCCGTTCAACATCACTTCGGCAATCGGGACGGAATCACGATAGCGAATGGACGCCGGACGAAAATCCGCGACGCTCACCTCCGGGTGAGCGGTACCCCCATCGTCGCACCCGGTTCGATGCCGACGACGACAAACGTCGAGACGGGTGGAATCGGTTCCCTCTCGAAGTTGGGTGACTCCCTGGTCGATACTTTGTAGCGGAATGTGAATCCGGAAAAGACGGACCGCAAATCGCACTTCTATTCGGTCGTTCGACGCTCTTCCCCGCTCTCTATCTCGTCCATCGCAACCCCGTCCGGCACGTACTCCCTGAACTTCCGCAGAACCGCCCGCGCCTCGTCCAGTTCGACGCCGCCGATGGCACGCACGAGCGCGAGCGCGCGTTGTGCTTTCGCCTGTCGGAACGACTGTGCGCGGGACTCGTACGTCCGTACCGCGCGGAGGAAGTCGATTTTCGAGAACTCGGGCCAGTACGGCGTACAGAAGAACACGGCGGCCTCGTTGCCGTTGGCGTGCCACGGCAGGAAGTTGCTGGTTCGCTCGTCGCCGCCGGTGCGGATGATGAGGTCCACGTCCCGGAGCGGGCGGGCGTAGAGTCTGGACTCGATGGTTTCGACGGAGATATCGTCCGGGTCGAGGTTGCCCGATTCGACTTCGTGGGCCACGTCGCGGGCCGCACCGAGGAGTTCGTTCCGCCCGCCGTAGGCCAGCGCGATGTTGAGGACGAAGTTGTCGTACTCGCCGGTTCGACGTTCGGCGTAATCGATGGCGTCCGTGACGCGCGGCGGGAGTTGCTGAATATCACCGATGGCGCGGATGCAGACGCCGCTGTCGTGGACGCGTTCGGCGTCGGCGAACTCGTACAGTTTGTTCTCCAGCAGGTCGAACAGCGATTCGCGCTCGTGTTCGGGACGCTCGAAGTTCTCGGTGGAGAAAGCGTACAGCGTCAGTTCCTCGACGCCGATTTCGTCACACCAGTCGAGAACGCGTTCGGTCGTCTTCGCCCCTTCTCGGTGGCCGTCGACGCCTCCTCGCCCTGTTTGCTGGCGTAGCGCCGATTGCCGTCCTGAATGACCGCGACGTGGGTCGGCGCGCCGGAAACACTGCGTTGTAACTGCCGTTCGTACGCCGTTTCCAACTGTCGCCGAAGCCGCGTCAACATCGTCTTGTTCCTTCTCACTCACCCGATGGGTATCAGCCTTGTCCTCCGAGGGATTGTGGGGTGTGTTCACAAAGGACCGTTGGCAGTTGCATAGCTTTTTAAGCATGGGACTTGCTTTGGTAGAACGCAATGGCGAAAGGTACGGTTGACTTCTTCAACGACACCGGCGGCTACGGATTTATCGAGACTGACGACGCAGACGAAGACGTTTTCTTCCACATGGAAGACGTCGGTGGCCCTGACCTCGAAGAGGGGCAAGAAGTCGAGTTCGACATCGAACAGGCAGACAAAGGACCGCGCGCGACGAACGTCCAACGCCTGTAAAACGGTATTGGCAGCGACTGATTCTCGCGGGAGTTCACACTGCCGCGCGAAAACCACGATTTTTGACCACGGTGATAACCGTAGGCCGTATAACTCGCGACGCGTATCCGTGGATATGGACAGTGCCATCGACGACGACCTGTATCAGCGCACGTTGAAACTGCTCGAACCCGGAGACATCGAACTCAACGGGGCCATCGTTCAAACCGACCTCGGCAGCGACGAGGATATCGAGATGCACCAAGCGTCGGTGGACATCGGCGACGTCATCGCGGAACACGCGGGCCACGACCCGCGCGACACGTACGTCTACTCCGGCAGCGACAACACGGATTTCGCGTCGAACCAACACCAAGGGCTGACCTTGGACGGCGAGGAGTTCGTCTGGGAGTGCCAGCAACTCCTTCGAAACGGGACGTTCGACGTGGTGTTCTACTACGAAGCGAGCGCCGACCAGGAAGCGATACTGGACGATATCCGCGACCTCGGCTTCGAGGTCACGGGTGTCGAAGGGTAGAAATTCGTGCCGAGTTAGAAGGCTTTACGTACGCGCCTTTCTAACCACGTGATAAGAAAATCCGGAGTGTTTCGTATGAACTGTGTATCTTCTATTCACCGGAGGGGAAAGCTGTGACACCGAATACCGGCGTCATCTCGGGCATCCGCGTCTCCCACGACCGGGCCAGCCTCGACGACGTGGCGACAGCCTGCCACGACGACCAACAGGACACCGTCGCCGCGCTCGCCGGAGAGCCCGAAGTCTCGGAGGCGTTCGTACTGCAAACCTGCAACCGCTTCGAAGCCTACGTCGTCACCGACGCACCGGCGACGGGCCGAGCGGTGCTCGCCGATTTCGTTCCCGACGTGACCGACACGGCGACAGTCGAGATGAGCCACGAGGAGAGCCTTCGGCATCTCCTCCGTGTCGCGGCAGGACTGGAATCGCTCGTCCTCGGCGAGGACCAGATAATCGGCCAAGTGCGAGATGCCTACACGTCGGCGCGCACCATCGGTGCGGTCGGCCCGATGTTGGAGGAAGCGCTGACGAAGGCGCTCCACGTCGGCGAGCGCGCGCGGACGGAGACGGCCATCAACGAGGGCGTCGTCTCGGTCGGCAGTGCCGCCGTGGCGCTCGCCACCGACCAGTCCGAGTTGGACGGCGCGACTGCGCTCGTCGTCGGGGCGGGGGAGATGGGAACCATCGCGGCCCACGCGTTTTCGGATTCGGGCATCGAGACGCTCATCGTCGCCAACCGCTCCATCGAACGCGCCGAAACCGTCGCCGACGCCGTGAGCCTCATCGACACCCGCGCCGTCGGCTTGGACGCGCTTCCGGCGTGTCTGCCGCGTTCGGACGTCGTCGTCACCGCGACCGGAAGCGACGGGCACGTCCTCGACACCGACCTGCTCGGCGACTGCGGCGAGACGTTGGTCGTGGACATCGCGCAACCGCGCGACGTCTCCCCGGCCGTCTCCGCGCTCGACGGCGTGACCGTCCACGACATGGGGGCGCTCGAATCCGTGACGGACGAGACGCGCGCGCGACGACGCGCGGCCGCCGAATCCGTCGAGGCGATGGTGGACCGCGAGTTCGAGAACTTGCTCGAACAGTACAAGCGAAAGCGGGCCGACGAGGTCATCGCCGGGATGTACGCAGGGGCAGAACAGGTCAAGAAGCGCGAACTGGAAACCGCGCTCTCGCGCCTCGACGCGGAGGGAATGGACGAGGACCAGCAGGCCATCGTGGAGTCGATGGCCGACGCGTTGGTTTCACAACTGCTCGCGCCCCCCACGAAAAGCCTCCGGGACGCCGCCGCGAACGACGACTGGACGACCATCAACACCGCACTGCAACTGTTCAACCCCGAGTTCCGCGACGAAGCGCCCGCGTTCGTCACCGAACAACTCGAATCGACGGCCGACGACTGAAGTTTCGAGAGTTTTCACAACCGTCAGAAACTGCCAGTGACTTCTCTTTCCGTATCGGCAGACGACACAACTGCCAGCAACGGCCAACGACACAACCGCCGGGAACTTGCATTTTCACAACCGCCAGAAACCGCCAACGACACAGCCGCTAGTCGCTAGCATTTTTCCGGAAGATCTTCGATTTTCGTCATCGCCAGAACTCGGAGAGTTCTGGCTGACAGTCAGAACGTACGTTCTGACAGCATCACGAAAGAGCTTCGCTCTTTCGAACGACAGCAAAAGATGGGCGAATAGCTTCATTTGTGTTCATCCCGTCCCTTCGGTATGGCAAGTCTGCTTTCCGACGACGAGATAGAGAGCCAGAAACCGAGCGACTGGGAGCGCGACGGCGACGAAATCGTCCGTACTTACGAGTTCGACGACTATCTGGAAGGCGTCGCGTTCGCGTCCGAAGTCGGGGAAGTCGCCGAAGAGGAGTTCCACCATCCCGAAATCATCATCGGCTACGAGGAAGTCGAGGTTCGATTGACGAGTCACGAGGAGGGTGGTATCACGGACAAGGACGTGGAGATGGCCGAGCGGTTCGACGAACTGCGCTGATGGACGCCCGCTACGTCTTCGCGGTCCGGTTTCGCGTCGAACCGGACGTTTCGGGCGTGAGCATCGAACCGCAGGAGTTCGAGACGCGTCTGTTCAGGCGTGCGGACCCGCCGGGCGCGGACGGGTGGCAGTTCTTCCGCGACAACCTCTGGCGAGGGAACATCGGCGACGAGCGCTACTTTCGAAAGTTGACGAGCGAGGCGCTCGGCGTCCCCGTGACGAGCGTGGAGTATCGCGCGTTCGAAACGGACGAGGAGTATTACGACGCGCTGAAGGAGGAAATCGCGGCGGAATCTGGACGGATGTTCAAGGCGGATTCGGTGTCGGAAGTCATCTCGAAATATCTCGGGAGTTCGGTCGAAGTCGAGCGCTAATCGACAGACCCTTTCCCGCGACGGACCGACCACCGACCATGAGTACGATTCGGGTCGTCTGGGGAACCGCGAGCGGACCGACGAAGATGTCGTCGTACGACGCCGCACTGGCTGAAGCCAACGTTCACAACTACAACCTCGTCTCGGTGTCGTCGGTCATCCCCGCCGACACGCCGGTCGAAGCGGTCGGTACCGCGCCGGACCTCGGCCCCGCCGGAAACCGCCTGACCGTCGTGGAAGCACGGGCGACGCGACCGGGACCGGGTCACGTCTCCGCCGGATTGGGGTGGGCCGAAAGCGACGGTGCGGGGCTGTTTTACGAGGCGTCGGGGGACACCGACGCGGCGGAAATCGAGGAGCGCGTCCGTGCCGGATTGGAAGCGGGTCGCGACCTGCGCGACTGGAACTTCGCCGACGAGACGACGAAAGTCGCCACGACGGACGCCGAGTCCGGGACGTACGTCACCGCCGTCGTCCTCGCGGTGTACGGCCAAAGCGAGCCGATTTGTTAGTTTCCGAGGGCGACGGGTTTATACCTCGTTCGCGCTTATCGAAGGGTAGTTGACCGCATGAATGGAAATACTCCCTACGCTGGCATCCCCGACGTGACGCAGGCCGGACAGCGCGCGTCCGTGGATGTCGACGAACTCACTCCGGAACAGCGGCGCCTTCTACGGGACAGCGTGGCCGATATCGCCACCTTGACCCGAAAATATCTCCCCGAGGAGTACATCATCGGTTCGCAGGTGACGAACAGCCTCACCGGTCCACAGGCGTCGGTTTCGGTCCAACCGCCGGTCGGTCACATCGTCAGCGCGGGATTCGAACCGGAAGAGGACGAACTCGACGACGAGGAACTCATCGGCGAGGAGGAGCGCGACGAAGTCGCTCGGGGTCTCGCGGCCAGCGCCGCACTGCAAGTGAAGCAGGCCATCGAAGACCAAGTCACGCCGACGGCAAAGTAAGCGAGTCCAGATCGCTGTTTCTTCCGTTTATATCGAAGTAAGAGAGCAGGTTCACGTGAGGGCGTCGCGTGTGTCCGTGCGAAAACTACTTGCCCCAGAACGGGTCGCGCTTTCTCTGTTTGTCGAGATACATCTGCAGGGCTTCGAGTTCGTCGGCCGGGATGTCGTCCGATAGCTCCTGTTCCAGAATCTTGGCGTGTTTCTCGGGGAGTTCTATCCACAACTCGTCGCCTTCTTCGATCTGCCTGCCGACCGTCGGGCCGTCGATGGCGACGCTGACCCTGCTTCCGGCGCGGGCCTCGTCCACGTCCTCGCCCTGTTCTT
This sequence comes from uncultured haloarchaeon, assembly GCA_963811185.1. Classification (GTDB taxonomy): domain Archaea; phylum Halobacteriota; class Halobacteria; order Halobacteriales; family Haladaptataceae; genus Haladaptatus. Next base: position 38,904 of record CAWEQN010000012.1, read on the forward strand.
GGATGCCTTTGATGGAGCCGACGCGTTTCGGCTCGTTGGCCTCGAACTTGGCGACGAAGGAGTTGTTCCGCACGGTTCCCGACATGACTTCGACGCCGACGACGGCGGGGTCGTTCTGTCGGAAGACGTGGTCTTCGAGGATTCGGAAACGGGCCGGACGGGTGATGTTGTCGAGGACGGTCTGCTGTTGGGCGCGCTCCATCTCGTCCACGTACTCCTCGTACTCCTCGATGAGTTGGTAAATCACGTCGCTGTCGAACATCCGAACGTCCCGCTGGTCGGCTTCGTCGGCGGCGTCGGCGAGCGTGTCCACGTTGAACGCCAGAATCGTCTGGTGTTTCGGTTCGTCGGCGGTCGTCGCAAAGCGAATGTCGCGCGGTGCGACGTCGCCGACTTCCGCACGCATGACGGGGATTTCTTCCTCTTCGAGCGTGCTCACGATGGCTTCGAGGCTTCCGAGGGTGTCGGCTTTGACGGTGATTCCCTCTTCCTGTGTCGAAACCTCGACCTCCGCGAGTTCGGCTTGCACTTCCTCGACGACGTCCTCGATTTCGCGGTCGCGGACGACTCGGACGGGTGCACCCGCCATCGCGTCGTCCAAATCCGGTGCGGCGATTTTCACCCCGGACGCCGCCGCGATGGAATCGACCTTCTCGAACCGGTCCTCGGTTCGGATTTCGGCGAGGGGGCGCGGTTTCAGCAGGGCACGAACGTCCGTCACGATGGGTTCGTTCTTCCCGCCGACGACGATGGTTTCGTCCGTACGGATGATTCCGTCGTACAGCACCACGTCGATGGTCGTCCCGAATCCCTTCTCCTCTTTGACTTCGAGGACGGTTCCGGCACCCGGCCCGCTCACGTCGATTTCCATGTCCTCGCGCATGTAGCGCTGGGCCAGTCCCATCAACACCGTGAGTACGTCCGGGACGCCCTCGCCCGTATCCGCACTGACGGGGACGACGCCGATGTTGTTCTGGAAGTTCTGCACGCGCCAGTAGAGGTCGGCCGAGAAGCCCGCGTCGCTGAGTTCGCCGATGAGTTCGTACAGGCTTCCGTCGAGGGTCGAGCGCGCGCGGTCGCTCTGTGCTTCGTAGGTCTGCTGTACCGGCGCGTCGTTCTGCGGGTTCCACCCCGGCGTCGTGTCGATTTTGTTCGCCGCGACGACGAACGGCGTCTGTGACTGTTTGAGGATGTTGATCGCTTCCTCCGTCTGTGGCTGAAAGCCGTCGTTTACGTCCACGACGAGGATGGCGATGTCCGCGAGTGCACCACCTCGTGACCGAAGCGTCGTGAACGAGTGGTGACCGGGGGTGTCGATGAAGAGCAGTCCCGGCAGGTCGAAGTCGTCCGGGTTGACCAGTTTCCCGGCGACTTTCGACACCACGTCGAGTGGCACGGCTGTCGCGCCGATGTGTTGTGTAATCGCTCCCGCCTCACCCTCGATGACCGTCGAGCCTCGAATCTTGTCGAGCAGGCTGGTCTTGCCGTGGTCGACGTGGCCGAGGACTGCGACGATGGGAGTCCTGAGGGATTGAGTTTCCGTTTCGTGTGTATCTGTGTCCGACATACCTACCACCCGGGAGAAGTTCTTATCACAGAACAGCCCCGCACGGCATTTAACTCCATCGCCACGCTTGTGCGGTTTTCGACCAGTTCGGCCGTATTCGTCGGGACTGGCAGGTCCTCCCCGTGGAGTTTATGTAGTAGCGCTCGGTAATCACCTCGTATGCCGAGCATACTCGCTGAAAATCTCTCGGGAAAGGCCGTCATGGGTTCTGACGGTACGGAACTGGGAATGCTCTACAACATCACCATGAACCTGAAGACGGGGGGGCTATCGAGTCTCGTCGTCGAACCTGACGAACAGCTCGATACCGCCACCGTCAACCTCGATACGAACGAGGACGGCCATTTCGAACTGCCCGTAAACCGAGTGCAGGCGGTCAAAGATTACATCGTCGTTCAGCGGTAAATGTACGTTTTAGACTCCTCAGCGTTTATCAACGAGTACCACACCACCCAACAGACGGCGTCCATTCCGATGGTTCAGGAGGAACTGGAGGGCGAACACGCCTTCCGATTCGACGCCATGGAGGGTTCGGGAATGCACATTCACATCCCGCGCGACGACGCCGTCGAGAAAGTTCGACGCGCGGCGGACCACACGGGCGATTTGGACGTGCTTTCGGATACGGACATCCGCCTCGTCGCGTCGGCGTTCGAACTCGACGGGACGCTCGTCACCGACGACTACGCGATGCAAAACGTCGCCGACCGACTGGAGGTTTCCGTCGAAGTCATCGCACAGGACGGCATCGAGGAACAGCGGGATTGGTCGTTCCAGTGTGCCGGATGCGGCCGCGAGTTCGACGAGAACAAGGACCGATGCCCCATCTGTGGTAGTCCGCTTTCGCGGAAAAACCCGAGCTAAACCCGTTAGCCCGCGAACTGGAGGTACATCGTGGCGAAAACGATGGCGTCGAACGTGCCGTGAACGAGCGCCGACGCCGTGAGGTTTCCCGTTTTGAGATACACCGTGCCGAGCACGAGCGAGAGGACGAAGATGACGACGAGCGTGCCCGCCAACTGGACGGGCGTCGAACCCGAACCGTACGCGAAGACGTGAGCGAGCGCGAACACGACGCTCGCAACGACGACCGCACCGACGTCCGAAAACGTATCGTACAGCGATTTTTGAATGATATTGCGGTACAGCAGTTCCTCGCACGGACCGATGATGAGCCACGAAAGCGGGATGAAAAGCAGGAGTATCTTCGCGTTACCGTTTTTCGCCGTCCGCTCGACGCTGTGGCTCGCCTCTTGGACGCCGAACAGGGACAGGAGCGCCGAAAGGAGATACATCAGCAGAAATATCAGCACGATTCCGACGAGAACGTAGCCGATATCGCGCTTGCTCGGGACCTCGAAATCGACGTACCCGAATCCACGTTCGGCGAGGACGACGGCCGAAATCGTGCCGGTTCCGAGGCCGAGCGAAACGATGCTCAGCGCGGAGTCGAACCATCACGCCGGCGCTCGTTCCACCCGCCACGGCGACGAGCACAGTCGCCCAGAGGGAGATGGCAAAGAGTCCCAGCGCCCCGAGGGCACCGCTTCGGAGCACTGCTTGAACCATCTGCCCGAGGGAGGCCCGATTCGAAGACTCCCCAGTACTCGTTTCGGTACCGTTTTCCATGCGAAAAATCGGTGGATGGGGCGGTAAATGTACTCCGACCGCTACGTCGTTCCGACGGACGAAACAGACACCCGCAAGTGCGAACAGCGCGACGAAGATTCCAAATCCGGGCTGTCCGTCGCTTGCCGTCTTGCTTTGTTCTACCGTCTCCGTTTCGGTCGCGGAATCGGTGGTGTTGGCAATCGCCCTATCGGTCAGGGTGGTGCTCGACGTAGTCGATGCCGTCGTCGCACTACGTCCCTGTCGTTGCCGTCGTCGTTGCCATGGTTGTGGTCGTCGTTGTCGTCGTGGTCGTGGTCGTCGTCGAACCATGTGATTTCATCGACTGATTCTGGAGGACGCCGTCGATGGTAGCCAGCGAGTCGATTTCCGTCGAGTTGTTCCGCGGAAGACCGACATCGACGCCGAATTTCGTGCCGGGGTCGTACTCGCTGAAGTTGAAAGAGGCGTTGAAGGTACCGTCAGGTTGGACGGTGGTGGAGTTCGACATGAAGAATTGCTTCGTGGCGTGAACCTGCACTTCGAGTTTCGTTCCGGGGTCGAGCGTGGTTTTCCCGCGAATCGTTTGGTTGCCCGCAGTGTAGAGGACGAACGGAGTTTCTTCGTGGTGAATCGAGACGGAACTGACTGTTCGCAGTGGTGCTATCGTGGCTGAACGGGGAGTTCCATGTCGAATCGGGAGTGTTCCGTCCATGTGCCGTCGTGACGCCCGTGACGAGCGAGAGAGCGATGAGTGTCACGAGCACCATACAGAGTGGTATTCGCCTGTTCATGCTGAAAATGCGCCGTTCAGGGTACGGCGCAGGTGACTATCGAATGAAAATTCGTGGTCCGGTATATGCTTTGTGAACGCAGAGGCTATTCGACAGTCAGCGTGGACTTTTCGGCGACTTCTTCCGCTTCCTCGAACTCGCCGTCACCGAGCAGACCACGGGCCGCGCGCTTGCCCCATTCGACCGCGGGTTGGTCGAACGTCTCGACGCTGTACAGTTCGCCCGCGAGGACGCACGCCGCTTCCAGACAGTAACAGAGTTCGCCGAGTCCGTACTCGTCCACCCGGTCGATTTCGAGGCGAACGTTCGGTTGGCTGGACGCCGCGAGACTCGCCTCCGTCGCCTCGAACTCGGCCGATAGAAGCGTTCCGAGGCTGCTGCCACCCAGATATTCGAGACCGGACAGGTCGGTTTCCGGAATCTCCCGGTCGGCTCGCTCCGTCGGGCGGACGAACGTCACCATCTTGTCCGACGGTCCGGCGCGGTACAGTTGGAGTTGTGAGTGCTGGTCGGTCGCGCCGAGCGCACGGACCGGCGTCTGGCCCAATCCGTCCTTGCCGAGGCTTTCGGCCCACAACTGTGCGAACCATTCGGCGAACGTCTCCAGCGATTCGGCGTAGGGCATCATCGCGTTGATTCCCGCGCCGCGTTCGTCCAGCGCGTAGGTGATGGCCCCGTAGGCGTATGCCGGCGACTCGAACAGCGAACCCCCTAATCTATCGGCCTCGGCCCGCGCGCCGTCGAGAACCGCCTCGATGTCGTGGCCCTGAATCGCGGCGCACGCCAGTCCGACCGTCGAAAGCATGGAGAACCGGCCCGGAACACCGTCCGGGACGTCGAGTGCGGGTAGGTCGTGGCGGTTCGCGAGGTCCCGGAGGTTTCCTTCCTCGCCGGTCGTAACGAAGGTTTGCTCGGTCCAGTCCACATCTGCCGACTCCATCGCGTCGCGGACGACGAGGAAGTTCGCCAGCGTCTCCGCCGTCGTTCCGGAACGCGAGACGACGTTGACCGCCGTGTCGGCCAGCGAAAGGTCGTCGAGCAGGGACGAAACGTGTTCGGGGTCCACGTTGTCGAGGAAGTAGGCGTCGACGTCCGACTCCAGTCCGTTCGCCAGCGTCGCCGCGCCGAGCGCACTGCCGCCGATACCGACCGTCAGCACGGTTTCCACGTCGGCGAACGGTTCGACCGCGGTTCTGATTTCGTCCGGGTTCGTCGTCTCCGGGAGGTTCAGGGCCGCGTAGCCGTGTTCGTCGTTCGCTCGTCCGGTTTCGATTCGTTCGTGGGCGTCCGCGACGCGCTCGTCCAATCGGGACAGCGTGTCGCGCGAGACGCCGGGCGAGGCGACGCTATCGAGAGCGTTGCCGAGGTCAACTCGCATACGAAAATCCGCACCGTCCGACGTGAAAAAGACACCCCCTTCGACGGGGAAAATAGTGCGGAGATGGCAGGTCGGTTTTTCGTTGGGTGGAACACGCTGACGAGCGTCGTCGTTTCTCGAACGGACGCGACCGCCGGAAGCCCGCATTTCCACAACCGCCAGAATCAGCAACCGACACGACCGCAGAAACAAGCGTACTCTCCGGAAAATCGGAGATTTTCCGGGCCGAGCGACTGAATGGAGATGGCCGACGCACGGCGCGTCGGTCATCGAAATGAACGAGGAGCGCTTTTGGTGCAGATTTTTATCGAGGGTCGCTCCGCGACCCTCGCAATAAAATGGTGTGTTTTAGTAGGCGTATCGCAGGTTCGGGACCGTCGTATCGTCGCCGGCCTCCATCTTTTCGAGCGCGCCTTCGAAGTCGGCCATGGTGACTTCGGTTCGCTCGTCGCGGATAGCGAACATGCCGGACTCGGTGGTCAGGCTCTCGATTTCCGCGCCGCTGAATCCTTCGGTCTTCTCGGCGAGGCGGTCGAAATCCACGTCGTCGGCGAGGTTCATGCTCTGGGTGTGGATTTCGAGGATGCGACGGCGGCCCTCCTCGTTCGGGTTGGGCACTTCGATGAGGCGGTCGAAGCGACCCGGGCGAAGGATGGCGTTGTCGAGCATGTCGAAGCGGTTGGTCGCAGCGATGATGCGGATGTTGCCACGGTCCTCGAAGCCGTCCATCTCCGAGAGCAGTTGCATCATCGTGCGCTGGACCTCCGCGTCGCCCGACGTCTTCGAGTCGGTGCGCTTCGACGCCACAGCGTCGATTTCGTCGATGAAGATGACGGCGGGTTCGCGTTCGGCCGCGAGCGAGAAGAGGTCGCGGACGAGTTTCGCACCCTCGCCGATGAACTTCTGGACGAGTTCCGACCCGGCCATCTTGATGAACGTGGCGTCGGTTTCGTTGGCGACTGCTTTCGCCAACATCGTCTTCCCGGTTCCCGGCGGGCCGTGGAGCAGGACGCCGCTCGGGGGCTCGATACCGGCCTCTTCGAACTGCTTGGGATTGACGAGGGGTTCCTCGACGGCCTCCCGGACCTCCCGTATCTGGTCGTCGATACCGCCGATATCCGCGTAGGTCACGCTCGGCGATGCGTCCACTTCCATCGCTTGTGCGCGGGCGTCCTTTTCGGTATCCAATAGCCGTTGGATGGTGAACGAATCGTTGACGGCGACGCGGTCTCCGGCCTCGATGTCGGCCCGCAGTTGGACCGCCACGTCCGTCAGTACTTCCTGATTGTTGCCGTGCTGTTTGATGATGATGCCGTCGTCGGTAACGTCCTCGACGGTCGCGACGTAGAGCGAGGTCGTTTTCAGCATCTCGTTTTCGCGCTGAAGCTTATCGACTTCGTCCGCGAGGTTCTCGTGCCGTTCGGCCGCCGCATCGACGCGCTCACGCAGTTTCTGATTGACCTTCGTGATGTCCGTAAAATGGTCTTGGAGCGCGAACAAGCGCTCCTCGTCGGACATGTCCGGGTCCAGTTCGAGCGTCGGACGGTCGGGAACGGATGGACTACGTGACATTTGTTATGCGCTCCTAAGGCGGGACATTAAAAGTGCCTTTGGGTCGCGGGACATCCACAAAGTTGGTATAGTTGCAAGTAGCGGCGCGGATTGCCGGGATTCTCGAACGGGATATCGAATGGAGCGGAAACGACGGAGGACGGCTTAGAGCAGTTCTTCCATTTCGTCCAGTCGCTCGCCGTACACGTCCAGCGCGCGCTGAATCGGTTCAGGGGAACTCATGTCGACTCCCGCACCCTGGAGCAGTTCGAGCGGATACTCGCGTGACCCGTTGCGGAGGAAGTCGAGATACTGTTCTGCGGCCGGTTCGCCTTCGTCCAAAATCTTGTCCGCCAGTGCGACGGCGGCGCTGATACCCGTGCTGTACTGGTAGACGTAGTAGGCCCGATAGAAGTGCGGGATACGCATCCACTCGCGCTCGATTCGGTCGTCCACGGCGGCGGGTTCGTAGAACTCGCGTTTCAGGTCGCCGTACACCTCGTCCAGTCGATCGGGAGTGAGCGCCTCGTCGTTCTCCGTGAGTTGGTGTGCCTGGTGCTCGAAATCGGCGAACAGCGTCTGTCGATAGAGCGTCGAACGGAACCGCTCCAGATACTCGTTCAGGATGTGCCGACGGAAGTCGGGGTCATCGACCGTTTCGAGGAGGTGGTGGGTCAACAGCGCCTCGTTGACGGTGCTCGCGACTTCGGCCACGAAAATCTCGTATCCGCTGTACGCGTACGGTTGTGTCTCGCTCGTCAACTGCGAGTGCAGCGAGTGGCCGAGTTCGTGTGCCAGCGTGTACATCGAGGAGATGTCGTCCTGATAGTTCATCAGGATGAACGGCTGGGTGTCGTAGGTTCCCCCGCTGTAGGCACCCGACTGCTTGTTTTCAGTCTCGTACACGTCTATCCACTGCGATTCGATACCGTCGGCGACGCGCGACTGGTAATCGTCACCGAGTGCACCGACTGCGTCCACGACGTACTCGACCGCTTGGTCGTAGTCGAGTTCGGGACTTTCGGTGTCGGTCATCGGCATGTACACGTCCCACATCTGCAGTTCGTCCACGCCGAGGCTCTTTCGCTTGAGTTCGGCGTGTTTGTGGAGTTTGTCGAGGTTGTCTCGGACGGTATCGAGGAGGTTGTCGTACACCTCGACGGGGACGTTCGGGCCGTCCAATGCGGCCTCGCGTGCGGTGTCGTAGTTCCGAGCGCGGGCGTACTTTACGTCGGATTTGACGCTATTTTTGTACGCGGCACCGACGGAGTTTCGAACGTCGCTCCACTCGTCGAAGTAGCCCTCGTAGACGGTTTGGCGGAACTCGCGGTCCTGGTTCTTGAGGAGGTTGACGAAGTTGCTCTGGGTGATTTCGACCGACTCACCGTCCGATTTTTCGACCGTCGGGAACGTCATGTCGGCGTTCGAGAGCATGCTGTAAATCTCGCTCGACGCGCCAGTGACTTCACCGAACTCCGCGAGCAGGTTCTCGATTTCGGCCGAGCGCGTGTGCTCTTTCATCCGGATGGTGTCGTCCAACGCGTGTTCGTACTCTTCGAGACCCTCCGTCTCGGCTATCATTCGGTCGAGTTCGTCACGGTCGAGCGATTGGATTTCGGGTTCGATGAAACTCGTCGCGCTACCCGCGCGCGAAGCGAGCGACTGTGCACGCGAGGCGAGCGCCTGATACTGTTGGTCGGACGTGTCCTCGTCGCTTCGCATTCGAGCGTAGGAAGCGACCATGGACACGTCACGTCCCAGTTGGTCGGTGAGCCGAAGTACCGTGAGAAGCGTCTCGCCGTCCTCCGTGACCTGTCCCTCGTACTCCGCTATCTCGTCCAGTTGGGCTTCTACGTCCTCGTAGGCCTCCTCCCACTCGTCGTCGGTTGCATAGATGCTCTCCAAATCCCACTTGTATTGGGCCTCGATATCGTTTCGTTCGGGAACAGAACTCATACCACGCCCTACAATTAGCCGACTCGTAAACGTTGATATTCCGGAACGAGGGGTTTACCGCTGAAACGAGGTTTTTAACCGATGCCGACGCAGTGGCAGTATGACTGACGAGGTGGCAAGCGCACTCGGCGAAATGTGGCAGGACGATTACCCGTGGACGTTCCTGACGAAGTTGACCGAACTGGAAAACAGGATGGGCGGCCATCCCGGCGAGCGCCGTGCGGCGGAACTGGTGGTGGAGGCGTTCGAACGCGCCGGAGCGCGAAACGCACACACCGAGGAGTTCGACATGAACTGCTGGACCCGAGGGTCGGCGGAACTCGCCGTTACCGACCCGCTCGAACGGTCGTTCGAAACCATCGCGCTCCCGTACTCGCTGGCAGGGGACGTTCAAGGGGAGCTAGTGGACGTGGGCCACGGGATGCCCGAGGAGATAGACGCGGTGGACGTGGGCGGGAAGATAGCCGTCGCCAGTACGACGACGCCCGAAGGCAGTCGATTCATTCATCGGATGGAGAAGTTCGGACACGCCGCCGCCGCGGGCGCGGAGGCGTTCATCTTCCACAACCACGTTCCTGGACAGCTACCACCGACCGGTTCGCTCACGTTCGGTGACGAAGCCGCACTTCCGGCGGTCGGCGTCAGCAAGGAAACCGGCGCATGGTTGACCGAGTACGCCGAGAAAGGTGCGAGCGCGAGGCTAGTCGTCGATGCGACGACCGAACCGGGGACGAGCCACAACGCCGTCGCGGAAGTCGGTCCCGAGACGGACGAGGAAATCGTCGTCGTCGCCCACATGGATTCACACGATATCGCGGAGGGCGCGCTCGACAACGGCTGTGGCATCACCACCGTCGTCGCTGCGGCCCACGTGCTCGCGAAGATGGACCTCGATACGCGCGTCCGAATCGCCGGCGTCGGCTGTGAGGAAATCGGGCTGTTGGGGGCGGAAGCGTTGGTCGAGTCACTCGATACGGAGCGAACGAAAGCCGTCGTGAACGTCGATGGTGCCGGACGGTTCCGCGACATGCGGGCGTACCTGCACGGCTCCGAAACGATGCGTTCGGTGGTCGAAACCGTCTCCGAAGAATCGAACCAGCCGATTGCGATTCAAGAAGGAATCCATCCGTTCAGCGACCACTGGCCGTTCCTGAAAGCCGGGGTTCCGGCCCTGCAACTGCACAGCGAACCCGACCGTAGCGCGCCCGGTCTCCGAGGGCGTGGCTGGGGTCACACTCACGCGGACACGCGGGACAAGGTGGACGACCGCAACCTCCGCGAACACGCCATGCTGGCGGCGCTGTTGATTCGGGAAGTCGCATCGCGCGAGGAGGTTCCGCGTCCCGAGCCGGACGGAATCGTGGAGAACCTCCGGGAACAGGAGTACGAGGAGGGAATGCGAGCGGCCGGTGTCTGGCCCGAAGGCTGGAACTAAGTCCGGCGTGAGACTTCCACGTGAACTATTTCTTCGAGTAGTTTTGCGAGGCCACGGACGATGAAATACACGCCACCGACGAGCGAGCCAAGCGCGAAGATGGCGAAGAGAACGATTCCGGGGAATGCCGAACGCACTCGCTGTGGTTCCACCGAGATACTGCCCCAAGAGAATCGCTACGAGACCTATCGGGATATCTACCGTCACTTCCCACAGTAATACATCATCGACCATAACGAGAAGAAAACGGGGAGCGAGAATAAACTATTCGACGCTGCTGACAGATATCCCGCGCCACTCGGCCCTTCGTCTGGCGTTCCACACGGAGGTTATCGAACACGTCGAGGAGGGTTTTGGTCGCCGCCCCGTCGACGGCGAACTCACAATCGTACTCCACGTCGGCGAGATAGAGCGGATGGGCGGATGCACACGGAACGCCTTCCTTCCCGTCGAGCGGTTCCGCCGCGAGAACGCGGTCGATTTTTGCCATCCCTTCGTCGCCGGTCGCGATGGCGTGAATCAGCGAGACGACCCGTCGAACGAGGTTTCTGGCGAACCCACCGGCACGGAGCGTGAAGACGAGGTAATCGCCGTCCTGAAGAACGGAGATATCGGGGTTTCGAACCGTACCCTCCGTGTCCGGCGTCAAGTTGTGAAAGTCGTGTTCGCCCGAGAGACGTTCAGAGGCGTCTTTCGCCAGCGCGAGGTTGGCCCGTGGCGCATAGGAGTGATAGACGTATTCCCGATAGTAAGCGTCGTGAGTCGCGTGGAACGCCGAGTCGACGTCCGCACTGGCCCAGACGCGAATCTCGCCGGGGAGTTCGCTGTTGAACGCCGACGGCGTGAGCCACTCGGGGCACTCGAACGCGACCGTCTGTGCGAGAGCGGAGACGCCCGCGTCGGTTCGTCCGGCGGCGGCGTACCCCTCCGGTACGTCGTCCGCGATACCGAGGGTACACAGACAATCGAACAGTGTGTCCTCGACGGTCGGAACGTCCGGTTGCCGCTGGAATCCGTAAAACGGGCTGCCGTCGTAGGCGACTCGAAAGGCACGCATCGACAATCGGTACACAATCCGAGCCTTTAGTTCGTCGGATGTTACCGGCCCAGCGAAAACTCGCTGGAGAGTCGTACCGGAAAACAGGGTCGCTGTTCGAATCGAGTATCGTCGGAATATACTCCGAAACGGGGAGTTAACGTTCCCCGGAAAATCCCGTAACGTAGGTCTGTTCGTGAGCAGGGAACACGTCCGCGATAGTTTCGGCCCCGTGTTCGTCAGCGAGAAGCGTCCGGAGTTCGGCCTCGTAGTCGGCTTTCCGAATCTCGTCGCTCGGCCCGGACTCCACGTCGAGCGTCGCCGCGACGAGGCGGTCGACCGCACCCCGACCGAATCCCGAGAGCGGAACGATGTAGTCGATATCGTGGCGGTCTTCGAGGCTTTGGGCCTGTGCACGCGAGACGGTCGGGACGCGGTCGTCGCGGCGCGTGCCGTCCGCAATCGCGTCGAAACCCATCGTCGCGACGGCTTCCAACGCGTGGAGATGGACGTGTTGGATGCCGTTTCGCGGGTAGCCGTCCTCGACCATCCGCTCGACAGCCGTCACGGCGGTGTCCGTTTCGAGTTCGATGGCCTCGAAGTCGAAACCGGTCGCCTCGGCGGTATCGCGGGCGTACTGCCAGTCGTCCGTAATGCCGAAGTGTGCTGTAACGAGGGTTATGTCGTAGAAATCGTCCAACAGGAGTGCGGCGAGGGTCGAGTCCTTGCCGCCACTGTAGAGGAGGCCGAGTTCCATCTCAGCGGCGTTTGATGTTGAAGCTCGTCTTGTCGGGCTTCAGTTCGCGCAGCAACTCCTTCATTTTCGCGTCGTCTATTTTTCCGTTGATACGGCCGCTCTGTGCGATAGCCAGTATCTGCTGTTCGACCTGTTCGGCGAACTGGGGTTTGCTCATGCGAACCGAATTGAGTCGCTTTCGCGCACCGTCGGTCAAGTACTGGCGGAGCAGTGCCTGTTTCTGGGCATTCGCCTGCTGTTGTGCCTGTTGCTGGGCTTCGTCCTGCTGTTGTTGGTCCTGTAGCTCCTCCATCCGCTGTTTTCGAAGCTCTTCGAGTCGGTCATCGTCGGGGCTTCCACTCATGTCTTACCCGTTGTTTGCCGCGCACGACCAAAAACAATTACGGACGTGTCCGTCCGCACGGTGCGATGGTCGAAGAATCGAATACGAACGGCTGGTCGGTGGGATGAAAACGTGAAAATGGGGTCAGTTCAGGCGTAGCGTTCGAGTTCCGGTCGGTCGAGGTCGGAGAGGACTTCGCCAGCCGTATCGTCGAGGAAACTGCGACCCTCGGCCGTGATTTCGCGGCCGCGGTGTTCGTTGGACTGGATGAGGTCTGCCTCTTCGAGTTGCTGAAGGACGGTCCGGATGACTTTCTTGCTGCCGTCCGAACGGTGGCTCGGTGCGACGGCGTAGCGGTTCGAACCGCCCTTTGCGCCGCCGTATTCGGTCGAGAGGCGTTCGACACCGATCGGACCGTTCATGGCGACTTTGCGGAGGAGGCTACCGGCGCGGATGTGCCAGAAGTTGTCCTGTTCGGGTGGCAGTTCTCGCTGAGCGCCCGTCTTGGTGAATTCGGCCCAGTCCGGTCGGTCGAATCGTTCTTCGAGCTTGTCGGCGAGCGCGTCGATAAGCGCTTCCGCCGGAACGTCGTAGAGCGTCGTCATACGACTGATTTCCGCCCGGCGGCGTTTAAAGCCATCGTTACGGAGCAGGGGACCGACTCAGTCGCTCCGTACGCTACCGGTCTTCGAGTTGTTGGCCTCCAACATGGCCGTCGTCGTCCCACCGATGAGAACCGGGAGGAAGTAGGTCGCGCTACGGTGGATGATCGCCGCCGCACCCGCCGTCGTCACTGAAACCCCGGCAATCGGGACGAGCAGGATAACCAGTACGGCATCAACGCCGCCGAGACCACCGGGGAGCGGAGTGATACTAGCCATACTCCCGAGGGGAATGACGAACAGCACGGCCGCGAACGGGACGGTATAGCCGAGCGCGTAAAACGACAGCCACAGCGATATCGCCGAGAGAAGCCACCCGAACGCCGAGAAGAACATCGCGAGCGCGAGTCCGCGGCGGTCCCCCGCGATACGTTCGATAGCGTTGAAAAAGCCGCGGAGACGGTGGACTACTGCCGGTTTGGTCGTCGGGGTGAGTCGCGGCACGAACTGGGACAGAACGCCGACGACTCGCACGACGACGTTCGCGATTCCCATCTCGACCCGTTCACGATTCCGCCAGCCGAGAACGGCGACGATGGGAACAGCGATGGCGAGCAGGACGATGGAGAGCGCAACCATCACGATAGCGTGTCCGAGCGTGAGGACTGTCGCGTAGTAGGCGACGCCGACGAGCGCGAACGAGATGGAGGGGACGAAGTTGATGGAGTCCACGCTGGCAATAGCGCCGAGACTGGACTCGTAGTCGGCGTTCGTCGTCCGCGAAATCAGCAGGGCCGCGAACGGTTCGCCGCCCGCTTGACCGAACGGGGTGACGTTGTTGGCGAACGTCGCGCCAGCATACAGCGAAAACGCACGGAGTACCGAGATACGAATACCGAGGACGCCAAGAACGGTTCGAAGAGACATCGACCACGAAAAGAGCCACGCCACAGCGACGACGGCGACGGCGATGATGATTCGTCCATCGGCCATCGAGAGCGACGTCATGATTTTATCAATGCCAGCAAGGGAGAAGATGACGAGCAAGACGGCAACCGCCGCTACGAAGCCGACGATTATCGTCCGCACGTCACCCAAGTCGAGACGCATCAACTTTCTAATAACGCTGGGGTGGCTTGAAGCCAACGAAGACCGTTCGGCTTTTTCCCCGCCGTGAGCGAACGCCGTATATGGACGAACGGGCCGCACTCCGTCTGCTTGCGGATGACCTTCCCGACGCGGGGGACGATGCCGCCGTTATCGACGGGCACGTGTTGACTACGGATATGCTCCACGAGACGACCGATTTCCCGCGTGGAACGACGCGATACACCGCTGGCTGGCGAGCGGTGGGTGCGTCGCTCTCGGATGTCGCGGCGATGGGCGCGAAAGCGGTCGCCGGGGTCGCCGTCTACGCCGCTCCCGAATTCGAACCGACCGAACTGGAATCGTTTGTCGAGGGCGCGAGCGATGTCTGTGAGTCGGTCGGCGCACGGTACGTCGGCGGCGATTTGGACACGTTCGAGGAGTTCACCGCCTCGACGACGGTGCTCGGTCGCACCGACGACCCGGTTTTGCGTTCGGGTGCGAAGCCGGGCGACTGGCTCTGTGTCACCGGAACGCTCGGCCGAAGCGCGGCGGCCCTTCGGCTGTTCGAAAGCGGTGACGTCGAACGGGCAAACGACCTGTTCCGATTCCAGCCGCGAGTCGAGGGACGGGCAGGCACTCGCCCCGTTTGCGACCGCGATGATGGATTCGAGCGACGGCCTCGCGCGGTCGGTCCACCAACTCGCCGAAGCCAGTGGTTGTGGCTTCGAACTCCACGGCGAATCGATTCCCGTCGCCGAGAGCGTCCGGGAAGTCGCCGAAGACGGGGACGGCGAACGTGACATGGGTCTCTTCTTCGGTGAGGATTTCGAACTCGTGTTCACCGTTCCCGAATCCGGGTTGGCGGACGCGCGAGCGGCCGCACCGACGCCGATTTCGGTCGTCGGCGAGGTCACTGGCGAGGGAGACGAATCCGACCGCGGAGATAACCATCGACGGCGAACCGTTACCCGACCGTGGCTACACGCACGGGTGAACGAGTAGAAGTAGAGAGATACTGGAACGAAACGCCCGACCTCAGGGGATGATTTTGATTGGCGTCGGCGTGAAACAGAGGATGCCGAGGACGAACGTGAGCAGACCGAGAATTTTCCGGCGAGTGTCGAGGTCACCGTCGTCGATGGGTGTCGCGGGGCCGACGTACGCGAAGAACATCGAGAGGAATCCCCAGATGACCCACAGCACCGTGGCGTTGCTCACGTCGAGGACGTAGAAGACGTAGGCGGCGAGGCCGAACAGAACCGCCGGAACGAGCGCGGCGATGCTCTCCTGACGCTCGCCGATCATCGCGCGGACGATGTGGCCGCCGTCGAGTTGCCCGACGGGAATGAGATTGAGGAAGGTGACGAACATGCCGACCCATCCACCGATGACGACGGGATTGACGGATTTCGCCGGGTCGTCGAACGTGAGCGGTTGGCCCATCACCATGGCGATTCCCTTGAGCAACGGCGGGTAGCCGAACTGGATTTCCACGACGCTCGCGCTGTTCAGCACCGACTGGGGGACGGTGATGGGGTCGAGTGTCAAGCCGACTGCCGTGACGATGACAGTGGCAACGAGTCCGGCGAGCGGCCCCGAAACACCGATATCGAACAACGCCTCGCGGTCGGGCATCTGCCCTTTCATTCGGATGACGGCACCCATCGTGCCGATGAGGGTCGGCATCGGGATGAAGTACGGAAGCGTCGCGTCCACGCCGTGGTAGCGACTCATCACGTAGTGGCCGAGTTCGTGGGTTCCCAGAACGCCCATGACGGCGAACGTGAACGGCCACGCGGTGAGGACGGCCCGTCACCGGGTGTGAGATGGGATGGACGTGGTACCACGATGCACCCGCCACGAGCGTCGAGAGGATGGTGGCGAGAAACAGAAGGACGTTTTTCCACGGGATTCCGTTCGGGCCGAGATGAATCGGTTCGGCGACGAGCACGTACTCCCCCATTCGCGTCGAAAGCGAAACTTCGTATCCCTGTTCACGGAAAAGCGGCCATAGCGTCTGCATCAGTCGTTCTTGCGGGACGAGCGGTTCACCGTAATAAACCAACTGCTCGCCATCAGTTCGAACGTCGTACACCCGAAATACCGAGTGTAACCGTTCCAGCGAGGGCCCTGCGTTGGGCGGCTCCGTTGAAGCCATTCGGTTCTACTACGGAACGAGCGGGTATAAACCCTTAGACGACGGCACCCGACTGCAGGATGGCGATAAGAACCGTCAGTACGGGGACGCTCAACAGCGTGCTAACAAAAATCGCCGTACTCACGTATTCCGGGCCGGAAACCCCGCTTGATGCTCGGTTGTACTCGATGGAGAGGATGAGCGGTGTCACGGCGGCCGGCATCGCACATTCGAGAACGAACACGCGCGCGACGGTAACGTCCTGAAATCCGAGCAGGAAGACGACGCCGACCGCGAGCACCGGAGCGACGACGAGTTTGAGCGCGTTCGAGACGCCGACACGGGCGATGGCCGCCCCCGAATCCGTGTTCGCCAACTGGATGCCGAGCATGAGCAACATGATGGGAATCGCGGCGTTGCCGGTCAGGCTCAACGTACTCATTACTGCCGAGTCCGGGGACGGGGAGACCCCCAAAAATCGAACCAACCCGGCCGCGAGAACCGCATACACCAGCGGCAGTTTGAACACTTCGCGGAGTGCGGCGAAATTCGACGTTTCGTCGCCACGCGAGGCGATGTAGACGCCGAGCGTGTAGGTCAACACCGATTGGACCGCGATATACAGGATGGCGGTGCTCCGCCCCACATCGTGAAACGCGAACTGTGAGAGGGGGATTCCGTAGTTTCCGGCGTTGGGGAACGCGCTCGTCAGGACGAGCGCCCCGAGGACGGGTTCCGTCTCGCCGAGTGCGCGGCCCACGAGTTCGGCCACGACGACCATTCCACCGGTGAAGACGAGGACGCCGACGGCGAGCGTCGCGACCGTCCCGCCGTCGAGCGATGATGTCGTGAGACTGTAGAAGACCAGCGCCGGACTGAGGACGTAAATCGTGATGGTACCCAGGGCGCTAACCTCGATATCGCGGACGGTCCCGAGGAGAAAGCCGACGGCGGCGACGGCGAGAACTGGCAAAATCGCATTCGTCAACGCGGAGAGGAGTGACACTGGTCGAACGGTAACAACGCGAGATTACAAAAGCGTCGAAGGAGGAGAACCGAGGATGGAGGGGAATCGTTGGCGGCCGTGTGGCAGATTGGGGGGACAGCTGTCGGGTGTGACGGGGGAAGGTGGCTGCTGGGTGATTGGAGGTTCGTTCGGTTCGAGGGATTCAGGGGTCGGGGTGTGACAGTTGTGATTTGGTGGGGTTCAGGTGGGTGTTTGGAGTGGGTGGGTGTTCGGGGTGTCAGGGGTTGTGGGGGGTGGGTGTCTGGGGGGCGTTCGGGTGCGGGGACTTCAGGAGCGCACGGGGAACCGTGAGCCGAAGTTACGCACGAGCGATACGCCACGTGGTTGCACTCGTGTACGACCATTTCTCCACTTCGAGTTCGGTGCAGTCGGTCAATTTCACCATCAACGCGCCGATCTCCTTCGCGGAGAGACCGACTTCGTCGGCGATGAACTTGCTCTTGAAGTAGAGCTCGCCGTCGCTTGCCTTCTCGCACAGGTACTGCTTGAGACGAGCTTCTTTGGATTCCGGTTCAGGGCTTTCGGTGGCGGCTTGTGTAGCGCTCATGTGCTGACTCCAGTTTCACCATAGACCGGGGATATGTTATAAAGGAAGGAAGCTTAGGGTAGTTTCGGGAATCTTCAGGTGAATTGAACGCAAAGTGGCGTGAACGCGGATAAAAAAGACGTTTTATAAAATCTTCTAAGGGCTTCTAAAAGTTTAAAAGCATTTCTCGTCTTTTATTTCGAGTAAAAATACCAACCCATCATACTCGCCCAAAATGGCCAGATTACGGACTAATTTCCCCCGCTATCGCTCGTGAACCCAGAACTGTTCGTCGAGCGTCACCTCTTTTTTGAAGATGGGCACCTCGGCTTTCAGTCGGTCGATGCCGTCCTCGACGGTTCGGAACGCCTCTCCACGGTGGCCGGCCAGCACGACCACGAAGACGATGTCCTCCCCGTAGTCGATTCGGCCCGTTCGATGGTGCATGAGAACCGTGAAAACGCCTTCGCGCGCTTCGAGGTCGGCACGAATCGCGTCCAGTTTGGCTTCCGCAACACCCTCGTACATCTCGAAATCGAGGAACTCGGTCGGCGAATCCTCGACCGAGTCCTTGGCCCTCACGCGGCCGGTAAAGGTGGCAATCGCGCCCGAGCGTTCGGCCTTCGGGTCGCGTTTTACCTGCGCCACCAGCGATTCGAGCGTTTCGTGGGGCTCCGTCGCTTCGAGCGCTGTGAGGATGTCCTCGATATCGAGTGCCTCGGGAGTGTCCGCGCGCGAGAGGACTTCGCCCGAAGCCTTTGCGCCACCGAGGACGACCTGTGGAATCTCGGCATCCGGAAATCCGGATACGACGGCGTACTCGTGTGTCGGTGCGAGGGAGTCGAGAACGTCGGTCAACGACTTGTTTTCTCCGCGTGCGCGCCACCCATCGCCGAGTTCGAACGCCGTTTCGACGGTCGAATCGGGCGAGTCGGCCGAGTTGGGGACGGTCGAATCATCCGGTTCACGACGGACGGTTCCGACCGCACCCAGTTCTCCGAGTCGGTCGGCGAGTCGGTCGGCGGCGGTCTCCGCTCCATCGCCGACGACACCCACTACGTGCATGGAGATATTGCAGGGGGCGAGGCGCTTTTAGCCTTCGGTCGGAAGTTGAGAACGCTTAAGGCCGCGTCCGGGTAAGTCGGCGATAGTATGAAGGTGGTCGTTTCTATCGGCGGTAGTGTGCTCGCGCCGGATTTGGAATCCCAGCGGGTGCGCGGACACGCCGAAGTCATCGAATCGCTCGCAACGGAGGGGTGTGAAATCGGCGCGGTCGTCGGCGGCGGCGGCGTCGCCCGAGAGTACATCGGAACCGCACGAAACCTCGGCGCAAACGAAATCGAACTGGACGATATCGGTATCGATGTGACGCGGTTGAACGCTCGACTGCTCATCGCGGCACTCGGCGAGCGTGCCGCCCCGAGTCCGGCCGAAACGTACGAGAAGGCCGGAACCGCGATGCATCGCGGCGACATCGCCATCATGGGCGGGGTAATGCCCGGTCAGACGACTGACGCCGTGAGCGCCGCGCTGGCCGAGTACACCAACGCCGACCTGCTCGTCTACGCGACGAGCGTCGATGGCGTGTACAGCGATGACCCCAACGAAGTGGACGACGCGACCAAGTACGACGAACTCTCGGCGAGCGAACTCGTGGACGTCATCGCCGACCTCGAAATGACGGCGGGCAGTTCCGCGCCGGTGGACCTGCTGGCCGCGAAACTCATCGAACGGTCGGGCGTCAGAACCATCGTCCTCGACGGGAAGGAACCGGAACGCATCGCGGACGCCGTGCTCAACGGCGAGCACACGGGAACGGACATCATCCCCGAGGGAACGGACGACGAGATGACCTACTGGGTACAAGAATGAGCGCGGGTACGGCACCGATGGACGAACGCGACGAATCGTCGTCGGAGGACCACCACGTCTTTTGGGCCGACGAAGTCGCCGACCGAATCGAGGCGCGAAACCCCGACGAACCGATTACCATCAAAGGCGGTATCTCACCCTCCGGCGTTCCGCATCTCGGCAACGTCAACGAAATCATGCGTGGCTACTTCGTCGCCGAGGTACTCCGCGACAGGGGCCACGAGGTTCGACAGGTCTTCACCGCCGACGACCGCGACCCGCTTCGCAAGCTTCCCCGAAAACTCGCCGACTTGGAGGGGAACATCGTGGAACTGGGAGATGTGAACGCGGGAGCTCTCGGACGCAATCTCGGGAAACCGTACACGGACATCCCGGACCCGTTCGACTGCTGTGACTCCTACGGCGAGCACTTCTCGAACCTCATCCAACAGAGCGCGGACCTGCTGGGCGTCCCCATCGACGTGGTGTCGAACACCGAGATGTACGAGTCCGGTGAACTGGAGGACGTGACTCGGGACCTCCTCGAAAATTCGGAGACTGCCCGCGAGGTGCTCGCGGAGTATCAGGACAAGGTGGACGGCGACTACATCCCGTTCAATCCGATCTGCGAGGAGTGTGGAAAGGTGACCGAGACCGTCACCGATTTCGACCTCGACGCCGGAACGGTCGAATACGTCTGCACGGACCTGAAGGCCGGCGACAACGTCATCGATGGCTGTGGCCACGAGGGAACGGCGACCTTGCGCGGAGGGAAACTCCCGTGGCGCTTCGAGTGGCCCGCCCAGTGGAAGACGCTCGGCGTGGACTTCGAACCGTTCGGCAAGGACCACGCGGAAGGGTCGTGGCCGAGCGGTGAGGACATCGCCCGGAACGTCATGGACTTCGAACCGCCGGTGCCGATGACCTACGAGTGGTTCACGCTCAACGGCAAGCCGTTTTCCTCCTCGGAAGGGAACATCGTGCTCGTCGCGGAGGTGCTTGAACTGCTCGAAGCCGACGTTCTCCGGTACTTCTTCACCAAGGACCCGAGCAAGGCGCGGGACTTCGACATCGACCGTCTCGACCTGCTGGTGGACGAGTTCGACCGCTTCGAGCGGATTTACTTCGGCGAGGAAGACGCCGACGAACGCGAACAAGCACTCGCCGAGCGGGTGTATCCGATGGTCGTCGCGGAACCCCGGCAGGAACGGATTCGCATTCCGTACACCTTCGCGGCCATTTTGGGGATGACCGACGACCCCGAACTCCGCGAGGAAATCGCACGGCGTGAAGGGCACATCACCGACGACGCGCCCGAGTGGGCGGTCGAGGACGCACTCGCGCGCGTCGAGCGCGCACAGGCCTGGGCACGGCGCACGGGCAACGAGTACGATTACGACCTGAAGCGGAGCGAACTGCCGGACGTAGACGTGGACGACGAGACTGACGCCGCGCTGTCGGAACTCGCCGATTTCATCGAGGAGGGTCACGACGGTGAGGAAGTGCAGGGGGAAATCTACGAAACGGCGAAACGCCACGACATCGACATCGGCGATTTCTTCAGCACGGGGTACGGGTTGTTCTTCGACGAGGAGCAGGGACCGAAACTCGGCCCGTTCCTCTCGAACTTGGACGAGGAGTTCGTTCTGCGCCGTCTACGGCGCGAGGGGTAGTCGCCAACAGGGTTAAGTCGATTGGCAAATAGTACCCTACTACGTCCTTCTAACAAGGACATAACAAAGTACCTCCCAGTGGTACGGAAGGATGTACAGTCGGAATGACGACCAATCACGTCAACGACTAAACCGATATATTACCATGGCCCTGATAGAACTCAATCTAGAGAAGCCAGCGTTGAAGCGAACCGAACTCGTCAAAGAATCCGAAGTCGAGACGGCCGAGGAAACAGAGACAGAAACGGAAGTGTCCGAAGCGGAAATCGAGGAGACGGAAGTCGAGGAAACGAAGGGACGCGGCAAAGCGCGAACCTTCGCTCGCCGTGCGGCCGTCCTCGGCGGCACCGCCGCCGGACTCGCCGCCGCCCGCAAGCTCCAGCAGAAGCGGGCCAGCAAGGGAGACGAAGCCGAAGAGTTCGAAGAAGACTGGCAGACCGCGGAATAAGTTCCGTAGTTGCGGACCACGGCGTACGTTCCGTAATTTTTTCACGTCCGTTCCCAAACGCCTTTGAGCGCCGCCGCCCTTCGTTTCGTCAATGAATACGCTCGTATGGGTCCTCGTCGGACTCTTCATCTATTGGGCCGCCCTCGTCGGATTACGGGACAGAGGCCTACTGCCTTCCTATATCGGCACGCAAGGACCGGTTTTGACCCTCCACACGCAGAAAGGAAAGGAACTCATCGACCGGCTCGCACGACCGAAACGGTTCTGGCGGGCGTGGGGGAACTTCGGCTTGGGAATGGCGCTCGTCGTGATGGTTGGGACGTTCCTCCTGCTCGTCGTCCAAGCGGTTATCGTCGTCCAAAACCCGCCGGAACCGACGGCGGTGACACAGCCGCGAAACGTGCTCGTCATTCCGGGCGTCAACCAGTTTCTGCCGCTGTCGGTCGCGCCGGAAATCCTGCTCGGCCTGCTCATCGGGTTGGTCGTCCACGAGGGGGGCCACGGTATCTTCTGTCGCGTCGAGGATATAGAAATTCAGTCGATGGGACTGGCGCTCCTCGCGTTCCTCCCGGTCGGGGCGTTCGTCGAACCCGACGAAGATAGCAGGAAGAACGCCGACAGGGGAAGCCAAAGTCGGATGTTCGCCGCCGGCGTGACGAACAACTTCGCGATTACCGTCATCGCCTTTTTACTCCTCTTCGGTCCCGTGATGGGCGCGATTTCGGTCGCGTCCGGCGCGGCGGTCGGTGGGGTGTTTCCAGGGTCCGCGGCGGACAACGCGGACATCCACCGCGGCGACCGCATCGTCGCTGTCGAAGGCAAGGACGTGGAAAGCAACGGCGACCTGCACGACAAACTCGCCGGGATTCAGGGTCGTTCGGTCGGCGTCACGGTGAACCGGGACGGGAAAGAACACCAAACCACCATTCGCCGTTCCCTGCTCATCACGGGTGTCGCACAGGATTCCCCCTTCGCACCGGGAGTAAAGAAAGGTGAGAACATCACCAAAGCCAACGGCAGATCGATTTACACTGAAAAAGCGTTGAGTCGGGACCTCAACGGGAAAGAGGTCGCGACGATAACCGTGAACGGGTCGAAGGTGAGCGGTCCCATCGGCGGGCTTTCGACCGTGCAGGACGGCCCCATGAGCAGTCAGACGAAACTGAACGCCGGGGATACGATAATCATCACGGGAATCGACGGCAAACGCATCGGCAACAGTACCGACCTGAGTTCCACGCTCGACGGCTACAACGTCGGGCAGACGGCACACGTCGAAGCCTACGTGAACGAGAGCGGCACGTACACTCGCCACAGTTACGACGTGACGCTCAAGGACAACGGCGACGGAAAGGCCATCGTCGGTATTCTCGTTTCTCCGGGTGTATCCGGCGTTTCGACGAGTAGCTTCGGGACCCAACTCTACCCGGCCGGAGTCTTCCACGACCTCGTCAGTGGACAGTTCATCTCGGTGTTCGGCGGGAGTTCGGGCGGCCCGTTGACGACGTTCCTGTTCGGCGTCGTGGGTACGCTGTTGCTCCCGTTCGCCAGCCTCTCGATGCCGGTCGGGTACAACTTCGCAGGCTTCGTCGGATGGAACAGCAATTTCTACGCCGTGCACGGTCCCCTGTCGGTGTTCGGCGGCGGCACCTTCCTGCTGGCGAACGTGCTGTTCTGGACGGGATGGATAAATCTCAATCTCGGCTTTTTCAACTGCATCCCAGCGTTCCCGCTGGACGGCGGACACATCCTTCGTATGGGCGCCGAGGCAATCGTCTCCCGACTCCCGACCAGTCAAGGGCGGCAGGTCACCACGATGATAACGACGACCATCGGGTTGGTCATGCTGGTGAGCCTTCTGCTCATGGTGTTCGGACCGCGACTACTGTCCTAAAATTTTTGCGGGCTCAGTCTTCGAGACCCATCCGTTCGTAGAACGCCTCGGGCGTGTCGGGAATGCGCTCGAAGTCGCCGAAATCCCGCTCGTGATGGCGGATTATCTGTTCGACGATCCATGCACTGAACGTCTCGTCGAACTGCCATTCGCCCTCCGGGCTTTCGACTTCGAAACGCTCGTCGGTGGCAAACGAGACGTAAACGTGGTAAAATCCGAGGATGACATCCGAGAACTCGCGGGCTTTGGTTCCGCTCTCCTTCCGTTTCTCTTCGAGTTCCTCGCGCCCCGCGTCGGTTAGCTCGAAGTATTTCCGGTCCGATTCGTCCTCACGCTCGATTCGCTCGGTCCATCCCTTGTCCTCGAACTTATAAAGGATGGGGTACACCGACCCGTAGGACGGTTCCCAGTGGCCGCCGCTTATCTCGCGTATTTCTTTCAGTATCTCGTACCCGTACCGTGGTTTTTCCTCCAGAAGTTCGAGCACGAGGTACGATATCAGGCCTTTCGGCGGGCCACTTTTCCGCATTAGGTGGGGATTTAAGTCGAGATTTTGAAAGGCTTTCGGTCGTGGCGACTCCGGCCGGTGTAAGTTGAACGGCGAGACGTTTCGAATGCGGGCCAAACTCAAAAGTTCCTTGTCCGGTCGTTCCCAATCTCCACGCATGCCGAAACAAGCACCACCGACCCGCGAGGGGTGGTACGCGCTTCACGACTTCCGAACCGTCGATTGGGACGCGTGGCGAGATGCCCCCGAGCGGACCCGCGACGCCGCACTGGCCGACGGCGTCGAGTTCCTCGGCGCACACGAGAATGTGGCCGACGCCGAGGACGGTTCCTCGGCCGTCTTCAGCATCATGGGTCACGATGCTGACCTGTTGATACTCCACTTCCGCCCGACGGTGAACGCACTCGACACGGCCGAACGCTCCTTCGAGCGAACGGAGTTCGCCGACTTCACCGAGCGAACCGACTCCTACATGTCCGTCACCGAAGTCGGCAGTTACACTTCCGACGAGATGGTGAAGGACCCCGAGGATATCGAGGACACCGGGATGGCCCGCTACGTGGCGAGCAAACTCTATCCGGACGTTCCGGACGCGGAGTTCGTCTGTTTCTATCCGATGAGCAAACTCCGGGTTCCGGAGGCCAACTGGTACGACACGCCGTTCGACGAACGCGCCGAGATGATGGCGAGTCACGGCGAAATCGGGAAGACCTACGCCGGGAAGGTCACCCAAATCATCACCGGAAGCATCGGGATGGAGGAGTACGAGTGGGGCGTGGACCTGTTCAGCAACGACCCGACCCACATCAAGGATATCCTCTACGAGATGCGCTTCGACGAGGCGAGTTCCCGCTTCGCGGAGTTCGGCGAGTTCTCCTTCGGGCGGCGCTTCCCGCCGGAGGACCTCCCCGCGTTCATGGCCGGCGAAGAAATCCCGACGCCGGAGGACGCACACCCGCACGAAGGTCACGGTCATGGTCAGTCGAGCGACCATGCACACGGAGGCGGCCACCACGGAAGCGAACACGCACACGGCGAGGACGAACACGGGGAAACCGACGGGCCGGACAGTCCACACGGAACCGGCGAAGCGGAGGCCGAGGGCATCCGTGGCGAACTCGAAGACCTCGACATCTACGCCGGACGGCCCCACGGCGAGGACGTGTACTCCATCGTGCTGTACTCCGAGGCCGACACGGACGAACTGTTCGAGGAAGTCGATGGCCTCCGGAAAAACTTCGACCACTACGACACGCACGTCAAGACCGCGGTGTACGAGGGAGATTCGCGCTCGGCTGTCGTGAGCATCTGGGACACCCAGAGCGCGGCCGAGACGGCAGGCGGGTTCCTCGCCGACCTTCCCGAAATCGTCGCCCGCGCTGGTGAACGTGGCAGTGGCCACGCAGGCGAGGAGAGCGGGTTCGGTACGATGGGCATGTTCTACACCGTCAAACCCGAACACCGCGAGGACTTCGTGGAGAAGTTCGGAGCGGTCGGCGACGCGCTCGACGGCATGGACGGCCACTTCGACTCCGAGCTGCTGGCGAACCACGAGGACGAAAACGACATGTTCATCGCTAGCCAATGGCGCTCGAAGGACGACGCCATGGACTTCTTCCGCAGCGACGCCTTCCGCGACACGGTGAGTTGGGGTCGGGACATTCTGGCCGACAGACCGCGACACGTCTTCTTGGCGTAAAACGGCGCAGGGAACGACTCATCCGGATTGTTGAATGTGCCGTTCGATCCGCCCGCGATGGGAGAGGTCCGATTTTTCGAAGGCACAACTGCAGAGGAAGCAATTCGCCGTAGCCGTGCTGTGGGCCACAAAGAATGTCACCTCGTCATGCAAACCCGACATAAGAACCGACGCGGCAAGAGCGGGCACTCGCCGCCGCAACCAAAACCCCCTTGCCCACGGAAGGGTTACTAACCTATAAGAAAACTGAGAGTGAAATAAGCATATGACAAAGCGACACGTCACCCTCCCCGAGTCCGCGGAAGCGGGCGTACGCGGGTTCATCGACGAAGTGGACGAACGACTCGCAAGCGACGAGGACACGTGCAGGGTCGTAAAGGAGGTACTCATCGACCTGCACGGCGACCGGGACGCCTACGAGGCGTGGCAGAGCGGCGAACCGGTGTCGAACGCGGAGCGGGTGCGACTCCAGAGCTACGACCCGTGTAACTCCACGCTGGAGAGCGAGTACTACGCCGAGAAGGACGAGGAGAAGTTCCGTACCTCGAAACATCTCCAGTGGCTCTGGCGGCAGTTCGACGCGACGCCAATGGCCGACAACGTCGAATTCGCCTTGCGATTCCGTCAGATGATGGCGAACCATCTCTTCGAGCACGCGGGCGACAACCTCCGCATCTTCAAGGGCGTCTCGATGACGTACGGACACAACATCTCGGTCGGCGACAACACGGTCATCCACGACGACGTTCACCTCGACGACCGCGGCAAGTTGACCATCGGAAACCGCTGTTCCATCAGCGACGGCGTACATATCTACAGCCACGACCACGACATCATCGACCAGACGGACGTGACGAACTTCCACACCATCGTAGAGGACGATGCACGTGTGACCTACGACGCGATGGTGCGCGCGGGCGTGAAAATCGGCGAGGATTCCGTAGTCGGTGCGCGAGCGGTCGTTCAGAACGACGTCCCCGCACACCACATCGCGGTCGGCACGCCGGCAAAGAGCATCAAAATCAAGCCGGGACACGAGGACGAGGCCGTTCCGCTGGACGAAGTTCCGCCGACGGAGAAGGACTCGCGGCGTATCGACGACGAACTGCCCGAAAACCTCGAACAGTTCGACGAGTTCCAACGCGGCATCGGGTCCTCGGAGTAACCCGGACCGTTTTTCTCCTGTCAATCCGTGGTGGAGACCATGCGACGCCGCACGTACCTCCGATCGATCGCACTCGGCATCACTGGATTCGCCGGGTGTACGGATTCTCCGGGACGTTCCCGCAGGACGACTGCCAAAGGGGAACCGGGCGTGCGCGTGGAGACGGTTGCGATGAACCTCGAAATCCCGTGGGGTGCCGAGTTCGCGCCCAACGGCGACCTCTATTTTACCGAGCGACCGGGTCGGGTTCGCCGGATTCGGAAGAACAAAAACGAGATAATCGCCGACATGACGGACCGAATCGCAGATGTTGGCGAAGGTGGCCTGCTCGGGGTGGCGTTCCATCCGAAAAACGAGAATTTGGCGTACACGTATCAGACCTGCAAGAAGGGTGGGAATCTGAAAAATCGGGTTGTTCGCCATCGAGTCAGTGATGGGTTCGAAGACGAGAAGGTGATTCTCGACGGGATTCCGGCGGCGTCCAACCACGACGGCGGGCGACTGTTGATTCACGACGATGCGCTGTTCGTCACCACAGGGGATGCGACGGACGGACAGCAGGCACAGGACAAAGACTCGTTGGGCGGGAAGGTCCTCAGACTGACGCTGGACGGAGAACCGCATCCCGACAACCCGTTCGACAACGAAGTGTTCACCTACGGCCACCGAAATCCGGAAGGGTTGGCGTTCAACGACGGAACCCTGTTCAGCACGGAACACGGACCCGACCGGAACGACGAAATCAACGTCCTCGAAGCGGGGAAGAACTACGGGTGGCCCGACGTAACGGGAAAGAGCAAGCAGTATACCGACCCGATTGCGACGTACACGCCCACGATTGCGCCGGGCGGAGCGACCTTCTACGACGGCCCGATTTCACAATGGAGCGGCGACTTCTTCTTCGGCGCGCTCGTCGGAACGCACCTTCACCGGGTCCGACTCGACGGCGAAAACGTCGTCGAACAAGAGCGCTTGCTCGTCAACGAGTACGGCCGCCTTCGGACGACGTTCACCGGACCGGACGGGCACCTGTACGTGACGACGAGTAATCGGGATGGCCGGTCGAACAGTCCGGCCCCGCAGGACGACCGAATTCTCAAATTCAAGCCGGCGTAATTCCGTCGTCTTCGTGCGTTTCGAACCAACCTACCCCGCCCATCAGTCATTTTTCCTGATAGTTATGAATCCTGTCGTGCGAAGCTAACAAATAGCATGGAGTCGTATATCATGGTAGTCCATGAACGTCTGGGGGTGGATAGTCCTGTACGTCGTCCTGTTCGTCGGGCTACAGTTGCTCATCTACCGGTATCTACGGAGCGACGACGATGCGGCGCTGGTCGCATCGACGCCGTCCGGTTCGGATGGGCACGTACCCGACGACATTCGACGGGATCGTATCCTCGAAGAGTTCAGCGAGGCGGAGACGAACTCGAACGTGCGTCGTATGCCCGCACTGTGGGACGGAGAACGGCGTCGGATACACGTTCTGTCGCGAGTGTATCGGACCGCTCGGCGTGTGGTAGGGTAGTCACGCTTTTGCCGTTCCCACGCCCAGCGTGAGCCATGCCCCGCGCCGTCGCCATCAACGTCGCCGCCAACACCAATCAGCCCGGCGTTCGTGGTCCGATTTTCCCGGACGGACGGTTCGAATATCTGCCGATTCCCGAAGCGCGAACCGACGAACCAGCCAGTGCCGACCTACGCCGACCTCGACCCGTCGGTCGAACTGCCGGATGGAGCGGAGAACCTGCCCGTGCATCTCGACCCCGAGTTCGCGGAGTATCCGTGCTGTGAACGCTACACCTACGGCGACCCCTTCGGCGTGAAAGCCCGACCGTTGTTGGAACTGGAGCACAGCGACTACGTGTTTTTCTACGCCACACTCTCGACCACTGGGGAACCGACCCGCGAGTGGATTTCACCGCGATGGGGCACGTACATCATCGGGCAGTTTCGACTGGCGCGTGACCCGATTTCGGGAGAGGAGTTCGCGGAACTGGACCCTGACGTGCAGGCGATTTTCGAGAACAACGCCCACCTGAAACGCGAGGAGTTCGACGCGAAAGTGTTGCTGGAGGGTGAGGAAGACGAGTCGGGACTGTACGAAACGGCAGTGCCGTTGAGCAGTCCGGACGCGGGGTCGGAGGCAAACCGCGTCGTGACGGAGTTGTCCAGCGACTCCGGGAAAGGACCGTGGTGGCGTCGGCCGATGAAGTTCGAGGAGGATGGAGTCGAGAGAAATTTCGGAATATCGGAAGACCGCTGGTCGGTTTTGATAATGGCAGAATGCACCGACCGGGAGTTGAACCCGGGCTATAAGCTTGGGAAGCTTATGTCCTGCCACTAGACCACCGGTGCTCCTTTCACTCACACCGTGCCTTGCCTCACTTCGTTCGGCAAGACACCGGTGCATACTCTCGCTCCGCGTCGAGTATGCACCGTGATTCGCAAATCCTCCGGATTTGCACACCACCGGTGCTCTCGGGTCTCAAACGAACCCATCCAAACGAGAGCGAGCAGCTGCGTACTACCCGCTTCATTCCGCGCTCACTTCAACGTAGCGTTTCGGACGTTTGTCCAGAAATACGACGAGGAGGGGAGGTTTTAGTCATCGGCCTTCCTACAGACGTACATGATAGACCTCGAACTCTCGGAGGCCGAACTCGACGCACAGCGTGGCCACATCGAGTCGTACATCCGCGAGACGGCGGCCGACGCGGGGACGGACTCGGCAGTCCTCGGCCTGTCCGGTGGCATCGACAGCACACTGACGGCGTATCTCGCAGTAGAGGCACTGGGAACCGAGAACGTCCACGGACTCGTCATGCCCGGCGCGGTGAGTCGGGAGGAGAACATGAGCGATGCGGAATGGGTGGCGTCGGAACTGGAAATCCCCTACGACGTGTTCGAAATCAACCCCATCGTGGACACGTTCCTCTCGGCCTACTCCGAGGCGGACGGCGACCGGATGGCGGTGGGCAACGCTCGCGCGCGAACCCGCGCGGTGATGAACTACCTCGTCGCCAACCACGAAGGGTCGGTCGTCCTCGGCACCGGGAACCGCACCGAAGCGCTCGTCGGCTACTTCACGAAGTACGGCGACGGCGCGGTGGACTGTCACCCTATCGGCAACCTCTACAAACAGCAGGTTCGGCAACTCGCCGGACACGTCGGCGTCCCCGAGAACTCGCGGAAAAGGAAGCGACGGCGGGACTGTGGGCGGGCCAGACCGACGAGGAGGAGTTGGGTATCGACTACGACACGCTGGATTCGATTCTGGCCCTGCACATCGATGGGCCACTGTCCGCGTCGGCGACGGTGCGACAGGTCGACGGCGCGACGGCCGAAGACGTGCAACGAATCGGCGAGATGTATCGACGGAGCGAACACAAACGCGCCGTACCGCAGTCGCCAGCACCGTTGTAATCCCCGTACCGACCCCGCTGATTCTACTCCCGTTCTTCCGCGATGCTGTGGGCGTTCTCCGCGACGAGTTCGCCGAACGCTTCGGCTTCGCGTGCCAACTGAACGCCTGTCGAGGAGCCGTCACGGACCCGTTCTTTGACGACCGAAAGCGCCGCCGGGACGTTCTCCGCGAGTTCGTCGGCGACAGCACGCGGGGTTTCGGTGAGGCGTGAAATCAGACCCATTCGATGCGCGTCCTCGGCCGAGACGACGCGACCCGAGAGCGCGAGGTCGAGCGCATCGCCCGTCCCGACGATTTCCGGGAGTCGGGTCGTTCCGCCCCACGCGCCGAAGATTCCGAGGCGAACGCCTGGTTCGGCGAACGTTGCGTCGAACGTCGCCACCCGGATGTCACACGCCAGCGCGAGTTCGACACCGCCGCCACGCGCCGGGCCATCGATTCCGGCGACCACGATGCTATCGCTTTTTTCGATGTCGTTTGCGACTCGTTGGCCACGGATGGCGAACGCTTCGGCTGATTCCCGGTCCAACCCCGAAACGACGTCGAGGTCGGCACCGGCACAAAACGCCCCGCCCGCGCCACGGAGGTAGATCACTGGCTGGTTCGCTTCCCGAACCGCCGAGGAGAGGGCGTCGAGTCCGTCGGGCGTGAGTGCGTTCCGCCGCTCCGGGCGGTCGATAGTAACGATTCTAATTTTCTGCTCGTCGGTGACGCGAATCATACTACCCAGTTGGAGACGCTTTCCAAAGGTCTTTGGCGGTTCCGTCGTAAGTTCCGACAATGGAAGAGGCCGTCCGGGCGCGCGGGGCTGCGCGCGAGGCTATCGGAGATATTACGCCAGCGCACCTCCGCGACCACATCGACGGACTGTTGGAGTCCTCGACGGTCGTTCCGGGGGTGTTGACGTTGCTGAGCGCGCGAGCAGTCGAGAGCGGTGCCAACACGAGCGAAGTCGAAAGCCGCGCCGCCGGAGTCCAGCTCATCTACGAAGGGCTGGGCCTCACACGAACGCTCGCACGCGACGAGCCATGGAGCGGGGAGCCGCCGTACACCGACAGCAACGTCGCCGTCCTCGCCGCGGACGTGATGGTTTCCCGTGGATTTTCCCTATTAGCGCGGACCGAAGCGGCCGATACGGCCGTTCAAACCGTCAAATCGTTCGGGCGGGACCAAACCGAACGGCGAACCGAACACGCACTCGAAACGGACGTGTTCGAACTCGCGATGGTCGCCGGAACGACGGCGGCAGGGCACGAAGTCCCGACCGGAATCCGACGATACGCCGAACGACTGGCGACATCGGTCACAAACCCCGAATCGACCGAGATACTGTTCGACGAAGCGGTGGATACGCTGACGAAGTTGTCTGGGCGGAGATCGAACTGGTCCGACGAAACCACCTCGTCGGCCACCGACCCCTGACGCGAATCGAAACGCCTAAACCCAGTTCGGCGTGTAGAAATGAATGCCTGCGCCTGGGTAGCTTAGCGGTAAAGCGCGTCCTTGGTAAGGACGAGAGCCCGGGTTCAAATCCCGGCCTAGGCTTCTCCGATTTTTGACCGACGATTTATAGTTTCGCGAGTCGTAGTTGACGGATTTCCATCGATGACGGAGCAGATACTGAGAGAGACACAAAAATATTGTTTTACGAAACGTTAGTAGGGGCGGTTCGGCGAAAGGGGACGTTTCATTCCGGTGAAAGGATTCCTAAATCATTCGTAGAACTTATTCGAATCATCGGGAAGAACATGCCATCGCATCCGATGTTTGATTCGGTGGAACGGTCACTCGGTCCCCTCCGGAATGTAGCCGTGCAGGAACGGCATTTTCGTATTCGTTATCCCTTCGACGAAGTCGATGATGACGCCATCCTCGGGTTGGAGACAGTCCGCCCACGAGAACACGACGAGCGTTCCGGCGGCGGTGAGGACGAGCGCGAGCGGCAACGATACTATCGTGAGTGAGACGAACCGCGACGCTACTGCTGTCAGTGGGATGAGAATAAGCGGCACACGGGTCATCGTTCGAACAGTCCATCGGGAAAACGGGGAAATCCCAAACTTCGACCGGAGCACCCAGAACATGAAGAGATTGAGGACGATGTTCGAAGCGGCGGATGCAATCGCGGCACCGACGAACCCGTAGATGGGAATCAAAAACAGGTTCATAACGAAGTTGAGGACGAACGCGATGGCGTTGCCCGCCAGTATCAATCGGGTATGACCGAGTGCGGAGAGCGTTTCGCGATTCCGACCGCCTGCCGCATTGGTGAAGAAACCGACGGACAGAATCGCGAGGGCGAGTCCACCACCCGCGTAGTCGTTCCCGAAAAATATCGTGATGACGTCGTTGGGGAACGCGGCGAAGAGGAGAAACGCGGGAAACGTAACGAGAAACACCCATTTTGTCGTGATTTGATATATTTTGGTTATTTCGTCCCGTTCCCCTTCGGCGTCCATTTTCGACGCGAGGGGGAGATACAGGAATCCGAACGACGAGAGTGCGATCAGGAGGCTGTTCGCTAGCGGATAGGCTGCTGAATAGAGTCCTACTTGGTGGGAGGTGGTAAAGTAGCCGAGCATGACGGTATCTGTTCGGGTGAGGAGGTCACCGAGGACAGATGAAACGATAAGGGGTGCGGAAAACGTCGTGATTTCTTTAACATGAAGGGTGAACTCGCCGAAGAGAGGAATGAGTCGATTGAGAAGGTAGTGGGCGGCAAGACACGCGATGATGGCACTGAGCAGATATGCATAACCGGCTGCCTCCGCTCCGAATCCCAACAATAAAAGCGTGCCCAGAGCAGTAGCCGTCCGAACGGATAGAGAAGGTCGCCAACGTAGGTCTTGTAGATGGTGTTCTCGAAGCCACGAATTCCCCCGACGCCAACGAAAAAGCCGACGACGGGTGGAATCGCGAACGCGAACATCGGTATCAGTTGGTTTGCCCCATCGTGATCGAACAGTTTCGCCGCCACGAAATCCGCGTTGAAGTAGAGTAGTCCGGCAAACAGTATGCTAACGGTGCCAGCGAGGAGAAATCCCGTCAGCCATGCTCCCCTCCTATCCCGCTCCGTGTCGAATCGTGAGACGTATCGTGGAATGCCTTGTCCGAGGCCGATAAGCGCGAACGTCGTTCCGAGCGCCATCATCGTGATCGCGATATTGATCTCGCCGTAGATATCGGGTGAGAAACTCCGTCCCAAAGCGATTCGTTCGAGTAGTTTTGCTATCGCCGCTACACCGGCACCGGCGAAGACGAGGGTCGCACTCGAAAGGAGCTTTCTGAGTTCACGTTCCGAGCCCATGGATTACAGGTATCCCAGGTCCTCCAATCTCGAGGTGACGTCGCCTTCCGTGTCGACCGTTTCCGTCGACCCATACTGGATATCGTGGTACGAAGACTTCTCCACTGGTTGCGTCATCATCCCGTCCGGAACATGTCCGGTCATCCGGTCAGGAACAGCAAACCCAGCGGAAGCCATGACGATAGGTGCGACATCCGTCAGCGAGAGTTGGTCGAACGAGTGGGATGCATCGAACGCCGGGCCGGTGCCGATGAAGACGCCGTCGGGTTTGTGGTTATACTCGTTGAGGGAGAGGAACCGCTTACCGATGAGGCCCGGAAGGACGAGATGATTCATATCCTTCGGCATGAAGACGATGTCCGGCCCGCTTCCCGGGTTCTCGTCGTGGTTTACGTTCTCGGCCCTGTCGACGAAGTCGAACGCCAACCGTCCGTCCGGCGTTTTGAGCGACGAGAGGATTTCGATGAGTTCCGAGCGAACGGACTCGTACTCGGAGTGCGGAACGACCCCACAAGGGTCACGGCCTTCGAGGTTGACACGGATACCGAGTTCACCGAGTGCCCGACAATACGCCTTCGACTGACGCCAATCGATGGGTCGTTCGGCTGCCGACCGGACGTTGTTCGGGACGAGACGTTTTAGTTCTTCACCCAATCCGACACGTTGGGCCACGGCGAGTATCTTCGCCGGGGTGAGACCCGTCTTATTGAGGCCAGTAATCCCCATTGAAACCGCGCGTTCTATCGGGCAGTTTCATGGTCGTCATCGGGTTGCTCATCCGGGTTAACGATAGATTGTTTAACCGAACTGAGACTAGTTCCGTAGTTGTTCCCAGTCGAAGCCTCCTGAACGAAGCCGTGTTCTCGAAGGATTTCGTTCACAAACAGTTTATATCCGTTCGTGACGCCCATACCGTGGTCCGAGCAAACGACGATATTGGCGTCTTCGGCACACTGTCGTACGGTACCAACGAGGTCATCGGCCGCTCGGTAAACCCGCCGAAACGCGCTTCGTTCGTCGAAATTGTGGAAAACGGCATCCGTCTTCTGTACTTGTACGATAGCCACACGCCATTCGCAGTTCGTAAGTAAGTGTTCTATCGCGCGCGCACGCATGGCGATGAGGTCAACGTATCCATCGAGTTTGCGTTCCTTGTCGCTCGTCATTTCCGCCTGTGAGTAGATGGTGTATTCCTCGCCGAGCGCATCGGACAATTCGTCTCTGACGTCCTTCGGATAGCTATCGGCGTCTTCCGACGCGAGGTACCCCGGAATGAGGACTCCGTTGAGCGGCTCCGCAGGATGCGTGACCGGGACGTTGAGCACGATGGACGGCTCATCGATCGAGGTGAGATAGTTCCAAATCGCCGGTTGCTGTACATCGTTACGGGTGATGATGTCGGCTTCGTCCGGATACGTGTCCTTGTAGTTAAAGAACCCGTACGCATCGTGCCGACTCGGATCGGTTCCCGTGTACATCGACGGCCACGCGCTCCCGGTCCACGGTGGATGTGTCGAACGGAGTGGTGCGTCGATACCTGTGGAACGAAGACGGCCGAAATTAGGCAGTTCATCCGCAAATTCGTCGAGATACTCGAAAGAAAGCGCATCGAATCCGAGCACGACGGTACGAGGCTCGTCGGTAGTCATCGCCCCCACCTCACGGCGGAACGCGTAGCGATGGTTCGATGCGTCGCGGGTGTCGTTCTAACCTCGGTCCGCCCAACAAGCCGCCGGCGTATTCCGTCGAGAGGATGGAGGTGCCGATGTTCAGATGCTCCGCTCATTCATATCGTACACCCCCTTCGTGGTACTTTGTTATACTCTACAGCCCCGTTCGTAAGCGAAGCCTATGCGCATCACCGACCCCGCCTGAATAAATCATGAATTTAGTGTCTGGGAATTTTCTCGGGGCGGTGACTCGGGACACGAGTAAGCTGTAGATACTCATTTCGCTCCAGGTTTACACCGGTAACGAGGAGTGTCTTCTATCGCCTATCAGAGGAAATCGCCTCTCGCGTACGATTTCGGCCATCTCGATGTTTCGACGCCAGTTCCGTGATAATCAGTCACAATATCGAATCACGACCCCCTTATAAATTGGTAGCCTTACATTGAAAGAGAATCGCTACACTTTTACCATACCAACCTCACGTTGAACCTGCATGGCACGCGAATTCGAAAACGACACAACCGACAATGGATCGTTTCTGAAACGACGTTCGTTCCTGAAGGCGGCCGGGACCGCAGTGGTCGCGACAGGGGCTGCAGGCGTCAGTTCAGCGGCGAGCGCGAAGCAGTATGATACGATTACCGTCCCCGCTGGCCAGCAAAAGGCGATCGAAGTCGGCGACGGAGAAACGTTCGAAAATACGCTTATCGACCTCACCGCCGAAGGCGCTGGAATCGCATTCACGACGAGCGGAAACGGTTGGACGATTCGGAACGTCGGTATCAAGGGGCAGGACAGCGGCGAATCTTATATCATGATGCCCGGCGTCGAATCGCCGGACGGTCACGGCCTCATCGAAAACGTCTACATGGGCGACGGCACGAAACCCGGAAACAGCGGAGGCGGCATGTGGGTCAACGCCAACCTTCCCCACCGAGGTACCATCACCATTCGACACACGCACGTCGCAAAGACGGTCAACAACGGACTGTACGCATCCGGTCCGGGGAAACAGGGAGCGAAAGGGATAACGAACGTCAAGGACTCGTACTTCCACTCGAACAACATCTCCAACATCCGCCTGAACGCTAAGGGCGACCGAACCCCGTACGTCAAGAATACGGTCGTCAAAGTCGACGACAAGACGCCCGTCTGTGGCGAGAACTGTTCGGCACCGGGGACGGTCAACAACCGCGGTGTCTGGTCGTGGTTCGGTACGACGAAAGTCATCAACTCCGATATCCAGGGCGGCTTCGCGACCACGGACGGAGGAGACATCAAGACGAAGAACACCAGAACCGGCGAGCAGGCAAACACGAAACCTCCGAAAGGTGTCCCGATGTCCGCCGAAGAGGCTGTCAAAGGCCGGAAATAGCGAGAATTAGGCATCTGCTGCACGCGTAACTCTCTCCTACAAATTATGCTTCTATAGGGGTCTACGGAAGTATCGTCGCCGGAATCGACTATTTTTTTTTCGTTATCGTCGCAACGACGGTGGAGCAGATATCACGACGGAACGGTTTCGACGTGTATGGACTCCATCGTCGCCGACGGAACGCTCTACGTCGGCGGCAGGACGGGAGTGGAGGAAAAGACCGGCGAGGCAGTCGTTCTCGCCATCGATGCGGAAACCAGCGACGAAAAGTGGCGTACACGTTCGGGAGTACGGAATCGGACGATATCGGTCCCGCTGCCACCACACCCGTGGTCGTATACGGGACGGTATACACCGCCACGTTCCCGTATGGAATCGACGAGGACGCGAGATACGTCAAGGACTCCACGTTCTACGCGCTCGGGTCCGACGACGAAAACGACGGTAGTCAGAACGACGGAAACGGCTCGGACGATGACAGTCGTTGCTGACATGGACACCTCACGCGCCGCCGTCCAGCGCTCGACGATACTTACTCCCGATTTTTACGAACCGGATTCGTCGAGTACTCGGAGCGCTTCGCGATTGTTTCGAACGGAAACAGACCCGACGAAGGACGCGAGAGTTAGCGGCGGTGAGCGGTTCGTACGGACCGCGGTTTGCAGTACTGTTGCCGACTATCGCCGCCATCTCCAGTTCTATCGATGAATTTCGTCGTACCAACTCGACTGCACTCACCGTCACGTTTTTGTCGTCAGTCGCATTCTGAAATAGTATGAGAT
This sequence comes from uncultured haloarchaeon, assembly GCA_963811185.1. Taxonomy (GTDB): domain Archaea; phylum Halobacteriota; class Halobacteria; order Halobacteriales; family Haladaptataceae; genus Haladaptatus. The sequence continues at coordinate 76,489 of CAWEQN010000012.1, forward strand.
TTGTTATCGTTGGGTATGGTCGTGTCGGAATCCGAACCGCCCAAATACTCTCCGAAGAAGGTCACGAGGTCGTTATCGTCGAGGACGACCCCGACAAAGCGGCCCGAGCGCGTGACGACGGCTTCGAAACCGTCGAAGGGAACGGGTCCGACGAGGAAGTATTGACCGAAGCGGGTATCGACTCGGCGGACGCCATCGGCGGACTGACGGGCGACTTGAACGTCAACTTCGCGGCGTGCATGGTCGGCAAACACCACGGCTGTCGCACCGTGATGCGCATCGACGAGGACTACCGGGAGGAGATATACCGGAAGTTCGCGGACGACGTGGACGACGTGATTTACCCCGAACGCCTCGGCGCGGCGGGTGCGAAAACCGCGATGCTCGGCGGGGATTTCGGCATCATCGCCGACCTGACCGAAAACCTCCAGTTGACGACGATGACGATTCCGGACGACTCGTCGTTGGTCGGGACGCGCGTTCAAGCGGTCGAACTGCCCGAGAACGCACGAATCTACGCCCACGGGCGAAACCGCGAACGGATGACCATCCCACTACCGGGAACGAAACTCGAAGCGGGGGACCGCGTCGCACTCATCGCTTCGCGGGAAGCGCTCCCGATGGTGCGCGAACAACTTCAAGCGACCGCCTAACGAGCGGTTAACTACCTGAAATCGAGTTCGGGTACTGAAAATCCGTTTTTGAGAGACCACTCGTCGGTTACAGCGAAGCGAAAAACGATTGGGCAGCGCGGGGTTCTAGGGTCGACCGGGACGAGAACTTTCGTGGGGGGGTTGGTGACACTGTAACGGGAAGCCAACCCGTCGCCAGAGCCCCCGGCCCCGCCGGAGACCCACCGCGAGACTGCGACACGCTTCGCGCCCAAGCCGTCGGGCGCAACTGTACGAATGGCTGGATACCTCTTTGTTATGAACCGTTTGTCGACGGTACAGGCACTCTTTGTTACAGTCAGGATCTGTCTACGGGAGCGAAGTCACGGCCTGAAACGGAAGAGGAGGAGTGCCGAATTGGAGGTGGGGGGAGAGCGGGGGACAGGGTCGATGTGGGTGGTGTGTGCCGGGCGCGCAGAGTGGGAGGATGGGAGAGAGGGTGTTGTGCGCGCCCATTTCCGGATGGGAACGGTGAGAACTTAAAACCGCGTCAGACAGTCGTGTGACTCTACCGCTCCCCCGATATCATAGGTTCCTCGCGTGAGAGAACAGTCACGGATGGAACTGGGGTTCCGTCGTTGACGCCGTTCGACCGGAGGGAACGTCAGGAAGACGACCTCCGGGAACTCGTCGCGGCCGCCGAACACTGACCTATCAATTTTTATTTCCGCATATGTTTGTAAAGTGTCGAATTCGATATGGTTGTCTTTTTTGGCGTTATTCGTGGCCTCTACACTGGATAATTACAGGTAAAGTTACTTAGTGGTGGATGCGAATTGGGCCGATAATGAACTGTGGGTCAAAAGATACATCAATGAAAGAGGATGAGAATGGAGATTCGTAGCTTCCTCGGGAAACTGCTCGTCGGCGTGGTGACGCTTCTCGTCGTGACCGCTGGTGGACTCGGCATCGCGCTCACGTCCGGAATCGTGACGGTCGGGCAACCAAGCGTCAGTAACGTCGACGCCACGTGGGGAGGGGTCAGTGCGAAGACGACCGAGATTCGGACGAGTATCGACGTGAACAATCCGAGTTCGGTCGGCATGCCGAGCGTGGTGGACCTCGATTATCGAGTCGGAATGAACGACGTGACCGTGGCGAAGGGGACGAAGAAGAACATCGGTTTACCGTCCGGGCAGTCCACGATTTCGATGACGACGCGCATGGACAACCGAAAGATTCCGGCGTGGTGGGCGAGTCACATCAACAACGGCGAGAAGACGACGGTCAGCATCTCGCCGACCGTCAGCGTCCCGCTGTTCTCGAAGCGACTGCCCGCACAGAAGCGGACGTTCCACACCGACCTGCTCAGTGCGTTCGACAGCAACGAGACGCGGACGATGACCGCCGGAAACCGCGAAATCCTGCGGGTGACGAAAACGAACGCGTCGTGGGGACACGCCACGACGGAACGGACACCGCTGTACGTCAACGCAACCGTCGAAAACCCGACCAGCGGCGAAGTCGTCTTTTCGAAGTTGGGGTACACCATCACGATGAACGACGTGACCGTCGCCAACGGAACGACCGACGGCGAAGTGCATATGAAACCCGGGAAGAAGACCACGTTCGGCATCGATTCGACGTTCGACAACGGCAAACTCCCCGAGTGGTGGGAGAGCCACGTGGAAAACGGCGAGAAGACGACGATGGACGTGCAGTTTTACGCGGTCATGCACGAGGACGGTAAAACCCGGAAAGTCGACCTCCCGTTCCTGAGCAAGCGCGTCGTGTTCACCACCGACGTGCTCGGCGGCGGAAAGACGACGACGAAGGTCGTCCCACGCGACGGCGAGGCGTCGTTCGCGCCGCCGAAACTCGAGTCGGTCGAAAGCAGTTGGGTCGTCCCGGACGAGGGGAACACGGGCGTTCGAACCCGCGCGACGGTCGTTAATCCGAACGAACCGGGGTCGGTGTTCGCACGGCACCTCTCGGTCGATGCGGCGTATCGCGTGCTGATGAACGGCATCCCGCTGGCCGAGGGGGAGACGAATCGGAAAATCGGGGCTGGGAAAACCCGTCTCGACCTCACCGGGAACATCACGAACGAGGAGATCCAACGCTGGTGGGTCAGTCACGTCAACAACGGCGAGAAGACGAACCGCGTTATCGAGCGTAACGTCACCGTGGATGCCGGATTCGTTCGACTGCCCGTCGGCGGAAAAGCCGACCGTGGGACCGTAACGACCGACATGCTCGGTCCCGTCGATTCGTCGGCGAGTCAGTCGTTTTCGATTGCTGGACGGAAGATCGGACGCGTTTACGACACGCAGGCGAAATGGGGCCACGCGACGATGGCGGAGACGCCTATCGAAGCATCAGCGACCGTCGAAAACGATAGAAGCCAGTCGATTCACATCGTCGAAATCGGGTCACGAGTGAGCATGAACGGCATCGTCCTCTCGGACGAATCGAAGCGGAAATCCGTCGAAGTCGGTCCCCACAGCGATACGACGATTCGGGATACGATGACCCTCGACAACTCGAAACTCGGCCCGTGGTGGAAGACCCATCTCCGTCGCGGTGAGGAGAGCACGCTCAACGTCAGCTACTACGTCGTGGTCGAGTTCCACGGCTACACCGAACGCATCCACCTCGATTCGTTGAACTACCAAAAGACGGTGACGACGAACATCCTCGGAAACACGACGGCATGAGATACGTCCGTCCCGTTTGCTCGTTCGTTTCCGACCGTACGTATGGTAATTCCTGACGCAATTTATTAGTGTATGAAGACTCAATGTACCGGTATGCCTTCGAGACGAGACGTGCTAGCATCCCTGTCCGCCACCGTGGCTGGCGGGGGTCTCGCTGGCTGTTCCGCGTTTGCCTCCGTCGGCGGCTACGTCCGACAGAAGGAGATAACTGGCAAACGCCGAACCGACGGCGGGATTCACGACGAAACCATCGTTAGCGTCGGACTAGGGAAGTCGAGCGACGAACCGATGATGGACGTTGCGGAACGATGGGCCGACCGATTTACCCACCCAGATCAGCTTCACGTCTCGACGACGCTCCACGAACTCCTCCGGGACGAGTACGAGGAGTTCGGCTACGTCATCGGCGTCTGTAGCGAAGACTGGTCGGGCGGTGGCGACCCGTCCGGCTGTTACACCGCCTCGACGGAACGCGAGGATTTCAACCGAGCGCAGGTCGGGGACTGCGTGCAAGCCAGCTATTCGGACTCGTCCATCAAAATTCACAGCGTCGAGGGGAAGTGGAAGCCGGACGGCTGAAATCGGTACCGTTCGGGAAGCGATTTTCGGATGCCGTTCAGTCTCGGCAAGCGAGCAGTCGCCACCCATCCACACCAGTTTTCCCGTTCGGACACGCACACCGAACCATGACGTGGCGCGACCTGTTCGAGCGGGCGGCGGAGTTCGAAACGGACACCGAGACGATTCGAGAAACGCTCGCGGGGCGGCGCCGTGAGTGACCCGAACCCTGCCCGACTCGTCGCCGACGCCGACGTGTTGGCGGCGGACGTGTTGGTCGGCGGCGACGCTCGTGAGGCAATGGACATCGTCCGCGGCCACACGTGGGTCGAACTCGTCGCCAGCGACGAACTCCTCGACGACGCCGAGGAGGTCATCCGCGAACTGGCCGACGACGAACTGGCCGCAGACTGGCGGGGGAAAATCGAGGAACTGCGAATCGATGCCGAACAGACGCCCGGCGACCACCCTGCCCTCGCCAGCGCGCACGCGGGGAACGCGGCCCATATCCTCTCCTACGACGATTCCCTGCGGAGTGCCAAAACAGCAAGTACGCTTCAGGGTCGGATTTCGGTGAGCGTGAAGCGCCCCGACGGGTTCATCACCCTGTTCGACCCCGAGAGCCTGTACGACGTGGTGGTCGGCGGGGAGTATCCGGGACCGGACTGTGATTCGCGGGAGTAAGTCGAAAACGGGATTCCGTTACCGCTCGGCCAACCAGTCCGCGAACTTCGCCAGCGCGCGGCCGCGGTGGGAGATGGCGTTCTTCTCCTCGGTGCTCATCTCCGCGAGCGTTTTGCCCTCGTGTTCGAAGATGGGGTCGTAGCCGAACCCGCCGTCTCCCCGGGGTGCGACGAGCGTCCCCGGAACCGCGCCGGAGAACGTTTCGGCGGTCTCGCCGTCGTAGTACGCGACGACACAGCGGAAGTGCGCGCGGCGGTTCTCCTCCCGCTCTGCGAACTGCCACACGCGCTCGACGCCGAGCGTGTCCTCGACGTAGGCGGAGTACGGACCGGGAAAGCCACCGACGGCGTCGATGAACAAGCCGGCGTCGTCCACGATGATGGGGTCGTCGTCGCCCGTCTCCTCGAACGCCTCGCGCGCGCCGTGGAGCGCGATTTCGGCGAGGTCGTCGCTCTGGACTTCCGTGTAGTCGTAGTCGATTTGGCGGACTTCGTCGTCCAGATACTCGCGCGCCTCGCGGACTTTACCTTCGTTGCCGGTGACGAATCGAATCATACGCGAGAGAGAGTCGCGCGGGAAAAAAGAAGCGTCGAATCAGTCGTCGTCCACGATGACTTCGACGGGTTCGTTTCGGATTCCGGCTTTGCCTTCCTTGTCGCTCTCCAAGGTAGAACAGCACGCCGGCGACGGCGAGGATGACCCACGAGCGCCAGTTGGCGAGGTTGAGCGTGTAGCCGACGCCGAACGGTTTCTCGACGAGCATTCCCTCGCCGGGCTTCCAGTACGAGGAGAGCATCCGCCCGACGCTGGGGCGTTCGAAGTTGTACGGGACACCGAAGAGCGTTCCTGAGGTTTCTTTGTCGGACATGCGATAGACATTGTCGGCACCTATTATAGCGTTTGGGGCATCGGATTGCAAGGTGGCGGTGGGTTCGTTTCGGAGGAACAGCGGGGAGTAGGCACGTCACGGGACGAAGAAGTAGAGTAGAAAAACGAACTCACTCGCTCACTGGTACCGCCCGCGGCCTTCGATTTCGCGGAGTTGGTCGAGGACCGCCTCGTCGCCCGTCTCTTCGTACGCCGACTCGAACTCTCGCTGGAGTTCGGCGGCGTCGTCGGCGGTTCCGGCGAGGCTCTGGCCGAAGACGTGGAGGTCCATCGCGTAGTCCTCCACGTCGTCGGAGTAGTAGCCCAAGCCGAAGTCGATGACGTAGGTTCGGTCGGCCGCACACCGGAAGTTCCGCGTCGTCGGGTCGCCGTGGACGATTCCCTCGCGGTGGAGGGTTCCGAGGTGGCGGCCGACGTCGCGCACGCGGTCGGCGGTGAGTTCGTCCCGGAGGTCAGACTCGCCGACGTGTTCGAACTCGATGAAGAGTACGGAGAGGTCGATGTCGTAAACGACCGGGCGTCGGGACGCCGGCACGCCGCGCGTCGCTCGTGAGGCGCGCTTCGAGCGTCGTGCGCTCCTTTCGGAGGCGAGCGTCGAGCGTGGGGTGACGGTAGGTTTTGGGCGTCCGGCGCTTTTCGACGCGCTCGGCCCCGATGTCCACCGTCGCTTCCGCGCCGCGGACCTCGCGCTCGTCGGGGTGGCGAAGCACGTCGTCCGCTTCCGTCCCGCGCCACGTGACGGCCACTTGGTCAGGGCGGAAGTTCGATTCCACCGCCGATTCGGCCACCGGAATCGTATCGCCCGCCGCCAGCATCTCCGCGCCGAGAACCGCTATCATCCCGGCGTTGTCGCTCAGAAACCGGGGTTCCGGCGCGTAGAACTTCGCCCCGCGCTGCTCGCACATCTCGGCGAGCATCTCGCGCAGTCGAGCGTTGTTTCCGACGCCACCACCCAAAACGAGTTCGTCCCGACCGGTCAGCGAGAGCGCGCGCTCGGCCACCTCGGTCAGCATGGCGAAGATGTTCTCCTGCAGCGAAAAACAGACGTCCGAAATCTCGTGGCCGTCGTCTACCGCTTGCTTGGCCGCGCTCATGATGCCGGAAAACGAGAAATCCATCCCCTTCACGACGTACGGCATATCGATGTACTCGCCGTCCGTCGCGGCTTGCTCGACTTTCGGCCCGCCGGGATGCGACCAGCCGACGTGCCGGGTGAACTTGTCGATGGCGTTGCCGACGCCCGTGTCCATCGTCTCGCCGAGGACGCGATATCGGCCGTTTCGATAGCCCAGCACGTGGGCGTTGGCCCCGCTCGCGTTCAGACAGACCGGGGAGTCGAAGCCCGACCGTTGCCGCCCGATTTCGAGGTGGGCGACCATGTGATTCACGCCGATCAGCGGCACGTCCAACGTCTGTGCCAGCGCTCGGGCACCCGTTCCGACGATACGCAGACATGGGCCGAGTCCCGGCCCGCGCGAAAAGGCGACGGCGTCAACGGGCGACACCGATGACCCGATATCGCCGTTCGGCTTCCGACAGCGCGGTTTCGATGACCGCGGAATCGCCTCGCTCATGTGCTCTGCGGCTTCACGCGGATGAATGCCGCCGCTCTCCGGTTGGTACGCGTCGGTTTCGATAAAAACGAAATCGGTGTTCGTGTCGTAGACGGACGCGCTGGCCGCCCACGCGGTACCCTCGACGCCGAGGATTCGCATTTACTTCCACTCGGTGTAGCTACACTTGCCGCAGTGAAGCCGGTCACCGTGGTCCGCGAGGAACGTGTCGCCACAGCGCGGGCACATCTCTCGCTCGGTCGTGCCGTCGTCGTTGTACAGTTCGTTGCGCGGCATTATTCAGCCTCCTCGGCTTCGGGTTCCGTCTCGCCCTCCGAGTCGGCCGTGATCTTGTTGCGTTCGAGCATGTACTCCTGTTCGACGTCGCGGGCGTGCTCGGAGCTGTCGTAGACCTTCGCGTAGCCGACGGTCTTTCGCATGCCGAACTTCGTGTTCATCTCGTGAACGACGACTTCGTCCGCGTTTTTGTCGAGTTTCGCCGCGAGGCTGTCGCGCACCGAAAGGCGCGACGGCGTTGCCTCGTCGTGAACTATCTGGAACCGCACTTCAGTCCGGTGGAGCATTGGATTTTGCTCCTGTGAGAGGATTTCGACTTCCATGTGTAACACTCAGTTATACTGTTCTTCTCCCCGAAGCGTGTAAAAGGATTTCGAAGTGGGCGATTACGCCGAAACGCCTCACAGCGGAAGCCACGGCGAGTGCAGGTCGCGATGGGGGAAATGCCACCGCTCTTCCCGTCCCGCATCGACGCGATATTCGATGATCCCGTCGAACAGCGGCGCGAGGACGCTCACGAGTTCATGGTCGTACGGTCGCGGTAGGACGTAGTGGCCCATCCCGTTCGCACCACGAACCTGTCCACCCACGACGCCGAGAAACTGCCGAACGAGCATCGGGTCGTACCGGGTCAACATCGACCCGAGCGAGTCGAGGCCGAATCGAAGCTCACCTGGCTGAAAATTCTTCGACCCATCGAACGACGTTATCGTCTCCGAAATCGAGCTCGTGAGCTCCTGAATCCCCGCATCGACGTGGACGACCGGCGCGGAGATATGGGACGGTATCGAGACGCCCTCGTGTGAAATGACGGTGGCCGTCTCGTCCAACGCCGTCGTCGGCAGTCGTTCGTACACTACCGTTCGTGGCGTCCCCGAGAGGACGGCGACACGGAATCGGCGCTCGTCGGGGTCACCGAACAGTTTCCGACTCGCCGCCGACAATACGGAGTCCGGAACCGAACCGACGATGAGGAGGTTACAGCCGTCCCGTTTCAGCCGTTGAAGCGTCCGCTCGAACTCCACTGCGACCGCTTCGTCGGTTCCACCTCTTTGCATCGAAATACAGTAGTGAAAACAACATAATAAACTGTTTCGCCTCGGCGGTCAGCGACGGCCGGCGTACCCGACGAGCGAGAAGAGTCGCTCGACATCGCCGTCCATCCGTGCCAGCAAGTCGGCGACGTCGGTTTGCAGTTCGGGCGCGACGCGCGTGAGAACCATTCCCTCGTTCGGTTGTCCGTAGACGACGCTTCCACCCACTGGAACGGCGAGCACCGCCGGGAGCGCCGCGAGGTCCTCTTCCCCGTCCACGACGAGGACGGTCGGTTCTTCCGCGTCGATAGCGTCTGCGAGCGCCGTGAGGAGGTCGTCCGTGAGGACGCCTGCCGGATTTTCGACTGCAACGTGTCGCGCGTCGTCGCTGACGGCGTCTCGGATTTCGGGGGCCACGGCGTCGCGTTTCGTGATACCGTCCACGAGCGCGACATCCGGCGTGACGCCAGCCGATTCGAGGTGATAGGTGACGACGTCGCCGACGGCGACGAGCGGTCGCTCGGCAGATTCGAGAAGCGTCTCCGCCTCGGTGAAAATCGGCCCGAGCGGTTCCTTTAGCTCACCACGCAGTTCGCGCGGGAGCGAGATGACGGTTTCTGACACGTCCCTATCTGACTTTCAGCGCGTAGCTTCCCGCCTGTTTGACCTCCATCTCCCGCCCGATTTCGCTCTCCTCGGGGTGGGCGATGGAGACGTAGCCGCTCCAGTCCTCGGTGAGGCTGGTGGAGTTGCAGACGGGACATATCTCCTCGTCGGCTTCCACGACGGCGTGACAGTCACGGCAGGCGAGTCGGTTGCTTGCCATCGTTATTCGCTCTCCGTCGTCGCGTGGCGCTTCTGACGGTCCTCTTTCAGCCAGCCGTGTTTGCCGAGGCCGACCTGTTTCGCCGTGAGGCCGATTTTGCTCTCACGCGGGTTGCGCTCGTCGATGCTCTTCGTGACGATGCGCGTCCGAACGGAGTCGCCGACGCCGAGCGTGCGGTTGGACTCGCGGGAGGCGAGCGCTTGGCCCTCCTCGTCGAACGCGAGGTATTCGTCCGAAATCTGGGAGACGTGGAGCAGGCCGTCCACCGGCCCGATACCGACGAACGCCCCGAAGTTGACGACTTCGACGACTTCGCCGTCCACGACTTCCTGCATCTGCGGGTCGAACGTCAGCGCGTCGAACTCCGCTTCGTAGTAGACGCCGGGGCGGTTCGGAAGCACCGCACCTTCGCCGATGTCGTGGACTTCGGTGACGCTGACGACGCTCCCGACGTCTTCGTCCATCCGTCCTTCGAGTTTGTCCTGTAGTAACCGTTTCACCAGGTCCGGCGTAACGTCCGCGAGGAACTGGGGAGGTACTTCGACCGTGTCTTTCAATCTGGCCCGTTTATACATGCTATGGTTGAGTGATTGCGAGTTTGTTCTTCCCCCTTATATGGATTACCGATACGCCAGCGTCGAGCAGGCGTGTACGAAGGGGTGCGTCGTTCGTGACGACGAAGTCGAACTCGGGTCCGAGTTCGACCAATGCGTCGTCGGCGTACGATTCCTCGTGGTCGATGGTTCGACACCGCGTCGCCAAATCGGCTCCCACACTCGCGGCGGTCGCCTCCTTGCCGTTGCCCCGTGACAGTCCGTCGAGTTCGGTGACGACGGCGCGAGGGGTGACACACTCGAACTGGCCCAACAGCCGGTCGAGTTCGTCGAACACCCTGACGCCGCATTCGACGGGCATCATGAGGGCACTGGTATCCATGACGACGGTGTGAACCATCAGTTCTCGGTCGTGAGCGTCCCGATACCGATGAGCCGCCATCGCGCGCCGATACGGCGGTTGATGGCGATTTTCGCCCCTTCCGGCGCGCAGACGGGACGTTTGAGCGAGACTTCACATTCGTCGTCGCGCGCGCTGGTGACGGCACCGACCGTCGTCGCCGTTCCGACCGTCAGCATGAGCGGTTCGCCCGTGCTGATTTCGTCCACGTTCTGCTCGTCCATGCCGACGAGACGGTCGAGCAGGTCGATTTTCATCGTGAACTTCTCCCACGTCGGGGGGAGACTGCCGGGCGTTCCCGCGACCTGTCCGGCCAGCGCGTCACCTTTGGTGAGGCTCGGGTCGAGACCCGTCCCGACACCGAGCAGGCCGCCGGGTGTCGCTTCCTCCACCATCTCGCCGCCCGCCTGCAGGGAGCGAACGTCGGTTTCGATGGATTCCCACCGTGTCTGACCGCCCTCCTCGACTTCCCGTCCGGGACGGAGTTGGAGTTCGTCGCCCTCGGAGAGTTTCCCCTGCACGAGACTGCCGCCGAGCACGCCGCCGGTGAGGCTGTCCCACGTCGTGCCGGGACGGTTGATGTCGAAACTGCGAGCGACGTACATCTGCGGGTCGTCGCCCGGGTTCCGTTCCGGCGTCGGAATCTCCTCCTCGATAGCCTGAATCAGCAGGTCGATGTTGACCTCCTGTTGGGCGCTTATCGGGACGACGGGCGCGTCCTCCGCGACCGTCCCTTCCACGAACTCCTGAATCTGTTCGTAGTTGCGTCGCGCGCGGTCGGGACTGACGAGGTCGATCTTGTTCTGTGCGATGACGATGTTCTCGATGCCGATGATGTCGAGCGCCATCAGGTGCTCTTCGGTCTGGGCCTGCGGGACGTTCTCCGTGGCCGAGACGACGAGCACTGCGCCGTCCATCAGCGATGCTCCCGAGAGCATGGTCGCCATGAGCGTTTCGTGGCCGGGCGCGTCCACGAACGATACTGTTCGAATCGGTTCGCTTTCCGAACCGTCGGCGCACGTCTCGTCTACCGTGTAGCACTCCGGCGCGTCCACGTCAGGGCACTGCCTGAACGTCGCGTCCGCGTATCCGAGTCGAATCGAAATCCCCCGCTTCATTTCCTCTGAGTGCTGGTCGGTCCATTCGCCGGAAAGAGCCTGCACGAGCGTTGTCTTTCCGTGGTCTACGTGGCCGACGAGTCCGATATTCACCTCCGGTTGATTGTGTGTTCCTGTCAACGTTGACCTCCTGAAGTAATCTTGTCGTAGATTCGGCCCGAGCGACTGATAAACCTACTGTTCTCGTATCGTGCGCGTTCCTGACAGGGACGTTACAAAAATGTAATTCACGTAACGTTTTATCCGATTCCCACCGTACTATCCCCATGAGCAGTGACACCGGGTTACAGGAGTGTGAGGAGTGTATCGCTCCCGCAAAAGCGTTCTCGGTCATCGCCAACGAAACGCGCCTCTCGATTCTGGAGGCGCTCTGGCAGGCCCCCGAACGCCCGGTCGGCTTCTCCGAACTCCGAAAGGAAGTCGGGATGCGCGACAGCGCCCAGTTCAACTACCACCTGAAACAGCTGACCGACCACTTCGTCGTCCGAACGGACGAGGGGTACGACTTCCGGCAGGCCGGAAAGAAAGTCGTGAGCGCGATTCTGGCCGGTTCGTTCAACGAACACCCGCACCTCGACCCCATCGAACTGGACGAGACGTGCGCCGACTGCGGTGCCCACCTCCGAGCGACGTACGAGGAGGAGACGCTGACGGTGGCGTGTCCGGACTGCGGAAAGGCCCACGGCGACTATCCGTTCCCGCCGGGTGGCCTGAACGACCGCACGAACGACGAACTCATGGACGCGTTCAACCAGCGCGTGCGTCATCTGCACTGTCTCGCCGCCGACGGCGTCTGTCCGGAGTGCAACGGGAAGATGGCGACGACGGTGAGCGAGGACACGGAGAACGTGCTCGGGACGAAAGTCCGGGTGGACCACCACTGCAAGCAGTGTCACCACCACCTCCACTCGACGGCCGGACTGTCGCTGTTGGACCAGTCGCAGGTCGTCACGTTCTACAGCGACCACGGAATCGACCTCTGCACCAAACCGTTCTGGGCGCTCCCATGGTGCGTGGGTGACGAAAGTACGACCATCGTTTCCGACGACCCGTGGCGCATCCGCGTGTCGATATCGCTGGACGACGAGACCCTTCACGTCACCCTCGATAACGACATGAACGCCGTCGAAATCGAGCGAGACTGTTCGTCCACTGCCGACGCGAAAAGCACAGCCTGACAACGAGATTACCGGAACGCGTTTCAGTAGCGCATCCTACAGAAGTGTTTTTCAGCTAACATATTTGTCGATAGCTCCCCTCCGTTCAAACGAGGAGAGCGACCATGAACTACGAAACCTCCACCGGATTCGCCGAATCGACTCCACGCTACGACATCGTCCGCCGAGTGCTCGCCACGCTGTTCGCGCTCGTGCTCGGCATCGCCGTCGCACTCGCAATCGGAATCACCTTCGTTTACGGTGCAACGCGATTGGCACGGCCGTTCCCGTCGTGCTCGTCGCATGGGCGGCGAGCGTGCGGAATCATCGTCCTGCTCCCGTTCCTCGTCGTTCGGGTTATCGCGGGCGTGTTTACCGCGTTGAAGTTCTGAACGAGTTTTTCATGACGTCCGAGTTTGCGACCCGTGACGAGGAGACAATGAAATTCAATTTTCGACTCTACCGGATACGAACGGACGCGGATTTTGTTGTGACTGTAATCCCGAGCCGCATGAATACCGCAACCGCACGCAGACGATCGCGCGGGCGCACCACCGGTGCGCCACCGTCAAGCAACGCTCTACGCGCCACTCGCTTACAGGGCAAGAGCGAAACTCGTGCTTGCTCCCGTTCGCCAACGCTCACGGGAACTCCTTCGTCGTCACCGGTGCTTTCACCGGCTTCCGCCGGGACCGTTGATCCCGACCAGTCACGAAGACTCACGCGGGTGCACTGATGTGCGCCGTCGCACGCCGTGCGTTACTCGAACGTAACGTCTGTTTTCTGGACGACATCGCCGTCGTGAACGACCGTCAGCGTGAATTTCCGGTTCGGACCGCCGTCCGGAATTTCGACGGTCGCGGTGTAGTTCGCCAGCGCGGGACACCCTCGCTCGGCTTTTCCCGTTTCTTTCCGACTATTCACCCGGAGCGTGTAGTTTCGCCAGCCGTTTTTCACCAGTTTCGGCTGGTCGAGCGAATGCGCGGCGTCGGGGACGCTCACGTTTCCGGTGACGACGAGGAGCGAGCGTCCGCTCGCGTTGCGCCGGGTCACTTCTACTCGGTTCGCCGGTGATGGGACACAGCCACCCCCCGTGCTCACCGCGTCGACGAGTTCCGGTTCCGCCGGTTTCTTCTCGGCATCGACCTGCGTCGTTCGGTCGGGAACTCCAACGTCGCTGCAACCCGCGAGGAGGACGGAAACGACGACGAGGCCGACGAGGAATTGCGAGCGCATCGACGCTGTAATCACGCGTTGTCGGTATTTGCTTTCCTCACGGACCCCGAACAGTTATCGCCGCTCGAACAGACCACGAAACCATGACAGCGCCAGCGGATTTGATTCTCACGAACGCAGCGGTTCACACCCTCGCGGACGGCGAGGGAGAGAAGGCGAGCGACCACTCGGATGAGGAGCTGCCGGACGCGGTCGCGGTCCGCGACGGGGAAATCGTTCGCGTCGATTCGGCGTACGAGGTGAACTTCCTGAAAGGAGTCGAAACCGAAGTCATCGACCTCGAAGGCCGCGTCCTCCTGCCGGGGTTCATCGACGCACACACCCACATGCAGACGGTGGGGAGCTATCTGGTGAACGCCGACCTCTCCGATGCCGATTCGCCGGGCGACTGCGTGGATTTGCTGGCCGAGTTGGCCCACGACCGCGATGTGAGCGACCACGAGTGGGTGCTGGGTTACGGCTTCGACGAGAGCATGTGGGAGGAGTCGCGCTATCTCACCCGCGACGACCTCGATTCGGTGAGCGATAGCCGCCCCGTCACCGCGTTCCGCGAGGACCTACACGTCGCCTCGGTCAACGGCGTCGTCCTCGACCGACTCGGCGACGAGATGCCCGACGAGGATATCGAAACCGAGAACGGCGAACCGACCGGCGTCATCGTCGAGGACGCGGTGAACACCGTCTACGAGGCCATCGAACCCGATGCGGAGACGACCCGCGAACTCCTGCTGGCGGCACAGCGCGACGCCCACGAGAAGGGCGTCACCGGGGTTCACGACATGTGTCGCCAGTCGCGCGCGCCGGAGGTGTACCGCCGACTCGAACGGGACGGCGACCTGAGCATGCGCGTCCGTATCAACTACTGGAGCGACCACATCGAGGCCGCCGACGAGGTCGGCCTCGTCACGAACCACGGCAGTTCGCTGGTGACGACGGGCGCGATAAAGTCCTTTACAGATGGTAGTTTCGGCGGCCGGACGGCGAAACTCTCGGAACCCTACGCCGACGCGGACGAGGTAGCGGATACGAACCCCGAGGACGTGACGGGCCAGTGGGTCGTTTCTCGCCGGAGGAACTGGACGACATCGTCGCGCGGGCGGACGACGCCGGCTTTCAGGTGACGGCCCACGCCATCGGCGACGAGGCCATCGAGGCCGTGCTGGATGCGTTGGAGGGGACGGAGAACGCGGGCGAGAAGCGCCACCGCGTCGAGCACGTCGAACTCGTGACGGACGAGCAGATAGAGCGATTCGCCCAGTCGGGCGTTATCGCGTCCGTGCAACCGAACTTCCTGAAGTGGGCGCAACCCGGCGGGCTGTACGACGCCCGACTGGGCGAAGAGCGACGGAACGCAGACGAACCGCTACCGGACACTGCTCGACGCCGGCGCACACCTCGCCTTCGGCAGCGACTGTATGCCCCTCGACCCCCTGCTCGGGATTCACCAAACCGTCAACGCACCCGTCGAGGAACAACGACTCACCGTGACCGAAGCACTCCGCGCGTACACGCTCGGGGCGGCCTACGCCGGGTTCGACGAGGAGCGACCTCGGAACCATCGAGACCGGCAAAAAGGCCGATTTCACCGTTCTCGACCGCTCGCCGTGGGAGCACGCCGACGACATCGAGAACATCGACGTGGCGATGACCGTCGTGGACGGAACTGTCGCCTTCGACGGACGGAACGATTAAGTCGAATTCGGACAGCTATCAGTCATGTCCCTCCCCGCGCTCGTCGCCGGACTCGGTGGCGTCTTCGCTCTGTTCTTGCTCTTCGCGATCGGCGGTCCGCTCCTCCTCTGGTGGCTCATCGACACGGAAAGCGACCACGAGGAGACCGAGCACCGCGATCGGAAAAACGCCGAACGCGCCGCCCGCCGCGACACGCGCGACGACCGACGATAGACGAACGGAACGGTTGCAGGAGAATCGTCGAAGTGAAATCCCTCTTCGCGGCGATTCGTTCCGGTAAATAGCGAACAGCTACCGCAATCAGTCACCAAAAGAATCCCAAAGAGGAGTTTTGAAGAGAAAATATTTTCAATACTGGCTGTTGTGGGCTAGTACAACCACAGGTGGAACAACGTGCCAAAAATGGAGACCGCAAACCTCGAAACCGAACTGAGTCTGTTCAAGTACGACAATTTAGAACAGCTTCCATCGGAATATCGGGGATTGAATGAAGAAGAGCGAACGGAACGCGTCGAGCGAGCGCTCGACACGCTGGGTGACGACGTCGTCGTCCTCGGCCACAACTACCAGCGGCGGGAAATCGTCGAACACGCCGATTTCATCGGCGACTCCTACCAGCTGAGCGTTCACGCGGCGGAGGCCGACGCGAAGTACGTCGTCTTCTGCGGCGTCACGTTCATGGCCGAATCGGCGGACATCATCACGGACGACGACCAGACAGTCATTCTCCCGTCGATGGAGGCGTCCTGCCCGATGGCCGGGATGGCCGAAGCGTTGCAGGTCGACTCCGCGTGGGCGAAAATCGAGGCGGCCGCTCCCGATGCGGACATCATCCCGATAACGTACATGAACTCCTACGCCGACCTGAAGGCGTTCTGCGCCGAACAGGGCGGTGCAGTCTGTACCTCCTCGAACGCCCACCGCGTCTTCGAGTGGGCGCTGGAGCAGGGCGACAAAGTGCTCTTCCTGCCGGACAAACATCTCGGCGAAAACACGGCCCATCGACTCGGGTTGGAGGACGAGACGGCGATGTGGAACCCGTGGGACCCCGAGGAACAGGACGCCACCGCCGTCGCCGATTCCAAAATCATCCTCTGGGACGGTTATTGCCAAGTTCACGAGCGCTTCGGCGTCGAACACATCGAGCGAGTACGTGCCGACCACCCCGACGCGAAGGTCGTCGTCCACCCCGAATGTCGCCGCGAAGTCGTGGAAGCGGCGGACGTCGTCGGTAGCACGGCGACGATTTGCGAGTCCATCGCGGAGGCGGACCCCGGCGAGACGTGGGCCATCGGGACGGAAATCCACCTCGTCAACCACCTCGAACGTTGGCATCCCGAGGTGAACGTGCTACCCCTTTGTGGCGACGCCTGCATGGACTGCAACGCGATGCGCCAAGTCGACCCAAACTACCTGACGTGGGTGTTGGAGGAGTTGGTCGCGGGACGCGAACGAAACGTCATCGAAGTCGCGCCGGACGAGAAAGACCTCGCCATGCTGGCACTCGACAGGATGTTGGAACTATGAGCGGGGAAGAAATCGATATTCTCGTCGTCGGAAGCGGAATCGCGGGCTGTAGCGCCGCGCTCGGCGCGGCGCGCGTGGGTGCGGACGTGCTCGTCGCCACGAAGGCGACTCGCCCCGAGAACGCATCGACACACTGGGCACAGGGCGGCATCGCCGTCACCCGCGACGACCCGACATCGTTTCACGCGGACGTGCTCACGGCGAGTTCGAATACGGCCGACGCGGACGCGGTAGACGTGCTCGTCGAAAACGCGAACGACGCCGTCGAGGACGTGCTCATCGACACGCTCGGGGTTCCGTTCGACTCGGACGGCAGAGGAGTACGACTACGGGCGGGAGGCCGCTCACTCCGAGGAGCGAATCCTGCACATCGACGCCAGCACGGGTCAGCACGTCCTCGGGCCGTTCCTCTCGCACCTCGATTCCCATCCGCGCGTGACCATCGCGGAAGATACCGCCGCGCTAACGCTCGTGACACATGAGGGTCGCGTCCACGGCGCGATGCTCGAACACGACGACGAAATCCGACCCGTCTTCGCCGGGAGTACGATTCTCGCAACCGGCGGCGTCGGCGCACTCTACGACCACACGACGAACCCCGAATCGGCGACGGGCGACGGCATCGCAATGGCCGCACTCGCGGGAGCAAAGACGAAAGACATGGCCTACGTGCAGTTTCACCCGACCGCGTTTTCGGGACGCGTGGAACCACGTTCCACGAACCGAGCGGCGACGCCGCGAGACGACCCCTTCCTCGTCAGCGAGGCGGTCCGCGGCGAGGGAGCAGTCCTCCGAAACGCGGACGGCGAGCGGTTCATGGTGGACGAACATCCGGACGCCGAACTGGCACCGCGCGACGTAGTCGCCCGTGCGGTCCAACGCGAACGCGAGCGAACCGGCGAAGTCGTCCTCGACACGACGCCGCTGGATTTCGAGGGGACGTTCCCCGACCTCGCAGAGAAATGCGACGAGCGCGGTGTTCCCCTCGATTCGATTCCGGTCGCGCCGAGCGAACATTTCCTCTGTGGCGGCATCGAGGTGAACGACCACGGGGAGACGAGTTTGGACCGTCTCTTTGCGGTCGGCGAGTGTGCGCGAACCGGCGTCCACGGCGCGAACCGACTCGCCTCGACCAGCCTGCTCGAAGGGTTGGTCTGGGGCCTGCGCGCCGGGGAACGAGCGGTGGACGTTTCGACCGGCCCGGAATCGGTCGAGACGCCGGGCCTGCTGAACAGCGACCCGGCGCTTCCCGCCGGGTTCGCCCGCGACAAGTTCACTCGGCTTCGAGGGGTGATGGACGAGTACGTCGGCCTTTCGCGGAACCCGGACGACCTGCGACGGGCGACGGCGGCGCTCCGTCGGTTGAAGGGAGAGGTCGATGCCTACGCCAGAACCCGAACCGCACGCGACCTGTACGAACTCCGAAACGCGAGCGTGGTCTCGCTGCTCATCGCGCGGGACGCGATGGAGGCCGAATCCGTCGGCTGTCACCACGTGGAGGAACTCCGTGCTAACTGATAGCGACATCGAGGGATGGCTCCGCGAGGACGTGGGCCACCACGACGTGACGAATCAGGTACCCGGCAAAACGGTCGGACGACTCGTCGCGCGGGAATCCGGCGTCGTCGCCGGGATGGACGCCGCGCTGGCCGTGTTCGACTATCTCGACTGCGAGACGAATCCGCTGACGGAGGACGGCGCGGCCGTGGACGTGGGCGAAACCGTCTTCGAGGTTCACGGCCCGGCGACCGACGTGCTCCGAGGGGAGCGAATCGCGGTCAACCTCGTCGGGCACGCCTCCGGAATCGCGACGAAGACGGCCAAGGCGGTGTCGGCCGCACGACTCGTCAGCGACGACGTGGCGATTGCGGGGACGCGAAAGACCACGCCCGGACTCCGTGGTATCGAAAAGCGGGCGGTCGCGGCCGGCGGCGGCGACACACACCGCCTCACGCTGTCAGGCATGGTCATGGTCAAGGACAACCACATCGAGGAGATGGGAATGGTCGGCGCTATCGAGCATTTCCGCGAGTTGGCGTCGTTCGCCACGAAAATCGAGGTGGAGGTCGAACACCCGGAAGACGGCAGACGGGCGGCGGAAGCGGGCGCGGACATCATCATGTTCGACAACCTCCCACCCGAAGAAGTCGAGCGAGGTGTCGAACTCCTGCCCGATGGCGTCCTCGCGGAAGCGAGCGGCGGCATCGACCTCGAAACCGTCCCCGACTACGCCGGAACGGGGGTTGACGTGATTTCCATCGGCGCGCTGACCCACAGCGCGCCGTCGCTGGATTTCTCGTTCCGCACCGGGTGAACGACGACGTCGGAATCGACGCCGTCGAATGACTGCGGAAACGGACGGCGAACGCCGACGGCCGGGACGGATTTTACCGCTCGGTGGGATGTATTCGCATGGACGGGAATCCACCGGACGAACGTCGTCTCGATGAGTTCGAGGCGGCGGGAATCCGGGCGTGTGAGCTCGCGGGGGAGTATCTCGCCTCCGAGTTCGAGGCCGAATCGCTCGCTGCGGAGTACGGTCCGGACGACGTGAAGGCGCTCGCCGATAAAGCGGCGGAAAAGCGTATTTTGGACGTGCTGACCGAGAAGTTTCCCGACCACGGGATTTACGCCGAGGAGTCCGGACGGCAGTCGGGGGCGGGGGAGTACCGCTGGGTCGTAGACCCGCTCGACGGGACGAACAACTTCTGTTCGGGGATTCCGTACTTCGGGACCGCGCTCGCGCTTCTCCACGACGGCGTTCCACTCCTGTCGGTGGTTCGGGACCCCCTCCACGACCACACGTACGTGGCGCGGCAGAACGGCGGCGCGACGGTGAACGGCGAACCGATTCGGGCCGAAAGTCGGGTTGCAAGCGACAACGCGACGGTTGCCTTCGTCCTCGGGTTGGATGCGGTTCGGGACGAGGCGCTACGGGCGAACACCGACGAACTGGAGACCGAAATCGAACGTCACTGCAAACGGGTGTGGCGGAGTTGGGCACCCGCGTTGGATTGGGGCCTGCTCGCGCGAGGGAAACTGGAGGCCGTTGTCTGTTTCCATCCGGACGCGATGGAACAGCATGCAGGTTGGTTGCTCGCCGAGGAGAGCGGCGCACGATTGGCGAGTGAAGGCGAGCGGTACCTCGCGGCGAGCAACGACGAGGTTTTCGAGGCGCTGAAATCCATCTTCTGATTCCGATTCGAATCGACTTTCGGGGAATCCGTTCCCGAAACCGAACGGGAGACTGATGTCAGAATAGTCACCAAATATCTCGAAAAATCGATATAGATATATGCTGTCATGAGGAAACACACCACATGGCAACTAGATCCGGTCGGTCGCCGTTCGATCGACTGCGTCAGAACTACGAAAACAAGGAACGGAAATGCGTCGAATGTGGTTACGTCGATACGGGGGATGGCTGGCGCGTCACGAAACGCGGTCACGAAGTCCACTACCAGCATATCTGTCCGTGCTGTGATGCCATCGACACGCGCGTACTCCGATACGACTCGCGATAGGCGAGGAATCACGAACCGCGAACGGCAAACAAAGCGCGAACGGCAAGCGATTGCTGACTAGTTTTCCAACAGCGATTCGCCGGTCATCGCCTCGGGTTGCTCGACGTCGATGAGCGAGAGGAGCGTCGGCGCGAGGTCACAGAGCGACCCGCCGATTCGGACCCTTCTCCCGCCGTCGTCGTCATCCGGGGAGACGTAGACGAACGGAACCGGGTTGTAAGTGTGTGCCGTGTGGGGATTCTCGGGGGTGCCCATGTCGTCGGCGTTGCCATGGTCCGCCGTGATGAGGACGTGTGCGCCGTGGTCTTCGAGCGCCTCCACGAGTCGTCCGAGTTGTTCGTCCACCGCTTCGACGGCGGCGACGGCGGCGTCGAAATCCCCGGTGTGACCGACCATGTCCGGGTTCGCGTAGTTCAACACGAGTACGTCGGGGTCGTTCGATTCGATGACCGAGATTGCTGTGTCCGTCACCCCTTCGGCGCTCATCTCCGGTTGCAGGTCGTATGTCGGCACGTCCGGGCTCTCGATGATGCGCCGGATTTCGCCGTCGAACTCGACCTCCCGCCCGCCGTTCAGGAAGTAGGTGACGTGGGCGTACTTCTCCGATTCCGCGAGTCGAAGCTGTGTCAGGCCGTGGTCGGCGAGCACCTCGCCCAGCGTGTCTTCTGGTTGGTGGGGCGGGAAGGCGACCGACACGTCGAACTCGGGGTCGTACTGGGTCATCGTGACGAACTCGGTTTCGGGAGGGTGCGTGTCGAACGTCCACACGGGGTCGATATCCGCAATCATGCGCGTCAATTGGCGGGCGCGGTCCGAACGGTAGTTGAAGAACACGACGGCATCGCCGTCTTGGAGGGCGGGGGCGCCCGTCACGAGCGTCGGTTCCACGAACTCGTCCGTGTCGCCGCGCTCGTAGGAGTTTTCGACCGCCTGGACGGCCGTCCCGGCCTCGTACTCGGCCTCCCGGTTCACGATGGCGTCGTACGCGCGGTTCGTCCGCTCCCAGTTCTGGTCGCGGTCCATCGCGTAGTAGCGCCCCGAGACGGTGGCGATTTCGCCGGTTCCCTGTTCGTCGATGACGTCCTGCAACGCCGCGAGGAAGTTCGCCCCACTCTTCGGCGGCGTATCCCGTCCGTCCGTGAAGGCGTGGGTTACAGCCTCGACGCCGTGGTCCGCCGCGAGTTCGATGAGCGAGTACAGGTGTTTCTGGTCGGAGTGGACGCCCCCTTCGCTGACGAGTCCCATGAAATGGACCCGCCCGTCGTGTTCGTCCGCGTAGTCGAGCGCACCAGTGATGGCCTCGTTTTCTACCAGTTCACCGTTCGCTATCGCGTCGCTGATGCGCGTGTACTCCTGTCTTACCACTCGGCCCGCGCCGATGTTCAGATGCCCGACTTCGCTGTTCCCCATCTGCCCGTCAGGCAGGCCGACCCGCCGCCCCGTCACGTCGAGCGTGCCATACGCGCCCGACGCCGCGAGGTGGTCGAAATTCGGCGTGTCCGCCGCCTCGATTGCGTTCCGACCGCCGTCTTCGCTTCCCAATCCCCAACCGTCGAGGACGATGAGTCCCGCTTTCATACGCGAAGCGTCGTCCGCACGGGGTAACTATTCTTCGCCCTTCGAGGCGATTCGGAGCCGCCGGGCACTGATGAAAAAACCGAACAGTTCTATCGGACGAGTGTGCTACCGCAACTGGTCGCGGGCGGCGGCCATTCCGGCCTCGATGTCCACGTTGGCACCGACTTGCAGGAACGCTTCGCCGATGGTGCGGACGCCGCGCAGGATTTGTTCGTCGGAGAGGTTGCCCATGTTGCTCACACGGAAGATTTCGCCGCCGAGGTGGGCCTGCCCGCCACTGATGCTCGCGCCGCGTTCGGTGACGGCGTCGAAGAAGTCGGTCGGGTTCTCCCGAACGCTGGCCGGGAGCGAGATGGCCGTAAGGGTGTTCGAATACTCCGAGGCGTCGTTGCGCTCGGGGAACATGGAGAGGCCCATCGTCGTGAACGCCGCGCGGAACGCACTGGACTGACGGCGGTGGCGCGCGATGCGCTCGGGCATCCCCTCGTCCTCGATGTGGCCGACGGCGAGTGCGAGGCCGCGGAACAGCGGAACGGCGCTCGTGAACGGCGTCTGGTGGGACTCGGCTTTCCGGAGGTGCCAGTCCAAATCCTCGTAGAACGGGGCGCTCTCGCCGTCGAAGGCCTCCTGTGCGCGGGGCGTGGCGTACATTGCGCTGGTTCCCGGCGGGGCCGCGAGGGCCTTCTGGGCGTCCGTGACCGCGACATCGACGTTCCACTCGTCGATGAGGAACTCGTCGCCGCCGAGGGAGGTCACGCCGTCCACGACGAAGTAGGCGTCGTGCTCGGCCGCGATTTCTCCGACTTCGGCGACGGGGTTCAGCAGTCCCGTGCTCGTCTCGTTGTGAACCATCGTCACGACTTTCGTGTCGTCGGTGACGGCTTCCGCGACGGCGTCGGGGTCGATGGATTGGCCCCAGTCGAACGCGACCGGCGTCACGTTCGCATAGCGGTCGGCGATTCGCTTGAACCGGCGACCGAACTTGCCGTTCACGACGGAAACGACCTCGTCGCCCGCGCTTGCGAGGTTGGCGACGGCGGCCTCCATCGCCATCGTCGCCGTCCCGTTGAAGATGAGGCTGGTGCCGTCGGCGTCGGTCGTCGGCGTTCCGTCGAGTGACGAGCGCTCGAAAACGTAGTCCAAACCGTTCTGGGCGTCTTCGTAGACGGACTCGAACTCCGCGGAGCGGTGTGAGACCATCGGTTCGCTCATCGCCTGTCGAACGTCACGAGCGAGGGGTACCGGACCCGGGTTGAGTAAGAGGAAATCCTCTCGCATACTCACCCGTTCTACCTCCCCATAAATAAGCGTCCTGTGGGGTGCAAATTCCGCCACATGTCATCGGCAGGCAGCTATCCTTGATTTCTTCGTCGGGCAGCGGATGACTGAAACCATCGCCGGCGTCGTTCATCCGCGCGACAGATTCGGCAGTATCCACGACAGCAGGGCTACCGGACTCCGTGACTGTGTCCAAATCGTCCCCGGCCCTTCGAGTTCACAGAGCAGACCACCCTGGCCGTCGTCGGGCGACCGAATCCCATCGACACGGTTCACCGAGAAATCGACCGTCCCCTCGAACGCGACGACGTGTCCCGTATCCACGACGTATCGCTCTCCTGGGTCGAGACTCACGACCGAAACGGCACCGTAACTCGACAGGAACACGAGACCCGCACCGGACAGTTCGAGGAGAAAATCCCCCGAGCACCCCACGAACGTCTCGTCGGCGCTGAATTTCGCGTCGAAGTCGATACCCGATTCCGCCGCGAGAAACGAACACGACTGGACGTACAGCGACTCGTCCCGCAGTTCGTAGTGAAAGATATCGCCGGGAAACGGCGGCGCGAGGCGAACGGTTCCGGGGCGATTCGAGACGAACGTCGTGGAAAACGGCGTATTCTCGCCGAAGGAAGCGTGTTCCAGCGACTTTTCCGTCTCCGTCGGGATTTCGACCGCTCCCGAATAGCTGACCAGTGCCCCCGACTCCCCCCGAATTTTCTCCCCCGAATCCAGTGTCAGTACGAGTTCGGCGAACGCTGGCTGGTTCGTGATTTCGTACTCCATACTCGACTACACCACGACGCCGCGACGGATAGCCCTCCCGGCCTCTTCTCCGCTCCGTGACCTGCTTTTTCGGTGATGTGGTTTCCGGGCAGATACTGGACAGGATTTGTACTAGTCGGTAGCAGTGCGGGGTTGCGGAAGGCAGTTGCAGTGCGGTGGCGGTTGCGGTGTAGTATCCTCCAGAGATAGAATCGCGAGCGAGCACCTCGTAACCGCGCCGTTCCGGGCTGCGACTTGCAGGATTCGAATCCCCTTTCGCACTCGTTTGCTCGTCTCCAGCGGCGGTTGCGGTGGCGGTATGGCCAGCAATTGTACTGCGAGCGGAGCGAGCAGGCCAAGGAGCCCCCGACGGAGCGGAAGACGAGCGTTAGCGAGTCTTTCCGCGACGGAAGTGGGGTGACGCAGAGCTTTTCATGAACGTTTTGCCAGGTCGCGTGGCTTCGCCGCGCGACCGCAGGAAAAGGTTCACGAGCACGATGGGATTCGAACCCACGGCCGTCGGATTAGAAGTCCGACGCTCTATCCAGACTGAGCTACGTGCCCTCGGTGTCCCGTTATTCGTCAGCCTTCATAAGGGATTGGGATTCCCTCCCGCAAACACAGGCCTTAAGCACGGTTCACGAGAAAAACAGAACGATGCGAGTAATCGGAACCGTCGGCCTTCCGGGGAGCGGCAAAGGCGAAGCCGCCACCGTCGCCGAGGAGCTGGAAATCCCGGTCGTCACGATGGGCGACGTCATCCGCGATGCCTGCCGTGAGC
Source organism: uncultured haloarchaeon (assembly GCA_963811185.1). Classification (GTDB taxonomy): domain Archaea; phylum Halobacteriota; class Halobacteria; order Halobacteriales; family Haladaptataceae; genus Haladaptatus. The sequence continues at coordinate 101,267 of CAWEQN010000012.1, forward strand.
GCGGTCTCGACCCGGCGAAACACCACGGCGAAATCGCCAAAGCGCTCCGCGAGGAGAACGGCCCGGACGCCATCGCACAGGCGTCGCTCCCGCAAATCGACGACGTACTGACGGACGCGGACACCGTCCTCGTGGACGGTATCCGCTCCGGCGTCGAGGTCGAACGGTTCGAGGAGACGTTCGGGGACGACTTCGTACTGGTGAGCATCGAAGCGCCGTTCGAAGTTCGTGCCGACCGACTGGACGAACGGGGACGCGACCACTCCGACGCCGACGAAGAGCGACTTCGGGAGCGCGACGAGCGGGAACTCGGATTCGGTCTCGACCGGGCGATGGCGCGGGCCGACGCCGTCATCGACAACACGCGTTCGCTCGACGCGTTCCGCCGTCGGATTCGCGCCTTGTTCGAGGACGGGCTTTCGGGACTGGAAGCGGTGGAGGCGACCGATAACACATGATTTACAGCGTCGATATTCGAATCACGGCACCCGTGCACGACACGGAAATCGGAACACGAATCGAGGATGCAATCGAGAACGTCTTCCCCGGAGCGGAGGTGACGTCGGACAAAGGCGAAATCGTCGCCGAGGCCCACAGCGTCGAACAGTTCTCCGAACTGCTCCACCGGCAGGAAATCCTCGATACGGCACGAGGGGAGTTCTTCTCGGGGCTGGACGGAAACACACTCTCGTTCGACCTGAAAAAGCAGGCGGCGTTCCAGGGCGTCGTCAACTTCGCCGTCGGCAACCCCGACGAACTCGGCGAGATTCACGTTCGGATGGATGTCCACGACCCGGACGTGGAGTCGTTCGTGGATTACGTCGCGCCGCCGACGGAGGACGGGAAGCCGATAGACCCCGACGAATAACGGCGAACGGCGGCCGGCTTTTCTCAGATCAGGAGTTCGACCACGGCGAACAACACGAGCACGCCGAGCACGTCACAGGCGTTCGTCACGACCGGAATCACCACGTCGTCGGGGTCGAGTTCGAACCGATAGGCGACGTACGTGGCGACGAGCGTGACGAGGACGGCGATAAACGCCAGCACGATACCGCTGGTCAGCGAGACGAGAACGACCGTGAGTAGGCCGAGTTGTGTCCCACCGAGGACCCACGTCAACAGCCACGCGCCGAACCCGACGATGGGGAAAATCGTCACCGCGAGGGCAACCGTGGCGACGGCGTTCCCTGCGAGCACCTCGTCCTCCCGACCGAACGAGAGCGTCCCGAGGTGGAACGCCGTCGAAAGTCGGGCGGCGAGGATACTGCCGAGGTTGCCGGCGGTACCTATCGTCACCGGTACGAGCGCGAGTAGCGTCGGATACTTGAGGAGCGTGTGCTGGAACGACCCGAGCACGAGTCCGCTTCCGAGTTCGACCATCGTGAGGATGAGCAGTACCGGGAGCATCGCTCGCATGATGGACCGAACGGTCCAGCGTGTGGGCATCTACCCGCCCCCGAGCGCGAGAACGATTTTCACGGCGAGCAGGAGGAACGAGATGCCGAACACGTCACCCGTCGTCGTCACGAGCGGCCCGACGAGCGTGTCGGGGTTCAGCCCGCGTCGATACCCCGCGAAGACGACGATGACGACGGCAACCGTCAGTGCGATTCCCGACAGCAATCCCGCGATGAGCGCGATTGCGAGCAGGGTCAACAGCGGCGCGACGGTGTCCGAGAGGGCGTTCAGGATGAAAAATGCGGCCACCGACGCGAACAGGCTGGCGAGGATGCCGTTCGCCAGCGAGGCGACGATGGCCGCCCACACCCGTTCGTCGTCGGGGACGAACGACGGTTCGACCAGCCCTTGGTGCAGTCCGGACGCGAGGCGCGCGCCGAGCGACCCGTAGACGTTCCCACGGGTAGCGAGGAGGGCGGGGACGAGAACCAACAACCCGGCCACTTGGCGGAGTTCGGCGCGCATTCCGCCGAGGACGATACCGGCGAACAGCCCACCGACCATGCTCGCTGCGAGCGCGGGGAGGGCCTCGCGGTACGCCTCGACGGCGACTTCCCGGACAGTCATCTATTGCTATGGAGGTGGGCACGGAACAAAAAAGCGGTGTGTCGCGGGGCGACGTCAGTCCACGTTCGTATGGCGGACCAACAGATACGCACCGACCCCGAAGATACCGAAGACGAACGAGAGAACTCCCCAGAGTCCTTCACTCGGGTCCCATTCCCCGTCGGTCGCCTCGCGTGTGTTCACCGCGTCGAGGTAGACGCCGAACGGGAGGAACAGCCATCCGAGCAGGATGAGCGCGTTCCCGACGCTCGCGCCGACGAGCGCGGCGGCGATTCCCACGATGGAGAGGAGTACGCCGCCGAGAAGCGACCGATAGGACACCTTGGACGCGTTGGCGGCCGTTCCGGATAGGTGGCCGCTCCGGTTCACGAGATACGCGGCCCCGATAGGGGAGTTGAGAACCGGAATCAACCCTCCGAGGACCCACAACGAGGTGCTCGGCTCCCAACCGGTCGATTCGGAGACGCGGTGGGCATCGAAGTAACAGAGCACCGGAATCGCAATCCACGTGAGCAAGAGGCCTATTCCCGCGGCGGAGCTGAGAAACGGAAGCGAGACGAGGCTCAACCCGCCGAGCGCGACGGCACCGCCGAGCAGGTTTCGCGTCGTATCGAGGGAGTCATCCCCGCGGGCGTACTGGATGCGCGACCGTTTTTCGGTCGCATCGACGTCGATTCCGTACCAGCCGTTCGCCGTATCCAAGGCGACGTACTCGCCGTAGATGTCCGCGAACTCGTCCATCTCCTTGCCGAGTGCGTCGAGAATACGCTCGACGTGGTCGGAACGACGACCCTCCTCCGGCCACTCCTGATAGGTCGGGACGGTAGCCTCTCCTTCGACGCTCACGTCGAGTTTCAAGGCCAGCGTCCGTATCGATGGGGACGGGATATCCCTCGGGGACCTCGTCGGCCGGAACCGTGGTCGCGCCGGCGATGGTTCCCCCCTCGTACGGTCGACCCAATGGAGCCGATTCGGTGGTCGCTTCCCCTCCCGAACCGAGCTCCCGTTCGAGTTCGACGAACTCGGTGATGGTCGATTCGAGTTCGTCCGTTCCCGGGTCGTTCATACCCGTAATGTTAGTGATTCTGAGTTTTAACTGTGGCGAAAAACACGAAAAACGACTTCGAACGCGGATGGAAACGGGCGAGCGAACCTATCCGAACGGACCCATACCGCCCATTCCGCCACCGCCGCCACCGCCGCCGCCCTGCATCTTCTTCATCATCCGCTCCATGTCGCCGCCCTGTCCCATACCTTGGAACTGTTTGAGGGTCTGGGCCATCATCTTGTGTTGCTGGAGCAGTTCGCGGATGCGTTCTTCGTCCTGTCCGCTCCCGCGCGAAATGCGTTGAATCTGGCTCGCGCCGATGGAGCGCGGGTTTTCGAGTTCGTTCTCGGTCATCGAGTCCATGATGACCTCGAAGCTCCGCATCCGGTCTTTCGTCACGTCCATCGCGTCGTCGGGCAGTTCGTCCATGATTCCGCCGCCGAAGCCGGGAATCATGTCCATGACCTGTTCGAGCGGCCCCATCTTGTTCATCGCGTTCATCTGATGGCGCATGTCGGTCAGCGTGAACTGACCCTTCATCATGTCCTCGGGGTCCCAGTCCTCTTCCTCCGTCGTCTCCGTCATCGCCCGCTGGACGCGCTCGGTGAGCTGTTTCAGGTCGCCCATGCCGAGCAGTCGGGAGATGAAACCGTTCGGCTCGAAGCGCTCCACGTCCTGGACCGTCTCGCCGGACCCGAGGAAGGCGATGGACGAATCGGTCTCGTTGACCGCCGTCAGTGCGCCGCCACCTTTCGCCGTCCCGTCGAGTTTCGTGATGACGACGCCGTCGATGCCGATGGAGGCGTCGAACTGTTTGGCTTGGTCCTTCGCGCCTTGTCCGATTGCGGCGTCGAGGACGAGCAGGTTTCGGTCGGGGTCCACGACCGATTCTATCTCCTCGATTTCGTCGATGAGGTCGTCTTCGAGCGCGTGACGACCCGCCGTGTCCACGATGTGGATGTCGGCGTCGGCCGTCTCCTCGAGTCCCTTGCGCGCGATGTCCACGGGGTCGTCGTTGTCCGGGTCGCCGTAGAAATCGACTTCGGCGCGGGAACACATCTCCTTCGCTTGGTCGTAGGCACCCGGCCGGAACGTGTCGGTCTGGATGACAGCGGGGCGGAGCCCCTTCTTCGAGAACCACCACGCCATCTTGGCGGAGGTGGTCGTCTTCCCCGACCCCTGGAGGCCGGCGAGGAGAATGGTCTGGTTTTCGAGCGGGATGTCCGTACTCTCGCCGACGAGGCCGACGAGTTCCTCGTAGACGATACTGAGGACGTGGTCGCGGGCCGTCGTCCCGCCCGGCGGTTCTTCGTTGACAGCGCGCTCCTTGATGGACGACGAGAGGTCCATCACGAGGCTCACGTCCACGTCAGCCTGGAGGAGGGAACGCTGGATTTCCTTTACAATCTCCTCGACGTCGTCCTCGCTGACCCGTGACTTCCCACTCAGTTTGTCGAGTGAGCCGCGAAGAGAACTGCCGAGATTATCGAGCACCATCGTTAGGGAGTGTTTGGTTTTCCGGCGGTTTAAACCCTTTTTCTATTCGGTTTGCGGTCGATGGTCGTCCTCCCGGTCGTCGTCCGCGTATTCGAAGACTCTATCACGGCCGCCGATAGCTCGGTCGGCGATGAGGTTCGAATGCGCGTCAACCTTCAAGCCGACGGGGAGCGAAGGGATTCGTATGCGACTGTTCGTGAGCATCGACCTGCCGGACGGCCTCCGGGAGGGTGTCGAGGGCGTCCAAGAGGAGTTCCGTGACGCCAGCGGGCTCACCTTCACAAACCCAGCACAGGCCCATCTGACGCTGTCGTTCCTCGGCGACGTTGACGAGGACCGCGTGCCGGACATCGAGGACGCGCTCGAATCCGCCGTCGAAGACGACGTCGATTTCGGTCCCTTCGACGCGGAAATCGGGGGGTTGGGCGTGTTTCCAAGTCTCGATTACATCTCCGTCGTCTGGGTCGGTGTCGAGGACGGGGGAACGGAAATGACCCTCCTCCACGATGCCGTCGAATCACGCCTCTACGACCTCGGATTTTCGCCGGACGATAACGAGTTCGTTCCGCACATTACGGTCGCCAGAATGCAACACGCGGGCGGGAAAGAACTCGTCCAACGAAACGTCCGTGAACTCGACCCGACGGTCGGACGAATGGAGGTTTCGGAGATTCGACTGACCGAAAGCGAACTGACCGCGGACGGACCCGCCTATTCGACTCTCGCGGCGTTCCCTCTGTGAGGCCGTTTGAAAGGAACAAGATTTTATGCGGCGGCGGAAAAGTGGCAACCACTATGGGCAAGAAATCGAAGGCCAAGAAGAAGCGCCTGTCCAAGCTGGAACGGCAGAACAGCCGCATCCCGGCGTGGGTCATCATGAAGACGGACCGAGACGTAATGCGAAACCCGAAGCGCCGTAGCTGGCGGCGTAGCGACACTGACGAATAATGAGCGCAAGTGATTTCGAGGAGCGAGTCGTGACGGTTCCGCTCCGAGACGTGACGGCAGAGGCAAAGCACAAACGAGCGAACAAGGCGATGAAACTCGTGCGAGGGCATCTCGCCCAGCACTTCAAGGTGGACGAGGACGAGGTTCGCCTCGACCCCTCCATCAACGAGGCTATCTGGGCGCGCGGCCAGAAGAACCCGCCACGAAAGCTCCGAGTTCACGCGGCCCGCTTCGAAGAAGAGGGCGAATCCGTCGTCGAGGCGGAGTACGAAGAGTAGAGCGGTGCTTCGTACCGCGTTCAACGGCTCGGCGTATGTTGGCGTCTTCGCTCGCGTGACTGACGAGTATCTCCTCGTCCGACCCGACTTGGACGACGAACTCGTCGAGTCGCTCGAAACAGAGTTGGAAGTCGATGTCGTCGGCACGACGCTCGGTGGCTCGTCCACCGTCGGCGCGCTGGTTGCAGGTAACGAGAACGGACTGCTCGTCAGCAGTCGTCTCACCGACCACGAGCGCGAGCGAATCGAAGCGGTCGTCGACGTTCCACTGACGAAGTTCCCGGGGCGTATCAACGCCGCCGGAAACGTCGTGCTCGTGAACGACACGGGCGCGTACGTTCATCCGGACCTCCCTCGGGAGGCAGTTCAAGCCGTCTCCGACGGGTTGGACGTTCCGGTTGAGCGAGGCACGATTGCGGGCGTTCAAACGGTCGGAACGGCAGGCGTCGCCACGAACCGGGGCGTCCTCTGCCATCCGAAAGCGACCGACGACGAACTCGATACCATCGAGGATGTGCTCGGCGTTCCGGCGGACATCGGTACCATCAATTACGGTGGACCGCTCGTCGGATCCGGGCTCCTCGCCAACGCCCACGGCTACGTCGTCGGACAGGAGACGACCGGCCCGGAACTCGGCCGTATCGAGGACGCACTGGGCTACATCGACTGATTTTCGCCCCTGCGTGTTTTGAAGCCGAGTTAGCAACATTCTTCCCGCTCGCTCCCGCACGTGGTGACATGAGCACGATTACTCGCGGAACGGAGCGTGGAGCACAATGATGGGCGGCGGCAGTCAAGAGATGCAGCAGATGCAACAACAGCTCCAGCAGTTGGAAGCTGAGAAGGAAGAGCTGAACGGCGAAGTCGAAGACCTGCGCGGCGAGAAGGGCGAGGTCGACGAGGCTATCGAAGCCATCGAAACGCTCGACACCGGCTCGGTCGTTCAAGTCCCACTCGGCGGCGGCGCGTACCTCCGCGCGAACGTCGAGGACATCGACGAAGTCGTCGTCGAACTCGGTGGCGGCTACGCCGCGGAGCGCGACCAAGAAGGCGCAGTGTCGTCCTTGAAGAGCCGTAAAGACCTCCTCGACGAGCAGATCGCGGACCTGCAGGAGGAAATCGGCGAGGTCGAAGCCGAAAGCGACCAGTTGGAGCAGAAGGCACAGCAGATGCAACAACAGCAGATGCAACAGCAGATGCAGCAGATGCAACAACAGCAGGACGACGAGGACGAGTAACCGCCGATGTTCGACAGTCTGAAGGATAAGTTGAGCGGGTTCCGTAAGGACGTCGAAGAGACGACAGAGGAGAAGGCCGAGGAAGCTGAAGCGGCGGACGCCGAGACGGCGGACGCGGCGACAGCCGAAGAGATGGCCGAATCGGAACCCATCGAAACGGAAGCGGAAACCACCGAACCGGAACCGGAGTTCGAATCCGAACCCGAACCGGAACCGGAGTTCGAATCGGAATCCGAGCGCGAGCCGGAGCCAACGGCGTCCGGCGAAGCGGACGACTCGGAGGCTGAATCGAACGGACGAGGTGGGTTCGCCCAGAAAGCAAAGTCGTTCGCTCGCGGTGAGATCATCATCGAGGAGCAGGACGTCGAAGACCCGCTCTGGGAGCTGGAGATGGCGCTCCTCGAAAGCGACGTGGAGATGAGCGTCGCCGGCGAGATGCTCGAAGGCATCCGGAGCGACCTCGTCGGCGCGACGCGCAAGTTCAGCGCCGAGACGGGGGACGTGGTCGAACAAGCACTGCACGATTCCCTGCTGTCGGTTATCAGCGTCGGGCAGTTCGACTTCGACCAGCGGGTCGCCGAGGCGGACAAACCGCTCGTCATCATCTTCACCGGCGTCAACGGCGTCGGGAAGACGACGAGCATCGCCAAACTCGCCCGCTACTTCGAGGAGCGCGGTTACTCCTCCGTGATGGCGAACGGCGACACCTACCGTGCCGGTGCGAACCAGCAGATTCGAGAGCACGCAGAATCCCTCGACAAGAAACTCATCGCGCACGAACAGGGTGGCGACCCCGCCGCAGTCATCTACGACGCGGTGGAGTACGCCGACGCCCACGACATCGACATCGTGCTGGGCGACACCGCAGGTCGCCTGCACACCAGCGAAGGGTTGATGGACCAGTTGGAGAAGATCGGACGCGTCGTGGACCCGGATATGACCCTCTTCGTGGACGAGGCCGTGGCCGGACAGGACGCGGTCCAGCGCGCGAAGGAGTTCGACGAAGCCGCCGAAGTCGACGGCTCGATTCTGACGAAGGCGGACGCCGACTCGAAAGGCGGGGCGGCGATTTCCATCTCCCACGTCACGGGCAAGCCCATCCTGTTCCTCGGAACCGGACAGGGCTACGACGACATCGAGCAGTTCGACCCCGAGACGATGGTGAATCGACTCCTCGGCGAAGAGTAGGTCGCGGTCCGGTTTTTCGGTTATTTTTTCGAGCGACTGATTGGGAGTGGCGACACACCCGCTTTCAGGATGCGCGACGAGTGTGCCCGAACCAGCGAGATTTTGGAGAAACATCTGGGTTCGCGGTGCAACCGCGAACCAGCGGTCGGCACGATGCTTCGCACGCGGTTGCGGTCATTCATTTCGCCTAGTTATTGCGGTCCCGGTTATGGAGTCAAACAGGGTTGTTTCGGTCTCGAAAACGGAACCAAATGGAGTAACCACGTCCGAACAGGCTCGAAATCACGAATGGTTTCCTCCCCGTCGTGATTCGGAATTCCCAAGACGACGGCCCCACTCCCCTCGAACGAAACCGGACGACGGAGATACCATCGTGTACGTACTGGAACTCGGCGGACAAGACGACGAATTCGCGGCGTGCGAGGCGGCGAGCGCGGCGACCGAAGTGGAACTCGTCGCGCCCGGCCTCGCGCGAGCGGCGACGATTACCGAACGCGTTCGAAACCTCGCGTACACCCACCGGGCGAACGAACTGGTGGGGACGACGGACGCCGACGTGGCGAGCGCGCGGGCACTGCTTTCCGCCGCGCCCATCGACCGCGAAGGGACGGTTGCGGTGCGTGCGCGAACGATACGGGAGACGGAACACGTCAGCACGCAGGAAACCGAACGCGAGTTGGGGCAGGTACTCGTAGACCGCGGGTTCGCGGTCGATTTGGACGACCCCGACCACGAACTGCGGGCGATGTTTTCTGGGGACCGCTGTGCACTCGGCTGGACGGCAGTCGAGAGCGTGCGGGATTACGGCACCCGAAAGCCGACCGACAGGCCGTTCTTCCAACCGGGGAGCATGCATCCCCTCCTCGCCCGCGCGCTGGTAAACATCGCCGGAGCACGGAACGGAACGACGATTCTCGACCCGATGTGCGGGACGGGCGGCGTCCTCATCGAGGCCGCGCTCGTCGGCGCGCGGCCGCTGGGTGCCGATGCACAGTGGAAGATGGCTCGCGGGGCCGCGGAGAACCTCGACCACTACGCGCCGGACGCGGACGCCGCGACGGTTCGCGGCGATGCGACCCATCTCCCGTTCGACGACGACACCGTCGATGGCGTGGTGTTCGACGCGCCGTACGGCAGGCAGTCGAAGATAGCGAACCTCGGACTGGACGACCTCGTGGCCGGTGCGCTCGCGGAAACGAGGCGAGTTTCCTCCCGGGCCGTCGTCGTCGGCGACCGCTCGTGGGCGGACGAAGCGCGTGAGAATGGATGGACCGTCGAAGGCGAGTTCGAACGCCGCGTGCACGGGTCGCTGACGCGGTACATCGTCGTGTTATCGCGGTGAAGTCGGTCGGAAGGACGGTTAGGAGGGTCGGTTCAGGGATTCAGTTCTCGCTCATTTTGCCCGTGACCGACAGCAGGGGCGGGACGAGCAGGCCGAGGATAGCACCGTACACGAGATGAGCGAGCAAGCCCGCCGGATGCAGGTTCGGAACGAGCGGTGCCCACGGAACGTCGGAGATACTTAATCCAAGCGGGAGGATGATTCCCGCGCCGACTATCCAGAGGACGATGCTGTAGGCCAGTCCGGCGACGACGCTCCGGAGCGTTCCGGAGACATTCTCCCCAAGTGGTGATTTCGTGACGAGGAACGCGAACAGCACGCCGAAGATGGCCCCGTGAACGAGGTGAGCGACCCAGCCGAGTAACGACCCCTGCAGGTTGTAGAGCGCCGCCACCATGTTTGTGATGACGGCCGGGCGGAAGTAAATCCAAACCGGAGCCATCACGGCGGCGGCGATGATTCCGGCAACAGCACCGCTCAGCAGTATTCCAACGCCAGTGTCGGTTTTGCCCCTGACTCGGAGTGACGTTTGCGTGGACATGGATACGATAGCTTGGCCGAAGATCGTGTTAGGTTCCCTGCTTGCCATAGCATGCTTCCTCCATCAACTTCCGGAAGAAAACAACTGCACGCCATAGCAAGCAATGGATGTTTGCTGGAAGTCGACTTACGGGGAAATAGTATGGGAAAGCTCGGGTTAAAAGAGGCGGTAGCGATGGCTGTCGGCGGAATGATCGGGGGCGGTATTTACTCTGCCTTCGGTCTCGTCGTTTCCATCTCGGGACGCTTGTCGTGGATAGCGTTCCTGATCGCCGGAATCGTGGCACTCTGTTCGGGGTACAGCTATGTGAAGATAAACAAATACACCGACGACGAGGGTGGTGCGCCGACCTACTTCCACGACCTGTTCGAGAACACCATGTTGACTGGCATGGTCGGATGGACCCTCCTGTTCGGGTACATCGTCTCGATGGCGTTGTACGCGTACGCGTTCTCGTCCTTTTTTACCGAGATGTTCGGTCGAACCGCGTTCGATCAGATTCCGATCGCAAACGGTGTTTCCGTCCTCATCATCGCGGCGTTCGTCGGACTCAACCTGCGAGGCGCGGGTTCAACCGGGAAGGCGGAAGACTTTTTGACGTTCTTCAAAGTCGCCGTCATCGGCGGCTTCGGTATCTGGGGCGTTTACTTCGCCGTCACGGGCCACATCTTCCAGCTGGGGTTCTACGAGTTCAGCCTCAATCCGACCATCGGCATCACCGACCCGTTCCTCGGAGCGGCAATGTCGTTCGTGGCGTTTCAGGGCTGGCAGCTGTTGATGTACGACCAGGACAAGTTCAGCGACCCGGAGGAGACGATTCGGAAGGCAATCTACATCGCCATTCCGGTCGCGACCCTGCTGTATATTCTCGTCGCGTTCACGACGACGAGCATCCTCGAACTGCCGGTCATCATGGTCAGTCCCGAGACGTCGCTCCTCTACGCGGCGCTGCCGTTCGCGGGACAAATCGGTGCGCTCCTCATCGCCATCTCCGCGCTGTTCTCGACCGCGAGCGCGGTGAACGCCACGCTGTTCAGCAGTGCCGAGTTCTCCCGGGAACTCATCAGCATCGGCGTCCTTCCCGACCTGACCGGCGTCGAAAGCGATGACAGCAGCGGTGATGGGAGCACCAGTAGCAACGACGATAGCGACGACGGCGATGAGACCAGTGATAGTAGCGACGATAGCAGTAGTAGCAGTGACGACGGAAGCAGTAACGGTAGCGACCAAATCCCATCCGGAATGGTCATCGGCCTCGGTATCCTGTCGATGGCCTTCGCCGTGTATGGAAGCCTGATGAGTATCACGACCTTCGCGTCGCTGGCGTTCATCGGTGTTTTCGGCGGTGTGAGCTACGTGGCGTACCAGCAACGCGACGAACTCGAACTCCACCCGGCGATACCCGTCGTCGGGACCGTCGGTTGTGTGCTGTTCTTCCCGATACTGCTGTACGATCTGTACGTCCACAGCGTGTCCACGTTCTGGCTGGTCGTCGTCATCGGCCTGCTCGTCATCAGCTCCGAACTGGTGTACTTCAAAACTGTCGGCGCGAAGACGGGAGGTGCCTGATAATGACGGACGACGGACTGACGCGACGGAAACTACTCGCATCGCTCGGAATCGCCGGGGTCAGTTCCCTCGCAGGCTGTTCCGCCGTCGAACGGGTGTCTGGCGGAAGCGGTTCGCAACTCCGAATCGCACAGACGCTCACGGCGACGACGCTCGACCCCGTCGTCATCGACGACGTGCCGTCGGCTCAAATCGCCGGACAGGTGTTTCAGGGGCTGTACACCTACGGCGAGGGGACGAAGCTGGAACCGGAACTCGCCGAGGGTAAACCGAAGGTGAGCCACGACGGAAAAGAGTACGAAGTATCGATAACGAAGGAAGCGCGGTTCCAGAACGGGAAGCCGGTGACGGCGGGGGACGTGAAATACTCGTTCGAGGCACCGACCCACCGCGACAGGAACACGTCGTGGCGACACAGCACGCCGAACAAGTGGGAGGTGGACATGATAGCGTCCATCGCGACGCCCGATGACCACACGGTTCGGTTCAAACTGGCGTACCCGTATCACGCGTTCCACGAGGTGCTCACTCGGGCAATCGTTCCCAAGTCCGCCCGTGACCCCGACCCCGAATCGTTCGCACAGAATCCGGTTGGGTCCGGGCCGTATCGGGTGGACCGATTCGTCCCGCAGAAGTACGCGATTTTGACCCGGTGGGACGACTACTGGGATTCGCCGAAAGCCGCGGTGGATCAGTTGAAATTCGTCGGCGAATCCTCGGGACTCGCTCGAACGATGAGCCTGAAGACGGGACAGAATCAGATTGTCGAGGACGTAGAACCACACCTCTGGAAGGCGACCAACGACCAGCCGAATGCGAACGTGAAATCCGTCGAGAGTTACGATTATGCCTACCTCGGCTTCAACTGTAACGGCGGACCGACGTCGGACAAGGAGGTGCGGAAGGCCGTCGATTACTGTGTCAACTTCGATAAGATGGTGGAGAACATCCTCCACCCGGCGGGCAAGCGGACCTACAGCCCACTGCCTCACCAGTTGGAAGAAGAGTGGGAGATGCCTGTAAAGAAGTGGAAGGGGATTCCGAAGGACCGGAACGTCACGAAGGCTCGAAAGCTGTTCCGAGATGCAGGTGTCGAAGCGTGGAAGCCGAAGATCGCCGTTCCGGCGTCGAAGAGCGCCGGCGACGAGTTGCTGATGATGATGGCGAACTCGGTGAAACAAGGACTGACGCTCGCCGGATTCCAGCAGGCCAGCGTGGAGAAGTACTCGTGGTCCGTGTTCCACGACAAAATCGTCTCGGGGTCCGCGAGCGACTACGACATGTTCGTCACGGAATGGTCGGCGTTCGCCGACCCTGATGCCTACGTCTATCCGCTCTTCCACCAGCGGGCGGAGGGCGAGACGAACGGCACCTTCTACAAGAACGACGAGGTGATGGACAAGATACTGAAAGCGCGGAAGTCCGACGAACACGACGAACGCAAAAAGCTGTACGAGGAGACCATCACCACGCTGCTGGAGGACCGCGTCCACCTACCCATCTACCAGCCGAAAAACACCTTCGGGGTGAAAAACGAAGTCGGCAACTTCGAACTCTCCCCCATGTCCGAGGAGAACCCGCGCCTCGTGGGGTCGGATTATCGCGTCACCATCGGAAACCAGGGTGATGGCGGAACGAAGTAGTTAGCGGATAGAAAGACACGGCATCAATATCTTTTAACGCTCGTAGGGGCGACACCCACCCATGAAGCAGTACCTCGGACTCATCGAGGACGTACTCCGGGACGGTACGTACAAGCCCAATCGAACCGGCGTGGACACGATTTCGACGTTCAGCCAGCACTACGAGGTGGACCTGCGCGACGGGTTCCCGCTGTTGACCACGAAGGCGATGGACGGGTATCGGTGGGACTCGATGCTCCACGAACTCCTCTGGTATTTGTCTGGAGAAGAACACGTTCGGAACCTCCGCGAGAAGACGGGTATCTGGAACGAGTGGAGCAACGAAGAGGGGCATCTCGACACCGCGTACGGCCGGTTCTGGCGACGATTCCCGGTTCCCGAGGAGGGTCTGCCGGGCGAATCGTGGCCCGAGGATGGCCATCAGTGGCTGAACGAGGACGGGACCTTCGACCAGATTCAGTACGTCATCGACGGCCTCGACGAGAATCCGAACTCGCGGCGGTTCGTCGTTTCGGCCTGGCATCCGGCGAACGCCGCCGTCTCGGGGCTTCCGCCGTGTCACTACACCTTCGTCCTGAACGTTCAGGGTGACGGCACCCTCAACCTACATCTCACTCAGCGCTCGGGTGACGTTGCGCTCGGCATCCCCTTCAACATCGCGGCGTACGCCCTGTTGGGGACCGTTCTCGCCAAGCAAACGGGATTCGAGGTGGGCAAGTTCTCCCATACAATCGTGGACGCACACGTTTACTGCGGCGAGGGCGAACGCGGCGAGTGGTACCGCGACAACCTCCCTGCCCTGCAATCGCGCCTCGCCGACGTGAGCGAGAAGTCGGAGTACGAGGAGGTTCGGGAGTGGCTCGAATCCGAGGCACCGGAGGAAGAAACGGAAGCGCTGGACCACGTTCCGGGCCTGCTGACCCAACTCTCGCGCGAGCCGAAATCGAAGCCGGAAATCGACATCGCGGCGGACTCCATCGACGAGTTGAGATACGAGGACATCACGCTCCGGGAGTACGATGCCCACCCCGGTATCAAATTCAGCGTGGCGGAATGAGCCGACTCGTCCTCATCGCCGCGATTGCGGAAAACGGCGTTATCGGCAGCGACGGCGGCATGCCGTGGCATTACGCCGAGGATATGCGCCACTTCAAGGAGACGACGATGGGTCATCCCGTCGTCATGGGACGGACCACCTACGAGAGCATCTCGGGGCAACTCGGCGGCCCGCTTCCGGGCCGGACGAACGTCGTACTGAGTCGGTCGAATCCCGACCTACCCGAGGAAGTCGTCCTCGTCCACAGCATCGAGGAGGCGATAGCGGAAATCGAGAAACTAGACGACACCGGCTACATCACCGGCGGCGCGGCGGTGTACGAGCAGTTCCTCCCACACGCCGACGAGATGGTTCTCACCGAGATTCACGAAGCCTACGAGGGGGACACGTACTTCCCCGAATGGGACGAGTCGGAGTGGCGAGAAGTCGAACGCGACGAGCACGAGGCGTTCGACTTCGTTCGCTACGAGCGGTGAGGAATCGCTGACCGGATTTTCCTGTCGAGGCAGGACCGGACGAGAACTGCCGCGAATAGCATGCCTGCGAAACCGGGAGTTTATCGAGAGCGACCAGAACGCCGACGACGAGCCCCGGTACGTACAGCAGCAGGCCGTTCAGCCAACCGGATCCGTGGGAGAGTGCGATATAGGGGATGGAGAACGGAAGCGACACCATCAGCACGCTTCCGACGACGATGCCGACCTGTTCGAAACGGCGAGGGAGGGACATACTGTCAGGATAGATTAATCGAGTATAGATGTTTTCTCGTCAGTGGGTCCGGCGATGTCACTCCGACGAAAATACAGCAGAAAGTAGAGAGAAGTTATTCCAGCAGACCGAGTTCTCCGAGCCGCGAGACGATTTTATCGACTGCCTGTTCGGCGTCCTCGGGTTTCTTCCCGCCGGTGATGACGAGTTTGCCGGAGCCGAACAGCAGGGCGACGACTTCGGGTTCGTCGAGACGGTAGACGAGGCCGGGGAACTGTTCGGGTTCGTACTCGATGTTCTCCAGTCCGAGGCCGATGGCGATGGCGTTGAGGTTGAGGTTGCGTCCGAGGTCCGCGCTCGTGACGATGTTCTGGACGACGATTTCGGGGTCGTCGTTCACCTGAATGTTCAACTCTCGAAGCTTGTCGAAGACGATTTCGAGGCTCTCGTGAACGTCGGCGGTGCTTTTCGCACCGGTGCAGACGATTTTGCCGGAGCGGAAGATGAGTGCGGCAGACTTCGGGTTCTGCGTACGGTAGACGAGACCGGGGAACTGCTCAGGGTCGTAATCCGCGCCCTCCAAGTCCATAGCGACACTTTGAAGGTCGAGTTCCTGCCCGATGCCCGTCGAGGCGACCACGTTTTCAATGTTGATGGTTTCCTTAGGGTCGGTCATAGCGCAACTTAAATGACGTATTTAAGGTTTATAAAGGTTGGTAGTCCTCACTGACACGTCTCAGATGGCCTTTATGAACGAACTCGGGGCGAAATATTGATGTCGGGGAGGCGTTTCGACGGCAATAATCGGGGTTTTCGCCCCCTCGGAATCGAGCGAGCATTTGTTTTGCGAACGTTATTTTTCTGGAGGACAATTATGGGGTAATCGATCGTACGAATTCCGCCGATACGCTCGCGTCCATCGGAAGACCGGGGTGTTCGTAGGGAATTCGGGCGGGAAGTTCCGTTCAGTCGACGTAAATCGAGTCGATATCGTCGGCGAAGCGGGAGAGGATGTTACGACGCTTTTTCTTCATCGTGGGGGTGAGCAGGTCGTTGTCCTCGGTGAACTCGATGGGGACGAGTCGAAACTGCTTGATCCGTTCGTAGGATTCGAACTGCGGGTTGATGCGCTCGATTTCGGCCTCGACCCAGTTGGAGACCGTATCGTTCCGACAGAGGTCACGGTCGTCGTCCGGGAGGGGGATACCTTCGCGGGCGGCCCGCTCCCGTACCTTCCCGACGTTGGGGACGATGAGCGCGCTGACGAACTTCCGGCCGTCGCCCATGACCATACACTGTTCGACCATGTCGCTGGCGGCGAAGGCATCCTCGATGGGACCGGGAGCGACGTTCTTGCCGGTCGAAAGGACGAGCAGTTCCTTGGCCCGTTCGCGGAACGCGATGTAGCCGTCCGGTCGGATTTCGACGATGTCGCCGGTTCGAAACCAGCCGTCGTCGGTGAACGCGCGCTCGGTCTCCTCGGGTTTGTTCCAGTAGCCGTCGGTGACGTTCGGCCCCTTCACGAGCAGTTCGCCGACATCACCTGCCGCCGCCGAGAAGTCCTCGCCGACTATCGATTCATCGACCCGAACCTCGGCGTCCACGACGGGATAGCCGATGGTACCGATTTCCGGCGCTTCGGGCGGGTTGACGGAGATGACGGGCGAGGTTTCCGTGAGTCCGTAGCCTTCGAGGATGGGCAATCCCATGCCGTGATACAGCGCGCACAAGTCGGCCGAGAGACTACCGCCGCCGCTGATGAGGAAATCGATGTTACCGCCGAGGCCGTCCTTTACCTTGTCGAAGACGAGTTTGTCGGCGAGCGCTTTCTGCGCGCGGAGACCGACACTCGGCGAATCCGCCTCGTGGTACGAAACGCCGACATCCGTCGCCCAGTCGAAGACGCGACGACTGAAATCGCTCTCGTCGGCCTGCGAGCGAATCGCGTCGTAGATTCGCTCGTAGACCCGCGGGACGCTGGTTCCGGTGGTCGGCTTTACTGCGTGAAAATCGTCCTGTAGCGTGTCCGGGCTTTCCGCGTATGCGACACAGGCGCCGGCGGCGAACAGCATGAAATGCCCGGCCGTCCGTTCGAAAACGTGTGCGAGCGGGAGGAACGAGACGGCCTTGGAATACTGGTCGATGACGGGAACCTCCTTGTCGGGGCGAGGTCCGAACCGACGATAGCACTGGTTGACGTTCGACCGGAAGTTCCAGTGAGTGAGTTTCACGCCTTTGGGTTGGCCCGTCGTTCCGCTAGTGTAGATGAGCGTGGCGAGACTGTCCGGGGTGCGGGCGTTGAGCCACGATTCGTACTCGTCGATGTCGAAGGCCTCCTTTCCACGGTCGTGAACCTCGGCAAGGGTGTAGATGTCGTCGCGGTCGTACTCCCGCGAAAGCGAGTCCATCACGACGATGAATTCGAGGTTCAACTCGTCCTCCGCGTCGAACACGCGTTCCAGCAAGTCCTCGTTCTCGACCACGACGCCCGTCGCCTTGGGGTCGCCGAGGAGGTATTCGACCTGTGAGACGGAGGAACTTCGATACACCGTCGTCACTATCGCGCCTGCCGCGAGCAGTGCGAAGTCCGTCTGTGCCCACTCCATCCGCGTATCCGCAAAAATCCCGACTCTATCGTCCGCTTCGACGCCGAGGCTACGGAACCCGGCGGCGAGGTTGCGGACGATATCGCGCATCCTCGGGTACGAGAGCGACCGAAATTCGCCGTCCGGGGCCGCCGGAAGGACGGTTTCGGCCAGCGAGCGACGGTAGACACCGCCCTTGTACTGCTGTGCGGGGCGGTTTCGATGTCGTTCGACACTGTCCTCGAACATTCGGGACAGCGTCGTCCGCTCGATGACGGGGTCGGTAAACTCCTGCTCGGCGTCACGCCACTCCATACCAATCCCTTGTGCGTCCACGCCCCATTAAGGTAGTGTAAAACGAGTGCGAAAGTTTATCGCAGTTGGTAGCGTTTCGGAGGTTTCATAGGCTTTCGTGCGTGTCGAGGTAATGAAGAACGCCACGAGTGTTCAATTTCGTTTCCTCGTGAGCTTTCGTTTCGCCCCAGACGTCGTCCATATCCTGTTTGTCGATGAGCGTTCGGATTATTTTCTCCTCGTCGTCCGTGGCGGCGCGTTGTGCATCGACCGCCGCGACCCACTTCGAGAGAACCTCGCCGTACTCGTCCATCGCCTCGTCGGAGTACTCACGGGGGCCGAAATGGGTGTACAGAAGCGTGCTCGGGGAAATCTTTCGGATGGTTTCCACGTCCTCCAGACACTGGTCCAAGTCGAAATCCGTCGGCGGTGACGTTTCCCGGATTTCCGCGATGCTCGGCACCCAAATCCCCGCCGCGTCGGCCGTGAACACCGCGTCGTTCGCCTCGTCGTAGAAGATGGTTTGGTGCGGCGCGTGGCCCGGTGCGTGAAAGACCGCCAGTTCGTGGCTCCCACAGTCGATGGTGTCCCCGTCCGTGAGTTCCACCACGCGGTCCTCGGGCACGGGTTTCGGTTCGGCGTAGAACTGCCACTGGTCGCCGACGGCCGCTTTCGTCCCCTTCACCAGATACTCCGGATTCACGAGGTGGCGTGCGCCGATTTCGTGGACGTACACGTCCGCGTTCGGACACTCCTCCGCGAGGAAGCCCGCACCACCCGCGTGGTCCAGATGGACGTGCGTCGGCGCGATGACCGCCACGTCCTCCCGGGCGATATCCAGTTCGTCCAGCGCGTCGAGGATTTGTTCGTAGTGCGTGCCGATGCCCGTCTCCACGATTGCCGGACGGTCGGTGTCGAGGATGTACACCGCGCCGTAGGCTTCCGTGTCGTACATTCCCGTGTCCAGATAGTACAGGTCGGAACAATCACCCAGCGTGACTTCCCGTAGGTCGCCGATTGCCATACCATACCTCGCGTCGGGAAACGGGAAAAACGATTCGCGTCGTCGGAGACGGGGTCGAAGCCGGATTGTGGAGCACGCGTTCGGTTTCTCCGGTCGATTGTGGAGCGACAGGCCGAGGATACTTAATATGTCCCGGTCGTTCGAGCGAGCATGGGAACGATGGATGGCTCGAACGTTACCGACTGTACGCGCTGTTCGGCGCTGGTCGAGTGTCGGAGCCAAATCGTCAACGGAGTCGGACCGGAGGACGCGGACGTGCTGTTTATCGGGGAGGCACCCGGCGCACAGGAAGACGAGCAGGGCGAACCGTTCGTCGGCCGGAGCGGGTCGGTTCTGGACGACAAGCTACGCGATAAGGGACTCTCGCGGGCGGACGTTCGCATCACTAACTGCGTCCGCTGCCGGCCGCCGGAGAACCGCGACCCGACGAAGGAAGAACTCGGAAACTGCCGAGAGTATCTGGAGCGAGAAATCGAACTCGTCGACCCGGAGATCATCGTGACGCTCGGGAAGGTACCGAGCCAGCACGTCCTCGGGAGGGACGTGGCCGTGACGAACGAGGCAGGGACGATAGAACCCGTCGAACTCGGCGGGACGAAACGCGACGTTCTCATCTGTCTCCATCCGGCCGCGACGCTCTACGACCGGAGTCAGGAATCCACGTTCGAAAACGCGCTCGATAAGGCGGCAACGATGGCGGGCGCGAACGGCGGCCAGTCAAACCTCGGCGATTTCTAATCCCCGACTGGGATTCAGTGACCACCGGTACGAAAACACTGAGAGTACGGAAACACTGAAACGCGGAAAAACGGTCGAGAAATACGACGGATAAAGCGTCGATGGCGGAGACAGGATATCGGCGTCAGCTATGACGTAGCCGACCGAATAGGGCTCGATTCAGTCGCACTTCTTGTGGTGTTTGTGTTTGCGGTGGTGTTTCTTCCCATCACGGCAGTCATCGTCGTGGTGATGTTTTTCGTCACGGCAGTCATCGTCATCGTGGTCGTGGTGTTTCTTGCCGTCCTTGCAGTCCCCGTCCTGCGGGTCTCCTGGTCGTCCTCGTTGCCAGCGTTCGACTCGGCGAACTGAACGTTTTCGTTTCGCTGGTAGTTGAGCTGTTCGGCCGTCGCCGTTCCCTCGTCCCTGGCGAAGGCGATGGCGCTGTTCTGCTCGTTCACGTTCAGCTGTTCGATGTACTGACTCTGCTCGATTTCGGAGATGGCGGTCTGCTCGTTGACCTGCTTGCCGCCGTTCTCGTAGGCGACTGCCCACGAGCCGTCACCTTTCGCGTCCGTCCCCTTCGTCACGCCGTCGAGTTTGTACCAGCCGTCGTCGACGTTCACCGAGGTGGCCGAGGCGATCTGTGCGTTGAAATTGCCCTGATAACTCGCCTGCGTGGCCATCGATTGACTGCCGTCCAGTGCGATAGCGACCGCGGCCTTCTGGAAGCTCTTGTTTAGCTGGCTAACGTGTTGGTACTGGTCGACGTCGGATTCCGCACCCTGCTCGTTCGACTGGGCCGACCCGTCCGAGCCACGTTTCACGTCGGAATCCGAGTAGTCGCCGGTCATGTTGGCCGACGCCATGAACTCGTCGACGAGTTTCGGGTCGAAGTTCAGCGCGGCGGCGTTCGCTATCTGCTTGTTCGAGTTGAACTGACAGCTCACCTGCCACGCCTTCGCCGTGCTGTCCTCACCGACGGCGACTGCGACCGAGACGCCCTGTTCGTTGTAGTTCAGTTGGTCGACCTCCTGGGACTGGTCGACCGACGAATCGGCGCTCTGGTCGTCGGCCTCGCCGATGTTTGCCGCGAGGGCTTCGGCGTCCTGAACGTTCTTGTTGATCTGGAAGCTTCGCTGGTACGACCGGGCGTAGCTGTCGTCCTCGGCGAGTGCGATGGCGAAGTTCTGACTGCTGACGTTGGCTTGCTCGACATCCTGTTCTTGGTCGATGTCGGCTTCCGCATCCTGTTCGCTTTCGTACTCGTGGTCGCTGACGACCCACCCGGAGAAATCGCGCGAGTCCGTCTCGTGTGCGAAGACGATGTACACGTCCGAGAGGTCGGTAAACGTCCGCTGTTTTCGTTCCGCGTTCGCGTTTACCGACCATGCATTTCCTTCCTGTTCGTTCTTGTTGTGCTGGTAGGTTCGTTGAATCGCACTGGCGCTTCCGCCATCGATAGAGATGGCGATAGCCTTCTTCTGCTGATTGACGTTCAGCTGTGAAACGTCCTGGTACTGGATGACGTCCGATGAGGACTCCTGTGAGCTCGCCTGCACGTCTCCTTTGTGGTCCGCGAGCCACGATTCGAGATCCGTCGAGTCGGTGTCCACACCGAAGATGAGATACACGTCCTCCCCGTCCGCGTGAATGGTGTCGCCCGAGACGGCGTTCGCCACACCGGGGACGCTGCTGACGGCGCTGGCACCGATACCAGCGGCCGCGATTCCTTTCAAATAACCTCTGCGTTTGACGTTGTCGAGTGACCGCTTGTTTCCTCGCATAGCGCACTCTGCTAAAACAGCGGTTCACATTTCGTTATGAGCAACCTGTAGAGAATACTAATCGAGTAGGAACTAGTTATAACCGTGAAACGAACAAAAATTGTAGAGTTTCGTATATTCGTATCCGTCGGAGCGGGTTGTATCAGTACTCCCTCAAAATTGCGTCAGGCGGATTCGCTAACCTGTACTCGTGTGCGCAAGCGGCAATCGATACTGCGACACTCAGCGAACGACCGTCACCATCATCGGCGCACGGCGCATCACCCTGTCCGCGACGGACCCGAGGAGCATATGTGAAATATCGTCCCGCCCGTGGGTTCCGATGACGATATGGTCGATATCGTTTTCACGGGCGTAGCGTGAGAATCTGGCGGGCCGGTTGCCCCATTTTGACGACGCTCTCGACCGGAACGTCGCCGGCTTGCTCCCCGAGTTCCTCGTGGAGTTCGTGAGCGTTGTCCCACTCCTTTTGATACCACTCCTGTGAGTAGGCGGGCATGCCTGCCTTCCCGAGTGGCGATTGATACCCCGGCGACAGCGGGTCGATATCGAAGGGGTTGACGACGGTGATAACCGTGAGTTCCGCGTCCGGAATCTTCAGCGCGTGTTCGAACGCTTCCATCGATTTCGGCGAGCCATCGAGCGGAACGAGAACGTGTTCGCTCATAGAACTCGAAACGACTGAAAAGGGGTAAAACGATTTTCTCTGTCCCTATCAGGAAGCCGAGCAAAAACGAATCCGTTAGAGGTGTAGGATGAACTCGAAGATGAGGTACGACCCGACTGCGGAAAGCGTCGGCGAAAGAACCCAAAGGAGGACGATACGGCTCGTCGCCGCCGGGTCGAACAGGTTCTCCGCGGCCAGTTCCTCGATGCTCTCCTCGCCGATAGGAGCGACCTGTCCGGTTTCGCCACCGTCCCGCGCCGTGGGTGGTTCGGGAACCTCCCCTTCCGCCATCTCGCCGATGGTCGGGCCGGGCGGTACCTCGGTTTCTGCTCGTCTCGGCTATCAGTGCACCCGACGAGAGTTCGGCGGCAGGCGTTGGCTCCCGCTGAATCGCGGCATCCGCGACTTCGGAAACCGTCACCGCACGACTGGCCCGCCCCCATCCGAGGCCGATGATACACGACGTGGTGCTCACTGCGAGGCTGGCCGGAATTCCGAGTCGCGAGAGAATCGTGATGATGGTCGCACCGATGAGCGAGACGATGAGCGCCGCCAGAATCGGTAGGTCGGTGATGCCGTCGCTGATGGTGTCGAGCGTCCGCCGGGCGATGGTGAAACCGCCGAGGCCGATTGCGGCGATGGCCAACAGGATTCCCTGGCTAGCGGTAATCGACCCGTTGCCGATGAGCGGCGCGACGGCGTTCGCCGCGTTGGATGCACCCGCGCTGAACCCCATATAGCAGGCGATGATGAGCACCGATGCCGCGCCGCCGACTTCCCGTCCGCCGACGCTATGGGCGCGTTTGAGTCGAGGAATCGACCCCGAACGGTCCAGGGTAAGCAGTCCGCCCTCGATTCGTGAGAACGAAAAGTGGGCATCCAGATGCGGATAGAGATATCGACCGACGACCAACCCGACGATGAACGCCGAAAGCGGCGCGATGATCCACGCCGAGACGATGGTGAACATCAGCGATTCGTTGAGCGAGTTCGTCGCCAATCCCAACCCGACTATCGCGCCGACGGCCGTCATCGACGTCGATGCGGGGACGCCGAACAAGTTCGAAATGAGCAGTGCAAACCCGGCGAAAAAGAGGACGATGATGCTCGTCCCCAACGTGAACTGGCTTGCCGGGACGATGCCGTTGCTCATCGTCTCGATGACGTTTCTGCCGACCGTCCAACCGCCCCAGAGCGCAAAGACCGTAAAGAGCGTCGCTGCTCCGACTTTGCCGATGATTCGACTTCCGACTGCGGGACCGAACGCGACCCCAGTCGAAGAACCACCGATGTTGTAGCCGACGAACACGGCGACGAGCAATCCAACGAGCAGTAATGCAGTGACCACGCTGTTCCCTCCTAATCGAAACGGGAGCGAGGATTATCCCTTTTGCCCGTCCAAATCGGCGTCCGGACTCATGCACGAAACGCCGCCCAGCGGAGCATGTCGTCGAACGCCACCACCGATTCGTATCTGTCGTCCGGGTCCTCGGCCATCGCTCTCGAGATGATTTCGTACAAATCCCCCGAAATGGGGTTCTCACGGAGGGATTCGAATTCCCGTGGGTCCGCCCGTGCCAACATGACTTCCCTGTGTGTCGGGTCGAGCGTGTGCAACGAGCCTTCGTCGGGGTTCTTTCCGGTCAGGACGAACGCCGCAATCGCGCCGAGACGGTACACATCGGTTCGCTCGTCGGTCTCGTTTCCGGCGACCTGCTCCGGCGCATCGTAGGCCAGCGGGTCGCCCGAGTCGCGGAACTCCGCCAATGCAGACCCGAGTTCCCAGTCGGCGACGAACACGTCGTCGCCGTCGAGGAAAACCGATTGCGGCGTCAGACCGCCGTGAATCAACCCATCGGTGTGGGCATCGTGAACGACCGTACTCGCTGCCGAAAGCGCATCGAGTCGCTCCGGGAGCGGCCGGTCGGAATCCGCGAGCGAACCGTCCTCGTAATACGGCAGTTCGATACTGTCACCGGTGGTTTCGAGCACCGGAACGACGCCGGTTCGGTCGTTCAACTCGGCCCAACGCTCGACCGCCGAACGAAACGTTCCGGCGACCCGTGGCTTGGTCAACTGCCGTTCGGCGACGATTTTCGGCCCGTCGTCGGTTCGTTTTCTCACCCGATACGTCTCGGTGAACTCGTCCGCCGAAAGGCGTTCGAGGCGGCCGTACTCCAGTTTCGGTTCTTCGGTCGATTCGGCGGTGACCGCCGCCGAATCGTCATCGTCGTTGAATCGCCGGTAGGCCGCGAACGCGGCCGTTCCGACGAGGATTCCGGAGAGACCCAAACCGGGGGCAGACGTGAGGAACTCGCTCGTTCCGTCCACGGCCGTCGAGAGCAACGAGTGCTGGCGGCTGAAGGTGTACAGTTCGCTGTAGGTCCCGAAGAAGACGGCGTCATACGTAACGAGTGAGTGTATCATCGGTCGTTCCGCGGTAAACGACCAGTTCACCGACCCGTCCTCCGACGAGATGACGAAGAGCGTTCGTTCGATTACGAGGTAGACGCTCCCATCGGAGACGTCCAGAAAATATCGTCCGAGCTGATTTTCGTGAGCGTCGAACGTGTGGCTCCATCGCTTCGTGCCGTCGCTCCCGATCGCGTGGACGGTGTTCTTCGAATCGATACCGAACAGCGTACCGTCGACGACGGTGGGGGAACGGTAGAATCCGTTCCCGCCGTCGTCGTACTTCCACTTCAGCGAACCATCGCTCACATCCATGGCTCTCACGGTACTCCCACACGAGTAGAGCGTTCTATCGTCCATGAGCAACGTCCCCTCCCCTGGGGAGGACCATACCACGGACCCGTCGTCGGCATCGAGGGCCTGTACCGTGTTCGACGAATGGATGTAGACGTTCCCTTCGGTCTCGGAATAGAAGAGTGACCCCGAGCCGTGGATCGCTTTCCGCCAGCGTTCGCTCCCGTCCTCGGTGGAGAAAGAATAGATGGCGGTCCCGCCGTCGAGAAAGAGAGCGTCGTCACGAATCAACAACTCACTGGCGTATGTGCTGTCGATGGAGCGTTTCCAGACCGTATCCCCGGAGTCCGCGTCGAGCGCGACGAGCGATTTTTTCTCCCGCAAAAAGAGATATACGGTTCCCGTCGTGGACCGTCAGGGTGTTCGTGTAAGAGCCTATCGGGGTCGTCCATTGCTCCGCTCCCGTCCGGACATCTATCGCGGAGAGTTTCTGCTTCCGTCGGTTATCCGACCCGAAAACTCCCGTCGGGAGATATATCGTTCCATCCTCGACGGTGGGAAGGGAGATACCGCCGTACGTGTTTGCCCATTTCGTGTGACCGTCGTCCACGCCAAGTGCGGAGATAATGTATTTCGGGTCACCCGAGTCGATTTGGTTCATACTGATGACAATGACGAGTCCGCCCGTCACCGAAACCGGATACACGAACCGCGTCGATTCGGCCGAACTCCCCGGAAACGTCCACTCCGGTTTCGGCGCGTCCTTCGAGGACGTGGTGGTTCCTATCGTCGTTCTCGTCGTTTGCGCACTGCCGAGGCCGACGGCCGTCCCGAGCGTTCCCGCAGTCGTCAAAAATCCACGTCTGGAGTGGAGGGCGGGGGATTCATACACGTATCCACTGAACGGAGTGATTTATAGTTGGAGATATGGAACGAAAAGTGAGAGTTAAATGTCCCTACTGGCACCGAGCCAACGGCCCGTGTCGCCGAGTCCCCGTATCGTCTCGAAGAATCCCGCGCTTTCGTGTTCGCCCGGGCGGAGGCGGGCACGGATGCGTGAGGAGAGGAGTTCGACGGTCACGACGATGACGACGACCATGACGAGTCCCGCCGCCGCCCGAGCGTACGAGGCGGAACTCACGGTCTGCAGGCGGAGGTTGATGTACATCCCCAACCCGCCAGCGCCGACGACACCGAGGCTGACGGCGATGCGGGTGTTGATTTCGAGAACGTAGAGCGTCCACGCGATGAACGAGTTCGACACCTGACTCAGCATGCCGAAGATGACGACCTGCGGGCGCTTCGCGCCAGTCGAACGAATCGCTTCTATCGGTCCGTTGTCGATCTCTTCGAGTTCGTCGGTGAACAGTCGTCCGAGGTTGCCGATGGTATCGGTTGCGATGGCGAGCACCGCGCCGTACGGGTTGATGCCCGTCAGCGGGATGTAGATGAGAACCCACACCAACGCCGGAACCGCTCGGATGGTACTCATCGTTCCCCGGAAGATGAAGTTGAACGGGAACGGGGTTACTCGCTCGGAGCCGAGAATCCCGAAGACGAGTGCGAGTGGAAACCCGATAACCGTCCCACAGAATCCGACGAGGACCGTGACGAACGCCGCCGATATCAGTACTGAGCCGCTCGAAACGGAGGCGTTGGCGATGGTACTGACGAAGTATTGGGGATGTGTGAAGCTGACCCAAATCGCACGAAGCCCGCCGATGTCGTGCTGATGTGTGTAGGCCGTGAAATCGACGAAGTTGGGTTTGAGAAACGCACCGATGAAATCGAGCCACGTTCCGAACTGGCGAACGAGATCCGCCAGCAGAAATCCGAGATAGGTCATTCCCAACCCAGTTATCAGAAGGACCGCAATAATCCCCAAAGCGCCGGATATCCGCCGAATTCGTTGTTCGTGTTCGATTCGCTGTTTGATTTCGGGTATGTCCGTGGCCATGTTATGCGATGTTGTTGATGGCGGAATCGTCCGTCGACTCGCCGTAATAGATCCGGTCGACGTCTTCCATCGTCAGGTCGTCCTTGCCGCCGTCGAAGACGACGTTGCCGTCCCGGAGTCCGATGAACCGTTCGCCGAACTCGCGTGCGATGTTGACCTGATGGAGACTGACGATGGACGTGAGGTTTCGTTCCGCCGCTGCACGCTTCATGTAGTGCATCACGTCTTGGGCGGCTTTCGGGTCGAGACTCGCTACTGGTTCGTCAGCGAGGAGGAGTTGCGGGTCCTGTGTGAGTGCACGAGCGATGCCGACACGCTGTTGCTGGCCACCGCTCATGCTGTCCGCTCGTTGGTTCGCTTCTTCGAGCAGTCCGACGGTTTCGAGCGACCGCAGTGCCATTTCCTTGTCCGCCTCGTCGTAGCGCGTGAAGACGCTATCGACCGTGTCGGTTCGGTTGAGTGCCCCGGTGAGCGCGTTTCGATACGCGCTCATGCTTTCGACGAGGTAGTGCATCTGGAACACCATCGCCACGTCGCTTCGGGTGCTCATAACCCGGTCGTCGCCGATTCGAATCTCCCCTTCGGTCGGCTTTTCGAGTCCGTTGAGAAGACGAAGCAACGTCGATTTTCCCGCACCGGACGGACCGAGGAGGATGACGAACTCCCCATCGGGAATCTCGAACGAAACGTCGTCGAGCGCCACCGTCTCGCCACCGTAAACCTTGGTGATGTTCGATACCGTCAATGATGCCATATGGTTGTTTGAATCAAGTACGAAAAGGTAATAGTTTATTATTCGCTGCTGCTGTCCGATGTGGTGGAGTCGCTTTTGAAGATGTCTTCCCCGTAGCCGAGTTTGTTGGCCATGCCGATGACCGGTTTATACTTCTTCACACCGGCAGGCCGCACGCCGTCGAACCAAATGTCGTCGTCGGTCCCCTCTTTTCCATCTTTGCCGTAGTACATCTTGTCCGGCGCTTTAGTGAACGCCTTCTTTATCTTCGTTTTCTCATCGTCCGAGAGTTTTGGGGAAATGACGATGGGTGCACGGGGGATGTCGGACCGGATGTCGAGTTGCTTGACGCCATCGACGTACTGGTCCTTGTCGGTATCCCAGACCGCGAACCGACCGACACCGGCGGCGTCCGCTTGTCCGCTCTTGAGTGCGTTGTAGGCCTTCGAGTGGGAGGACCATTTCGGCGTGAAGTCGGCACCCTTGGGGTCGCCGGGGGTGTCAGGAATGGAGAGACCGGCCTGCTTCAACATCGACAGCGGGTACAGCGACCCGCTAGCGCTGAAGGGGTCGGCGAACGCGATGGTCTTCCCTTCGAGGTCCTTCAGCGACGAGATGTCCGAATCCGAGCGAGTGACGATGACGCTGTAGTATTTCCACGTCCCGTAGGCGTGGCGTTGCAGGATGATGTCAGCACGGTCGTTTTTGACGCCGAGTGCGGCGGCGAACGGACCGGTTTCCGCGACGTCCGCCGTGCCACTGTCGAGGGCGGTGAGCGTCGCGCTGTAGTTGGCGGCGTACTTCATCGTCACGTCGTCGGCCTCGTCGATGTAGTTTTTGAACCGTCTTTTGATGGGCGTGTACTGTGCCATCATCTGCTCCTGCGGTGAGGTCGGCGACATCAGGAACTTGATTTTACCGTCTCCGTACGCTTTCTTGCCGAACGAACCGATACAACCGGCCATCCCCGTAAGACCGACCGTTCCTGCCGCGCTCGCGGATTTGATGAACGTGCGTCGATTGACCATCTGAGTTCGTGTTATTTCTTCGTTACTTGTTGGTTAAATCTTCTCATTCAAATCTTTTGGTACATTGATGTGATACATAGTCATTATTAGAAATCAAATTTCATTCACATTCCTCCGTTTCAGCGGGCAGATTTCGTGCGAACACGAAATCGTTTGTAGATAGAGTCGGTAGATGACGATATGGAAGCCAATACGCACGCAAAACAGCGGGCGGCGTCCGTCGTCGTGGTCGATTACGGCCTCGGCAACCTCCGGAGCGCCGTGAGCGGTCTCGAACGCGCGGGAGCGGACGTGGAGATTTCTGCCGACCCCGCCACGTTCGAGTCGGCGGACGGTATCGTCCTGCCGGGCGTCGGCGCGTTCCGCGAAGGGGTGGAAAACGCCGGACCGTACCGCGAGGCGCTCGTCGATGCCGCGGACGACGGAACGCCGGTGTTCGGTATCTGTCTCGGGATGCAGATGCTGTTGACGACGAGCGAGGAGGCAGAACGCGCCGGGGAGGGTGAAGTCACCGGACTCGACCTGATTCCGGGCACGAACGTCCGGTTCGATGGCGAGCAGAAAGTTCCCCACATGGGTTGGAACGAACTCTCCGTCGAGCAGGACCACCCGTTGGTCGAGGGAGTCGACGGCGAGTACGCCTACTTCGTTCACTCCTACTACGCCGTCCCCGAAAACGACGACGCGATAGTGGCGACGACCGACTACGGAACCGATTTCCCGAGCGTCATCGCCGACGAGTCGGGAACCGTCTTCGGCACGCAGTTCCATCCGGAAAAGAGCGGTGAGACCGGCCTTCGAATCCTGCAAAACTTCGTGGACATCTGCCAGCAGTCCTGAACCTCACAGGAACTCGCGGACGTCGGAGTACCACATGTCGTGGGAGTCCATCGCGCCGATTCGGCGCGCGATTTTGGCGGCGAGGACGTGCCAGCAGAAGCGCCGTCGGGTCCTCCGGGTCCAGATTGTACTCGCTGTCCCGGCAGGTACAGCCTTCCTCCACGATGTACTCGTCCTCGAACCCGACGACCACGACGAAATCCCGGTACTCCTTGATTCGCCGCTCCGATACCGCCTCGATGGCCTGCCGTCCCCTGTCGTCGTGAACCGAGAGGATTCGGCCGACGACATCCGGCGTGAGCGACCCCACCTCCGCCAGTTCGGCCTCCCACGCCTCGACGCGGTTCACAGTATCCACTCCTCGGGCGTCAGCGAACGGTCGATGGCGGAGTGGGAAACCGAACGCACGGGCCATCGGTTCGGAGGGGCGAAATAAACCGATTCCGATAGCGATGACGAACCCACACCGCTTTTCGGTGCGGAACGCCGACTCGACGTATGAACGTCCACGAAGGGAACGTCGAGGTGGAAGTCCCCGAACAGGAGGGGGACGCCATCACCGACGACGTGTTTTTCAACCCAGTGCAGGAGTTGAACCGCGACCTGACGGTTGCGGTCCTGCGAACCTACGCCGAGCGCGAACCGCGGGCCGAATACTACCTCGACGCGATGGCGGCCACCGGAATTCGGGGCGTCCGCGCCGCCAAAGAGGGCTGGAACGCGACCTGTGCCGACATCGACCCGGACGCAATCGAACTCTGTCGGGAGAACTTCGAGCGCAACGACCTACCGGGCGAAGTCGTTCACAAGAACGCCAACGCGCTCATGCACGAGGAGGTGTTCGACGTGGTGGACATCGACCCGTTCGGGACGCCAGTTCCGTTCGCCGACGCCGCCTTCGCCAACACGCGCGATTTGGTCTGTGTCACGGCGACGGACACCGCGCCGCTCTGTGGCGCACACTTCCACAGCGGCGTCCGAAAGTACGGCGCGATTCCGCGCAACACCGACTACCACGCCGAGATGGGCGTCAGAATCCTCCTCTCGGCGCTGGTCCGCACCGCCGCACGCTACGACAAAGGCGTCACGCCGCTCCTGACCCACGCGACGAGCCACTACGTCCGGACCTATCTCGAACTGGACGAGGGGGCGACGACGGCCAACGAGTCCATCGAGGAACTCGGCTATCTGTACCACTGCGAGGACTGTCTTCACCGCGAGCACGAGTACGGCCTCGTCGCCAACCCGCCCGAAGCGTGCCCCGCATGTGAGAGCAACCGCCTGCTCACCGCCGGCCCGGTGTGGCTCGGTCCGAGCCACGACGCCGACTTCGTGGACGCGGTCGCGGAGAACGTCACCGAGGAGATGGGCACCGCGAAGAAGGCGAACAAGCTTCTGACCCAACTCGCGGGCGAACTCCACGAACCGACACATTACGACCAACACCGCCTCTGCAAGGAGTGGACCCGCTCCGCCTCGGGAATGGATGAGTTCTTGGAACGACTGCGTGATGCGGGCTACGAGGCTTCCCGCGCCCACTACGGCGGGACGACGTTCAAGACGCCCGCGAACGTCGAAGAGATCCGCGAGGCGACGCGGCCGTAGGTGACGGTTTCGCCGGTAGCCAACGCTTTTGGTTGATTTTCGGCGAAGTACTCGTGTGAGTATCGGAACTACGACACGGGAAACTCTCGGCTATGCACGTGAACAGGAAATCACGTTTCTCGCGGCTGGTATCGCCTACTACGCGTTCGTCTCGATTCTACCCGCATTGCTGTTGGCACTCGCCATCGCGTCGTTCGTCGGCGGGGACGCGTTCGCGGACCACGTCGTCGGGACGGTACAGACGCTCCTCTCGCCGAAAGCACAGGACATCGTTCAGGATTCGCTCTCCAGCGCGTCGGGGCGCAGAAACGCGACGATCATCGGCTTTCTCGTCCTGATCTGGAGTACCCTGCGGGTGTTCCGCGGATTGGACGAGGCCTTCTCGCGGGTCTACGGCGTGAACGTCGCCGAACCGTTTACCGAGACGTTGACCGATGCGGCCGTCGTGCTGTCGGTCATCGCGGTCGGAGTCGCGGGCGTCGCAGTGGTCAACATCCTCCTCCCGTCGCTGGCGTGGCTTCCGTTCGAGCGGACGCTCGCGTCGCTCGCGCTCCTGTTCGCATTGGTTCCCGTGTTCTTACCCCTGTACTATTTCTTCCCCGATACCGACGTTACGGTTCGTGAGGTACTTCCCGGAACGATATTTGCGACACTCGGCTGGACGGCGCTCCAAGCTGGTTTCAGCGTCTACGTCGATTCAGCGGCACAGTTCTCCGCCTACGGCGTTCTCGGCGGCGCGTTGCTGTTGGTTACGTGGCTCTATCTCGGCGGAATCGTTCTGCTGTTCGGCGCGGTCATCAACGCGGTTCTCGCCGGGAGGCATTTCAGGAAAACTAAAGGCGCGTCGGGAACCAGGGAAAGACAGCAGGAAGTCAAAGGAGAGGACATGACCGACGATACAGAGCAGTCCGCACCGGACATCGTCGAACTTCGAGACGACGTGGAACGTCTTCACTCGGAGTTCGAGGAGTTCGAGCACGATGTCGATGAGCGCACAGTTCAGAAATCCAAATTGGAATCGGAACTGAAGGGATACGTCCGTAGACGGATGCGCCGTGGGCACGCGCGCGGGTGGGGTCCGTACCTCGTTCTCCTGTACGGAACCGCCATGACGCTCGGTGCGTTCTGGTGGCTCAACGGTGGGTGGGCCATCCTCGCCATGCTGGTCATCTGGCTCTCGACGCTCGGGCTGTACACCCTCATGATGCTCGTCGGATTCGGGGTGAGTGCCGCAGGCGTTCCCGGACGTGTCGGCGGTCGAATCAAGGACTGGCGTTCGTAGTCATGTCCCGTGGTTTGGGCGTGGTCAAACTTCTACACGAGGTGTTACCACATTGGGTCCCACAGGTGTTCGCCTACGTCACCCAACTCGGTAACGCGGGGCTGTTTTTCGTCGTCGGCGCACTCCTCTACTGGTTCAGCGACGACCGGGAGAAGTACGGGTTCCTCCTCGCTGGGACGCTGGGAGCGCTGTCGTTGACGCTCGCGCTGAAGGGGTTCTTCGCGCTCGCACGGCCGCCGGAAACGTTTCACGTCGTGAGCGCGGCCGGATACGGCTTCCCGAGCGGCCACGCACTCGGCTCGACCGTCTTTTGGTTTCTCCTCGCGCTGACGCTCGACCGCTGGAGCAAGGCGGCACGGCTGACGGGTGCGGGCGTCATCGTCTTCTTGGTTTGTCTCTCTCGTCTCGTTCTCGGCGTTCACTTCGCCGTCGACGTGATCGCGGGCGTCGTAATCGGTCTCGTCTATCTCGCCGTCCTCATCCACGGACTACGCCGGCGGCCACTGCCGGCGTTTGCCCTCGCCGCCCTCTGTGCGTTCGCGGCGCTCTGTGTCGCCGTGTTCATGCCACCGATAACGGCCGCACTGGCGGAAACGGATTTGGTCGATGCCGTCACCGCACTCGGCGGAACCGTCGGCGCGTTGGTCGCGTGGAAGGCGGTCGGGCCGCCGAACGGAACGGTCTCGCGTTCGACGGCCGTGGTCGGACTCCTCGTACTCGGTGTCCTCTCGTTCATCGGACTTCGGGTACCGCTTCCGCTCGTCGTCGTCTTCCTCATCAACGCGGCCGTACAGGGTGGAATCGTCGCGTATCCAAAAATAGTTCGACGGAGAGGAGTTCGGGCTTAGAACTTCTCGAGGTACTTCTCTTTCTCCCACTCGGAGACGGCCACGCGGTAGTCCGCGTAATCCGCACGCTTGGCTTCGACGAACTTTTCGGTCACGTGCTCGCCGAGTCCTTCGGTGACGACGTCGTCGGCTTCGAGCGCATCGACCGCTTCGTCGAGGGAACCGGGGAGCATCGTGATACCGTACTCCTCGCGCTTTGCGTCGTCGAACTCGTAGATGTCCTCGCGGACCGGTTCGCCGGGGTCGGCGTCGTTCTCGATGCCTTCGAGTCCGGCCGAGATGACGGCGGCGAGTGCGAGGTAGGGGTTGCACGACGGGTCGGGACTCCGGATTTCGAAGCGCGAACTCGCGCCCGCGGCGTCGGGGACGCGGATGAGAGCCGAGCGGTTGGTGTCGCTCCATGCGACGTAGACGGGTGCTTCGTAACCGGGGACGAGGCGTTTGTAGGAGTTTATAGTCGGGTTCGTGACGGCGGTGAACGCTTCCGCGTGGTTCAGGATACCGCCCATGAACTGGTATGCTGTCTCGGAGAGGTTGAACTCGTCGTCGGGGTCGTCGAACGCGTTACCGTCCTCGTCGAAGAGGCTGATGTGACTGTGCATGCCCGACCCGTTGATTTCGCTGATGGGCTTGGGCATGAACGTCGCGTGAATGTCGTTCTGTTCCGCGACGGCACGAACGACGGCACGGAAGGTGGCGATGTTGTCCGCCGCGGCGAGTGCGTCCTCGTACTTGAAGTTGATTTCGTGTTGACCGTCGGCGACTTCGTGGTGGCTGGCCTCGATTTCGAAGCCCATCTTCTCCAGCGTAAAGATGATGTCACGGCGAACGTCGCTCGCCATGTCCTTCGGCGCGAGGTCGAAGTAACCGCCCGAGTCGTGCGGGATGGTGGTCGCTTTGCCTTCTTCGTCCTTGTCGAACAGGAAGAATTCCGGCTCGGGACCGATGCTGACGGAGTAGCCCATCTCGTCGGCGCGAGCGAGGACGCGCTTCAGCACCTGACGCGGGCCGCCGTCGAACGGCGTTCCGTCGGTGTTCACGACATCGCAGATGAGACGTGCGCTCGCGGAGTCACCGTCCGAACGCCACGGGAGAACGGCAAACGTCGATGGGTCGGGTTCGAGGCGCATGTCGCTTTCCTGGATGCGAACGAATCCCTCGATGGACGACCCGTCGAACCAAATTCCCTCCTCGAACGCCTTTTCGACCTGGTGGGCCGGAATGCTGACGTTTTTCACCGTTCCAGTGATGTCGGTGAACTGGAGACGAACAAAATCGACGTTTTCGGTCTCGATTGCGTCGAGAACTTCCTGTTCCTCTGCGGATAACCCTGTATCCTTCTCGGAGGCAATATTTCCGTCTGTCATCTTTATAGACACCGTATGCAAATACATCCACCATTAAAACAGTATCGGTTGGTCAACTGTGTGATTTTGGCCTAGAATTGGATATTCGTTAAATTCTAATGGGTGGAGTGAGTTGGTTGGTGTAATGACGTACGAAAATCTGGATGCGAAATTAGTAAACGAACTACTCGGCGACGGGCGAGCGAGCCTCCGAAGCCTCGCGGAGGAACTGGACGTATCGGTGACGACGATTTCGAACCATCTCGCCCATCTGGAAGAGCAGGGAGTCATCCAAGGGTACTCCCCGCGAGTGGATTACGACGAGTTGGGGTACGACGTGACGGCAGTCGTCCAGTTGAAAGTCGAAGGAAACGCCCTTCCGGAAGTGACCGAGCGACTTCAGGATCATGACCAGATGATTAGCGTGTACGAAGTAACGGGTGATTACGATATTATCGCTATCGGCAAATTTACCGACACGGACGGGATGAACGAGCAGATAAAGAAACTGCTCATCGACCCCGATATCAAAGAGAGCAACACGAGCGTCGTGCTCAACGCCGCGAGCGAGCACGAGCAGTTCAAGCTTGACGAGGAACGATAACAACCAACACTACTTAGACCCCTGGGCGAGTCCGCCTGTTCATGAGCGTCATCGCGGAGTTTACAATACGTGCTCCAACACTCGTACTTACGGAGACGCTCGAAGCGGTTCCGGAAATGACGGTCGAACTCGAACAACAGATGGCGAGTACGGCCCAGTCCGCGCTCCTCATCGTCTGGGCAACGGGTGGGGATTTCGACGCGTTCAACGATGCCCTTCGTACCGACCCGACGATAGAATCGTACTCCATCGTCGAAGAACTGGACGTTCGGAAACTCTATCGCCTTCGAATGAATCGGGAGGCCATCCTTCCCATCTATCCCGCATATCAGGAACTCGGTGCCGTTCCGATGGCAGGCCACGGTACGTCGGGGCAGTGGACACGGCGGGTTCGGTTCCCCGAACGACCGGCACTGATCGAGTTTCAACAGTTCTGTCGGCGGGAAAACGTCGAGTTCTCCCTCACCCGCTTGTACACACCGGGCGATAACGAGACGGCGTTTCATCTCACCGGGCCACAGCGCGAAGCCCTCGTCGCCGCCTACGAATCGGGATACTTCGAAGTCCCCCGCGAGGCGACCCTCTCGGATCTGAGTTCCGCACTCAGAATCAGCAAACAGTCCGTTTCGGAGCGACTGCGACGGGCACAATCACGCCTCGTCGAGAACACCGTTCTCGGCGAAAACGGACAACCACGACAGCGACCGTGACAAACCGATTTGAGATACCGGAACGTCCGTCCATGGCAAACCACTGTCAATGGCATAAAGCACCTGAAATATAAGGCCAAGTTTCAGATTGGTTCGTGCGAATAGATGTAGTACGTAGACGTTCACCGGCGAAAGAGACCAGTAACCACGAATTTCACGATACCAAACGTCCCAACCGATGCCACCATTAGATACCGTCGATACACCCGCACCGTCCGTCATTTTTTCCACACTGGCGAGTGCACGACGTCGAGTCGTGCTTCGAGAGCTCATCGAGCACGGGCCATCGATTACGGTTACAGCCCTCGCGGAGCTGATTTCCGGCGAACTGCCGGACACCGACCCGAGGCGTGTTTTCGCCCAGTTACACCACAGCCATCTCCCTAAGCTCGTGGATTCGGGAATCGTTTCGGTCGAAGACGACGTCATCACGCTCGAAGAATGCGTCGAGGTCGTCGAACCGTACCTGCTGCTGGCCGAACGGTACGAATCGATGCGGAAAGAATAACCGAGCCTGACTTTTCTCGGTCAAGCCCGCAGACGAGCGGGCTCGAATGGGCAGTGGTAGTTGTCGTCTCGCGGCCGAAATCCGCTCGACGTTCAAAGGGTGTTTGACCCTATCGTCACATCGCCTTGGCCGAGGGAATCTCGGCCGTGAAATGGCGTTTCTCCTTCGTCGAAGCTTGTCT
The DNA here is from genome assembly GCA_963811185.1 of uncultured haloarchaeon. Taxonomy (GTDB): domain Archaea; phylum Halobacteriota; class Halobacteria; order Halobacteriales; family Haladaptataceae; genus Haladaptatus. Next base: position 137,774 of record CAWEQN010000012.1, read on the forward strand.
CACGGGCAGTGCCCGTTCGACTGGAGAGGTTCTTTCGAGACCTCTCCTACATCGTCTGCGTCAGGCGAAGTCTGACGGTCTATGAAAATCGGTCTTCGACCGATTTTACATAGCGCCGCCCATGCCACCCATACCGCCCATGCCACCCATACCGCCCATGCCGCCGGGGGCACCGCCGGGTGCGCCGCCGTCATCGTCGTCGTTGCCGACTTTGCCACCGGAGAGATCTCCGGCCGCGATGACGTCGTCGATGCGGAGGAGCATGACGGCCGCTTCCGTTGCGCTTTCGACCGCCTGCGTTTTCACGCGGAGCGGTTCGACGACGCCGTCGTCTTCCATGTCGACGATGTCGCCGGTGTAGGCGTCGAGACCTGCGCCAGCCTTGCCGCTGTCGTGTTTGCTACGGAGGTCGACGAGCGAGTCGATGGGGTCGAGACCTGCGTTCTCCGCGAGCGTGCGCGGGATGACTTCGAGCGTGTCGGCGAACGCCTCGACGGCTAGCTGTTCGCGGCCTCCGACGCTGTCGGCGTAGTCACGCAGGGCGAGGGCGAGTTCCGTCTCCGGAGCGCCACCGCCGGGGAGCACTTTGCCGTCTTCGAGCGTGACGCGGACGACACCGAGGCTGTCGTCGATTGCGCGCTCGACTTCGTCGACGACGTGTTCCGTACCGCCGCGGAGGATGAGGCTGACGGATTTGGCTTCTTCGACTTCCTCGACGAAGATGCGCTGGTCGCCACCGACGTCCTTCTGTGCGACGCTTCCGGCGAAGCCGAGGTCGTCCTCGGTGATGTCCTTGGCGCTGTTGACGAGGGAAGCACCCGTCGCGCGAGCCAGTTTCTGCATGTCGCTCGATTTCGCACGACGGACGGCGAGAATGCCTTCCTGTGCGAGGAAGTGCTGTGCCATGTCGTCGATACCGCCGTCGACGAAGACGACGTCAGCGCCGACATCGACGAGCGAATCGACCATCTCACGGAGCTGTTTTTCCTCTTGGTCGAGGAACTGCTGGAGTTGGTCGGGGTCGGTGACGTTGACTTCCGCGTCGATTTCCGTCTCCGCGATTTCGAGCGCACCGTCGATGAGGGCCACGTTGGCGTCATCGGCGAAGTACGGCATGTTGTCGTGTACGCGTTCCTTGTCGATGATGACGCCGTCCACGAGTTCCGAGTTGTCGATGGTGCCGCCGACGACCTTCTCGACTTTGATGTTGTCCGTGTCGACGCCGTCCTCGTCGGCAACGCTCTGAACTGCCTGAACGACGAGTTCGGCGAGGTGGTCTTTGGCGTTCTCCGCGCCCTTGCCGGTCATCGCCGTTGCGGCGATCTTTTCGAGGTATTCCGTGTCGTCGGCATCGACTTCGATGGCGTTGTCTTCGAGAACTTCCTTCGCCTTCTCGGCGGCCTGTCGGTACCCCTGTGCGAGGGTCGTGGCGTGGATGTCCTGTTCGAGGAGGTCCTCGGCCTTCTGGAGGAGTTCACCAGCGACGACGACGGCGCTGGTCGTTCCGTCGCCGACTTCGTCTTCCTGTGTCTGGGCGACTTCGACGATCATGTTCGCCGCCGGGTGCTCGATGTCCATCTCTTTGAGGATGGTGACACCGTCGTTCGTGACGACGACGCTCCCCGTCGAATCGACGAGCATCTTGTCCATCCCTTTCGGGCCGAGCGTGGTGCGTACGGCCTCCGCGACCGCCTTCCCGGCCGTGATGTTCATCGACTGTGCGTCCCGCCCGGAGGTTCGCTGGCTGTCCTCGGAAAGAACGATAAGTGGCTGGTTGCCCATCGGTTGTGACATAGACATCACATCCGTTGATTGCGATTCTATATAAATCTTTTCTTGGTGCCGTGAGAACGTGGCACACAAGACTCTGGACAGCAAGTGTCACGCAGTCACACGATGTGTTTATATGTGAAAAATCGGTCAGCCGCTGTACTGGTGGTACTCCATTCCCTGGCGTTTCATCTCGTTGCGTTTGCGTTCGAGGAAGGAGTACACCGAACCGTGTGGCGCACCGTCGAGGAGCATCTCGGTCGCGCTTCGAACGACTTCGACCTGTTGTGGTTGGCCGATGATGCCGAGCGTCGTCCCGTAGATGACCACGTTCGCACCCGAAAGTTCCTCCATCAACTGCCGTGTTCGGCCGTTCTCTCCGATGAGACGGCCCTTCTGTCGCTGGAGGTCGTTTTTGTTACGCGCCGCGGCTTCGATATCCACGAGGTCGAACAGCATCAGGTCGTCGTCGAGCAACGCCAGCGCCTCTTCGGGCGAGAATCCTCGACCGATGGCTTTCACGATGTCAGGTGCTTTCAACCCCTGAAGCGGGTCGCCGGTCTGTTCGACGCGCACGGAACCGTCGTCCGAGTCGATATCGAGACGCACCTCTGCACGGCTTTCGATTTCGCGCATCGTCTCACCACCTTGGCCGATGAGAACACCAATCCTGTCCTGCGGAATCGTCACGTGCTTCATGGAAAATTCTACCACTTGAGGGCGTTTAAGCCCTTCCCTACGACCATTTGACCGCCACCCTTTAGGACGGTCGCAGGCGGGAACGACGATGGAGGTCGCCGTTCTCGATGGCCTCTTCACGGCATCCCGCTCGCATTCTTCCCGTAAAATCTGGACCGAAAGTGCTCCTCCTTCATTTCGCAGTGGAAGAACAAAGTTCTTCCCGCTCCATTCGGTTGGCGGCCCGGAAAATCGGCGATTTTCCGGAGTCGAAGTGGAGGGGATGACTCGAAAGACCGCAGGTCCTTCAGTGAGCGTGCTAGCGACTATGTGGGCAGTGTGAGTGGTCGTACGGTGCGATTCTGGCGGTCGTGAAAATGCGAGTTTCCGGCGGCGGTGTCACCGGCCTTTTTGCGGACGGTCAGTGTTCCGTCTCGGCGTTCTCCCGAATCCACGCTTCGAGTTCGTCGCCCTCCACTTCCAGTCCTTGTCGACGGAAGAACGAGGCGACGTTGACGCAGTCACGCGTCAGAAACTCTCCGCTGTTCGGGTGATGGAAGGTGACCGCCTGCCCGACGTCGATGATGCAGAGTTCACCGTTGCTGACGAGGATGTTGTACTCCGAGAGGTCGCCGTGAACGAGTCCCGCGTCGAACAACCGGCGCATGTACTCCCGAACGACCTCGAACGCGGTTTGGGGATTTTCGAGATGGGCGTCCGCGAGCGTCGGCGCGCGCCGACCGTCGTTGCCCATGAACTCCATCACCAGCACGTTTCGCTGGACGGCGATGGGTTCCGGGACTCGAACCCCGGCCTTCCGGGCGCGGTTGAGGTTCGCGGACTCCTTTCGCACCCACGCGAGGACGATTCGCTTTTTGTCCCCGCCGAGTTCCTCGAACCGCGGGTCGCCGACGAGGTACTCCCGCATGTCACGGAAGTTGCTGGCGTTGATGCGATAGATTTTGACGGCGACTTCCCCGTATTTCTCGTCGCCCAACGCGGAGTAGACCGTCGCCTCCTTTCCGGACGAAATCGGCCCGCCGAAGGCTTGAACGTAGCCGTCTTGAACGAGTTTGTACAGCGCGGCCAGCGTCGCGTCGTCGAACACCGACTGCTCGACTTTGAACTGGTCGGAATCCTTGACCCGTTTTCTGAACTGGTTGAACTCCCGGTCACGACGGCGCGCGATGCGGTCCGCTTCGGTGTCGGAAACGTCGATTTCCTCCCACTCGTCGCCGGGGGCGTCCACGTTGTCAGGGTCGAGTAATCCGTACTCCTCGTTCATCTACTCCCGACTATGCGGAGGAACCGTAAAAGGGTGGCCCGTTCGGTCAGTACGTTTCGTGGTGGAGAATTTCGTCGACCGAGCGGCGCGGCAGTCGTTCGGGTTCCTCGCCACCGCTCGGGCCGACGGCGAGCAACATCACCGGAATCTCGTCGTCCGGCAGGTCGAGGAACTCCGCGATGCGCTCCTGGTCGAACCCGATCATCGGCGTCGCCGTCAATCCGCGCGCGTGCGCGGAGAGCATGAGATTCTCCGCGGCGAGACTGGCGTTCCGAATCGCGTAGTCACGACCCATCGCTTCGTCCTCGTACATCTCCGCCGTCTGCGCTTTCGTCTGCTGGGCGGTCTCCTCGTCCATCCGACCCGCGTCGACCCACTCCTCGAAGACGCGGTCGGCCGTCTTCGCGTTGGTGTGACCGACGACGAGGATGGCCGTCCCGGCGTCGCGGATGTGCTCTTGACCGTAGGCGATTTCCACGACTTCGTCCAGTCGCTCGTCGTCCTGAACGGCGACGAACTCCCACGGCTGAAGGTTGTACGACGACGGTGCGATTGCCGCGTCCCGAATCAGTTCTTCGAGCGTCTCGTCGGAGATATCCTCGTCGGGGTCGAAGTTGTGACCCGAACGTCGGCTTCGAAGCCCTTCGATGAGTCCGGGGAACTCCGTGTCGTGTGCGACGTCTTCCGCAGTGATTTGTTCGGACATGGATACCGAAAGGAACCGCGTATTTAACCGAACCACGGAAACGGCCGTGCTTTCCGATTGCAGTATGATAGCAGATGACGAAGCGAAATGAATCACACCGGAGTTGGTACTCTCGGTGATCGATTTCGGGTAAAACGCTCGATTCGGGTCAGTTTATGTGCCCTTCACTCCGGAGTTGGTCGGCCTGTTGCTTCTCGTAGCGCCACGTGATGTCACCCTTCTCGTCCTGCCAGTCCCACGGTTCGACGAGTACGATGTCGTCCTCACGAATCCAGACGCGCTTTTGCATCTTGCCCGGAATGCGAGCGGTTCGTTCCTTTCCATCCGCACAGCGCACTTTCACCCGGTTGGCACCGAGCATGTTCGTGACTGTGGCGAAGACCTCGTTGTCGTCCGGCATTCGGAGGTTGTTCCGTCCACTGCTGTCACTCATATCTCACCATGCATCTTCGTTTGGTATCGTTTTAAATCCGCCGTCCATCGGCGCCGGCCGGGATGTATTCGTCCGTTCGCACACGCCGACAAGCGTGGAATCGTCGAAAAACGGAAACGTGCTCGTTTCGCCAACTGTCGGTTTTAAGACGGTGGCAGACACAATCCGGGCTATGTTGGAAAACTCGGTGCGAAAGGTATCGTAGGTGTACTCGCTCTCGTCCCCGGAATCGCCGTTATCGCCCATCGAAGCCTCATCATCGCCGCCGGAATCGGCCTCGTCGTCGTCGGATTCGTCCTGACCGCGTGGGGCTCGTCTCCGGCCTGCTGGCCAACTTCGGGATGGGCGGAATGATGGGCGGCGGATTCGAATAGTCGGCAGGAGATTTCTATCGGCGAGCATCAATTACTTATAACTTGTTCGGGGGGAGGAATTGCGCCCCTCGGTAGGTCACAGAAGCATTTTTCGCGGCGATACGGGACTCTTCTCCCCTAGTAAACTACTAAGCCATACCGAGAGAAGCCTCGAGATACGATAAACTCGTGGAATGCGATATCAAATATCCGAAAACCTAGAACCAACCCGATAGGTGACGAGAATCACTCGGACGGGAGTCTGATTATCGGTGGACAGGGACGGGTGTCCCGATAATCAGGATATTCCTCGCCGTCCACCCTCATATCTCAATTAGCACAAACTAAAGCAGATTTTCTCCAATTAATAGCGAACTACCGCTATGCGAATCTTAATTATCACAGGGTCTTCTCTCAGTTCATGGTTGGGATTGGCAAGCAAAAAAAAAAAAAAAAAAAAAAAAAAAAAAAAAAAAAAAAAAAAAAAAAAAAAAAAAAAAAAAAAAAAAAAAAAAAAAAAAAAAAAAAAAAAAAAAAAAAAAAAAAAAAAAAAATATCCATAGTCTCGGCATGGAAGCACACGAGCGGGAGTTCATCGGCCGGGGAAAGCGACGAAACAATGCAATCCGGGCCACGCGTACTCCATCGAACCGAGTATCCACATCGCGGACAGTGCTGGCTATCGACACTCCGATACGATCCTCATCACCGAAGACGGCGTGGAACGGATCACCTACTATCCGCGCGATCTCGAAAGCAACAGCAGTCGATGGTGAACATGATCTCTCGACATGAGTCGTTGCAAAACGCGATTGAGAGCGAACTCGACGCGTACGACGCCGATGCGTTCGTCCATATCGGTGACCGATTCGACGACTTGCTCCGGTACTGTACGCAGTTTTCGGGTCCGGACCGCGAGTATGCGTTCGTGTACGTCTCGGGTCGGAGTATGCTCTGTGCGCCCCGCCTCTTTGGGGAACAGGCAGAGCGGGAATTCATCGGCGACATCGTTCGAACGAACCACCAACAGGTCGGTTCGACCGCAGTCACGCGGGCAATCGAAGCGATAGACGAGTTCAGTACCGCGACCCGGATACTGCTCCCGAGCCACGTTTCCTATCGAGTCGTCTCCGCGTTCGAAAGCGAGTTCGAGGTGTGTACGACGACTTCGGACGTATCTCGGGCACGGAAAACGCCGAACGAGCGTACGGAAATCGAGTCCGTACAGACCGTCGCACAGTATGGAATGGCCCGTGCCGAATCGATTTTAGCGGAGACGAACGTTTCGCGCGGTGTTCTTCACTGGGAGGGAGAGCCACTGACCACCGAACGTCTCCGACGAGAAGTAAACGCCGTTCTCTCGAAGCACGGCGTGTTGGACGCCGGAAACACTGTTATCGGTGCCGGAACCACCTGTGCCGACCTTCATTTCACCGGCAACGACGATATTCACGCAGGGGAGACCGTCCTGTTGGATATTTCTCCCCGTGGCAAATCCGGCTACTACGCCGATTTGACCCGCACGTTCGTCGTCGGAGAAATCGATACGTGGACTAGAGCCGCGTACGATGCGGTCCGTGACGCCCAAGACGCGGCTCTCTCCGTGCTCGAATCCGGCGAGGGTATCGAAGCAAACGCAGTCCACAACGCGGTCAGTGCAACGCTTTCGGACCATGGCTTCGCGGTCGGTGATGTCTCCGTCGGAATGTACCACGGAACCGGTCACGGTGTCGGCCTCTCCCTCCACGAGGCACCGTCGTTATCGAGCGACGAACCGCTCAAAGCGGGTCACGTCGTCACCGTCGAACCGGGCGTGTACGACCCCGAGAAAGGAGGTGTACGTATCGAAGATATGGTCGCCGTTACTCGGTCAGGCTACGAGAATCTCACCGAGTATCCGCGAGGACTCGTCCCGTCGTCCGGACGGTGATGGAACAGACGATAACGGACGCTCGAAAAAGGGCCGGTCAGAAGACGATACTCGACAACAGGTCGTGGCCATCTTCAGCGGGGGACCATGCCCGGGACACGCGTATCTGAATTTCCTCGGTTCGGTCGCAAAGCGATTCGATGCTCTCGGTGACTTGCTCGAGTATCGTAACTGGTCGGGCTTCCCGGACGGGCGAAGACGACTGCCGAGTCCGTACGCGAGGTCACCCAGAAACGCGGCGGAGAGCGCTTCGTGAAGATAGACCACGTGTCCGGGCGTATGCCCCGGCGTATGATACGCGCAAAGCCGTCGATACTCTCCCCGTCTTCGATGGAACGAATCGGAAGGTCCGGAAGCGTAAGTCGCCGATAGTACAGTCGATGGAGCGCCTCGATTCCGTGGCGAGCGGTCCATGGCGGGAGTCGGTCACCGGCGACGTACGGTGCCTCCAACTGGTGGATGTAGACGGGTGCGATCCAGTTCGGGTGTCAGTCTGAAAAGCGTTCCAACGGTGGTCGACGCGTCGTAGTGGGTCAACAACACACGGGTCGATATACTGTCCGGAGCACAGTTCGAGACAACGGTATCGTGAATTCCCCCCCCTCCCCGTACGGTCGCTTTCGGCTTCGCCGGGCCAACCGGCGAGTCACACGAGCGTGATTGCACCGTCGTCGGGAAGGGCGATGGTAGACGTTCGGTCTGTATCCCGCGGGGGGGGGGGGGGGGGGGGGGGGGGGGGGGGGGGGGGGGGGGGGGGGGGGGGGGGGGGGGGGGGGGGGGGGGGGGGGGGGTATGGCAATCGATATGGCGTGGAGACCGTACCCGGTAACGGCACAGTCATTGTCTAGAGGAGATTTTTGTAGACCATCTTATTGTTTGACACGTCGTTGCACGTCGTCGAGAGCGGCGTTCCGCTCACCGCAAGAGTGTGGAAACCGGGACTTGATATAGCGTCTGAGAATAGTTTATCGTGAGGGAGATAAGCGAACTGAAACGAGAGTTAGACGACAAACGAAAGGAGTACTCGAAACTGCTCTACTCGGCCTGTCGAAGCTTCTCGCGGCCGGGTTCGATGAGTTCGTCCAAGTATGACGCCAGCGCTCCCTTGGCGTCCGCCGGGTGGAGTTCGCCGCTCTCCAAGTCGTCTTCGAGCGACTCGTAGTCGTCGTATTCGAGGTTGCCGCCGTACTTGTCGGGGCGTTCGACGACGACGTTCTCGAAGCGCGGGAAGACGTGGTACTCGAATATCTGGAGGACGGGGTTTTCGAGGTCCCCCTCGGGGTCGCGGGTCGGCGGGCAGAACGCGCCGTTGACCTTCTCCTCGATGTCCTCGGTCGAGTCCTCCATGGAGATGGTGACGCCCTTGCTGGAGGACATCTTCCCCTCGCCGGAGGAGAGTTCCGCGATGAGCGGCGTGTGCAGGCAGGTCGGCGACTCGTAGCCGATGCTCGGGAGCGTGTCGCGGGCGAGCATGTGGACCTTGCGCTGTTCCATCCCGCCGATGGCGAGGTCCAAATCGAGGTACTCGATGTCGAGCGACTGCATGAGCGGGTAGACCGCCTGCGAGACCTTCGTGGAGTCGCCGCTCTGAATTTCGGACATCGCCCTGCTCGCGCGGTTGAGCGTCGTCTCCAGTTCGAGCGAGTGGAGGTCGAGGACGTAGTCGTCGTCCATCTGGAACTCGGAGCCGAACCGGAACTCCGTGTTCTCCTCGTCCAACCCGTAAGCGATGAACTGCTCCTTCATCCGCTCGGCCGTCCCCCGAATCTCCTCGAACGACCCCTTGTCGTTCAGGTAGGCGTGGACGTCGGCGAGGAGGATGACGACTTCGAAGCCCGCGTCCTGCAAGTCGATGAGCTTGTTCGCGGTGAGCATGTGCCCGATGTGGAGGACGCCGGAGGGTTCGTAGCCGACGTAGGCGCGCTTGTCCTCGGGGTTCTCCGCGAGTTCGCGCACTTCCTCTTCGGTCACCAACTCCTCGGCGTTCCGTGAGATCAACTCGTAGGCATCCATGCCCGGAAAAAGATGATTCACTGGCTTTAGGGTTGCGTCATCGCGTTACCGAGAATCGTACGTCCCAACAGCCAAGTCGTCCGGGGCGAAATGCGGAGGTATGAACGGAACACGGATCGGCCTCTGGTTGGCCGTCGTCGGTGGACTCGCGCTGTATCCCGCCATTCGCCTGCAGGAGGGCGTCGGGACCACGCTCCCCGAATACGTCTTCCTCTACGCGGCCGTGCTGGCCGTCGGGTTCGGAGTCGCCATCTGGGGGTTGAGCGTCCTTCGGACGCTGACGACGGACTGGACGACGTGAAAAACAGGGGCGAACAAGAGCTTAGTTGCCGAACGAAGACGACGACCCGCGGCCGTCCGCCCGCCGTTCGGCCCTGTGTTCGCTGATGAGTTGGTCGAGTTGCTCGGCCGTCTCCTCTTTCTGTCGCTCCTCGGCGTGGTCGTGCCAGTCGTCGATGACGGCTTCCACCTCGGATTCGCGCGCCACGGCGAGTTCGTCTATCTCCTGAATCGACACCTCGTCCGCGGGACCGACCGGGACGTCGCGGTCGAACAACACCTCGTCCGCCACGTCCGAAATTCCGCCCGCCTTGAGGACGACCCGCGGGCCGATATCGGCCAATCGCTCGGCGGTCGAACGTCCCGCGCCGCTCGCGTCGCGGAGGTAAACCACGTCGCCCTCGGCGAGTCCGTAGCTCTCGTGGGCGGCGTCGATGGCGTCGTTGGTGAACTTCGCGACCGGTTTGACGGCGACGAGTCCCGCCTGCTTCTCCGAGACGTCGCTGAAGTTCGAGTGGTCGAGTTTCCACAGTTTCTTGAGACGGGCGAGTTTGCCCTCCAACTCCTCGATTTTGTCGTCGCGGTCGTCGAGTTCGTCCTCTAATCGGTTGTTCTCGCGCAGGAGCCGCGAAATGTCCCGGCGCTCGCGGGCGTTCTGGCGCTCCTCTCGTCGCGTGTCCGACAGTTCGGTTTCCAACTCCTCGATTCGCTCGTCCCTCTCCTCGACCGTCTCGTTCAACTCCGTCGTGTGCGACTGCAACCGTTCGACCTGCGATTCGAGTTGCTTGATTCGCTTCTCCTCGGCCGAGAGTTCGCGGACCGTGTGTTCGGATTCCTCCTCTTCGGGTTCCGGGTCGTCCGAGAGGTCCCGGAGGACGCTCTCGACGCTCTCGTCGTTCGCCACGACGCGGGCGGTGACTTCCCCTCTGCTCATTCCCGGCGGCACCTTTCGGGCGATTCGGTCGAACTGGTCCTCGTGACTGTCGAAGGCGAAGAACGCCGCGGCCATCGCGTCGCGCTGGTGGTCGTTGTCGTACCCGTCCTCCCGCGTCCGGTGTTGCTTTTCGTCCACCGGCAGGTCGCGCTCGGGCGTCCACCCGGCGGCGTCGAAACTCCGGCGGAACTTCTCCACGGTCTCCGGCATCGGCGTCACGTCCGCCGCGACGATGACGGGCCGTCCGCGCTCGATTATCCATTCGATGACGTCGGCGGTGTCGGCGGTTCGCGTACTCAACACGTCGAGGAGGGTACCGTCCAAATCGGTCATCGCGACGGCCGTCGTGGTGCCGGGGTCGATGCCGACGATGACGTGGTCGCGGCGCTTCGCGAGGGGTTCGAACTCGATACCGTCGCGGCGGAGTCGTTCGACTTCGACCCGAGTGTCACCGGAGCGGCGGGACGAAACGGGAATGTCGCTCGGGCGGGCCTCCACGTCGAACGTCGCGTTGGAGTAGCCGCCGTACTTCTCCGTCACTTCGCGCTCGTAGTCGAGTCCGGCGCTCCGCAGTTCGGATTCGACCTTTCGGGAGTGTTCTTTCACCGAGCCGTGAATCCGGCGGGTGTAGCGGTCGGCGCTCCACCCGCCTTTTCCGGTCGAACGCCCCCGAGAGACTTTGACACGCGTCGTATCGGAAAAGGCGGACACTTCCTGTCCGACGTTCATCGCGGCGAGGCGGGCCGCGGCCTCCGCTTCGCGCATCGGTTTCTTACCGTAGGGAACGCCGTGGCGCGATGCGACCCGCGAGAGGGGTTCGGGTCGTTCAGCGCCCGTCACCTGTACGAGACGGGTTTCGTCGGGCAGGCTTCCGAGGAAGTTGACGAGGGCGTTCTTGTCGGCGGCGAGTTCGTACATGTTGTCCGTCGCGACGAACGTCGGTTCGTCGCGTTCGATGAGCCGCCGAAGCTTGCGGTAAGAGACGACATCGCGGTCCATCTCCTCGCCGTCGTAGACGACCAGTGCGTAAGAGGGAGAATCGCCCCGAACGTCCCCGCTTTGGATATCGACACCGAAAACGAGGGTGTCAAGGGCACTCGTGCGCTCGCTCACGGGTCGTGGTACGGACCCTCGAAATATAAATCCGGCGCGGAAAATGATGGGCCGTCAGCGATTCGAGAATGGGAAAATTATCGATTGAGCCGCCACACTTCGACGTTGAGATACCCGGCGAACGACACCCAGAGCAGGTACGGAATCAACAGCAGCGCCGCCTTCCAGTTCACGCGGACGAATGCCAGTATCGTCACGACGATGGCGAGCCACAGTCCGACGATGAAGACGACGCCACCCCAGAATCGAGTGACGACGGAAGAACACCAACGTCCACGCCACGTTCAACCCCAGTTGGAGTGAGAACGCCGGAAACCGCACGCCCGTTCTCCTCCTCCCCGCCGTACGAGATGGAGAAGACGCCCATCAGGAAGAACAGCGTCGTCCAGACCGGCCCAAACACCCAATCCGGCGGGTTCACGTCGGGCTTTTCCAACGTCTGGTACAGCGTCGGAAACGTCCTCCGCCGTGAGCACGCCCGGAACGATTCCCGCCAGTTCGCAGAACACCACGCTGGCCGCGAGTCCCGGCCACTCGTCTCTGGTAACGTCGAGAGGCATACGCGAGTAATCACCTTCGACGGGCAAAGGTCCGTACCCTCACACGTCCGGAAGACGCGAGAATCAGTCCCCGAATCCGATGTGAACTCGGGAGCTACGAAGGGGACCAAAACGACTCTGAGCAAATTCGATAGAAAATACGCACCGACACTCAAAAACAGCTCCCTTACCCTATTCGTTCGGGAACGGAACCTCGACGAGGTCGCCGTCGTCGGGGGCGAAGACCTCGCCCTCGAACTCCTCGCGGGCCTCCGTTAGATGTGCGGAGACGTTTCCGGCGTAGCGCGAGGAGACGTGTGTGATGGCGAGTCGGCCGCATCGGCGCGGCGGGCGACGTTCGCGGCCTGTCTCGCGGTCGAGTGGGCGGTCTTCCTCGCGCGGTCCGTCCGGTCGTCGGCGAACGTCGCGTCGTGGACGAGCAGGTCGGCGTTTTCGGCGGCGGAAACGACCTGCTCGGTGGGGCGGTGTCGCCGGTGTAGACGAACCGGCGGCCGGGTCGCGGTTCGCCGACGACCTGCTCGGGGCGAACGACGGAACCATCGTCGAGTTCGACGGGGTCCCCGGCGTGGAGTTGCTGGAACTTCGGGCCGACGGGGACGCCGAGTTCCTCCGCCCGTTCGCGGTCGAAGCGACCCTTCCGCTCGTCCTCGACCAGCGCGTAGCCGACGGAGTTCGCGTCGTGGTCGGTGCGGAAGGCGCGAATCTCGTACTCGTCGCGGCGGACAGCGGCTTCGCCGGGTGCGACCTCCGTGATGTGGACGGGAAACGACGGTTGGTGGCCCGCCGTGCGAACGAGCGCGTCGATGTCGTCCCCGGTTCCACGCGGCGTGTAAATCATGAGCGGGTCGTCACGGTCGTTGAAATCCCACGTCTGAATCAGGCCGGGGATTCCGAGGATGTGGTCGCCGTGGAGGTGCGTGATGAAGAGGTCGGAGACGGTGAACCCGGTTCCGAAGCGCATCATCTGGCGCTGGGTCCCTCTCCGGCGTCGAAGAGCAGGCGGTCACCTTCCCGGTTGACGAGGATAGAACTCGGGTTTCGTTCCGTCGTCGGCACTGCCCCACTGGTTCCGAGGAAGGTAACGCGCATCGACATCTACTCGCAATCGAAGGCCGACGATTAAACAGCCTTCGAAAGCGTCGCGCTCTGAAACTGGCGTTGTCGCTCGGAAATCGTCGCTGGACCGTGTTGTTTTTCTCGTCGTTGGACGGGCCAATGCGAGAAGGAGCGACCTAACCCGTCGAATCGGCGTCTTAACTCGTGAACGGTGGACGCCGTTTATCGGTCGTCTCGTCGTCAAATCGTTCGCGGAATGGGAGAGATATGACACGAATCCCGAGAACAGTGAGTGCCGTACTCGTGTCCCTTCTCGTCGTCTTCGCCGGCGGTGTTGCGACATCGCAGCGACGTCGGACGGAGGGGGGTCGAATAGGGCACCTGAAACGCAGGTTACGGGCCTGAACGATGTGACGCAGATGAACACATCGGAGGCAAACGTAACGATAGACGACCAACAAAGTGACGGCGAGACGCTCGTCATCTCGTCCGTGACCATGCAAGAGGGTGGCTTCGTCGCCATCCACGACCAGAGCCTGCTCGACGGGAACGTCGTCGGCAGCGTGTTGGGCAACTCCGTATATCTCGAACCCGGGACGCACGAGAACGTCAGCGTGACGCTCGCGCGCCCCATCAACGACACGGAGACGCTCATCGCGATGCCGCACATGGACACGAATTCGAACGGCGTCTACGACTTCGTTATCGGAAACGGCACCGTTGACGGACCGTACACCGCAAACGGCGAAGCCGTCGTCGACGACGCGCAGATTTCGGTGGGCCAGCAGGGTCCCACGATGGGGAACGAGACGAACCAGACGGGACAGCAGTTCGTGTTCCGTATCGAATCGCTCTCCATCGCCGAGTGGTCGTTCGTGGTTGGCGACAGTACCCAACCCGACCGCACCGAAGTCGTGAGCGGTATCGACTTGGAAGACGAGACGGTTCACGTCAACACGACCGCGCTGCTCCAGAACGGGTCGGCGTCGGACGTCATCCAGCGTGGGCCGGACATCTCGCAGAGCGACGTGAGCGACGCCGCGGACCAAGCCAACGCGGCTTCGACGGGCGACCTCGATACCGTCCGCGTGGTACTCCGCGACATCACGATTCAGAACACGACGTTCATCGTGGACGCGCCGCAGAACGTGAGCCTTCCCGACCTCCCGCACATGCCGGGAGGACCGGGTGTTCCCGAACAACCGACGATGTCGAATCTGGACGCGAACGTCACGTTCGACAACCAAACCAGTGACGGACAGACAGTGACGGTCGATTCCGTCACCATGTCCGAGGGTGGCTTCGTCACCATCCACGATTCGAGTCTCCTCGACGGCAACGTCGTCGGGAGCGTCGTCGGTACGTCGGAGTACCTCGGACCGGGAACGCACGAGAACGTCAGCGTGACGCTCAACGAGCCGCTGACCGAGAGCCAGACGCTCATCGCGATGTCGCACCTCGACACCAACGACAATCAGGGGTACGACTTCGTGACGTCGGGCGGCAGCGCGGACCTGCCGTACGTGGTGGACAACAACATCGTCGTCGACCCGGCGTACGTGACCGTCGAGGGCGGTGGCGGTGCGGCGACGACCACGACGGAGACACCGACGTAGACGGCTACCGCGACACCGACGACCACGTCCACGACGACGGCAGGCGCCCACGACGGGCACGTCGACCACGACACAGGTCGGTGGCGGTGGAGCGACCACCACGCGGCGACCGAACGACCACGACGAGCGGTTGTGGCTGTGCGAACACCACGACGGCGGCCGAAACGACGACGCAATCGACAAGTACGACCCAAACCATGACTAGGCACGACGGCGGGGACGACGACGACGACGACGAGACAAGCCGGAACGCCAGTGGAGAACGTCAGCGACCTCGGACCGTCATTCTCGGTGAGCAACCTCGAAGCGCCGTCGAACGCGACGGTCGGTGACACGATATCCGTCAGCGCGACCATCACCAACCCGACCAGCCAGCAACTCACGCAACCCGTGGACTTCCGGTTGGCGGGGACGGTGATTCAGCGCCAGAACGTCACGTTGGACGCCGACCAGAGTACGACCGTTACCTTCGAGGTTCCCACGACCGGTGTTGCACCCGGGACGTACCCGCACGGCGTGTACGCCCGTAACTTCGGTCAGATAGCGACGATAACGGTCGAGGCCGGTGAAAACGCGACAGACGACTACGACGGGGCGACGACGCCACGCCGGAACCACGACGAGTGCAGAAACGACGAGTGCAGGACCACGACGGTCGCCGCAACGACGACGAGGCGACGAAAACGAGGGCTGCGACGAGCACGTCAAGCACCGCGCCGAAACGACGACCAGTGCCGGAAACGCGACGAGGAGACGACCCAGGCCGAAACGAGACCATGGACCAGCGCCGGAAACGAACGACGACCCAAGCCGGAAGCGACGACCCAAGCAGGAACGACCGGCGGCAACACGACGAACGCGAGTGTCGTCGCCTCGGTTCTCGACGCATTCGGGGACCTCGTATAACGTCCTCGGTCGTTTCTTTCGCGGCGCGTTCATCAGCCGCTTTTTTCGCCGCGATACAACCGACCGATTCTTGTCCGACGACTCCCTACCGATTCCCAATGGAGTCGCCGCTGTGGACCGAAACGCATGCGCCTGCCCTCGCCGACCTGCCCCAACCGGAGGTACGCGACTATCTGGAGCGGGCGGTGAACGAGCCGATAAACCTCGTCCTTCACGGCCCGGAGGAGCGGGAAAACCGCCGCCGTGCGCGCGTTGGCTCGCGAGGCACACGACGACCCGGACAACGATCTCGTGGAGATCAACGTCGCGGATTTCTTCGACCGGACGAAAAAGGAGATTCGGGACGACCCCCGGTTTTCCAACTTCCTGCAGGGTCAGACCGAGTTCTCCAAACAGTACCGACAGGGCTCGGGCAAGAAGAAGTACAAGCGCAACTGGTCGAAACGGGAGATGATAAACCACGTCCTCAAGGAGTACGCCGGTTACGCGCCGTCGACGGGGTCGTACAAGACCATCGTCCTCGACAACGCCGAATCCATCCGCGAGGACTTCCAACAGGCGCTCCGTCGCGTGATGGAGCAGTACCACGAGACCACGCAGTTCGTCATCACCACGCGTCAGCCGACGAAACTCATTCCGCCCATCAAGTCCCGCTGTTTCCCCGTTTCGATGCGCAAGCCGACCGGCGGGGAAATCGAGGCCGTCCTTCGGTCGATTTTAGACGAGGAGGAAGTCGAATACGACGACGGCGGGATTCAGCTCATCTCGGGGTACGTGAAAGGCGACGTGCGGAAGGCCATCCTGTACGCACAACTGCTGTACGAACAGGAGGGCCGCGTTCACAGCGAGGATACGAGGTCATCCGCGAGTTCGGCATCGGCGGGCGTATCAGCGACATGCTCGACAAGGCGGAACGCGGCGATTTCAACGACGCCCGCAAGGACTTGGACGACCTGCTCGTGGACGACGGCTACAGCGGCGAGGAGGTACTCTAAGCCATCATGGAGGCGTTCCGGCAGAACCGCTATTCCGGCGACGAACTGGCCGAACTGGTCGTCCTCGCGGCGGAAATCGACATGGACTTGGCGCGCGGAACGAGCGACCGATTACAGATTTCGCACCTGCTGGCCGAGTTGGGCGCGGCGTAGACGAACTCGATTCTCTAGAACAAGGTGTGACTCGGATGCTGCGATGTTTTCCAAATGGCCGATTGAGTCGCCAGGTGAAAGCTACGCCCGAGTCCGGCCTCAATCGCTCCATCCGGACGGTTTAGCACGCCACATCTTCCTTCGGCCGAGTATCCATAGAATTCCGGTGACGACGGCGAGAATCAGCAGGAAGAGGCTGAGCCAGTCGGTTACCGCTCCCACGGTACCGCTGGACGCACCCGAAATTCGAATCAAAATAAACGAGAGCCAGACGGAGCACAGCGTCAACATTCGATACAGACGCCGACGAGGGCGGTTTCCTGTCCAGTACTGGACGATGGTGGCGATGAGGATGAGGGGCCACACCACGTCGAGGACGAGATTGTCAAGAAATGCGTGGATTGGAAGCACGTCCATATCTTCGATTATCCTTCAACTGACAAACTATTTCTGGTCGAGCGAGCACAATGAACCGTAAAAACAGGCTTTCTAGTCCACGAGACGCTCGATTTCGGTGACCAGAATTCCGCTGGCACCGAGCTGTTTGACCTCGTTGATGGTCTCGAACACGTGCCGTTCGTCCACGACGGTGTGGACGGCGACCTTGCCGTTTCCGGCGATGTCCATGACCGTCGGGCCGCCGAGACCCGGAATCACTTCGCGGATTTCGTCCAGTTTGTCCTCGGGCGCGTTCATCATGAGGTAGCGTTTGCCCTCGGCGGAGATGACCGACTGAAGCGCCATCGTGACCTGTTCGACCTTGTCGTCGCCGACCATGTCGTCGCGGGCGAACAGGCGAACCGAACTCGCCAGCACCTCGTCGATGATGCCGAGGCGGTTGACCTTCAGGGTCGTCCCCGTGCTCGTGATGTCGATGATGGCGTCGGCCATATCGACGTGCGGCGTGAGTTCGGTCGCGCCCGAAACCTCCACGATTTCGGGGGAGACGTCGGTTTCGGCGAAGTACTGTTTTGCGACGTTGGGGAACTCGGTGGCGACGGTTTTGCCCGCGAGGTCGCTCACCTCGTGGATATCACCCTCCTCGGGTGCGGCGAGCACGAGTCGGCACTGGCCGTAGCCCAAATCGAGGAGGTCCGAGACGTTGCCGGGGTTGGCCTCCCGCATCTGGTCGAGGCCGGTGATGCCGATGTCGGCCGCACCGTCGCTGATGTATTCGGGGATGTCGGCGGCGCGGGCGAACAGTAGCGTCACGTCCGGGTCGACCGTGTTCGCGTACAGTTTGCGGTCCGCACCGTCCACGACATGTAGCCCGGCGTGTTCGAGCAATTCCATCGACGGGTCGTGCAACCTGCCCTTGTTGGGGACCGCGATTCGCATTATCTCGGGGTGGGGTGCCCAGACGGATTACTCTTACTTTCCCGGCGAGTGCTCGTCCGGACCGAATTACCCCGGTTCCGGACCGCAATCCATCAGAGTCATGAGATACGGTGAACAATCGGAACCCATGACGACGCTTCGAATCGCTGGCGGGCAGGTACTGCGGCCGGATATGACCGTCGAACGCGCCGACGTGCTGGTGGACCGAGACGAGGGGACGATTCTCGACGTCGGCGACGTTTCGAATGCCGACGAGACGTTGGACGCCGACGGGGACCTCGTGATTCCGGGACTCGTGAACGCCCACTGTCACGCCGCGATGACGCTCCTGCGCGGCTACGCCGACGACAAGCCGCTCGAAACGTGGCTCCGGGAGTCCGTGTGGCCGGTCGAGGCCGAGTTGACGCCGGAGGACGTGTGCGCCGGAACCGAACTCGGTCTGCTGGAGATGATAAAATCCGGAACGACCGGCTTCGCGGACATGTACTTCGAAGTGGACCAAGTCGCAAAAGCGGTCGAGGAGGCCGGACTCCGCGCCCGAATCGGGCACGGCGTGGTCACCATCGGACGGGACGAGGATGCCGCCCGCGAGGACTTCCAGACGAGCCTCGACATCGCCGAGGAGTTCGACGGCGCGGCCGACGGCCGTATCTCGACCGCCGTGATGCCACACAGTCTCACGACGGTCGGCGAGGAGTATCTGGACGAGTACGTCCCCCGTGCCCGCGAACTCGGGGTTCCCCTCCATTACCACGCGAACGAGAGCAAAGAGGAAGTCACGCCAATCGTGGAAGAGCGCGACGAACGACCGCTCGAATACGCCCGCGACGAGGGCATGACCGAATCCGGGGATTTCGTCGCCCACGGCGTCCACGTCAACACGGACGAAATCGACCTGCTCGCGGAGACGGGCACGGGTGTCATCCACTGCCCGGCCTCGAACATGAAACTCGCGAGCGGGATGGCACCCGTGCAGGCGATGTTGGATGCGGGCGTCACCGTCGGCCTCGGAACGGACGGCGCGGCGTCGAACAACGACCTCGACATGTTCGGCGAGATGCGCGATGCGGCCATGCTCGGCAAGCTTGCCGCGAACGACGCCAGCGCCGTCCCCGCCGACGAAGTCGTGCGGATGGCGACCGCCGGAAGCGCGGCCGCTATCGGGTTCGACAGCGGTCGAATCGAGGAAGGTGCGAACGCCGACCTCGCCGTCATCGACCTGTCGGCACCCCACCTCACCCCGTGCCACGACCTCGTCAGTCACCTCTCCTACGCCGTCCGTGGCAGCGACGTCCGACACACGATCTGTGACGGACGCGTCCTCATGGAGGACCGCGACGTGCTGACGCTGGACGAGGAGTCCGTTCGCGAGACCGCCGAACGGAGGGCACACGAACTGGTCGAGCGCGCGATGGAGTAACGATAACGGGGGTGGGAATTGATATCAATTTGTAGAGTGCTTCGAAATCATGGTGATTTTGGAAGTATATAAAATATGGCCTAGGAATTTATGTGGTGTCGCAAAGACCATGATAGGAGCACCAGAGAACCCGATACCTGATTAGTAGTGTTTTCGAATATTGTATGTATTCTGAAACTCTCAATATCATATATATATCTGAAAAAAGAGACATTAGACGCTCATATCAGTTTTTAAACTGTCTAATACCCTCTGAACTATTTATGTACGAAAATAACGATACCGAACGAGAGTCGGGGTTTAAGCCGGAACCGGTGATGGGTGAAACTGCATGACTACGAAAAGATATGTCATTCTGCTCTCGACGATGGTTCTAATAGCCGTCGCCGCACCTACCTTGGCAACGACTGGTACGGACGCGATGACGGTCGGCGTCTCCCAGAACGATGGCGTCGTCGTGGCCGTGACCGCGAACGGCACGGCAGTCGAAAACGCCACGGTCAGCGTCTCGGCGCTGAACAACTCCACCTACGCGGGGGTTGGGAACGGCACCACCGACGAGAACGGCACCGTTGCACTACCGACTCCTGCCAACAACACGACGGTCCACATCGTGGCGACGAAAGGGAACCGAACCGCCGAAACGACCGCGACGTTGGTTGCGTCCACCACGAAGGACGCGAACTCCAGCGACGGCCCGTTCGGTCAGCAGGTTTCCTCGTTCATCAAGAAGTTGCTCTCGGGCGAGAACGTCAAACACCCCGGCCGAGTCATCTCCTCGTGGGTGACTGCCCACAACCCCGGTGCAGAGCATAAATCCGACCACGCGAAGGACCACGGAAAGAACGAAAAGCACGGGGATCACATCAGCCACGCCAACGGTCACGCGGAGAAAGACGAATCGGCAGACCACGGAAACGACCACTACGGGAATCACGGAAAGACACAGAGCAACGGTCACGGGCACGAAAAGGGGAAGAAAAATCACGGCAATCATGCCGACGCCTGAGCGCCGAGTGACCCCCCAACGAACGACTAACGACCTCTGATTTCCTTCGGTACCGTTTTCAACGCGCTCGTCCATCTCGCACGTATGGCAGACTATCCGCCGATAAGCGAGCAGTTGGACGACTTGGAGTCCGCTCGCGTCGAGGGGCACCGCAAGATGGACTGGGCGCGCCAGCACATGCCGATAATGACGACGATTCAGGAGGAGTTCGTCGCCGACAAACCGCTTTCCGGCCAGCGAATCGGCATGGCGATGCACGTCGAGGCGAAGACGGCAGTCCTCGTGGAGACGCTCGCGGAGGGTGGCGCGGAAGTCGCCGTCACCGGTTGCAACCCGCTCTCGACCCACGACGACGTGAGCGCCGCGCTGGACGAACATCCGAACATCACCTGCTACGCGAAGCGTGGCGTGGACGACGACGGTTACTACGAGGCCATCGAGGCCGTCATCGACCTCGAACCCACCATCACCGTGGACGACGGCATGGACATGGTCGCCGCCATCCACGAGGATTATCCCGAACTCATCGACACCGTCATCGGTGGCTGTGAGGAGACGACGACCGGCGTCCACCGACTCCGCGCGATGGACGAGGACGGCGCGCTCGACTACCCCGTCTTCGCCGTCAACGACACGCCGATGAAGCGCCTGTTCGACAACGTCCACGGTACGGGTGAATCCTCGCTGGCCACCATCGCCATGACGACCAACCTCTCGTGGGCCGGGAAGAACGTCGTCGTCGGCGGCTACGGCTACTGTGGCAAAGGCGTCGCGAAGAAGGCCGCCGGCCAGAACGCGAACGTCATCGTCACGGAAGTCGAACCACGCCGCGCGCTCGAAGCCCACATGGAGGGCTACGACGTGATGCCGATGGCCGAGGCCGCGGAAGTCGGCGACGTGTTCATCACGACGACGGGCAACCGCGACGTCATCACGAAGGAGCACTTCGAGGTCATGAAGGACGGCGTCCTGCTCGCCAACGCGGGCCACTTCGACGTGGAAGTCAACCTCGACGACCTCTCGGACCTCGCCGTCGCCGAGCGCGACGCCCGCGACGGCGTCCACGAGTACGAGATGGAGGACGGCCGCCGACTCAACGTCATCGCCGAGGGTCGCCTCGTCAACCTCGCCGCGCCCATCTCGCTGGGCCACCCCGTCGAGGTCATGGACCAGAGCTTCGGCGTGCAGTCGGCTTGTGTCCGTGAGATGGTCGAGAACGGCGAGCAGTACGATGCCGGCGTCCACGAAGTCCCCGACGAACTCGACAAGGAAATCGCGGAAATCAAACTCGACGCGGACGGCGTCGAGTTCGATTCCCTCTCCGACGAGCAGACGGAGTACATGGGTAGCTGGCAGCACGGGACGTAACGACGTTCGAGACGGTCAAGACTGGGATTTGGAGGGTTTCATGCGATTTCGTTGCTGGATATTCGTTTTGAGCGTACCACGACTACTCGCACCGAATCGTTTCTGGTTCTATTGTGACTGTAACTACCGAGCGGCAATGAAAACCGCCCTGCAACCGCAGGCCACACCCTCCCCAGCCGCTTCCTCGCTCACGCTCGTCATCCCTCGCGCGGAGAATTCCGGAACGACATAGCCGACCGCTGGCCATGTCGTTCCGTCAGCACGCGCCATCCGGTTGGACGGGCTTGGTGATACCGACCAACCGCATGGCGCGCGACAGCGCACGGCAGTGCGCCCGCGCGAGGGATGACTGAGCGACCAACGGGAGCGAAGGAGTCGGCTGGGGAGGATGTGGTGCGGTGGCGGTGGTCTGGGTGGATGAAAGGGGCCGTCCGTTCGCGCTCGTTTTAGTCGTCTGCACGGGCAGTAGTCGTGTGGGCAGTGCTGAGAGTACGAATATCCCGTGCAGCGACCGCGAACGGACGGGGACTTTCTGGACCGTCATCGTAACTACTGAAATCGCAGGAAAACCAGAAAATCAGTTGCGTAGCGAACGGCCGGGAACTTTCTGGACCGGTTCCTCTGAGCTGCTGTGACTGCAAAGACTCGAATCATCACGCCCTCGATTTCACTTCCACCGCGTTATCGGCCGTTTTATTGCCCGCCACTGCCCACCATCGACCGAACACATGGCGAATCGGAAAGGCGACAGGCGGGAGCGCGAACTCGTCAACAGATTGGACGAAATCGGGTTTGCGGTCATGCGCGCTCCGGCCAGCGGGGGTGCGACCCAGCGCGAACTGCCGGACGTGCTGGCCGGGAACGGGAACGTCTTCTACGCCATCGAGGCGAAATCGAGCGCGGGCGACCCGATATATCTCACGGGGGAGGAGGTCGAGGCGCTGGTCTACTTCTCGCAGAACTTCGGCGCGAAACCGAAAATCGGCGTGCGATTCGACCGGGAGGACTGGTACTTCTTCCACCCGGCCGACGTCCACCAGACGAAGGGGGGCAACTACCGCGTCAAGAAGGAAAAAGCGCTGGAGGACGGGGACTCGATGGACGACCTGTGGACGGACGGCGAGGACGAGGAGTCGAAACACAGCGTCACGGACATCCTCCACGCGGTCGATCAGGGCGTCCTCTCGGTGGACGAAGCGGCGGACATTTTGGAGTAGCGGTCGCTCCACGGGAGATTCGAAAATACGGGAAATCGGTTCGGCTACTCGGCGTCCGGAAAGTCGGTCAGTTCGGACTGACTCTCGGGGCGTCCCGGGCGCTTGAGCCGCGAGCGCGGGAACGAGTAGCGCCGCAGGTGGCGCGATTCGACCTGCTCGGGTCGAAGCCCCGACGGAATCGGGTAGAACACTTCGACCACCGGGTCGTCCGCCGGATACCCCTCGTTGGTCGGATACCCGGCGACGGTGCAGTCGCGGCCCGGAATCTCGACTTGGTCGGCCCGATAGTCGGTCATTCGGACGACGACCAACAGGTCGCCGCTCGCGCGGTCCACGACGGGTTCGCCGGGTTCGAGCCGACAGTGCTCACAGAAGTGCGGCCCGGCGGCGGCCGTCTTCTCGTCCACGAAGACGACCGACTCGCATCGGGAACATTCGACGGCTTCCTGTCCCGGCGGGGGGACGCGCCCCTCGTTGATTTCTATCGCGACCCGCCGGATGTGTTTGCACCGGACGCCCCGCATCATGTGGTCGGGGCAGGTGCAGCGACCCCCGAGCAGGTCCACGAAGTACGTGTTGTCGCTCTGGCTTTCGACTTCGTACAGTCCGCCACCGAGCGGCGTGACGGACATTCGCTCCGCTCTGGCACGTTGTGAGCGAGGATTCGTCTCCTCGGTGTCGGCCAGCGGAGCCAGCGATACTTTTCCGGAAGCGGCTGTGTCTATCATGGGTGCTTCCTCCGTGAAACCGAACGACAAAATCGGCGCTTTACAACCCTCTCGGCGGTGGTTTCGACGTATTACTGTACGTTCCGAACGACCCTAAGGCTTTCACCTGTCAACGCAAGCCGAGAGACGGGTTTGTCGCCGTTTTGATGGTAACGAGCCGTTGAAGCCGACGGATCGTGCGCTCTCCGAGCCGGCGAAAAGCGACGCGAAATTGCGAGTTCAGCAAAATTGACGGGCACGACTTCGAAGCGGAGAACTTTTGATGCGACCCCGGGAAATTCAGGACATGGATATCGAGGGCGATACGCTCCGCGACATCGTCGTCTCCGTCGTGTCGGTTGGATTCTTTATCATAGCGATGTTTATCGTCGGTTCGCAGTTCAAAACCGGCGGCATCACGGGAGCGGGTGCGCTCGAAATGGTCGGCGTTATCGCCCTCTTCGTTCTCGTCATGACCGGTGTCGGGTTCTGGCTGGCGAACCAACACTAACGGTCGCGCCAGTCGGTCACGTTCCCGTTTTCTTCCAATGCATCCTCGTAGTAAACCAGCGGATGCGTCACCGTTTCACAGCGCTCGTCCTTGTTCACACAGTCCCCGTACGCTTGGAGCGTCGCGCAACTCGGCGGCGCGAACTGCGTCGTTCGTTCGTCGCGGATTCGCTCGATTCGAGCGCGTAGTCGGTCTCCACGTCCCGATTCCCGAACTTCACAGAGCGACAGGATTTCGTCCCCGTCGAGTCCGATGCTGGTGAGAAACGAGACGAGCGTGAACTCGGAGTGGGCGGGAAGCGTTTCGGCGTCCCGTGCCCGCGTCAACAAGGCCGTCATACACGGCGGGAACAGTTCGGGTGCGAGCGTGTCGATGTCGTGTGAGAAATCCGCGTCGGTGAACGACGACTCCAGTTCCGACAGTTCCTCGTCGAGCGCGGTCGCGATTTCCGACGGCACCGAGAGCGGCAGGTCGTCGGCGATTCGCATCTCCACCGCCGTCCGGAGCAGTTGGTGCAGTTCCCCCTGCGAGACGACGACGACGCCGTCCGAAAGTTGGCGCGTGACGAGTCGCCAGCCCTCCCCGAAGTTCTGAGCGAGCGAGATGTACGTGACGACATCGACGCCGAACTCGTCACCCCGCGTCACGATATCCTCCGAGAGGTCGAAATCGGCGAGCAACGTGCTGGAGCGTCAGCGACGTTCCACCCGTGCTCTTCAGGCCGTCGTCCGGCGTTTCGAAGTCGGCGGTGAACCGCTCGTAGGCCGTCGTCGCCTCCGCGCTGGCGTATTTTTCCACCGCTCCCGGCGCGTCGAGGAGCGACACCAACAGGCGGGCGATGGGATAGGAAAGTACCTCCGACGACGTGGCCCACCGTCGTCCGTCGTCCGGCGCGCGCACGGTTCCGTCGAGGAGTGCCCGGCGCACGCGCTCCACGCCACGCTCGACTGCGGGGTGGCGCTCTCCTTCCCCTGCGATGACCGCCGCAGGGTCGAGGTTCGCGTCCCGAACCGCCTCACGAGCGGACGCGAGAAACGGGTATCGGGCATGGAGCGAATTCATTGTTCGCCGTTTCGAGCGATGGCGGATAAACGCGACGGTCGGCGGTAACGGAGGATTACCCGGTCGAGAGCGGGTGGAAATCCCGCGTTTCCTCGATTCGATCGAATCCAATCATCTATTACCGACGCGTGAGAACGGAACTGCGTGCCACGTTTCGACTATCCCTGTCCCGACTGTCGGACCACGACGAACCTCCACGGCCCGGACTGCCGGTTCGACGGGGAGCCGTGGACGGACATCGAAAAAGCGTACACGGACATCATTTCCGTGCTGTCGGCCGATTCCCTGCCCGAGGAGAAACTCCGCGAAACGGTTCACGGTCGATGGGACGCGACCCACGCCGCCGCGCTCGACCGCCTTCGACACGAAAAGCGCGTCGTGGAGAGCGACGGCGCGCTCCGTCTGCTCACCGCCGACGAGTTCCGCGAAACCGTCTCCGAACCGAGCTTCGAGCCGATGCGAACGATTTACGAGAAGGGAAGCGTTCCCGGCTGTCACGACAACGCCGTCTTCGCCATGGTCGCGTGGTACGAGATGGTCGGTCTGTCGTGGCCCGAAACGCGTGAGAACGTCATCGAATGGCTCCACAAGAGCGGAACGTGGGGACGCGGCGGGATTCGAGGAGTCGACGCCAGAGGAACTGGTCGAAAACAAGCGTCACGTGTACGAAGTGGGCTACGGCTGGAAGGAGAAGGCGGAAGCCACGAAGGCCGTCATCGACCGAAACCTGTAGAGCCGAGCGAAAAAGAACGATAGGAGTCGAGTAGTAGTCGGAGACGTTTTTCAGTCGCTCTGGATGCGCGGTGCGAGCATGTACGTCACTTGGCCCATGCCTTCCGCGATTTCGAAGTGAAGTTTGACGGGGAACTCCTCGCCGAGGTCGATGCTCACTTCGCCGTCGTTCGGGATGGCCTTGTTCATATCCTTGAGATAATCGAGGCTGAACAGGGAGTGGGCAGGTCCGGTGGTGAGGTCGATGAGGTCGTCGCGGTCGAGTTTCAGGTCGACGTCGTCGGTGTCGCCTTCGGCTTCGACGTAGAATATCTCGTCGTCCTCGTTCACGCCGAGGGCGATGTGGTCGGAAACCATGTCGGCGGCTTTGACCGCACGGTCGATGTCGGAGCCTTCGACGACGATAGTAGCGGAGAGGTCGAGGTCCGGGATGTCGGGTTCCTGCCGGATGGAATCGGGGTCGATGAGCGCGAGGGTGTACTCCAGGCCGTCGATTTTGATGTGGAGTTTTCGCGTCTCCTCGTCCAACTCCATCTCGATGAGTTGGTCGGAACTGGCCATCCCGGCGACGCTTTCGAGGCGGTCTAAGTTGACGCCGAGGATGCCGCCGCTCGCTTCGTAGGATTCGAACGCTTCGGCGTCGAGTTGGAGGTCAACCATCCCGACGTTGGCCGGGTCGACTGCTTTGATAGTGAGGCCGTCCTCCTCTAGGTGGATCTTGCATTCATCCACCAGAACGCCCACGGAATCGATTGTCGTCCGGAGCGTATCCGCGCTCACGATCGCCTTGAACATGTTGATAGGGGGTATGAAAGGGTGGCATAAAAAGTCACCCGTTCGCGCGCGCGACGTGTGCATATTGTAGACGTACCATACCGCCACCGGCCGATTATTACAACGGATAATATACAGATTTTTGATAAACTTTTTACGATAGAAGGTACTCTGAAGAAATATGTCGCAGGAGTGGCGGCCAGAAGAATACACGCTCGACGAAGACGACCCCCGATGGGGAGTGTGCAACTACTGCAAAAAGAAGGTCTTCGTCGGCGGGAAGAACAAATCCGACCTCGTTCGTCATCAGGACGAGTGTGAATACCGCTGACGGGGCGTTGCTCGTCGGCAGCAGTAACCCGTTTTTGTGGACACGGACCGTCGTGAGCCGAGCGTCCGAACGAAGGGCGTAAACATCCTCGTGGACAACCGTCTTCCAACGAATGGCCCGTAAAGACCACTATTACAACAAATCCAAGCAGCAAGGCTACCGCTCGCGGGCAGCCTACAAACTCAAGCAGTTGGACGAATCCGCACACCTCCTCCACGACGGCGAAACGGTCGTCGACCTGGGTGCGGCACCCGGCGGTTGGTTGCAGGTCGCCGCGGAGGAAGTCGGCGACACCGGCACCGTCATCGGCGTGGACCTCCAGCG
The DNA here is from genome assembly GCA_963811185.1 of uncultured haloarchaeon. Lineage (GTDB taxonomy): Archaea > Halobacteriota > Halobacteria > Halobacteriales > Haladaptataceae > Haladaptatus. The sequence continues at coordinate 165,347 of CAWEQN010000012.1, forward strand.
AATCAAACCCATCGACAACGTCGAAACCATCCGCGGCGACATGACCGAGGAGGAAACACAACAGGAAGTCATCGACGTCGCTGGCTCGGCCGACGTCGTCCTCTCGGACATGGCACCGAACATGACCGGCGAGTACAGCCTCGACCACGCTCGCTCGGTGTACCTCGCGCGTCAGGCGTTCGAGACGGCCCTCGAACTGCTCGATTCGGGCGGCGACTTCGTCGTCAAGGTGTTTCAGGGACCGGATTTGAACGACCTGCGCGACGATATGGAACCGGAGTTCGAGTACGTTCGAACGATGAGTCCCGACGCCTCGCGTGACGAATCCTCCGAAGTCTACCTCGTGGCGCGCAAGCGCCTCACGGCACCCGTCAGGGAGGGCGACACTCTGGAAGTCACCATCGAAGGGGTCGGGAGCGAAGGCGACGGCGTGGCGAAAGTCGAGGAGTACACGCTGTTCGTGCCGAACACCGAAGAAGGGGAAACCGTCGAAATCCGCGTCGACGACGTGAAGCCGAAGTTCGGCTTCGCACAGCGGTTGGACTAACGGTTTTCGTCGTCTATTTTCAGTCGGCCGAACTCGGCACCCGGCCGATGCTCGTCCGCGAACGCAGATAGCCCACGACGGCGTAGACGAACGGCGTATCGAGGAGCGCGACGAGCAGTTTGAAGATGTACTGCCCGACGATGAGCGACAGGACGACGCTCGTCGGGATTTGCGGGCCGATTCCGGCGAATCGAGGAAGCGCGAAGAACGCGATGCCGACGAAGATGACGGTGTCGATGGCTTGACTCGTCGCCGTCGAACCGATGTTGCGCGCCCAGAGGTGGTCGCCGTCGGTGAAATCCCGGATTTTGTGGAACGCGATGACGTCCCAGTTCTGGCTGACGACGTACGCACAGAGGCTGCCGATGACGATGTTCGTACTCGCGCTGAGGACGGTCTGGAACTTCGTGGGGTCCACGCTGGACTGTGCGGCGGGCGCTTCGATGGTGGACCAGACGAGCACCAGCATGACGAATATCATGAGGAAGGCGACGTTCACGAGTCGCTGGGCCGCCTTCCGGCCGTACACCTCCGCGTAGCAATCGGACGCGAAAAACGTCAACGCGTAGGCCAGCGCGGCACCCGGCAGGACCAGCGCGTTGCCCGTAATCGGGAGCGAGAACGGAATCGTGAACTGGAGCACCTTCGCGGCCGTGAGTTGCGCCGTCACCAGCGCCGTCACGAACAGCGCGGTAAGCACGAGCTGTCCGGTCGCGAGCGCGGAGTGCGGTTCGACCCGCTCAGTCATCCTTCAGTCTCCCGTGGCGCTCGTCTATCTCGTCCAGAATATCCAGCATCTTTCGGACCGAGGCACGAATCGCCTCGCTTCGGTTGACGAACTTTCCGTCGTCACCCACGTGGTCGTCCAAATCCGAGAGGAGTTCGTCGGGCACCTCGACGCTTATCTTACTCATACCGTGGTATTCCGTGAAGAATACTTAAACGCACCGTCAGGCGCGCCGGCCACCGAGCGTTGCGACCCAGAGGCCGCCGAGACCGAGGCCGTAGGCGACCGAGACGGGAATCGCGACGAGGAACATCGTGTACAGACTGTCCGGCGTGACGAACGCCGCGACGGCGAAGACGCCGATGACGACCGGACGCCAGTGTTCGAACATCGTCTTGAAATTGACGATACCCGCCCAGTGGAACAGGAACATCGTCACGGGCACGTCGGCGAGCAGACCGATACCGACCGTGGTGAGGAACACCAACCAGAAGAACGCCTTCACCCGGTAGTAGATGACCATGTTCGCGTTGACGGCGTCCGTGACGAGCCACGAGATGATGTGTGGTGCGACGATGGTGTAACCGAGGTAACTCCCGGCGATGAGACCGGCGAAGAGCGTTGCACCCCACGCGAAGAACACATTGCGGTTCCCCTTGACGAGTTTTCGCTCCTTCATCGCGGGCCATCCGTAGTACAGCACCATCGGGAGCACGGACACGACGGCGAGCAAGGTACTGATCTTCACCTCGAAGATGAGCGCTTCGACCGGGTGAAGGGTAACGACGTTGAACAACTGCCCGTTACCGGCGGCGGCCTTCACCGCCGCCGGAACGCGGCTAGTGAAGTCCTGGTTGATATCGCCGATTCCGCCCTGATAGAGGTAGACGAAGACGCCCGCGAGCACGAGCATGAACACCGCAACGATGCGGAACAGCTTCGACATGAGACTTTGCGCGATGAACGCGAAGTCGTAGTAGTAGCCGCCGATGTCGTCCTCGGTCGTCTCGTCTTCGGTGAACGCGTTCGTCATGCCCGCCGCAGTACGTTGGAAGACGTTGCCGTCGTCCTCCCTCGTGGGCTCTCGCGCCACGTCCTCGGCGAGCGGTGCCTCACCCTCGTCGTCGGGTGCGTCGGGGTCGCTCTCGCCCGTCTGGACCGCCGCGTCGGCTTCCTCCTCCTCGTCAGGGTGTGCCTGGTCGTAGCGGTCGAGGATGGCCTGTGCCTTCTCGGGTTGGTCGTCGGCCATCGCGGTGCGGGCGTAATCGAGCGATTCCTCGTCGCCCATCTCGGCGAACAGTTTCGGCGGGGCGGCACGAACGCCGGCCGCATCGAGTTCGTTCAGGTCGAGTCCGCTGGACGCATCCATCTCCGCACCCGCTTCGAGCGATGCGAACAGGAAGTAAAGGACGGCGATGACCAGCGCGACGAGCGCGACGGCGGCGGCGACCAGAACGATGGCCGTTCCGCGCGGAACGCCGAGAACCTGTTGGAGCGTCGGGAACGGCGCGGGTCGGTACTGCGCCGGGAGCATCGGAAGCACTCGTTCGTTCACGTAGACGCCGCCGCCGCGCGTGACGAACAGGTACACGGCGGCCGCCGCGACGAGCGTGATACCGGCGATGTAGTTCCACTTCTCGGAAACGGATCGCCTGATGCTTACTTCGCTACTTCCCCGCTTGATGGTGACGAGGATTTTCGACAGATAGAGACTGAACGCGTAGAGGAGACAGAGGGGGAACGCCCACATTATCTGCGTGAACGGGTCGGGTGGGGAGGCCACGGCACCGAAGACGAAAATGGCGACGATTGCGTGACGCCACTTGTCGCGGAACGTTTCGTATCTCACGATGCCGGAGTAGCTCAACCCGCCCATGATGAGCGGGAGTTCGGCGGCCAAACCGAACGAAAGGGAGATGATGAGGACGAATTCTGTCCACTGGACGATACCGTATTTCGGCTGCAAGTGGGCGTTGACGGCGTTCTTCGCGAGGAAGCTGAACATCAACGGGAGGTAGACGGAGTACCCGTAGGTCATTCCGCCGACGAACAGCCCGATTCCGAGTGCGACCAGTGGGACGATTTTCCAGTAGGAGATGGAGACATCGGGGTACCAATCGTTTTCCCGAATGGAGTTACGGCCGAGATAGAGTAAGACGGGGATGGAGAGAGCGATTCCGGCGAACATGGCGATTTTCGCTTGGAGGAGAATCACGTCGAACGGCGTCACTGCGACGATTTTGACGCTGTTCCTCACGTATTGTGACATCCCGGAGGTCGTCACGCGACGTAGGAACGGCCACACCACCCACGACATGGCATAAAACGTGCCGATGAAGCCGATGACGAATACGATGAAGACTTTCTGAAGTTCCTTCTGCGCCGTCGAAAGTATGTCACCGATGGTTTCACGACCCGTCGCAACCGTTTGTGCCGTGTCCTCGTCGATGAAACTGTTCCCCGAGGTAGACATTGCTTGAGAATGGTAGCCCCGTGCCAGTTATCAATCTTCTCGTCTCACGAGATGAAGAAAGCCTATAATAACTCGGCTACTTATCCTCGGGTGAATGGGCGAAGAATCGGATGCGGCGACAGGTAACAATCTATCGAAGGTTCCGGCGTCGGAGGAAGCGCCGGAGCCGCCGGATGAGGACCTGTTCAAGGCAGAAGACCCGGAACCAGCAGTCGAGCGGCCGAGCCAGCCGGTGGCGGACGAGGAGATGCCGTTGGCCGACCACGTCGAGGAGATGATAAAGCGACTCGCCGTCGTCCTCATCATCGCGGGAGTCGTCAGTCTCCTCGTCCTCCCGGTCGCAGCCCACATCATCAACTTCCTCTGGTACCAAATCCTGCCGGTCGCCAAGGACACCCGGCCGCGAATCTACGCGCCGCTGGCGCTCGTGATGACGAAACTCAAGGTCGCCAGCCTCGCCGGACTCGTCGTGGCGCTCCCCGTCATGGTGTACCAAACGTACCTCTTCATGCGGCCGGGACTGTACCCGAACGAGCGACGCTACTACCTCGCGGCGGTCCCGACCAGTCTCGTCCTCGCGTTCGTCGGACTCTGTTTCGCGGATTTCCTCATCCTCCCCGCGATTTTCACCTACTTCCTCTCGTACACGTCGAGTGCGCACGTCGTTATCGCGTTCGGGTTGACGAAAACGTTCAATCTCATCCTGATGATGATGGGCGTATTGGCCGTCGTCTTCCAGATTCCGCTCCTCATCATGCTCGCCATCATGATGGGGCTGACGACGCGTCAGTGGATGGCCAGCCGACGCCTGTACTTCTGGGGTGGGTTCGCCGGGTTCGCGTTCCTCTTCAGCCCCGACCCGACGGGTATGGCACCGTTCCTCGTCGCAATCACCATGATCGGGTTGTTCGAGGGAACCCTGCTCCTCCTGAAATGGACGGGCAGGTGACGGTTTAGGACCGTTCTCGCGTACCCCTCGTTTTCTCGGCGTTACACAATGACACCTTTCGATGTTCGTAATCGGGATATAACTAAGGGAGTCAGTACCCAACGGATGTGATAGCGTTCGTGCCTGCCCTTAGCTCGCGTGCCAGCAGCTACAGACCGCAGTTCGCGTGCCAGCAAACTGCCACCCTTTGGGTGCGAACGCCCGGCACTACTTTCTCCCGACGGTCAGTCGGTTAGATCCCTGAACACCGCCTCCAATCAGCGATTCGTCCGTATCCGATACTCGCCCGGTATCCGAGATTCCAAATCGCCTCTCCGCTCGCCGGTCGCTTTTCGATGGTCACTCCCCGCCGACCGGCGAGTGAGCGTCGTTTTCCGGACTCACGCTTCCGGTCCGATAACCGTGCAAATCGAGCGTCACGTGGTCGAAACCGATGTCCGTGAGGTGGTCGCGGGCGGCGCGAACGAACTCCTCGTCCAACGCCCGTGGCAGTTCCTCCTCGCCGATTTCGATGCGCGCGAGTCCGTCGTGGTCTCGGACGCGAAACTGGGTGAACCCCCACTGACGAAGGACCGTTTCGGCCCGCTCGATGCGTGACAGTCGTTCCTCGGTTACTTCCAACCCGGTCGGGATTCGGGAGGAGAGACACGCCATCGCGGGTTTGTCGGCGACCGAGAGGTCGTATCGTTCCGCGATTTCGCGAACTTCCGCCTTCGAGATATCGTGCTGGAGGAGCGGCGAGTAGGCGTCGAGTTCCTCGACTGCGCGGAGGCCGGGGCGGTGGCCCGCGCTCACGTCGTCCGCGTTCGTCCCGTCGCAGACGATCCCGATATCGAGTTCTGCCGCCGCCTCGAACATCGAACCGAGGCGCATCGTGCGGCAGTGATAACAGCGCTCGCCGTCGTTCTCCACGAAGTTCGGATCGTCCAACTCGCTGAACTCCGCGATTTCGTGGCGGATACCGATTTCCTCGGCCACCCGTTTCGCGTCCACGAGTTCGGCCTCGGGCAGCGTTTCACTCTTGGCGGTACACGCGACGGCGTCGTCGCCCAACGCGTCGTGTGCGATGGCGGCGACGACGCTCGAATCGACGCCGCCGCTGAACGCGATGAGAACGCCATCGCGTTCAGCGAGGTCGGCTTTCGCGGCGGTCAGTTTCTCCTCGACGGTCGGCATACCTCGTGATTGTTGCGAACGATTAAAAACACGTTGTCCCCCGTCAAACATCGATGCGCGTCGGGAACGTTTTTTATGTATGCCGCAATATCACGGAGCGAATGGAGTTCGAGGCGGTACCCGGCGTCGGTGCGAAGACGGCCGACGCGCTCGCGGAACTCGATGACGCCCAGCGAGCGCTCGAAACCGGCGACGTCGCCACGCTCGCGCGAGCGCCGGGCATCACGGAAGGACGCGCCGCGGCCATCGCGCGCGGGGCCATCAGGATTCGTCACGACGACGGCGGCGGCTTTCTCGCAACCGACAGAGCACGCGAACTGTACCGCGACGTGCTTTCGCTTTTGCAAGCGCGGGCCGTCACGACGTACGCCGAAAAGCGCCTCGAAACGCTGTATCCGAGTTCGACCGCGTCCCGAATCGAGGAAGTTCACGAGTTCACCCGCCGAGCGATGGAGCGCACGCCGACGGCGGACGTGCGCGACGCACTGGCGGGCGTCGAACCGCTGTCGAGTCCGCGAGGGGTTCGCGTCAACGACCGCTGTCTGGCGACGACGGACGCCGAACGCTACGCGGAAGCGCGCGAAGCAATTCCGGAACTGCCGGTCGAAGTCGTGGAGGACACGCGGGAACTTGGCGGAACTCGCGCGGGGGTACTCGACCGTCGTCGCGCTGGACGAGACGTTCACGGGCGTCGCTATCGACGGCGACGTTCGCGTCGAACCCGACGCGCTGGAAACCCCGGCGGAACTCGTTCCCGAGCGTCCGCTCGCCTTCTTCGCCGAGAATCGGGATACCCTGCTCGCCGCCGCCGAAGTCCATCGAGTGGCAGGATTGGACGCGCCCCTCGATATCGACGGGTTGGAGTCCGCGTTAGCCCGCGTCAGTGCGGACGGGAGCGTGACCGGCGACGCGGAACTCGCCCGGTTGACGGACGCGATTTCGGATTTGGACGCCGCCGTCTCGATGGCCGAGAACGTCGCCAACGACCGGCTCCGGGAGGCGATTCGGGAGCGGGACGTGACCATCGAGGGGTCCGACTTGCTCTCGCTGGTCGAACGCGGTGCGGGCGTCGATTCGCTCCTCTCGCGCGAACTGGGCGACGAGTACGACGCCGCCATCGACGCCGCCCGCGAACATCTGGCCGAGACGTTAGCGCTGGACGCCGGGGAAACCGAACTCGCACGGCAAGCGCTTCCCGACGACCCGGCGTTCCCCGTCGAACACGACGAGAACGTGATTTCGCGGCTTCGGGAGCAATTGGAGGCCGAAAAGTCACGGCGCGCGGCGCGGCACAAGCGCGAACTCGCACGTGAACTCGCCGACGAGCGCGAGGCGGCGACGGAACTCGTCCGCGCCGCGCTGGAACTGGACGTGGAGTTGGCCGTCGCGCGATTCGCCCGTGATTTCGACTGCACGATGCCCGACTTCGACGGCGACGGGTTCGACATCGTCGGCGGGCGCTCGCCGCTCCTCGACGTGGAGTTTCTCTGCGGTCGAACCCGTCGATTACGGCGTTTCGGGCGTCGCATTGCTCTCGGGCGTCAACAGCGGCGGGAAGACATCGACGCTGGACCTCGTGGCGCTCGTCGTCATCCTCGCCCACATGGGACTGCCGGTTCCCGCCGAATCAGTTCGACTGCGGCGATTCGAGGAACTGCACTATCACGGCAAGACGCAGGGAACCTTGGACGCCGGGGCGTTCGAGAGCACGCTCCGGCAGTTCGCGTCCCTCGCCGACGGGCAAACGGGACGGCTCGTGCTGGTGGACGAACTCGAAAGCATCACCGAACCCGGCGCGAGCGCGAAGATAATCGCCGGGATTCTGGAGGAGTTGGGCGAACGCGACGTGACCGGCGTGTTCGTCTCCCACCTCGCCGACGAGATTCGGGCCGTTGCGAGACTACGACGTGGCGGTCGATGGAATCGAGGCGAAGGGGTTGGTCGATGGGGAACTCGTCGTGGAACGCTCGCCGGTCAAGGACCATCTCGCCCGTTCGACGCCGGAACTCATCGTGGAGAAACTGGCCGACGGGGGCGAAAACGGCTTTTACGAACGACTGCTGGAGAAGTTCGACTAGGATTTCGACAGCCAGAACTGTTACTTGTGAGCACACCGTCACCGTTTGTGCCCCGAAACGGGGGGAGAATTCACTATGGCACAAGAGTTCGAATGCACACAACAAGATTGTGAGTTTATGGTACGAGCGAACGACGAGCAAGAAATCATCGACATGGTGCAGGAACACGCCCAGGAAAAGCACGGTATGTCGATGGATAGAAACGACGTACAGGGTGCGATAGAGCAGAGTTAATCGCTCAAGCGCCTGTCTTCAGACTCTTTTAGTTGTTTTCCGACTATTTTGACTCTGGCGAAGGATTAAGTAGCTACGGGAGCGTGGTGAAAGTGATGGCAGACGACCCCGAGGAGGGGATGTTGTCGTGGGACGAGTCGGTGTTCCGTGAGGAGCACGTCTTCGAAATCGATTATATTCCGGAGACGTTCAAACACCGCGAATCCCAGACTCAGAGCCTCCAATACGCGCTTCGGCCAGCAGTTCGCGGGTCGCGCCCACTCAACGTGATGGCGCGCGGGCCGCCGGGGACTGGCAAGACGACGTCCGTCCAAAAGCTGTTCGACGAGCTTTCGGCCCAAACGGACGTGCGGACGGTTCGCGTCAACTGTCAAGTGGATTCGACGCGCTATGCGATTTTCTCGCGCATCTTCGAGGGGATTTTCGAGTACGAACCGCCGTCCAGCGGTATTTCGTTCAAGAAACTGTTCCGCCAGATTACGGACAAACTGGTGGAGGAAGACGAGGTGCTCGTCGTCGCGCTGGACGACGTGAACTACCTGTTCTACGAGGGCGAGGCGTCGGACACGCTGTATTCGCTCCTCCGCGCTCACGAAGCCCACAGCGGGGCGAAAATCGGCGTTCTCGTCGTCTCTTCCGACCTCAACCTCGACGTCATCGAGGCGCTCGACACCCGCGTCCAGAGCGTCTTCCGACCCGAGGACGTGTACTTTCCCGTCTACGACCGGGCGGAAATAGTCGATATCCTCGGCGAACGCGTCAAGCGCGGGTTCCACGAGGGCGTCATCGGCCACGAGGTACTGGAGCGCGTCGCGGAACTCACCGCCGAGAGCGGTGACCTGCGCGTCGGCATCGACCTGCTCCGCCGGGCGGGCCTGAACGCCGAGATGCGCGCCAGCCGAACCGTGAGTTTGCAGGACGTGGAGGATGCCTACGAGAAGTCCAAGTTCGTCCACCTCTCACACAGCCTGCACGCCTTGAGCGACCACGAGGTTACCCTCGTCCGCGTCATCGCCGAACACGACGGCGAGCAGGCCGGCGAGGTGTACGACGTCTTCCACGACCAGACGGATTTGGGCTACACTCGCTACTCGGAAATCATCAACAAACTCGACCAACTCGGCATCATCGACGCCACCTACACCAACGTCGATGGCCGCGGACGGTCGCGCTCGCTGTCGTTGCGCTACGACCCCGAGGCCGTGTTGGCGCGGTTGGACGACTGAAAACGATGAAGTCGATGAAGTTGCGTTTAGTGTGACTGAATGTGTTGAGCCGCGAGCATTTTTGCGACCCCTGCGCTCCGAGAGACTGCGACTACTTCCGAGACGACAGCTACCGAGCCGCGCGAAGACCGAACCGCCACCGCAAACCACACCCTCCCCAGCCGATTCCTCGCTACGCTCGTCATCCCTCGCACGATAACCAGCAGGCCTTCGGACGACGTGTCCTCAGGTCTGCTGGCCCGCGCGCCACCCGGCTGAACGGGTTGTGGCGAAACTGGAGTCCACAACACGGCGCGCAAGGGATGAGTGAGGGAGTTACAGCAAAGTCGGGACCGTCTGTCGTGAACGAATCGGTGCTTTTGGAGCGTTCACCGAGTGAATCACACTCGAAACCCAAATAGACCCGTCTCGCCGTCCCGTGGCGCAGTCCTTAACAGTGCTCCGCACCAAGCGAGATGTAATGACCGACGAGCGAAGTCACAAATTCTCCGAAGGACAAGGCTTCGACGACCCGTACGACGAGTTCGACTTGGACCCGCCGGAACTCGAAGTGGACCCGAGCGAAGTGGACCCAGTGGACTCCCGCGTCGTGACCGACATCCTCGACCAGGAGGCCATTCCGCGGGACAAGGTGTCCGTCGCCGACCTCGTGGAAGTCGGGCTGAGCTATATGCGGATAAACCGCTTCGAACAGGCGACCGAGACGTTCGAGCGGGCGGCCCGATTCGCCGACGAGGACTCCCACGAAGCACAGGAAGCGTGGACGAACAAGGGAGTAGCCCACGCGGAACTCGAAGAGTGGGACGAGGCCATCGGCGCGTACCGCGAAGCACTGCACATCGACGACGACAGTGAACACGCCGCGACGGCGGAAACGAACCTCGCGTACGCACTCTGGGAGTACGGACGAACCGAACAGGCGCTCGAACACTCAGAGCGGGCGGTCGAAATCGACCAGCGGTTCCCGCAGGCGTGGTTCAACCGTGGCTTCTTCCTGCTCGAACGCGGGTTGGTGGAGGACGCGGTGAACTGCTTCGACAACGCGATTCGACTCGGCTTCCGGAACGCGCAGGTCGTCGAGGAGAAAGCCCGTGCGCTCGAAGAACTGGGCGAGGACGAGGAGGCCGAGAAACTCGCCGAGGAAGCCGAAGAGATGCGACGGGAGGCGGAGGAAGAGTTGATTCAGGAATGATACTCAAGGAGCGCGACACGGGCGAAGGGCTGTTGGTCGCGGTCTGTGACGACGACGTGTTGGGCGAGACGTTCGAGACGGACGACCTGTCGTTCACCGTGAGCGAGGAGTTCTACGGCGGCGACGAGGTCGACGAGGACGAAGTCGTAAACAGCCTGACGCGGGCCACCGTGGCCAACATCGTGGGCGCCGACGCCGTGGCGCTCGCCGTTGATGCCGGGTTCGTGGACGAAACGAACGTCCTCGAACTCGATTCGACCCGGCATGCGCAGTTCCTGCGGATGTAGTCCGTTCGAAGAAAACCGGACGTTCCTTTTTGACGCGGACGGGGTCGATGATTGCCCGAGAAGTTCGACTAATCGAGATACGCCGGGACGTTCACTGCGATGAGACAGATGAGGGACCCGACGACCGTTCCGATGGCGATCGGTAGATAGCCGGCGTGGAATGCCACGGTCAAGAACGTGTGAAAGATACCGAGGAACAGAAGGGCGAGAAAGAGCAGGTTTCCGATCAACCGCCGTTTCGAGACCATATTCGACCTATGGACTGAAGCGCCTTAATCCACGTTGCCGTTTGCAGGGGTCGACTCGATACAGGCGCGACTTGGGGAGACCGAAGGAGTGTTCCCATTCGAAGTCCAAACAATATCCAATGGAATCACAGCAGTCCGACACGCTGGATGTCGAACGCATCCGGGGGGACTTCCCGATTCTCCAGCGGGAGTTCAACGGCAAGCAGGTGGTGTATCTCGACAACGCGGCGACGACGCAGACGCCCGACCAAGTCGTCGATACCATCAGCGACTACTACCGAACCTACAACGCGAACGTTCACCGTGGTATCCACCAGTTGAGCCAGGAGGCGTCCATCGCCTACGAGGACGCCCACGACCGCGTCGCCGAGTTCATCGGCGCGAGCGGCGGGCGCGAGGAGATGGTGTTCACGAAGAACACGACCGAATCCGAAAACCTCGTCGCCTACGCGTGGGGGCTGAACGAACTCGGACCGGGCGACGAAGTCGTCCTCTCCGAGATGGAACACCACGCGTCGCTCGTGACGTGGCAACAGCTCGCCAAGAAGACCGGCGCGGACGTGAAGTACATCCCCATCGACGAGGAGGGCTACCTCGACATGAACGCCGCAGAGGAGATGATTACCGACGACACGAAGATGGTCAGCGTCGTCCACGTCTCGAACACGCTCGGAACGGCCAACCCCGTCGGCGAACTCGCCGACCTCGCACACGACCACGACGCCCTCATCTTCGTGGACGGCGCACAGGCCGTCCCGAACCGCCCCGTGGACGTCGAGGCCATCGACGCCGACTTCTACGCCTTCTCCGGCCACAAGATGGCGGGTCCGACCGGCATCGGCGGCCTGTACGGCAAGAAACACATCTTGGAGGAGATGGAGCCGTATCTGTACGGCGGGTCGATGATTCGAAAAGTCACCTACGAGGATTCGACGTGGGAGGAACTGCCGTGGAAGTTCGAGGCCGGGACGCCGAGCATCGCACAGGGCATCGCGATGGCTGCCGCCGTGGACTACCTCGAAGACATCGGCATGGAACGCGTCCAGCGCCACGAGGAGGAACTCGCCGAATACGCCTACGACCGCCTGACCGAGGAGGGCGACGTGGACATCTACGGTCCGCCGGGCGACGACCGCGGCGGCCTCGTCTCGTTCAACGTGGATGGCGTCCACGCCCACGACCTCTCCAGCATCCTCAACGACCACGCCGTCGCCATCCGCGCCGGCGACCACTGTACGCAACCGCTCCACGACACCCTCGGCGTCGCCGCCTCCGCGCGGGCGTCCTTCTACATCTACAACACACGCGAAGAGGTCGATAAACTGGTCGAAGCAGTGGATTCCGCCCGGCAGTTGTTCGCGCAGTAACGCCCGACACGACTCCGTTCTTGAAACCGAGCCGATTCGAAGGGCGATTTTCGGCGGCGTATTTTCGTCGGTGGGATAGTTCTATGACCGAGGCTAGCGGTACGGTAGATGGGGGAATGATGAGCCAATCACGTGTTTCTCAGCTTGCTGTACCGGTGAATCCCAACGACCACGTCGACGGAAGCGACGATGCGACCGTCACGCTCGTCGAATACGGGGATTACGAGTGCTCGTACTGCGAAGGTGCACATCAGGCCGTGACGGAACTGCGGCGAACCATGGACGACCGAGTGCGCTTCGTCTTTCGGCATTTCCCGCTTTCACAACTGCATCCGCACGCGGAGGAGGCGGCGGAAGCGGCGGAAGCGGCGGCAGCACAGGGGAAGTTTTGGGAGATGCACGACCTGCTCTTCGAACACCCGAGCGAGATAGCGGAGACGGAACTACGGGACGCCGCCACCGAACTCGACCTCGACCTCGCTCGGTTCGACGACGACCTCGAACGACACGCGTACCGCGACCGAGTTCACGAGGACATCATCTCCGGCGCACAAAGCGGCGTTATCGGGACGCCGACGTTCTTCATCAACGGGGAGCGCTACGACGAGCAGTGGGACGCCACGCCGCTTCGAGCGGCGCTCGAAGACGCGATGTAACCCCGAGGGGGTGAGTCGAAAACAACGATTTCATGCCATCGTCGCAACCATCGACAGGGGAGACGAACCATGACGGGAACCCTTCCGGAGACGGTCCGCCCGATTGCGAACCGTTACTTCGAGAACGTCGCTCCGGCACACGACTGGCATCACGTTCAGCGGGTCAACGAACTCGCGGAAACGCTCGCCGCGGAGTACGACCCGGACGAGCGAATCCTCTTCTCTGCAGTGTGGTTGCACGATATCGGCCGTGGTCGTGAGGACCGCGGGGAAATAGAGGACCACGCCGAGTGGGGTGCCGAGGAGGCGGAAGCGATTCTCGCGGAATTCGGGGCGGAACCGGACGAAATCCGTGCCATCCAGCACTGCATTCGCGCCCACCGGTTTTCGAACGACGTGGAACCCGAAACGATAGAAGCGAAACTGCTGTCCGACGCGGACAACCTCGACGCGCTCGGTGCCGTCGGTATCGCGCGGAACTTCTGTTACAGCGGCGAACACGGGGAACCCATTCACGACCCCAGCACGCCAATCGAGGCCGACGAGACGCGGGCGGGCGCGACGTCGATGAACCACTTCCACAAGAAAATCCTTCGACTGCCGGGTCGGATGTACACCGACGCCGGTCGCCGCGTGGCCGACGAGCGGCGGGCGTTCGTGGAGACGTTCATCGACAGGTTCGAGCGGGAAGTCGATGGGGAGTTCTGAGAGAATCGTCGAAATTCAGTCGGCAGGCGTCTCCTCGTCGTCGCTCGACCGCGTGGCTTCGACGTACTGCGGCGTGGTTCGCCGACCGCGATACAGTTCCCAGAGGGCGGCCGCCAGCGCGCCCAGACCCAACAGCAGGACGACGAACTCGACGATGCCGCCGACGATGGGGATTCGGGAAAGGATAGCGACCACGAACAGGCCGACCAGTAACCCGAGCCAGTGGCCACCCTCGTCGGCGAGCGAGAGCAACCAGACCCCGACCGTGAGCGACCCGTAGACCGTCGCAATCCAGAGGAAGACGGCGAAGATGATGGCACCCAAAATCGAGATGGGAATCCCGATTATCGTCACCGCGAAGACGAGGAGCACGATGGGGACGAGCACGAGCAGGAGGATTCCGACACCGATGGAAAACAGCGGCTTGGTTCGGCCGTTGTCCGCCACGCCGTCGGAGAAGGTCGGGAACAGCGCCAACAGCACGACGCCCAACAGGAGGTTCACGAAGAAACCGTACACCGCACCGACCCACCCCGGAATATGCGGTATCGGTGACGGTCCCGCGTTGCTCAGCGACTCGTCGCGCCGGACGGTTCCGCCGACGGTCGCCCCTTTCTGCCGATTGAACGTGTTCACGTCGTACACGAGGTTGCCGCCGACGGTCGCCGTGTTGGCGAGCGTGAGCGTCTGTCCCGTGACGCGAGCGTTACCTTTCACAGTCCCTGCAAGGAGGGTGTAACCGGCGGACCCTTCGAGCGACTTCCCGACCGTGGCACCCTTCGCAACCACGAGGTTGCCGGTCTGAGCGTCCACGTTTCCGTCGACGGTGCCTTGGATGCGGACGTTTCCGGCGAACGCCGACACGTCGCCGGTGACGGTGCCGGTCTTTGCGACGAGGACGTTACCCGAGAACGCGTCGAGGTCGCCGTGGACGGTGCCGCGAATCACGACGGTCCCGCTGGTGGCGGAGAGGTCACCGCGAACCGTTTGACCCTGTCCGACGACGACGTTGCCGCCGGTTCGTGTCTGCTCCGCCGCCGCCGTCGCCGGCGCGATGGCGAGAAGGAGCACCACGACGAGGATGAGGACGAGTCCACTCCGAGGGATGGCCACGCGTGCGCACATGGCCCGGTTGTCGGTTTCCGGGAGAATAGTAATTGAGTCGTTGTCCCCGGGAATCGTGGATTTTCACCCCGGAATCGGCGGCCTAATCGACGGCGGTTTCCCGTCGAGATTTCGAACCCGTAGCGCGGACTCTCGGGGCCTTTAAGAACGATAGGTTCCTTTGCTGGACCATGAGCGAGGCCGACGCGGAAAGCGTCCCCGGACGCGGCACCATCTGGGTCGAGAAGTACCGGCCACAAACCCTCGACGACGTGGCGGGTCACGACGATATCACCGCTCGACTGGCGAGTTACATCGAGCAAAACGACCTCCCGAACCTGCTCTTTTCGGGGCAGGCGGGTATCGGCAAGACGACCTGCGCGGTCGCCATCGCCAAGGAGTTGTACGGCGATAGCTGGCAGAGCCACTTCCTCGAACTGAACGCCTCGGACGAGCGCGGTATCGACGTCGTGCGCGACCAAATCAAGAACTTCGCGCGCCACGACCCCGGACAGGTCGATTTCCAAGTCATCTTCCTCGACGAGGCCGACTCCCTGACGAGCGACGCACAGGCCGCCCTCCGCCGGACGATGGAGCAGTTCTCGAAGCGGACGCGCTTCATCATGTCGTGTAACTACTCCTCGAAAATCATCGACCCAATCCAGTCGCGGTGTGCGGTGTTCCGGTTCGGCCCGATTCCGGACGACGCGGTGGCGGAGCGAATCCGCTACATCGCGAGCGAGGAAGGCATCGAAACCACCGACGACGGCATCGACGCCCTCGTCTACGCCGCTGACGGCGACATGCGCAAAGCCATCAACGCCCTACAAGCCGCCGCAGTCATGGGCGAACAGGTGGACGAGGAGAGCGTCTTCGTCATCACCAGCACGGCCCGCCCGGAGGACATCAAGGAGATGGTCCGACACGCAATCGACGGGGATTTCACCCGCTCACGCTCCATCTTGGACGAACTGCTGACCGAGCGTGGCATGGCTGGCGGCGACATCATCGACCAACTCCACCGCTCGATTTGGGATTTCGAGTTGGACGACAAGGACGCCGTTCGCGTCCTCGAGCGCGTCGGCGAGGCGGATTTCCGCATCACCGAAGGGGCAAACGAGCGGGTTCAACTCGAAGCGATGTTGGCATCGTTGTCTCTGGGATGACAGTTCCTCTTTTCTTGATTTAAAAACGGACCGACCGTTTCAATCGGATTTTTTACCTCCCGGTACAACGGGGTCGGTATGATGCGTACAGTCCCCGCCGCTGTCGTTGCTCTCCACATCGATATCGAACGCATGCGGGTGGAGGCAACACGATGAGGCCCGCCATCGAGACGGACGGGTTGACCAAGCGATTCGACGATACGACGGTCGTCTCGAACCTCGAACTGACCGTTCAGTCCGAATCCGTCTACGGCTTTCTCGGCCCGAACGGTGCCGGGAAGACGACGACCATGCGGATGCTGACGACGTTGACGCCGCCGACGAGCGGTACCGCCCGCGTCGCGGGCCAATCTATTTCCGACCGGGACGCCGTCGTCTCGCACATCGGCTATATGCCGGAAGAACCGCCCCTGTACGACGAACTCACCGCACGCGAGCAGTTACAGTACATCGCCGGACTTCGTGACGTGGATGCCGAGGACCGAATCGTGAGACTTCTCGACCGATTCGACCTCACCGACGACGCGGACGAACGCGTCGGCACGTACTCGAAAGGGATGAAACAGAAGACGGCGCTGATTCAGACCATCCTCCACGAACCCGAAGTCGTCTTCCTCGACGAACCCACGTCCGGTCTCGACCCCCGCGCCGCACGCACGGTGCGTGAACTCATCTCCGAACTCACCGCCGACGGGATGACCGTCTTTCTCTCGACGCATATCCTCCCCGTGGTCGAACAGTTGGCCGACACCGTCGGCGTGCTGTACGACGGGTCGCTCGTCGCCGAGGACTCCCCGGAGCGACTCACTCACCGCGCCGAGAAAGAGCAGACGCTCGAAGACGTGTTCCTCGACGTGACGAGCGAGGAACCCGCTGTGGCTCCGGTGGAGCGATGAACTGGCCGACGCCGCGTCGAACTGCCAGCATCGCCCGGATGGAGTATCGGCGGAGCATCCGTGCCATCGTCGGAAAACCCATCCAGATAGTCGCGTTCGGGATTTTCCTCCTCATCTTCGCCGGCGCGCCGACGGTCCTCGGCGCGTACTTCCTGTTCAAGTACGGGGGTCAAATACGGACGACATCGTTGCCCCTGTTGGCAGGTGCACGCGGTGTATTCGCCGTCGCGTGGGTGACACTCTCGCTGATGGTCGCTTCCCGTGCTATCGGGAAAACCGGACGAATCGACAACGAAGCAGGCATGTTGACGACGGTTCCCGCCCGTGACGTGGTCGGCGGTCTCCTCGGCGCGGAGTTCATGCGATTCGTCTCCGTCGGTGCAGTTCCCATCGTCGTAATCAGCGCCGCGCTCAGCGCCTCCCTCGGGACGCCGTTTCCCCTCGTGACCATCATCCTCGCGCTGCTCGGCTTGGCGACGTTAGCACTTCTCGTCGGCCACATCGTCGGTCTCCTGCTCAAACTCGCCCTCGCGCGTTCGGAGATTCTCGCGCGGTACAAATCCATCCTCACGGTGCTCGTCTTCCTCGTCTACATGGGCGCGGTCATGACGAACGCGCTCGGAGACGTCATGACATCGCTCGGGACCGTACTCCAGAACTCGCCGACGGCGTGGCTCGGCGACCTCTTCGTGCTCGGTATTCCGGGCACATCGCCGTCGCTCGCGCGAGTCGGCGGCGGGGTCGCCCTCGTCGTCGTCGGGATTCCGATTCTGTTCGCCATCGACCTTCAGTTGGCGACTCGACTCTGGTACGGCGACCGAGTCCAACCCGAGAACAAACGGTACGACGCCGACGAGACGAACGCCGATTTCCTCGCCGGTATCGCGTCCAAACCGACGCGCGCCGTGGTCGCGAACGTGTGGCGACGAACGAAACGCGCCCCGCTTCGGCTCCTCTACGTCGTCTATCCGATATTCTTCCTCACCGGTCCGATTCAGGACGCGGTACATGCGGGATACGTTACGAAGTCGCTTCCACTCCTCGTCTCCGTCTACGGTGCATGGGCCATCGGCGGCGCGACGCTCAATCCCCTCGGTGACGAAGGTACCATGCTTCCGGTGACGCTCATCTCGACCATCAAAGGCAAGCAGTTCGTGAAAGGGCACATGATTGCGGTGGGCATCGTCGGACTGCCAGTCGTCGTCCTCGCGACGGCGCTCACCGGATTTCTGAGTCCGCTCGAACCGACGCGGTGGCTTCTGCTGACCGGCTTGAGCGTTCTGCTCGGACTGGCGGGAACGGTCGTCGCCATCGGTATCGGTTCGACGTTCCCCCGGTTCGGCGAGGTCAACGTCACCAAAAGCCGTCGGGCGGTCGTCCCGAGCAAAGCCGCGTTTGCCATGTATTCGCTCGCGTTGATGCTCGGTTACGGCGGTGCGATGGTCGCAATCACGCCCCAGACGGCCGCGTCAGTCGCTTCGACGCTCCATTTCCTTACCGGAGTGCTCGGCTACGCGTTGACGATTCGGCCGTTCACGGTTCGTCTCGTCGGCGGTGCGGTTGCGATACTTCTGGGTATCGTCGCCCCCCCGGTCGCCTACCGTTACTCGGTTCGACGATTCGACTCCTACGTTCTCGATGCCGACACCAGCGGTTTCGGGGTCCTCGCCGGAGTGTCCGACCTGCTCGGCCTCGCCTGAACGCGTCGTCATCCCGCTCGATTCGGTTCACCGTCGAACGGACGACGGCGCCCATATTTGGGGCCTCACACGGTTGCGGAACTGTTTTACGCACCGATGGGTGAAGAACTACCAACAATGAGCCAACTTGAGGAGGAGTATCGCCTCGATTATTTCGAGGAAAACGGCTTTGTGCGAAAGGAATGCTCCGAATGTGGAGCGCACTTCTGGACGCGCGACCACGACCGAGAAACGTGCGGCGAACCACCCTGTGAGGAGTACGGCTTTATCGACAACCCGAGCCTCGACGAGGAGTACTCGCTGGCGGAGATGCGGGAAGCGTTCCTTTCCTTCTTCGAAGACAACGACCACCAGCGAATCGACCCGTACCCGGTGGCGGCGAACCGCTGGCGGGACGATATGCTACTCACCATCGCTTCTATCGCCGATTTCCAGCCGCTGGTCACGTCGGGGAAGACACCGCCGCCAGCCAACCCGCTGACCATCAGCCAACCCTGCATCCGGATGGTCGATATCGACAACGTCGGCAAGACGGGTCGCCACACGATGGCGTTCGAGATGATGGCTCACCACGCCTTCAACGCCCGGGACGACATCGACGACCCCGAGCAGTACGCCTACGAGGGTGAAGTGTACTGGAAGGACGAGACGGTCCAGTACTGCGACGAGTTCTTCGAGTCGTTCGGTGTGAACCTCGAAGAAGTCATCTATATCGAGGACCCGTGGGTCGGCGGCGGGAACGCCGGTCCCGCTATCGAAGTCATCTATCGCGGCGTCGAACTCGCCACGCTCGTCTTCATGAAGTTCGAGCAGGACCCCGACGGCGACTACGAGATGAAGGACGGGAACCGCTACAGTCCGATGGACACGTACATCGTGGACACCGGGTACGGACTCGAACGGTGGACGTGGGTGTCCCAAGGGACGCCGACCGTCTACGAAGCCGTCTATCCCGACATGATCGAGTTCCTCAAGGGGAACGCCGGAATCGAACACTCCGAGGAAGAAGAGAAACTCGTTCACCGCGCCTCGAAACTCGCGGGACACATGGACATCGACGAAGCCGAGGACATGGAAGCCGCCCGCGACAACATCGCGGACAAAATCGGCGTCTCGACGGCGGAACTCACCGAACTGCTGGAACCGCTCGAAGCCATCTACGCCATCGCGGACCACTGTCGGACGCTCGCCTACATGTTCGGCGACGGCATCGTCCCCAGCAACGTCGCGACCGGCTATCTCGCCCGGATGGTGCTCCGACGGACCAAACGCCTCTGTGACAACGTCGGTGTGGACGCACCGCTCGACGAACTCGTGGACATGCAGGCCGAGCGTCTGGACTACGAGAACCGCGACACCATCCGCGACATCGTCCGGACGGAAGTCGAAAAGTATCGCGAAACGCTCGAACAGGGCGGTCGCCGCGTTCGACGCATCGCCAAACAGCACGCCGAGGAAGGGAAATCGATTCCGACCGAAACGCTCGTCGAGTTGTACGACTCCCACGGACTACAACCCGACATGGTCGAGGAGATAGCCGACGAGTTCGGCGTCTCCGTGGACGTTCCCGACGACTTCTACAGTCTCGTCGCCGAGCGCCACGACAGCGGAGAGGCCTTCGAGGAAGAGGAGTCGGAAGACGACCGGTTCATCGACCTGCCGAAAACCGAACGGCTCTACTACGAGGATCAGTACCGCACCGACTTCGAAGCCGTCGTTCTCGACGTGTTCGACCGCGAGGACGGCTACGACGTCGTCCTCGACCAGACGATGTTCTACCCCGAAGGCGGTGGCCAACCGGGAGACCACGGCGCGTTCTCGACCGACGAGAAGACGGTGCAGGTCACGGACACGCAAATCCAGAACGGGGTTGTCCTCCACCACACCGACGAAGACGTCGATAAGGGTGCCATCGTTCGCGGGAAAATCGACGCCCAGCGCCGGCGCAGACTGATGCGCCATCACACGGCGACCCACATCGTCGTCCACGCGGCCCGCCAGATTCTCGGCGACCACATCCGACAGGCCGGTGCCCAGAAGGGGACCGACAGTTCGCGCATCGACGTGCGCCACTACGAGCGCATCGACCGCGAGACGGCCAAGCGAATCGAACTGCTCGCCAACGAAATCGTCATGGAGAACACGACGGTCCAGCAGGAGTGGCCCAACCGCCACGAGGCCGAAGAGGAGTTCGGCTTCGACCTGTATCAAGGTGGGATTCCCGCCGGGACGAACATCCGCCTCATCCACGTCGCCGAGGACGTGCAAGCCTGCGGTGGCACGCACGTCCGCCGAACCGGCGACGTCGGCGCTATCAAACTCCTGAACACCGAGCGCGTGCAGGACGGGGTCGAGCGACTCACGTTCGCCGCCGGTGACGCCGCCATCGAGGCGACGCAGGAAACCGAGGACTATCTGAATACCGCCGCCGACACGCTCGCCGTTTCGGGGCCGGAAGTCCCCGAAACGGCCGAACGCTTCTTCGAGGAGTGGAAGGCCCGCGGCAAGCAAATCGAGGACCTGAAAGAGCAACTCGCCGAAGCCCGCGCCAGCGGTGCGGGCGGCGGCGAAGAAATCGAAATCGGCGATACGACCGCCGTCATCCAGCGTATCGACACCGACATGGACGAACTCATCGCCACGGCCAACGCGATGGTCGAAGAGGACAAAATCGTCGTCCTCGGCAGCGGTGCCGAGGGCGCGCAGTTCGTCGTCGCGGTTCCGGACGGCTCCTCCGTGAACGCCGGTGAAGTCGTCGGCGAACTCGCCTCCCTCGTCGGCGGCGGCGGCGGCGGCCCGGCCGACTTCGCACAGGGCGGCGGCCCCGACAGTGACAAACTAGATGAGGCGTTGGAGAGCGCTCCCGACGTGCTCAAGCAAGTCGAAAACGCCTGATTCGCGCGGAATTTTTTGTCGATTGCTGCCCGGAGAGGGATATGTCGCCAATCGACGACCGGGGGAGGACGAGAGAGGCTTTACTCGTCGAGTTTTACCATGACTTTCACCGCATCCCGTTCGTCCATCGCCCGGTACCCCTCCGGGACGCCGTCGAGACTGACGGTCTTCGTGATGATGGGAGATGGATCCAGGGTCCCCTGCAGTACGTCGGCCATGAGTTCGTCGGCGTACTCGCGAACCGGCGCGACGCCGCCCCTGAGCGAGACGTTTTTCCCGAACATCGTCCCGAGGAAACCGGTCGTTTCGACCCCTTGGGGGACACCGACGTAGCCGATGGTCCCGCCGGGACGAGCGACTTCGGCGGCGGTTTCCATCGAGGACTCCGCGCCGACACATTCGAGGACGTGGTTCGCGCCGCCGTAGGTGAGTTCGTGGGCTTCCTCGATTGCATCCTCGCCGCGTGCCGAGACAACTTCAGTCGCGCCGAACTCCGTGGCGATTTCGAGGCGGTCCTCGTGGTGGCCCATCGCGATGATACGCTCGGCCCCGAGGCGTTTCGCGGCGAGAACGCCGCACAGTCCGACCGCGCCGTCGCCGACGACGACTGCGGTTTCCCCCGCCCCGACGCCCGCACTGAGGGCGGCGTGGTGACCTGTCCCCATCACGTCCGTCAGTGGCAAGAGGGATTCGAGGACGGCCTCGTCGTCGGCGTACTTGTCGGGGACACGAACGAGCGTTCCGTCGGCGTGGGGCGCACGGACCTTCTCACCCTGTGCGCCGCCGTTGTCACCGCCCCAGCCATCGCCGTTGGCACACGAGGTGTGGAGTCCCTTTCGACAGAACTCACATTCCCCACAGCTGATCGAAAACGGCGCGAACACGCGGTCGCCGGGTTCGACGTGTCGAACGTCCTCGCCGACTTCCTCCACGATTCCCATGGGTTCGTGCCCGACGGGAGCGCCGTCCTCGTAGTCGCGGTGGCCGCGATAAAACCAGAGGTCGGAGCCACAGACCGCGGTATGGGTGATACGGATGATGGCGTCCGTCGGTGCTTCGAGGGACGGGTCCGGCGTCTCTTCGATACGGATGTCGCTCGGGCCGCGATAAATCGCTGCTTGCATGGTCTCGGCTATCGATTGGGGTTCCGACGACAAGAGGGGGATGGTACCGGAAGTATGTCTGATGAGCGCCATCGAACTCGTATCGGAATACAGCCGCATCGGCGTTCGAGACGACTTTCAGTAGCGTTTTAGCGAATCAGCAGGGAGCACGGCCGACAGCGCGATAAATCCCATAGTGCGATATGAAATCGGTTATATCGAGCGGAGACGGTCCCGTAGTCGGGTGACCCCACAGGAAAAATCCTTCGTTGCTATCACTACTTTCTTGATAGAGAACCGTCTTTACTCAACTATGAATCGGCGGTCATTCAATCGTCTCTTTGCGTTGGGGGGTCTCTCACTCGTCTCCGGTTGTAGCGGGCACCCGCTTCCGCCGCCGAAAGGAACCGTCATCGAGCGCTCAGTGGTGAGTAAATCCGAAGGGAAGCAGACGCCCCTCCTGAGCGTGACGGAGGACAGCGGTGAGCCGTCGGTCGGATCCGTTCTTCAGGACCGTTCTATCGGGCCCGGTTTCGTGCTCGACGAGGAACTGCAAAGCGAGCTATCACGAAAGTGGGGGAACCTCGCCTACTATCTGAAGGTGCGCCACGAGGGGTACGATGGGTCCCGACTGGCACCCGCCGATGGCTCGGTCAAATGGTATTCGACACCGCTCAACCAGTTCGACACGACGCAGGTCAGCGACTTCGTCATCATCGTCACGACCATTACCGGTTCCATCGGTAGCTTCCATCGAATCGTCCGCGACGGAACGGTCGTCAGGAAGAGCACGAAAGCCGAAACCGACACCCTCGGAGCTCTCGAAACGGACGAAAAGAAGAGATACGTCACGTTGAGACATACGTTCGGGAAGACGAGCATCGAAGCGTCGTATCTGAGTTCGTCGGACGTTTACGAGAAAATCGAAACGGATGGGAGGTACGAGTTCAGCGTGAAACGGGAAACGTCGAAACACGGAACGCCGTACTCCTATCTCGATTCGCTCGACCCCTCCCGCACGTACGACCTCTTTTAGGGACGTTCCCGCTCCATTAGAACGCGTCGAGCACGACGAACGAGAGGTACAGTTGGCCGAGGCCGGCCAGTATCATCAGCCCACCGGCGACGCGTTCCAGCGTGTAGGAGTACTTGCCCAGTTCACGCCACCAATCGACGCCCGCCGCCATCAACAGCGTCACGCCGCTCAACGGGACTACGACGCCCAAGGCGTAGCTTCCGAACGAGAGGACGCGGCCCGGAAGCGGGAGCGTCAACGTCTGTGCGACGACGCCGAGGAAGACGGGGGCCACGCATCCGGCGGCGGCGAGTGCGTATCCGCCGCCAAAGAGGACGAAACCGGTGGTGGACGCGGGGCGGGCCGGGAGCGGAACGCGAATCGTCGGCTGTTTGCCGGCGACGACGAGGATGCCGACGAGGAGAAGGACGACTCCGGCGAGCGGTTCGAACCACTGGAGGTAATGAACGAGTTCCTGCCCCACCGAGAAGACGGCAACGCCGACGACGGCGAGCGTGACGAGTGCCCCGAGCGCGGCACCGACCGCCGGAAGAAGCGCCGACGAAACCGTTTCGTCGTCCTGTTGTTGCAGGTAGTAGCCGATGTAGCCGGGAAGCAAGGGAAACGCACACGGGGCGAAAAACGTCGCAATCCCCGCGCTCGCGGCGAACGCAATCGTCGGTAGAAGGGCGGCGGAACTCATTTTTTTGCGGCGGAAATGTGGGAACGAAGCGTATCGATGCTCGCCACGCCGTGATGCGTCCAGACGATGTTTCCGTCCGGATTTGCGATTCCGAGAAACGGCAGTCCGCCAGCGTTCAGTGCGGACATCATCTCGCTGTTCGGGTCGAGTCCGAGCGTCCAGTGACCGCCGTGTTCAGTCCACCACGAGCGTACGTCCTCCTTCGTCAGCGTCCCGCCGATTCGCTCGTTCGTTATCGAGACGAATCGAACGTCGTCTCCGTATTCGCCGTGCGCTTTCGTGAGCGCGTGCATCTGCTTTTGACATGGTGAACACCACGTCGCAAAGAGGTCGATGACGGTGACGGTGTCCGAAACCGGAACCTGCACCGACCCGGATTTGGAACCCCGTGCACGCATCGTTTCGACCTGCTTCGGCAGTCCGTCGTCGTCGCCCGAGAGGCCGTTCAGCGCGACCCACGCACTACCGCCGGTTATTCCGAGTCCCGCGAGTCCAGTGAGGAGACGGCGTCGGTTCATCCTCGTATTTTTTCGAGGTTGTCGATTATCTGCTTCTGCGGCGGGTTCTGCCCACGGTACGAACGCTCGACGTATCCCTTCTCGTTGACCAACAGGACGAGCGCGGAGTGGGTGAACATGTATTTGTTCTTCGATTTCTTGTGATTCTTTTCGAAATGGACGCCGAAATCGTCCGTGACGATGGTCTTCGCCCGTTTCTCCGACTTCGGACGGAGGAAGTGCCAGTCGTCAATCGACTGGTCGATGTTCATCTTCTTCGAGTAAGCTTCGAGTCGTTGGGTATCGTCGCGCTGTGGGTCGAACGAAATCGGCAGGAAGGCAACATCAGACGCGTAGCCGTTGTTCTGTGCGTGTGTCTGGACGTTCCTGAGCGTCGAGACGAGTACCGGACAGATAGTCTTACAGTGCGTATAAATGAACGTGATGAGGCTCGGCTTGTCCACACCGCGAAGCGAGATTTTCCTCTGTTCGAGGGGAGCCGGAATCGTCAAATCAGGGATTTGCTGATTCCACGCCGGGTACGGAAGCGCCGAAACGTCGTAGTTCACGTCGGGTTTGCTCATCGTGACGTTCGGATGCGAATCGCCACCGAACGGCCCTGACCCCAAACAACCGGCCGCCGTGACCGCAATTCCTGTCGCCGAAAGTGAACGGAGGTATCCCCGTCGGTTCATAGCTGGCGTTTGTTACCGGAGTGTGAAAGGCAGTCTGGTTCAATCATCGAAGCCGGTGTTCGGTCGTCTGATGGGTTCTTTCCACCGAACAGTGACAGTTGCTCTCACCGCGCACTGGCACTCGTCGCCCGTCGAATCACGACCAGTGCGAGTCCGGCCAAGACGAGGTCGAGGACGATGAGGACGGCAATCGAGGGGAGAATGGTGTTCCAATCCCATCCCGTGATGACGAGTGCCCGCGCCGCATCGACCCCATAGGTGATGGGGTTGACGGCGCTGATGTACTGAATCCACTGTGGCAGTCGGTCGACCGGCAGGAACGCGCTGGAGACGAACAACAGCGGGAGTTGCAGGAAGTTCACGGCGATGATGGTCGATTCCGTGTCCTCGGTCTGAATCCCGACGACGTTCGAGAGCGCCGTGAACCAGATGGAAAAGAGGATGCCGATGAACATCAGCGCGAGCACGCCAAGGAATCCCGTGGCGATGTTCGCCCCGAGGGCGATACCGACCACGACGACGATGATTATCTGCACGCAGATGCGGGCGACCTCCGCGAGCGTTTTGCCGAGGAACACTGCACCGCGATTCATCGGCGAGACGAGCGCCTTCGCGAACATTCCGGTTTCGATGTCGTTGACGAGACCGATACCGGAACTCGCCGCGGCGACGAGCGACACCTGAATGATGATGGCGGGCAGGAGGAAGCTGATGTACTTGATGTCCTGACCCGGCCCGCCGATGGCACCGCCCGTAACCTGCCCGAACACCTGCGAGAACAGGACGAGGAAGATGAGCGGTTGGATGATGGAGGACGTGACGATGAACGGGTTTCGAATGGATTTGAGCAACCAGCGCCGCATGTTTACCCACGTATCGCCGAGGAATCCGTTTCCCGGCGCGAGTTTGTGCTGGTTTCCTCCCGCGTCCGTATCGGTGCTCATGCGACCACCTCCGTGTCCGATTCGACCGCTTCCTCTTCTTCGACCCCTTCACCCGTCACCGCGAGGAACACGTCGTCCAGCGTCGGCGAACGAACGTCGAAGCCGTTGATTTCCACACCCGCCTCGCGGAGCGCGACGAAGTAGTCGGGGGTGTGCGTTCGAACCGTCGGCGACCCGACCGAGATTCCGTTCGTCGTCTCGGTCACGACGGCGTCGTCGAACACGTCGTCGACGATGCGAGTCGCCACATCGACGTCCGACGGCGCGAGTTCGAGTTCGAGGATGTCGCCGCCGACCTCCCGTTTGAGTTCGGTCGGGGAACCAGTCAGGTCGATTTTCCCGTCCTTGATGAGCGAGATGCGGTCACAGAGTTGGTCCGCTTCCTCCAGATACTGCGTCGTCAGGAAGACCGTAGTTCCCTCGCGGTTTATCTCGCGGAAGTACTCCCAGAGGCGGTTGCGCGCCTTCGGGTCGAGTCCGGTCGTCGGTTCGTCGAGGAAGACGACCGGTGGGCGATGAACCAGCGCGGTGACGGCGTCGAGCCGTTTTTTCATCCCGCCGGAGAACGTTTTCGCCGACTTGTCGGCGACGTCCATCAGGTCGGCGAGGTCGAGCAGTTCGTCGGCGCGTTCGGTGCGTTCGGACTTCGGAATCCCGTACGCGGCCGCCATGTACTCGACGTTCTCGCGCGCGGTCAACTCCTCGTCGATGCTCGTCTCCTGTGCCATGTAGCCGACCGACCGGCGCACGCTTTTCGGGTCCTCGGCCACGTCGTAGCCGTTCACCGTTATCGACCCGCTCGTGGGTCGCAACAGCGTGACGAGCGTTCGAATCATCGTCGTCTTTCCGGCACCGTTCGGGCCGAGGAAGCCGAAGAACTCGCCCTCCGGGACGCGCATGTCGACGCCATCGACGGCTTCCGTCCCGTCGGGGTAGACGACGTGAACGTCCTCGGCGCGTATCGCGTCGGTCATCTGGGTCCTCCCGTCATCTCTCGAAACTGGAATGTAAAGCCGTGATGAATCACGCTGTTTGCTTTCGCTTCTGTAGTTAAATACTATCGAGTCAGTAGTCGTGTATCGACTACAGAAACGATAGTAATGAAAAATCCCGAGTTTTAGTCGCTCTCGATCCGTCACGTCGCTCTCACCATCGAGGTCGTAAACGGACGCCCACTCGTACAGGTGGATGAACACCGGCGCGAGTCCGTTGGCGGCGTCGGTCGGTTCGTACTCGACTCGTGGCGGGATTTCGTCGTAGGACTGGCGGGTCAACAGTCCCGCCTCGGTGAGTTCCGAGAGCCGTTTCGAGAGCGTCGTCGGCGAGACGTCGAGTCGGTCTTCGAGGTCGCGAGAACCGAAGCGGTTCCTCGTTCATCGAAAAGAGATGGAGGATGGGAAGGGCGTAGGCACGGCCGAGAAGCGTGAACAGTTCCGTGACGGTTTCCTTCTGCCCGGTTTCCTGGTAGTCGTCGAGTTTGGCGCGATACTGCCGTCCGCGTTCGATGACCGCCTCGGTGTCCGGAAAGTCGTCCCATATACCGACTACGGATTCGGTAGTAATAGCGTTCTCGCCGGGACGACGGCCTCTGCGCTAGACTCGTTTCGTTCGAATAGATACACTCCGCAGAGAATTTTATATATCATCATATGATTTATTGCCCATCCCTTCACGAATCACTTCATTTCGCGCGGTTCGTACAGAGAACCCCGCGAACGTACCGATTGACTTCGTTCCTCGTCGATAGCGTTCGGTTCGAGCCGCCGGAAGCCGGACAGTCGATTCCCGAACGTCGAGTCCGGGATCGTGTGGACTGAAACGGGCGGCTTGAAACCCTTGAACGTTCAACCTCCACGAAATGCCTTTCGCGGAACACGATGGAATTTCGCTCCACTACGAGACGGACGGATCGTCGAAACACGATACGGTAGCGTTCGTCGGGGATGCGGTCTACGGCGCGTGGCAGTGGGGGTGGCAACACGCCGCCGTCGCCGGGCCGTTCGAGTCGCTGGTCTGGGACCACCGGGGAACCGGGAAATCCGACGCACCGGATGGCCCGTATTCGGTTGCGGAGATGGCGGGGGATTTGGATACGGTGCTGGCCGACCACGGCGTCAGGAAGGCCCACCTCGTCGGTGCAGGACTGGGCGGAATGATTGCGCTCCACTACGCGAAGGAGTTCTCGCGTGCGAAAACGCTGACGCTCATCGGGACGGCGGCGGCAGGGTCCCGACTCACAGCAGGTGTTCGGGAACGATTGTTGGCCGAAAAAACGCCGGAGGCGCTTCACGAGTCGCTTCGACCGGCGGTGAGTGATGAGGCGTTTTCTGCGGGACTGGAGGACGTGGTGGAGTGGCGACTCGCGGATGACGCCTCGCTACCCGCCCAGCGCGCCCAGTTCGCGGCGCTAGAAGGTTTCGACGTGAGCGACGAACTGTACGAGATTACGACCCCGACGCTAGTCTGTCACGGTACCGATGACCGCGTGATTTCCGTCGAGGCCGGGGAGGACTTGGCCGACGGACTGCCGCGCGGAGAGTTACAGACGTTCGAGGACGCGCCGCATCTCGTTCACGTCGAACACTCGAAAGCGGTCAACGACGCACTGCTCGATTTCCTCGATGCACATGCCGACGCGACGTTCGACTGAGGTTTACGCGACGGTGAGAATCCGTGGCTGTTTCGATTACCCGTTCCGGCACTCATCACACGTTCCGTCTTCGAGGTAGACGGGAAGTACCATCTCTCCGCACTCATCGCATTCGGCGAGCATCCCTTCCGTGTCCGATTCGTTGTCAGTTGCCATCCGTTGTCACTATTGAGGTCATTGTGTGACTTGTGTATTAACCTATTTTGTCTCTCGTCGAAATTCTATTGGCACGACATTTTCCCCACCGAAATAGCCGTGACGTGGATGTGCTAATGGGAGGGTCCAATTCCTCTTACTCGTCGTCGAATTTCGCGCCGAATGCCACACCGAACGCCGCCCCCAACCCCATTCCCACCGAACTGCCCATCGCAATTCCGAGCGCGATGTTATCCAATGCGACTCCGAGCGCGGATCCGAGGCCGGTTCCCAGTGCCATCCCCATCACGACCCATATCGCCAAAGAACCGTCACCGAACCCCTCGGAACCCTCGCCAAACATAGCTGTTAGGTCGTAGCCGTGCCTGATATCTGCTTGCTTTCTATCTAACGGACAGTCCTCCATTCCTGTTAGTGGATGGGAATTTCGACGGAGTGTCTATTTTATTTAGACAGATACGAGCGAGACGTATGCCGGTGGTGTACTCTCACGTTCGAACGAGCATCTCCGTTCGGCCCCGAACTGCTAACCTGCCTCGCGTCGGAGGGGAAGTATGTCGCTCTCATCGAAGCGACACGCCGACCGCTGGGGGAATCGGACGGCCATCGTTGACGGGGACGGACGGGTTTCGTACGCCGAACTGGCGGAGCGAGTCGAGGGAGCGGCGAGGCGACTCAGAGCATTGGGAATCGAGCAGGGGGATAGCGTCGCGCTCGTCTCACGAAACCGCATCGAGGTTCCGGTTTTCCTGTTCGCCGTCCACCGCATCGGCGGCGTGTTCGCACCCGTTTCCCATCGACTGACGCCAGCCACCGTCTCGGAACCGATGGCACGAATCGACCCCGACCTCGTCCTGTTCGAATCGGCACAGCGCGACCTCGTCCGGCAGTTCGACGCCCGTTCGTTCGAGGAGGTCGAACGCGTGACGCCGGGCGACCTCCCGCCGGAGGAGCACGACGCGGAGGATACCTGCCTGCAGGTTCACACCGAGGACGGAACGAGAGGCGTCAGCCTGTCGAATCGAGCCGTCAAGTGGAACTGCCACGCCGCCACTGCTGGTTGGGGACTCGGGAGGGAGGACTGTACCATCACCCTGCGCCCGCTATCGATACCGGACTGTCTGCTCGGGTTCGCCCTTCCGCTCCTCACGGTCGGCGGCCGGGTCGTGCTTCGGCGTGCGTTCGACCCGGCGGACGCGCTGACGGCAATCGAAAGCCACGGCGTAACCTGCATCGATGCCGGTCCGACCGAGTTCCGCGAACTGGCCGACTCGGATTCGGTGACGAACCTTTCCGGCCTCGACTGGGCGGCGACACGCGCCTACGTACCACCCGACGTGCGCGAGGAGTTCCCGATTCCACTGCTTCGCGTCTATGGCCGTCCGGAAACCGGCGTGAACGTCCTCCGGGAGTCGCCGGGTTCGGAACGGGTTCTCCATCCGTTTCCGAGCTATTCGGTTCGAATCGGTGACGGAACGGACGAGGGAGACGCAGCGGGCGAAACGAACGAGGTGGACGAACCGACCGGCATCGGCGAACTGTTCGTCAAGGGATCGGCGACGGCGAACGGCACTCTCGACGGGGAGGAGTTCGGCGAGTGGGTGCCGACGGGTGACGTGTTTCGGCGTGGGTCGAGCGATACGGACGGTTCGAGGGGCTTCGTCCTCGTCGCCGACGAGGAAGCCATCGAGAGCGGTGAGGGGCGGATTCATCCGTGGGCAATCGAGACGGTGCTCGAATCGCATCCCGACGTTCGCGCGGCGGGAATCGTCGAAACCGTCGCGGAAACAGGGGGTGTGGCACCGAAGGCGGTGATCGTGGGCGACGTTTCCCCCGGAGAACTCAGGGAGTTCGCGGAGGAGCGACTCGCGCCGTCCGAAGTGCCGCGTGCCATCGAACTGGTCGCGTCGCTCCCGCGGCGTTCGACCGGCGAACTGGACCGAGGAGAACTGCGTCGGCGATTTGCGGCGTGGAAATTCGAGGCCGAGTAGGTCGCGGTGAAATCCCCGCTAACGAAACCCATATGAGGGTTCGAGTTGCTATATGTAGCCGAATGAGTCGGCTCCGAATTGCATTTTTGAACGCCGCACATGGCGATACGAACACGCGGCGAAACTTCCGACGCGAACTCGACGCGGACCTCGTCGAATTCGACGCAACTGAACACCACCTTCCTGATAGCTTCGACTTCGACGCGGCCGTCATCTCCGGGTCACGAGCATCGGTGTACTGGGACGAAGATTGGATACCACACCTCAAATCGTGGGTAGCGGACGCCATCGAGACTGGCATGCCCATGCTCGGCATCTGCTACGGCCACCAACTGCTGGCCGACGTTCTCGGCGGCGACGTCCGCGACATGGGCGAGTACGAAATCGGCTACCGAGACGTCGAGCACACCGGCGACTCGGTGCTGTTCGAGGGAATCAACCGCGAATTCACGGCGTTCACCACCCACTCGGACGAAGTCGCGGAACTGCCACCGGGCGCGGAACCCATCGCGGAAAACGAGTATTCGAATCACGGCTTCCGAAAGGGGGACGTGTTCGGCCTCCAGTTCCATCCCGAGTACGATACCGACACCGCGGAGGAAGTCACGCGCGGCAAGGACCTCGCGGAAAAGCGCCTCCAGAAAGTGTTGGACGGCATCAACGAGGAGAACTACACGGCGGCCTGCGAGGCGAAACTCGTCTTCGAGAACTTCGCGGCGTACGTCCGAGACGTACAGGAACCCGCCGCGGACTGAGGTTCATTATCGATAGGGAGATAAAGGGCCTGAATACTGAACCACCAGAGTCACCCCTCTCCGACGTGTGTTATTACACCATGGCAGACCAGACGACAAACGACGATGGTGGCTCGTCACGCGCCACCGCTTCGCCAACTGGGCCGAGTACGGACGTTCCGCCGCTTTCGCAGGACGCCCTCTTCGACGCCCTCGCGTCCCGTCGAAGTCGCTACATCCTTCACAATCTGCGATCGGAAGACACTCCGGTCACGCTCGAAACCATCGTGGACACCGTCGCCGCGTGGGAGATGGACAAGTCTATCGACCTCGTCTCGGATGAACATCGCCGCAACGTGCTGATGTCGCTTCAGCACACCCAACTCCCGAAACTGGCGATGGCCGGACTCGTCCAGTACGACGACGACCGCGGGCTTATCGACAAGGGGATTCACGCCGAACAGGCCGACGCCTACCTCGATATCGCCGTCGCGCGGGATGACGCGGTGCCGACACCGGAATAATGCTATTTTGTGGGTGATGTACTGCGTTCATAGCGACGCGTTCGACCGGATGGCGGTCGTCGGCCCCGACACGGTTTATTTCCGTTATCCGCTTCCGGAGTAGGAGGGCTTTTTAGCTTTCCCTTCGGAGAGTTTTGCATGCTCGATTACGTGGAATTGGAGGCCGACCTCGGACAGGAAGAGCGGATGGTCCGGGACACCGCCCGCGAGTTCGTGGAGGAGCACGTCAAACCGGACATCGGCGACCACTTCGAAGCGGGAACGTTCCCGGAGGATATCATCCCCGAGATGGGTGAACTCGGGTTTTACGCGCCGAACCTCGACGGCTACGGCCTGCCGAACCTGAGCGAGACGGCCTACGGTCTGCTGATGCAGGAACTCGAAGCCTGTGACTCCGGCCTGCGCTCGATGGCGAGCGTGCAGGGCGCGCTCGTGATGTACCCCATCCACGCCTACGGTTCCGAGGCACAGAAGGACCGCTGGCTTCCCGACCTCGGCGAGGGGAAGGCAGTCGGCTGTTTCGGCCTGACGGAACCCGAACACGGGTCGAATCCGTCCGCGATGGAGACGTATGCGGAAAAGGAAGGCGACGAGTACGTCCTCAACGGCTCGAAGACGTGGATTACCAACTCCCCGATTTCGGACGTTGCGGTCGTCTGGGCGCGTGACCGCTCGGCCGAGGATTCGCCGGTTCGCGGCTTCCTCGTCGAGACCGACCGCGACGGCGTGACGACGAACAAAATCGAGGACAAACTCTCGCTCCGCGCCTCCATCACGGGCGAAATCAGCCTCCAGAACGTTACGATTCCCGAGGATTCGGTTCTGCCCGGCGTCGAAGGCATGAAAGGTCCGCTCTCGTGTCTCACGCAGGCCCGCTACGGTATCGCGTGGGGGGCAATCGGCGCGGCCCGCGACTGCTTCGAGACGGCCCGCCAGTACGCGACCGACCGCGAGCAGTTCGGCGGCCCCATCGCTCGGTTCCAACTCCAGCAGCAGAAACTGGCCGAGATGGCGACCGAAATCACGACGAGCCAACTGCTGGTTCACCGCCTCGCCGAGTTGAAAGAGCGCGGCGACCTACGCCCCCAGCACGTCTCGATGGCCAAGCGCAACAACGTCCGGATGGCCCGCGACCAAGCCCGCGTCGCCCGCGAGATGCTCGGCGGCAACGGCATCACGACGGACTACCCGCCGATGCGCCACATGGCGAACATGGAAACCGTCTACACCTACGAGGGTACCCACGACATCCACACGCTGGTTCTCGGACAGGATTTGACGGGTATCGCCGCGTTCGAGTGAGCGACGAAGGAGCGAGCTCGGGCTTGCGGAAACTCCGTTCTCGCAACGTTCGAGTAGTACCTATTTATTCGGTCCTCCTCGATGCGCTTCGCGCATCTCGTCGAACCGCTCGCAAAAATCTACGCTAAAAAGGCCGTCAGCGAAGCATTGCTTCGCTGACGGTGAACCGCGCTCACTGCGTTCGCGCGGACGCTGGTTCTGTGTTTGACTGGATTGCAGGAACTTGAAGGCTGTTCGATATCCATCGCCAGCAACCTGTTCTCTATCGAGGATTTCACATAGTCTGTTGCTGAAAGATTGATGTCCACTTCTTTCGGTCGGAGCGACAGCGCTCGTGCGAGAGTCGGACCGTTCGACTCGCTGGATTCACGGAAGTTGGTGGCAGCGGTTCGCACGGTCTACCACGATTTTATATCGCCGGCACACAATCGACGTGCATGGACGGAACGGGCGAAATCGAGGCGATTCACATCGCGAACGAGTCGGCGACAGAGACGGAGGAAATCGAGACTGTCGAGGCGGTTGCAGGGGCGGGCCTGCGCGGTGACCGCCACTTCGACCCCGACGTTTCGGGGAACGACATCACGCTCATCGAAGCCGAAGCCGTCGAGGCCATCGAGGCGGAGGCCGGAATCGCGCTCGAACCCGGGGAACACCGTCGGAACGTGACGACGCGCAACGCCGCGCTGAACCACCTCGTCGGGAAGCGATTCCGCGTCGGTGACGCGGTTTGTGAGGGCGTCGAACTCTGTGAGCCGTGTTCGCATCTGGAGTCGCTCACCGAAGACGGGACGCTCTCGGCGCTCCTTCACCGCGGCGGGCTTCGGGCCAGCGTCGTCGAATCCGGCGAGATTCGGGTCGGCGACGGCGTGGAACAGTTGTCCTGAAATCGAGTTGGAGGTATGACGCAGCGGGGTGTTCGTGCTGCTCGGTCGTTGCAATCACAGCAAAACCAGCATTCTCTCGAAGCGAACGTGATGGGAGCGTGCTGAAAAGTATTTCACGCGTCCAAACGCATGACCGGCATGGACGCGGACGAGCGAGAGTTGTCCCCCGAGCAAGCCTTCTCCCTCCTCGGAAACGACACCCGTATCGGAATC
The DNA here is from genome assembly GCA_963811185.1 of uncultured haloarchaeon. Classification (GTDB taxonomy): domain Archaea; phylum Halobacteriota; class Halobacteria; order Halobacteriales; family Haladaptataceae; genus Haladaptatus. The sequence continues at coordinate 200,390 of CAWEQN010000012.1, forward strand.
ATTCAAGCCCTCTGGAAAGCGGACGAACCGCTGTCGTTCTCGGAGCTCCACGACCGAGTCGACATCCGCGATAGCGGGCAGTTCAACTACCATTTGAACAAACTCGTCGGGCTCTTCGTTCGGCAGGTGGATGGGAAGTACGAACTCACGTTATGCAGGGTCGCAGGTCATCGGCGCTATTCTCTCCGGAACCTACACCCAGCGCTCCGAATTCGAGCGGTTCGAACTCGACACCTATTGCCCGGACTGCGGAACGGAACTGACCGCGACGTACGAAGAAGAACGGGTCACAGTCCGCTGTGAGACGTGTGACGAAAACCGCTCGACGTTCGGATTACCGCCGGGTGCATTCGAGGGACGCGATGAAGACGAGCTACAGAACACGTTCGAGCGCTGGCTTCTCAACGTCTTTTCGCTCATGGCGGATGGCATCTGTCTTCGGTGCTCGGGAAAGACCGTCGGGTCGCTCGTCACCGAATCGGAGTATTTCTACAGCGACCAAGATGCTGGCATCGAGTTCGTCTGTGAGCGCTGTGGCGACCAGCGCAACGGGCAACATCGGGACGTATCTCCTCCAACATCCGGCGGTCGTCGCATTTCACTACGACCACGGCATCGACCTCACCGAAGATCTCCGTCTGGGAACTCGAAGTGGCTCAACGCGGAGAACGCCATTATCGTCTCCGAAGACCCGATCGTGGTGTCGAGTACCATCACACTCGACGGCGACGAACTCACGCTGACCGTGGACGAGGAACTCGCCGTTCACGTCGAATAAGTCAATTTCCGTACAGAACTCAGTTTCGGATGGTTTCACAACAGAACTATATTTCTGGAATCATATATCCCGTTCTCCCTCCTGTTTCGTTTCATGCGCTCTCTATTCAGAAATCGGACCTTCCGTCGGCTGTTTCTCGGACGGTTGATTACGAACGCGGGCGACAGTGCGTACGCCGTCGCGGCGATGTGGCTGGCGTTCCAACTCGGTGGGTCGTCGTTTTACACGGGACTGGCAGGGTTTCTGACCATGCTCCCGCAGACGCTCCAGTTTTTGGCTGGGCCGCTCGTGGACCGCTGGCAGATTCGCCGGATTCTGGTCGGCACGCAACTCGCACAGGCGATTTTCGTCCTCATCATTCCGGTCGCCTACGCGATGGGGTGGCTGACAGTGTGGGTCGTCCTCGTCGTGATGCCGGTTCTTTCGCTCCTCAACCAGTTCGTCTACCCGGCCGAGCAGGCCGCCCTCCCCCGCGTCGTGGAGAAAGACGAACTCGTGGAAGCGAACTCGGCCTTCTCGTTTGCCTATCAAGGGGTCGATTTCGCGTTCACCGCACTCGGCGGTATCGTCGTGGCGGTCATGGGCGCGATTTCGCTCTACGTCATGGACTCGGTGACGTTCCTCGCAGCGACAGCCGTCTTTCTCGGCATGAAAATACCGGCCGCGGAATCGCAGTCGAACGGGGATGGTGAAGGGGGCGAGGGTGAGGAGGGAGACGGAAAAGGAAAGAAAAACACGACCCGGAAAACGTTACCTCCGCGCTCGACGACTATCTCGACCAACTCCGTGACGGCATCGACTACGTTCGCGGGTCGATACTCGTCTGGATACTCGCCGGAAGCCTCGTCGTCAACGCGGCCATCGGAAGTACGCTGGCAGTCCTCCCGGCGTACGCGGAAGCACACGGCGGTTCGGACGCCTACGGATTTCTCCTCGCGGCAGTCGTCGGAGGCATGCTCATCGGGTCACTCACCGCGTCGCCGCTCAAGCGGTTTTCGCTCGCCAATTTGAGCATCGGCGGGTTCATCTTCGGCGGAGTCATGTGGCTCGCTGCCGTCGCAGTCGGCTGGTTTCCGGCGACGCTCGGGCTGTTCTTCCTTGCGTGGATTCCCGTCGGCGCGACGAACGTCATCTTCGCCGCGATGATTCAGTCGGTCGTCCCGGAACATCTCATGGGTCGCGTCTCGTCGGTGCTGTCGAGTGCGTCCGTAGGTGCGATGCCCCTCGGGTCACTTCTGGGTGGCATTGGGTGGAGACGCCTTCAGGAACGCCATCGTCATGACGACTACCGGGTTCGGGTTTCTGCTCATCGCACTCTGCTGGTTGGTTCATCCGCGACTTCGTACTGTTGCAAACTCCGACGACTTGGGTAGCGGAGGAGTACGGACTCTCGATGGCGACGGGGACTGAACCGTCGGAATCCTTTTAGGTGACTCCCTCCTACCCAGATTCAACTATGAGCATGGGTTCGGACATGTACCGGCAGCAGATTCTCGACCATTACCGGAACCCGCGAAACTACGGGGAACTCGAAAACGCCCAGTTCAGCCACGAGGGAGTCAACCCTTCCTGTGGCGACGAACTCGAATTCGACGTCTCCCTCGAAGACGACGGCGAAACCATCGAACGCGTCGCGTTCCGCGGCGACGGTTGTGCCATCAGCCAAGCCAGCGCCAGCATGCTCTCCCAGAAGCTTCCGGGCATGACGTCTGGCCGAGGTCGAAGCGATGGACCGGGACGACGTTATCGACATGCTCGGCGTCGATATCAGCCCCATGCGGGTGAAATGCGCCGTGCTCGCCGAAAAAATCGTACAGGACGGGGCAGAGATTTACGAGGGCGAGAAGGCAAAAGAGGAGCGGACGACGACGGAATAACTGGCAATTTTTTGATTTCGGTAAAGCGGTGTTTTCGTCGAACAGGGAATCGAGCGGGAGCGCAAGCTATCCGGAAATGGGGAAAGGGGAGATAAGGGGAGAAATGCGTTCTTCGAACCGTCGAACAGTCGTCTATTCCGGCTTCAGGCCGCCGTCCTGCACGCGCATGACCGCCTCGCCGTCGGCGAGGTTCGGCGCGTCCACGAGGCGGACGATACGCTTGTCGCCCTTCGACTTGCGGAGGTACATCCGGAACGTCGATTTGTGTCCGAGGATGTTCCCACCGATGGGCTGGGTCGGGTCGCCGAAGAACGAGTCGGGATTGGACGAAACCTGATTCGTCACAACAATGGCCGTGTTGTACAGGTTACCGACCTTGTCGATGTCGTGAAGGTGTTTGTTGAGTTTCTGCTGGCGGGTTGCGAGTTGACCACGGCCGACGTACTCGGCACGGAAGTGGGCCGTGAGGCTGTCGATACAGACCAATCGGACGGGCCAGTCGCCGTCCTCGTGTTCGCCAGCGAGTTCCTGTGCCTTCTCCGCGAGGAGCATCTGGTGGTTGGAGTTGAACGCCTTGGCGACGTGAATCTTGTCGAGGATGTCGTCCACGAGTTCCTCCATCGCCTCGTCGTCGTCCGGCGTTCCCTCGATTTCGCGGTCGTCCATCGTGGCCTGAAGGGCCTCTTCCGGCAGGCCGCGAACCATGTCGTCGATACGCTCGGGACGGAACGTGTCCTCGGAGTCGATGAAGATGACGCTTCCGTGGAGGCCACCCTGTTCGCGCGGGAGCTGGACGTTCACCGAAAGCTGGTGAGTGATCTGGGATTTCCCCGCCCCGAACTCGCCGTACACTTCGGTGATGGACTGGGTCTCGACGCCGCCGCCGAGCAGTTCGTCCACTTCGTCTATCTGCCAGCTGAGTTTACCGATTCGCTCTCGTCGTTCGAGAACCTGTGAGCCGGTTTCGAACCCGCCGATGTCCGCTTCCTTTCGAGCGGCCTGGATGATGTCGGTGGACGTACTCTCGCCGACGTCCGCGGTGTTGCTGAGTTCGCCGGGACTTGCAACTGCGAGGCTCTGATAGGAATCGAATCCCGCTTCGCGGAGTTTTTCTGCTGTCGCTGGACCAACGCCGGGTAGTGCTTCGAGGTCTACGTCTGCCATTGTACTTCTGCCTTGTTCCCCTCATCATATAAACCCCCGTTAACAGCGGAGTGAAAGTGAAAATGGACGGCGTGAGTGGGGTGTTGGAATCGGAAGGAAAGACTTTAGATACGAAGAAGAAGTGTCGTGGGATTTATTCCCACGGATGTTTTCCGGTGTGGTCGGGCCAGAGCGGGTACCAGTACTGTTCGTCCGACTCGATTTCGAGTTCGCCGTCCAGATTGCTCTGGAGTTTGAACTCGGCGGCCGAGTCGCGCTCGTGGCCGCGTTTCGGCGCGAACGGGTAGTAGGCACCGCGGCGGAACGAGTACAGCCAGTAGACGTAGTTGCCGTCGCGCTCGAAGCCGAAGATAGCGGCGAGGAGGCGTGAGCCGTAGCCCTCCTCGACGAACGTGTCGGCCGCGAAGTGGAGGCTGGTAACGAGGTCCTCGGGATCGTCGTCTTCGAGGACGAACCACGAGTAGCCGTGGTTGTCCACGTGCGCGGTGGCTTCCGTGCCCGTCTCTTCCTTCCCGGCTTCGAGGATGGCGTGTACCTCGTCCACCGCGTTCTGGAAATCGGTGCTATCGACTTCGGAGAAACAGAGCGCGGCCTGTCCGACCGATTCGTAACGGAGGTCGGCTTCCATCGTGACGTAGGCCGTGCTCATGCCGAAGAGGTCCTCGGGGTCGGCCGCCCGTCCAGCATCCGTCTCGGCGCGGATGCCGAGTACTTCACGGATTCCGTCGAGTAATCCCATAGCGGGGTGTACGGAGGCAGGGAGGAAAAAGGGACGCGATAGTTATGTCGTCGTTAATAACGGTCCTCGCGGCCGTCGGGGAAACCGATGGGAACGCATTCCCGACGTCGGTTTCTCGAACTGGCAGGTGCTGGCACCGCCATCGCACTCGCGGGGTGTTCGAGCGGCCCGAACGAGGACGCCGCAGGTGCCTCCACCTCCACCACGGGAACCGACACGACGACGGAAACGACGGCTGAAATCACAACGGAAGAAACGACGCAAACCGAAGACGAATCCAAAGATATCACGATGAGCACGGTATTTCACTACAGTAGCGGGGAAGAGGAGCAGGGACACGCGGTGGCGAACGTCGCCAACCTCCTGAACGACGATTCGACGAACACCGAGACGGTTGCGTTGGTCGCCAACGGCAACGGCGTCAAACTCCTTACGACGGACTCCACGGTGGCCGACAAGGTCAACTCGCTCGTGAAGAAGGGTGTGAAGTTCAAGGCGTGTAGCAACAGCATGAAGAAGCTCGATTACGCCAAAAAGGACCTGCTTTCGGGTGTCGAAGTCGTCCCCGCCGGGGTCGGCGAACTCACCAAACTGCAGGCAAAAAAGGGATACGCCTACATCAAAACGCCGTAGAACGGCTTAGTACGATTCCATCTCGCGCTCCATCTCACGGAGGCGCTCGACGCGTTTTTCGGTGCTCGGGTGCGTGCTGAACAGTTTGCTGATGAACCCGGCTTTTGCGGGGATGATGAAGAACGCGTTCATCTCGGAGGTTTCACGGAGGTCCTCCTTCGGAACCCGGTCCATTCCTCCGTCGATGGTCAGCAGGGCCGAGGCGAGCGCCGACGGCTTGCCCGTAATCGTCGCTCCACCACGGTCCGCCGCGAACTCGCGGTAGCGCGAGAGCGCCCGGATGAGGAAGTAGCTGATAATCCAGACGGCGAGCGACGCGAGGATGGCGACGAAGACGGGAACCTGATTCCCGTCGCGACTGTTGCGGCCGCCGCCGAATAGCCAACCCCACCGGACGATCATGAACGCGATGGTCGAGAGGAACGACGCGATGGTCATGACCATCACGTCGCGGTTCTTGACGTGCGAGAGTTCGTGCGCGAGCACGCCCTCCAACTCCTCTTGATTCAGCGTTTGGAGGAGCCCGCTCGTCACGCAGACGGCCGAATTCTTCTGCGAGCGCCCGGTCGCGAACGCGTTCGGCACACGCGTGTCAGCGACGGCGACCTTCGGTTTCGGGAGGTCGGCCTGCTGGCAGAGCCGACTGATACTCGCGTGGAGGTCCGGATACTCGTCCTCGCTCACCTCGTGTGCGCCCATGCTCCAGAGCGCCAGTTTGTCGCTGAAGAACAGTTGGCTGATGCCGAACACGACGGTTCCGATGATTACCATGGTGAAGATGCCAGTACCACGGAAGAACATCTCCATCACACCGACGAACACGATATACAGGGCGAACAGGAGGAACATCGTCAGACCCATTCGGGCACGAAGTCCCCAATCTGCCTTCCACTTCATGGTTCAGTCTAGGTATTCCGACCGTTTAAACATTCGTTGTCTCGTGCGGGTAAGTAGCATACTGGGCAGGGGTGAGTAGTATACATTATTTATATCGTGATAAAGATCGGAAATATCACCCCCATTGAGGCCAGAACGCTTACCCCGCGAGACGGGCTAGACGGTGTATGTTCTCGTTTGAACCGACGAGGGTACATCGATGACCGGTACGGTCGTCTTAGCTGGGAGCCTCGACCGCTCCGGTCGCTGGCTCGCCACACACCTCGCCGAACAAGGGTGGGACGTCACTTGCATGAGTCTCTCCCGTTCAGAGTGGGAACTCGGCGGCTGTCAGGGGCTTTCGTTTCGCTCGGCCGACCTGACCGAACAGGTCGAGACGGCGGAAGCCATCTCGACGGAAAACCCCGATGCGGTCGTCCACTGGGCCTCGATACCGTCGCCCGAGCGCCACGCAGGGATGCGAATCTTCGAGAACAACGTCGTCGGCGCGTACAACGTTCTCACGGCCGCTGGGAGGACGAACGCTCGAATCGCGTGGGCGTCGAACGAGAGCGCCTACGGCTTTCAACTCGCCGGCAAACCATCGCTTCCCGAGTATCTGCCGCTGGACGAAGAACACCCACTTCGCCCCGAAGACCCATACGGCACGTCGAAAGTCGTCGGCGAACAGATCGGTGCGATGGTCGCCCGCCGCTACGGCGTCCCTGTGGCGTCGATTCGCGGGTCGTGGGTACAGTTTCCCGACGAGTACGACTGTCTCGATGCCCGAAGTAACCTCGCGACCGGCGCGGGCAACTTCTGGTCGTACGTGGACGTTCGGGACGTTTCGACCGCCATCGAACGCGCCATCTCGGCGGATTTCTCCGGTCACGAACCGTTCATCGTCTCGGCGGCCGACAACTACCTCGACCAGCCCATCGAGCGGGCGTTGTCCGAATTCTTCGACGACGTTCCCGAATCCTGTTCCATTTCGGGGGGAGATTCGGCGCTTTCGACCGAGAAAGCCCGGTCGATGCTCGGGTGGGAACCGACCCACTCCTGGCGTGATGTGGTCGACGACGACGAGTTCCTCTTCCCGTGAGGCTTCTACAGGCTTAAAAGCGAGAACGACATAGCTTCGGTAATGAGCGACTCCGGAGAATTCTGCCCGAACTGTGGCGACCCCATCGAGGTCGATATCACGGAACGGGAGTATCCGACATCCGCATCCCCACGCGAGCGAAAGCTCTGTGATTCCTGTTATTTCGACCGATTCGACCTCGTGGACGCTCCCGAGCGAATCGAGGTTCGAGTGTGTGCCCAGTGCGGTGCCGTCTATCGTGGCCGCCGATGGGTCGACGTCGGCGCACGCGATTACACCGACATCGCCATCGAAGAAGTGAGCGAGGCCCTCGCCGTCCACGTCGATGCCCGCGACGTGTCGTGGCAGGTGGAACCCGAGCAGATAGACCCGAACACGATTCGGATGCACTGTTATTTCTCCGGTATGGTCCGTGACACGCTGATGGAGGAGGAAATCATGGTGCCCGTCATGATTGCCCGACAGACGTGTACTCGCTGTGGCCGAATCGCGGGCGATTACTACGCCAGCATCGTCCAGGTGCGCGGCGTCGATAGGACGCCGACCCCGACCGAGGAGAAACGCGCCAAGGAAATCGCCAACGAAATCGTCGCGGACATGGAGGCCACGGGCGACCGGAACGCCTTCGTCACCGAGATGGACGAAACCCCCGATGGACTGAACATCAAAGTCTCGACGACCAACATCGGCAAGAAAATTTCGAGCAAACTGGTCGAGGAGTTCGGCGGGAGCTTTTCCGATGCGGAAACCCTCGTCACGGAGGACGAGGACGGCAACGGAGTGTATCGTGTGACCTACGCCGTCCGTCTGCCGCCGTTCACCCCCGGCGACATCATCAGCCCCGACGGCGACGACGACGGACCGGTCCTCGTCAGGAGCGTGCAAGGTAACCTGAAGGGCCGACGGATTACCACCGGCGAGGAGTACGAGGCCAAGTTCGGAAACGAGGATGCCGCCGACGCCAGCAAGTTGGGGAGCATCGACGACGCCGAGGAGACGACACTGGTCGCCGTCACGGACGAACACGCGGTACAGGTGCTCGACCCCGAGACGTACCAGACGAAGACGATTGCCAAACCGTCGTACATGGACGAGGACGCCGAGATGGTGCCGGTGTTCAAGAGTCGAAACGGCCTGTACGTGGTTCCGGATGAGTAACCTCGCCGTCCTCGTCCGGAAGCCGAAGGCGGAAGATACCATCGCCGAACTGGAAGCCGAGGGCGTTTACGACGACTCGCGGAAGGTCCGCGAACACGACGAGGGACAGGTCGAACTGCCGGTGACGGAACGGCCGACGGGAACCGACATCGAGGACCTCATCGAACAGGACGACCCCGAACGGCGGGGAGGTGACCTCGAAGCACTCCTTTCGGCACGCGGATGGACGGACGAGGAACTCCGGCGAGCACCGAAATCGTGGGCGGTCATCGGAAGCGTGATTCTCGTCCAGTTGGGCGACTGTCCCCACCCAAAAGAAGTCGGCGAGGAACTGCTCGACCTGCACGGGGAAGCCGAAACCGTCCTCTCGCGCGGCGGCATTTCCGGGGAACACCGGGAACCGGACGTGAGCGTGATTGCAGGAACAGACGAAACCGAAACCGTCCACACCGAACACGGGACGAAGTACGGACTCGACCTCCGGAAAGTGATGTTCGCACCCGGCAACCAGCGCGAACGCGCACGGATGGGAGAAATCGTCTCCCCCGACGAACGCGTCTTCGACATGTTCGCCGGAATCGGCTACTTCACGCTCCCGATGGCCCGCGCCGGGGCGCAGGTGACGGCCGTCGAACGAAATCCGACGGCGTTCAAGTTCCTCGTGGAGAACGCGATGCTGAACGACGTCCCCCATCGCATCGACGCGTACCGGGCCGACTGCCGAGAGATGACCGACGTGAGCGCGGAGCGCGTCGTCATGGGCTACTACGACGCCCACGAGTATCTCGACACGGCGCTTTCCGCCCTCGAACCCGGTGGGGTCCTCCACATGCACGAGACGACCCCCGAAAATCGACTGTGGGAGCGCCCCGTCTCGCGACTTGAATCGGCCGCGGACGACCACGGGCGGGACGTGGAGGTTCTGGAGACGCACCGCGTGAAAAGCCACAGCGAGGGCGTGTGGCACGTCGTGGTGGATGCGCGGGTGGAGTGATTCCGTGATTCTCGCTGTCGGTCACGCTGGCGCGATACCGCCGTCGTTTCTGGTGAGCAGGTACAGCACGAACGACGAGAGCCAATGCGACCCGGCGTAGTCGTCGGTGAACGCCTGATTCAAACCACGTTCAGTATGCCGCGTGGCGCTCCGTTCGAACGCTTCGGCGTACCGGTGACCATCGAGAGCGGACGCGAGTCCCGCCAGACACCACGCCTTGGAGACGTTTAGCCCGGCCAAATGCAGGGCAACTCCTTCGTTCGGATTCGATTCGACGCAGACGGGGTCGAGAATCGTCTCGTAGGGAGTGACGGTCACGTCGGGAAGGAAGCCGTCGAACCACGTCTCGAACTCGTCCCGGTCGTAGACGCGCCGCATGAGGTCCGCTTCCGTCAGCGCGGGGGAGAGAAAATCCCAGCCGAGAGGTTCGTACTCGACGGGATAGTCGCGGTCGTCGGCGAAGAATTCGGTCGCCGTCTCGCGGACGGCCGATTCTAACGAGTCGTCGGACGTCGTTCTCGCATAATCGAGGACACAGTGGAGGGCGAACGCGGAGTTTTGATGCGTTCCGACCCTGAACGGGCGTCTCTGGGACAGAAACTCGGATTCGACGAGGGTGACGATTGTTCGTTCCAACGGTTCGAGAACCGACCGCCACTCGTCCGCGCTGTCGTCGTCCCATCGATACAACTCCGAGGCGAGGTGTAAGAGCCACGCCCACCCGTACGGTTTCTCGAAGGACGGATTGTCCTCGAGGTATTCGACCTCCCGCTCGATGTTCTCGGTCGTGAACCGAGCGTCGATGCGCGCCCTGATTTCGGATTCCGCGGGATGGTCATCGAACAGCCGAAGTTGGCGAATCAACGCCCAGTGACTGTGTACCGACGAGTGCCAGTCGTAACAGCCGTAAAACACCGGATGTCGCTCCGTGGGCCGTTCGACCCCGTCCGGGGAGTCCATCGAACCGACGAAGTGGGGAAACTCGGTTTCGATGGATTCGAGCGGGTAGTGAGAGAGGGTTTCCGCGATGTCCGGACCGACCCAATCGCTTCTCCCCGAGAGAATCGCGTCCGTATCGACCGCGACGAGTGGATTCATCGATGCAGGAGTTCTTCGCCGTTCCGTATTCAATCGACCGATGGCGTGACAGGAATGACCACACTCGTTCGAGCAAACAGGTGGCGGACGGCCGAAATGCGTTCACCGGCGAGCGCTACTTGACGCTGGATACGTTGCCGTGATACGTATCGTCAAAAACACTTATGAGGGACGATATTTCACTTCGAGTATGGATAGACAGAAACTGTTGTCGCTGTTCTTCATCGTGCTGATGCTGACTTCCGCACTCGCCTACGCGTCCGTGCTCATCTAAACACGGCGCTCGGACCGAGAGAACACCGTCAAGCGGATGCTGGCGTCGTAGAGACCGTGTGTGAAACCCAGTACCAGTATCGTTAGATTTCGTCTTTTCGTACGCATACCCACGAACCGCCGGTCACGAAGTCCGTCCCGCCGAATTCGATGTTTTCGGGGGAGTTACTCCGTATCCCACACGTCCGCCATCGGGCTCTTCTTTTTGCGGCGGGAGCGCTGTGAGCGCGAGGATTGGCCTGATTGGGATTTCGGGCGGTCGTCCGAATCGGACGGGGATTCCGTCCGTCGCCGTCCGCCGCCGAGGCCGCCGATTCGACCGTCGCCGCCCGCATCGCCCGGATTGAACTCCGGCAGGTCCGGATACGACATACGATCCACCTGCTCGGCGAACCAGTCCGGCATATCGGTTCGGGCACGGTCGAACAGTTGGAGGAGACTGGAGTCGGCGAGGTACGTCGCGCCGTAGTCGTCCGGGGCGCGAACCACGCGCCCGCAGGCTTGAATCACGGTTCGGAGCGCGGCGCGGTAGTACCACGCCCACTGGCCGTGTTCGAGTCGGTGAGCCACCCGCGAATCGCCGGTGTTCAGGAACGGTGCCTTACAGAGCACCTGCCAGCGGGCGAGGTCACCCTTCAAGTCGAGCGCCTCCTCCATCTTCACCGAGAGGAACACGTCCGGGTCGTCCGTCGCCTTCCACGAATCGAGGTCGGCGTCGCGCGAATCGCGGCCGTGGGCGCGCACCCGCCCGCCGACCCCGAAGGCGTCGAGGTGTTCGGCGAGTTTTTTCTGGATGTGATAGGAGTGGGCGTGGACGATTCCTTTCTCGTCCGGGTGTTCCTGCATGACGCGGACGATGGTTCGTGCGATCTTCGGGAGGGTTTCCTCGCGGTGTTCGTACGTCATCTTGCCCTGCGTTACGTCGTACAGCGGCCGGTTCTCGACCGGGAAGGTGTGCCCGACGTCCACGAGCGCGACACGGTCCGGGTCCAGACCGACCTGTCGACAGAAGGCGTCCTTGTTCAGAATCGTCGCCGAGAGGAGCGCAAACTTGTTTCCCCGCTCCCAGACGGTGTGGGCGAGGTAGCGCTCGGGGTTCATCGGTTTGATGGTCATCGCAGTTCCCTCCCCGTCCGGTTGGTCCACGACCCACTCCGTCGCGCTGTCCGGGTTGCGGTAATCCTCCACGAACCAGTCGAGTTCCGAGACGAGTTCCTGAAACCGGTCGCGGCGGGCGACCTCCGCGGGCGTGAGTTCCGGTTTCCCCACGAGGTCGTCCTTCTTGTGTTTCAGGGTACCGCCGAGTCGTTCGGCGTACTCCACTGCCCTATCGAGACCCGTGATTTCGGGGACCTTCATATCATCCCAAATGGGTACCGTTCGGGGGTTCAGGTCGATGGCCGCGTACATCTCGGCCCACTCGGCGAGTCCGTGCGCCTCGTCGATGACCACCACGTCGCGCTTTCGGAACACCTCCGAGCCAGCAGTTCGCATGAAGTACGCCAGCGTCATCGCCGCGATTTCCCGGTTGCTGGCGATGGCGCGGTCGGAGAAGTACGGACAGCGGTGTTTCACCGAGCAGTCGTACCCCTTCTCGCGGGCACACGGCGCACGGTTGACCGGCGTATCGTGTTCGCCCGGCAGGATACACGAATAATTTCGCTTCCCGCGGATGATTTTCAGGTCGTCCAGCAGGGAGTCCTCGGCCACGTCGTCCAGTTGGGACACCTGCGGCGTCGTGTAGTAGGCCCCGGTCGAATCGCTCGGGTCGGCCTCGTCCACCCGACGAGCACACCCCGCAATCGCCCGAGCGAGCAGGGACTTGCCGCTCCCCGTCGGTGCGCGAACCAACACCACGTCGTTGTCCCCCTCGAACGCTTCCCGGATGTCGGCAAGCGCCTCCTGTTGGTTGCCACGGAAGGAGGGTGCGGGGAACTCGTCTAAAATCCGCTCGGGAATCACTGTTGGTAGAACGACGAGGAGTGCCGTAAAACCTGCCGATACGCTACGCGTTGGAATCTTTCCAGAGGAAGACGAGTATGAGAACGACGAGTACCCCTTGTGTTAGATACAATCCAGTCCGCACCCACTTCGGGAATCCCCAGTCGTAGCCGCTGTATCTCACCATCATGAGGGCACTGATCGCAGAGACGAAAGTCAGCGACCACTGCTTCTCGCGCGACCAGTGTGAGCGCCGCGTCCAAATCCCACCGATAGCAACCGTGGCGACGAATACTCCCACGATAGCAATGGTCGGTCGGACGGGAAACGACATATGATCGATTTGAGGATAATCCGTCTTAAACTATCTGGAGCGGGAAACAGGGAGAGACGGAGATGAGCCGAGAGACATCGATTCGCTCGTCACCCGAGCGCCGCCACGTCTTCGGCAGTCGGGTAGTCCGGCAACCGCTCGATACAGGCATAACAGAGGAAATGCTCGCTCCCGTCCTCGAACTCCAACGTCATTCCGCCTGTGGTCTTGGGACTCGAAGTCCAGAAATTGCCAATCCCACCCGCGATGGGAACGTCAGCGCCACAGCCGTCGCACTTGTCGGTACTCATTGGTACCAGTTGTGAGTCACGGACAAAGAGCGTTTGGCGAACGGAATTTCAATCGAGCGCGGACGTCGTCACCTCGTCGTCGTCCACGAGGCGCTCTTTCCACGTTCCGCGTTTGAACCAGCAGAAGGCGAGGACGGCGCTCACGACGTTCGAGAGCGCGATACCGTACCAGATACCGCTCGCACCGAGCGCGGGGATGGAAACACCGGCGACGGTGGCGGGAGTCCAAGTGAACAGTGCGTACGCTATCGGCACGCGGAACGCCCACAGGGAAAGCAGGGAGAACGCCATGTCCACCTTCGTTTTCCCGGCACCGCGGAACGCCGACGTGACGACGCTAAACGCCCCGACGAAGGGGAACGCCAGCCCGCTGATTCGGAGATACTGGACACCGATGGAGATGACTGCGGTGCGGTCGGGACCGTTTCCCACGAAGACGCTCACGATTGGTCGCGCAAAGAGCCACGCCAACACGCTAAACGCCGCGAGAACGACGAGAATCGTCGCGGTGGCGTAATCGACCGCTCGTTCGCTCCTGTCGGGGCGTTCCGCGCCGAGGTTTTGCCCGACTGCCGCCGCGGTCCCCTGCGCGAGACCGGCGCTCGGGAGGAAGACGAAACTGCTCAGTCGGCTTCCGATGCCGTACGCGGCCACTGGAATCGGGCCGGCGGTAGCGATGATAGCCGTCAGGACGATGCTTCCGAACGCTTTCATCGACGCGCCGATGCTCGTCGGCACGCCGATTTCGATGATCTGTCGGTAGCTCTCGACTTCCGGAACCATGTCGGCGAGCGTGAGACGAATTCCGACGCGTCCGGAACGGAGAATAGCGACACCGATGACTGCGGTGACGCCGCGGGACGCGACGGTGGCGAGTGCGGCACCGGGTAACCCGAGTCCGCCGAACCCGGTTGCGGCGTGCAGGTGTGTTTCGAGCGAGGAGAGGCCGAGAGCGCCGAACAGGACGTTGTCGCTGAAGCCGTAGATGAGAAAGGGGTCGAGAACGACGTTGAGCGTGACGCCGAGGACGGAGAGGTACATCGGGGTCTTCGTGTTGCCGAAGCCACGGAGGATGGCCTCGAAGATGAAAAATCCGTACATGGTAAAAGAGCCGACGAAGGAGAGTCGGGCGTACTGCACCGCCCACGTGTGTATCTGGGTGTGTTGGGGTGCGCCGATGATAGTGATGAGCCACGGGGTGACGAACCATCCGACGACGGCGAGAACGAAGGCGAACGAGAGGGAAAACGCGGTCGCCTGTCCGGCGACGTGGTCCACTCGGTGGTCGTTGTCCGCACCCCTGTGCTGACTGATGAGGGCGGTCGCGGCGACTTCGATACCGAAGCCCAGCGTCAACGAGAGGAAGATGAGCGGGGAAGCAAACGAGAGGGCGGCGACGGCATCGGGGCCGAGTTGGCCGACCCAGAACGTATCGATTATTTGGTAAGTGACTTGTAGGAGTTGGCTGACCATGCTCGGTGCCGAGAGGGCCATGAGCGGCCAGTAGAGCGAGCCGGAGGTGAGGTCTATCGACTCGCCGGATTTCATGTGCCACACCACGGAGTCGCGTCACGGCTAGTCATGGTAGCGGTTTCTGCAGAGAAATTCCTCGAAGCCATAGCTGTTTCTATACTCACTCGGATGGACGGTTCACCGCGAAAAATAGGCGTGGAAATCCGATTCGTGATTCAGTACGACTTGCTGGTGTACAGCGCGTCGCTGTCGTCGTAGACGGACACCGTGTCGCCGCCGTTGTTCCAGACTGCGGAGCCCGTTTTCCCCCAGTAGAGGTCGGTGCTCGTATCCGACCCGGTGCCGGTGTGGAGCGTCACCTGCGCACCGGCATCGAGGGTGAAACCGCTGGGGAACGAGTAGGTGTGGGCGACTTCGTCCTCGACGGTCCATCCGGAGAGGTCGATGGAACCGGTGCCGGTATTCTCGAAGACGACGTACTCGTCGTCGAGATTGTTGTAGTCGTTGCCCGACGCATCCTCGTGGATTTGAGCGATGGAGATATCGCCGTCGCCGCTACCGCCACCGTTGCCGCCGGTCGAGCCGTCGTAGGCGTCGAACAGTGGGAAAGACGTGTCGAAGACGGTGGTCGTCGGAATGCCCGAGTCGCCGTTGACGTTGTTCGTGCCGTCGGTGACGTGGTCGCCGTTGATTCGCAGGTCGGTGCCGAGCGAGGAGGCGAGACTGTTCAGGTTGGAGCGCGCACTCGTCGGTGCCGTTCCCGCGCCGATGAGGACGACGGCGCCGCCGTCCGCGATGAACGAGGTGAGCGCGTCGATTTCGGCGCTCGTGAACGCACTGACGGGCGTGGTGACGACGATGGCCTGCCAGCGCGAGAGGTCGAACGTGTCGAGGTGGTTGGCCTGGTCGAACGAGAGGTCCACGCCTTCGAGGTAGCGACCGTAGTACGCCGCGTCGTCGTTCGAGAGGGCGTAGGTGGCGTCGAACTGGCCGTGGCCGCCGTCGATGAGGATGTCGCCGCTCCGGTCGCTCAGATAACCGATGAGGTTCGTTAGGAAGACGAAGTTCTCGTAGTTCGAGGTATCGACGGCGAAGCCTTCGGAACTCTCGTAACTCTCGTCGATGAGCGGACCGCCGACCATGGCGATGTTGGCGTCCTCGTCGACCGCGGCGAGCGGGATGTCGCTGCCGTAGCTATAGCCGCCGTTCTGCGTGGCGGTGCTCTCGGCGGAGACCGGAACGCAGGAGTCGGCGACACCGCCCGAGGCCGTCTTGACGCTCGCGGTCTGCGGGAAGAACAGGTCGTCTACCGCGCGGTTTCGGATTTCCGGGGCCGCGTCGGGGGCGCTTTCGTTCCACACGTTGAGGCTATCGGACCGTGCGGCGTCCTCCGCACGCCAGAAGTCGTCGTGTTTGGTGAGGCCGGAACCGTAGACGCGGGCGTACCCCTGCTCGACTGCGTGGTAGTTGTACAGGTCGTCGCGGTTCCCGTCGCCGTCCGCGTCGTAGTAGAGGTAGCCGAGGACGCGGTCGTAGGTGTCCCGAATCGGTTCGTTCTCGTCGAACGCGAGGGTAACCGTCTTCCCGCCGAGTTCGTCCTGCCCGAAGGTTTTCGCGTTGTCACCCCACGTCTGGAGGTAGCTTAACTCCTCGATACCCTCCCACTCCTGAATCCGCTCGGCGGAACTGTGCGAGGAGAGTTCTGGGGTATCGATGCCGAGGATGCGGATGCTCTCGGTCGAACCGTCGTCGAACTCCACCGTCGCGGTGTCGCCGTCCGAGACTTTGGTCACATCGACGGTGTAGGTCTTGTTCTTGTCCAGTCCGAGCCCCTCGCGGTCGGTGAAGTAGTCGAAGGACGTGTTGAACTGGCTCGTGAGCGGTTTGTAATCCGAGCCGCCGTTGTTCGTCGCGTCCACGACTTCGTCGTCGTTGAATCGGAACGAGAGGCCGAGGGCGGACGCGATGTCGTTCAGGTTCGCGGTCGTGTCGTTGTCGTTGTAGTCGGATTGGTCGTGGACGAACAGCGTGCCGCCGTTCGCGACGAAGTTCGCGAGATCGTTCAGTTCCGAGGACGAAAACGCGGTGGCTGGCGAAGTGATGACGGCCGCGTCGGCACTCCCGAGGTCGGACGAGAGACTCGACGTCGCCGTGACGGTGTAGCCGTTGTTCTCGGCGTAGCTTTCGAACTTCGAGAACGAGGCGAGGTCGTAGTACTGGCCGTGGCCCTCGTCGAAGAGCACGATACCGGAGCCGCCGAGTTCGGCGTCCCACGCGTTGAGGACGAACTCCTCGTTTCCGTGTTGCCAGACGGTACCGTCCTCGACGAGCATGGAACCGAACGCGACGACGTTGCCCTCGGTGACGGCCAGCGGAATCGACGTTCCGCTACTGTAGATGGTCGCGTCGCCGTTCGAGTCCGCGTCGTGATTGCTGGCGGTGTCTTCCGCCCAGACGGAGACGGCCGAGCTATCGGTCAACTCGCCACCAGACGAGTCGAGGAGGCTCGACGACGAATGAAATTCGACCGCCGGAATCTCGCCCGAAGCGGCGCGTACTTCGGAACTGACGGTCGCGGCGATTGGTCCCGTTGCCGTTGCGGCTGCGAGCGCTGACATAAACGTTCGTCTTCGCATTGGCTGAACAAAACAATCGACGGAATATAAATTATTGTATTTATGTTCAGAATTTTAATCTGCTGTCACTTTATATATACAACTACATGCACAACATATTCCTCCGTTGTACACGTTTTTACACGGCATCGTTCGGGTCGTATTCGTCCGCCATTCGGTTCGCTTCAGTGGCGTAACGTTCGCGTGTTTCCTCGTCCTCGACCGCTCCCAACTGGGCGGACGACACGTCGAGTGCGGCCGTGGTCTCGCGTGCAGTGCCGGTAAAACTCGGGAGTGCGCGTTCCTTGCGGAAATACCGTTCTCCGTCGGGCGTCGCGTACACGAGGATGATGAGGTTCTGCTCGTCGTCCGAATACGTTCGCTCCACGAGCCATACCCGCACGTCCGTCTCGTCCGCCTCGTCCGTTCCCTTCGTCGGGTTCGTCTCGACCATATTCATACTCGTTCCCGGAGCGAAATAGTTCCACCAGATGGTTTATGCTATCAACCACCGTACGATGGACGGTATGGAGGTGAACTGCGAGGGGTGTGCTGGGTGCTGTATCGACTGGCGAGCCATCGCACCGCGCATCTCGGACCACGAGCGCCGTGGGCCACGCCGACCGCTGGACGATACTTACAATCTCGTTCCCCTCATGCGCGAGGAAGTGGAGGCGTTCGTCGAGGCCGGACTGGCCGACGCCATGACGCCGCGTCTCTGGCACGACGACGCCGGGATGGAAATCGGCGGCGAGAAACTGGCCGCAATCGGGGGGAAGCCTGCGTTCTTCCTCGGACTCCGAAAGCCGCCAAAACCCGTCGAACCGTTCGAAATCGGGGAAGCGGAGTGGTTACCGACCTGCGCGTTTCTCGACCCCGAGACGCTTCAGTGTCGGATTCACGGGAGCGAGTTGTATCCGATGGAGTGTACGGAGTATCCCGGACACAACCTCAAACTGGGACAGCAAACCGAATGTGAGCGAGTCGAAGGGGCGTTCAATGGGGACCGATTGCTGGATGCGGAACCTCCAAAGGCGCTCTCCGGACTCCTTCTGGGGCCGCAAGCCATCGGCGAAAAGGTGTTCGTCTATCCCGACCCCGACGAGCTCTCCCCCGTGGTCGGTCGCATGCTCGCGGACGAGTTGACCGACGAGGACCGCGCCCACTTCGTCGCGAGCGCCGCCGCAAGCAGCCCCGGAACCACCGAACACAACCGAGAGGTGTACGAAACCGTACTGGAACGAGCACGAACGGCCGATTCGTGGGTCGGCCGTTCGATTCGAGAGTGGGAAGCGATGGCAGAAGACTCCGACGTTCCGGACCCGTCGGTCGGGGAGCGAGTCGAAGCGAAACGCGGCGCGCCGCACACTCCCGGTTGGTAAACAACTGCGAAGAAGAGCCGTCCTACTCGGATTTCATCTTCTGGAACTGCTTGAGTAGGTCTTCGGCTGAATCGCCTGATTCGTACTCGACAGTTCCATGATAGTCGGACCGTACATCATCGACGGTCGTATCTACGCTACTGTTTTTCCGCTCCCGGCGTTCGTGTTCTTCTTCGTCATAGGCACCCATTGACATGACAACCACACTCATACTTGGCGAGGGGCGGTTATTAATGTAACGGATAATCACATCATACGTTCACGATGGACCATCGTCAGACGGAAAGTAGCACGAGCGAAAACGATGCCGGGGAATCGACGGGGTGTGCGACGGAGAGGGGGGCGCAAAATGTATCCGTGACGACCAGTGATGTGCACAACACGTAAACATTCTCGGTTATTACGTCTCCACGTGGCAAGCCCGCTCCGCTTTCGCCGCTCTACGGAGCGGTGGGACGACGACCGCATAACGACGGAGTTGTATTCGCACCTCGATTCGAACCTCGGGGCGCGTTCGACGACACCCCATTACGTCGAACCGAACGGCTTCGAGGCACGGCGCTTCGAGATGGACAACGGCGACGTGGCGCTGTTCGTCTGGGACGACGAAGTCGCCTATTGGCTCGGAAACACCGAGACGCCGCCAGCACTCTGGCGGACGGACAAGTACACCTTCGGCGAGGTTCCGTATCCCATCGCTCGGTGGAGTCAGCGCGAACTCCTCGCCGATTTGACCGTCGAATCACCGTGGCTGGCCGAGTACGATTACCTCTCGTGGTTCTTCCTTCCCGTCTTCTTCTCGAAGGACGGCCGCGAGACCTCACGAGCGTTTTTCCGCAAGTACGCCGCCGGATTTCCCGACGCGACGCGCGACCAAGCGCTCTCGTTTTACGAACGATTCCTCAGCACCGGAGCGCTGGACGAATACCGCTACACGATGGCGTCGAAACTCGGCACGAGCGAATACTTCGACGAGAACCGCATGAGTTCCACGATGAGCGAGTTCACCGTCGCGAAGATACTGACGGACGCCGGATACGCCGTTGAACCCGAAATCGAGGTGACGACCGGCCACTCGCTCGACTTCCGTGCCGACCCGCCCAACGGTAGCCAATCGACGCTGGTCGAAGTGACACGCCCGCGTCCGCCGACGCGCCGGGCCGCGGATACCCCCGTCGCGGCGGTGCGCGAGACGGCGGAAACGAAGACGAACGGCCAACTGAGCGAACACGGCGGCGGTGCGGTGTTGTTCGTGGACTGTACCGGATTCCGGGACGACGAATGGTCGGCCGTCATCGGCGAGCAACCGGGTGTTCGCCATCGACCTGCCGTGGTCTGCCGTGCGCGTCCATCCGGACGTATCGAAGCCTACGAAAAAGGGTCGGTACCGCTGTCGCTGAATCGGGCGCTCGATTGGGTTTAGAACGAGAGTTGGTCGGGGCCGGCCGTCCCCATCGGCGTCGGGTCGCGGTCGCTGTAGTACCGGCGGCCGATGGCCTTGCTGCTGATAGCGCCGTACATCGCTTCTTGGGCTTGTTGTGATGACTCGTACGTCTCGTTTCCGGCACGACCGAACACCTCTTCGAACGTTTCGGTCCCGTTGGGTAGGTCGATGACGTAATCGCCGTGGGACGCGACCAGTTGTTCGGTGTCGGTCGGATACTGATGGGAGTCGAGCAGTTCGCTTGCCTTCTTGAGCGTCATTACGAACAGTCCTAAATCAAAGACCATTATAAACATTTCCGCCAAGGATGTACTGAGAATATAAGGATGTACAATCGCTATAGATTTCGTTCGGTACTGCCGTTTCGATTCCAAAAAATAGCCGTCGTAACCACAAACACCTTCATTCGAGCTACCGGAGAGAGGACATGAGCGTTTTCGCGGACCTACACGTCCACACCACTAACTCCGACGGCTCGATGGAACTGTCCGACGTTCCCGCGGCCGCCCGGTCGGCGGACGTGTCGGTCGTTGCCATCACGGACCACGACAGACTCCATCCGGACCTGCCGACGCCGGTCAGCGTCGTGGAGGGGGTGACGGTCGTCCACGGCATCGAACTGCGCGTCGAAGCATCCGACGGGCAACATCTCGACCTGCTCGGCTACGGCGTCTATCCGACGCCGGACCTCGCCGACGAACTGGAACGCCTGCAAGCCGACCGCAAACAGCGGGGACAGGCCATCATCGACCGCGTGGAGGACCGCCTCGGCATCGACCTCGGCCTCGAATCGCGTGAAGGACTCGGACGGCCGCACATCGCCCGTGCCATCGAGTCCAATCCGAACACGGAGTACGACTTTTCCGGCGCGTTCGACGAACTCATCGGCGCTGGAGGGCCGTGTTACGTTGCCCGCGACGTACCGACGTTCGAGCGCGGCGTCGAACTGCTCTCGGATGCGAGCGGCCTCGTCGGACTGGCTCACCCGTATCGATACGAAAACCCGAAATCGGCACTCTCGCTGACGAGCGAGTTGGACGCCATCGAGCGATACTACCCGTACGGATACGAGGTGGATACGCGACCGCTGGAGCGGGCGATTGCTGACCACAATCTGGTGCCGACCGGCGGGAGCGATGCCCACGAAGACGTGCTCGGGAAGGCAGGACTTTCGAAGGCGGAGTACCGTCACTTCAGAAGCGCAGTCACGCTCTGAACGGCCGTCGGTGAGCGGAGGGTTGACTTTCGTGGAGACCGTATCTGCAACTATGCGGTGTCATTACTGTGACCGAGAAGCGACGTTCGCACCCGAGGTGGATGGCGTCCGGGTCGGCCTCTGTGATGCTCATTTCCGGGAGCAGTTCGAATCGCTCTCGGATTCGGAGATGATGGAGAAGTTGCGGAACCAACTAGGCGCGGACGGGTCGGACGGGGATTAGTTTTCGATTTTCGCGGTGAACAGCAGTTCGTCGTAGCGATAGAGAGAAGCGGCGTCGAGTGTCGTGAGCGCGTCGGAGACCGAATCAGGCGACGCTCGGACGCGAACGGTTCGGATTCCGTCCCGATAGAGATACGAAAGGCCGGTTCGGAGCGGGCGCGTCAAGTCGCTTTCGTCCACCGAAACGGGGTGGGTGAACGACTCCTCCAGGACGGAGAGGACGAGGGACGTGCCACCGCCGGACATCGTGTAAACCGTGAGCATCTCCCCTTCGTGTTCGGTGCCGAGAACGCCGACCGGTTCGAACGGGGATTCCGACTCGTCGAGGTCAAGGTTGAGGACGTCGTCCGATTTCCGCTTTACCGACGGACTCACGTCTCCCACCACCCAAACGAATGAGGAGGGCTTCGAAGATCCATACAGGCGATTTATGGCCGATATATATATAGCCACTGGGTAGCACAAAGAGGTATTTTGGTTTCTTCAGGCGCGGCCGGCGTCCACGTCGATGGCGTCGACGGGGCACACGTCAACACAGAGCATGCAGTCGATGCACTGGGCTTCGTTGGCCGGGTCTGCTTTCTCCTCGCTCTCCGGGTGGCCCGGAGTGTCCGTCCATTCGAACACGTCGACCGGGCAGTCTTCGAGACAGGCCCCGTCAGCGATACAGAGGTCGAAATCGACCGCGACGTGGGTGCCGTGGATGCCGAGCGTTTCGGGTTCGTCCACCGGACCCCAGACGTCGTGGCCCTCGTGGTCTTCTACTTTCTCGCGGTTTTCGTGAAATTGTGGGTCAATAGCCATCGGTGTCTCACCTACGCGGGTAAACGCGAAAGGAGTACTTAAATCCAAGTTCCTTACTTAAAGCTTTGCCCGCTCTTTATTTTTTAGGTTAGGCTAAAAACTGGCAGGAGAGGCCCGGAGAGTCGAGAGTAGGTATTTCAGCGTGCGATGGGTTTAAATATCGTCAATCTTGCGGTGGGAGGTTTTACGGTATCACCGACGAAGAAACGCGCATGGAGAAAGTCCACATGGAAGACGTAGAGGGACGGATGAGTGCGGCGGACGTTCGGCGACCGGTGTCGAAGGCGCTCGGCGTAGAAGACATGGCCATCAACTACTACGAACTCGCCCCCGGCGATAGTTTCGCGTTCGGCTATCACACCCATCACGACCAAGAGGAGGTATTCTACGTCCAGTCCGGTACCGCGACGTTCGAAACCGAGGACGGCGACGTGGCCGTCGAAGCGGGCGAAGCGATTCGTTTCGCACCGAGGCGAGTTCCAGCGCGGCGTCAACGAAGGCAACGAGCGCGTCGTCGCCCTCGCACTCGGTGCACCGCGCGACACCGAGGATACGGAGATGTACCGCCACTGTCCGGAGTGTGGCGAGCGAACGCGGAACAAGATCAAGATGGCCGACGACAAGCAGAACCTCGTCACCATCTGTCTGGACTGTGGTGCGGAAACCGGCCGGTTCGACTGATAGTTGGGAAACGGGTTTTTCCGGCCTGCGTCCGAGATGAAGCTATGGAGAAAGTCACTATCGATGACGTTGACGGACGCATCAGTTCGGCGGACCTGACTCGGCCAATCGGCGACGCGCTCGGCGTGGAAGACGTGGCCATCAACTACTACGAACTCGCTCCCGGCGACGCGTTCTCGCCCGGTCTCCACACCCACTTCGACCAAGAGGAGGTTTTCTACGTTCAGTCCGGCACCGCGACGTTCGAAACCGAGGACAACGACGATGTCGTAGTCGAGGCCGGTGAAATCGTCCGCTTCGCGCCGGGCGACTATCAGCAGGGAAAAAACGAGGGCGACGAGCGCGTCGTCGCCCTCGCGCTCGGTGCACCGGGTGAGAGCGAGGACGGCGAACTCCGGCGTGAGTGTCCCGACTGCGGCGAGCAGACGAAACACTGGATGCGCATGAGCGACGAAAAGGACGAAGTGGAAGTGTTCTGTCTCGCCTGCGAGACGGTGACGACGACGATGGACTGAACCGGCGTCGGTAGTTTCATACGAACCAAATGAAAACGATAAGACACGAATGGCCACGCAACGCGAAGCGTTCAGTGTTTTCGTCGCGCTCCAATTCGTCGTCGTCAGTGTTATTCTGCTCGTCCTGCTTCCGCTGAACGTCGTCGCGCCGCTCATCCCGCTCTGCCTCGTTTTTGCGTTCGCTCTCTTCAAGTACCGCTCGTGAATCGTCCCGACCGCCGAGTTCGACTGGCCACCACGATTATCGATTCGGGGGTCGTCACTTGGCGCGAAACGCCATGAGCCACGAAGACATCCCCGGCTACACCCTCGGCGAGGAGTCGGTGCCAGACTCGCCCATCGACCGCGAGGATTTCGACCTGCTCAAGGAGACGGTCATGTTCACCGAGGAGGACGAGGGACATCTCCGACTCGCGGGCGAGGTTCTCGACGGGCAAATCGACGACGTGCTCGACACGTGGTACGGCTTCGTCGCCGACAACCCGCATCTCGTTCGGTATTTCGGCACTCCCGGCGGCGACCCCATTCCGGAGTATCTGGACCGAGTGCGCGAACGCTTCGGTCAGTGGATTCGTGACACCTGCGACCCGCCCTACGACGATGACTGGTTGCGATACCAGCAGGAAATCGGCCTTCGACACACCCGCCGAAAAAAGAATCAGACCGATGGGGTGGACTCGGTGAACCACATTCCGTACCGCTACATGTCGGCGTTCATCTACCCCATCACCGCGACGATGAAACCGTTCCTCGAAAACGGCGACCACGACGCCGAAACCGTCGAAAAGATGCACGATGCGTGGTTCAAAGCAGTCGTACTACAGGTGACGCTGTGGAGCAATCCGTACGTCATCGACGGGGATTACTGACGAAGTGGGTCGAACCGCGTCTCCCGAACGTTGTGAATCTCGAAACCGACGAACGAGGGACGAACAGGGAAACGGTTCCACCGGAAACGATGGCCTTTGCCCGTCGAAATTCGGTTGCAAACGAAACACAACCGTCGGGAAACCCCGGTGTGAGTTTTCCACCGGAAACGGGGGGGTTCGTCAGAAGAGTCACAAACCCCACCACTGCGAGCGAAAACACCGGTCGAAAAGGGCAGTTTTCGAGGAGGGACAATCGGCTGATAGCAGCGTCAGACACGCGATTTTTCGGGATTTCCGCTACCCCACTGTTTCCGGTGGAACGGTCGTGAACCGGAGGAACAGCAACGGAACCTAACCCCGCGTAACTCACCGTTTCTTCCGCGATACGGACCTTTTTCGCTCTCGCGTCCTTCTCTCCTCCCATGATAGAGATACCATCGCCCGGTTTGGGAACGTCCGGCAACGAAGACCCCGAACAGTGTGCCGAGACGATTCGGACCGCGCTCGAACTCGGCTATCGTCACGTCGATACCGCGCAGATGTACGAGAACGAGGCGGGGGTCGGCGACGGCATCGCCCGTGCCGGACGTGCCCCGCGAGGAGATTTTCCTCGCGACGAAAATCCTCCCGGACAACCTCGCCTACGACGACGTGCTCGAAACGGCCGAGGAGAGTTTGAACAAACTCGGCACGGACTACGTGGACCTGCTGTACGTCCACTGGCCGATGAAGGCCTACGACGCGGAGAACACACTCCCAGCGTTCGACGAGTTGTACGACGAAGGCAAGGCCCGGAACGTCGCCGTGAGCAACTTCACGCCCGAACTGGTGGACGAGGCGCGCGACCTGTTGAATGCGCCCGTCGTGGCCAATCAAGTCGAGATGCATCCGCTCCATCAGCAGGAGGAACTGCGGGACTACGCAGTGGACCACGACATGGCACTCGTCGCGTACTCGCCGCTCATGCGGGGCGATGTCGACGACGTGCCGGAACTGCAGGACATCGCCGAAAAGCACGATGCGACGCCGAGCCAAATCAGCATCGCCTGGTTACAGGGACTGGACAACGTCGTCCCGATTCCGAAAGCGACCGGCAAAGACCACCTCCGGCAAAACCACTCCGTCCCCGAACTCGACGCCGAGGACATGGACACCATCGCGGGAATCGACCGCGGAGAGCGACTCATCGACCCGGACGAGGCCGCGTGGAACTGAGTTCTACTTGTTCCAGCGCGCCCACCACGAGCCTTCGTCGTCGCTACCCTGCCACTCGACGGTCACGTCGTCCTCCGATACATCCGCCGGAAGTTCGTAGGCGAGCCATCCGGTGAGGCTCTCGCCGGAGGCGACGGTTCGGTCGCCGAACTTGTTCACCTCGTACTTTCCGTCCTCCTTGGCGATGTCGCCCGGCTTGATTTTGTTCCCTCCGACGTGGAGGAGGAACTGGTCACCCATCGGAAGCGTCTGTTTCATGCGGAACTTGTTTTCGGCTTTCACCGTCACGAACGCCCACTGACGGCCGTCGCTGGCTTCCACGTCTTCCGACCCGCCGCTGTCGGGTTCGTACCGATAGTGGTCGGTGAGGGTGATGTCCTGTATCGTGGTGGCGATTTCGTTCGGACTGAGGAACGTCTCGCCGAACGAGAGCGTTTCGCCGACGATGTCGATGGAGAACGATTTCTTCAACTCCGCGATGTGGTAGTTGACCGTCGCCACGTACGGGTACGTGAGTTGGGTGGACCACGTCGTCGTCTTCCCCGGCGCGATTTTGTCGGTCGTTATCCGTCCCATCTGCTGGGACCCCGGCGTGCCGCCGTCTACCGACACCGAGGACTGGAACGCCTTCGGACTGTCGCCGACGTTCTTGATGGTGAGTTCGAGCGTGAACTGTTTCCCCATCGTGACTTTCTTCGGCACCTTCGCCGATACGAGTTGGAAGCCGTTGGCAGTGGTTTTACCGCCACCGCCGCCACTGCCGTTACCGCCGCCTCCATCGCCGCCACCACTCGAATTCGAGTCGGTGCCGTTACCCGACCCCTTCGTTTCTTCGTTCGTCGAACTATCCCCATTCCCGCCGCTGTTCGGTCCGGAACCCGTACACCCCGCCAAGGCCCCCCCAGCGAGTGTCGCTCCGGACGCCGTCAGAAATCTTCTACGGCGCATGGGTAATTTATATACCACCTCCTAAATAAAGACTCGGGAAGGAGTTCGTTTACTGATAAATCAGGTAAGCGTTCGGAACGATAGCGTGTGGAATGCTGACACATGAATCCTGAACGGAGACGCCATCGGACCACGAACGCGATTGCCGGAACGCGTATCCGGACGACTCACGAACGATTGAGCATGGGAGCGCCAGTCCCCGTCGCCATCGTTTCCACCCCGACTGGTGTACGACGACGACTGTGGATTCTGCACGTGGGTCGCCGAGTACGCCGACGCGCACGGCGAATTCGAACTCGTCGGCTTTTCCGACCTCACGCCGGACCAGCACGCCCGCCTTCCTCCCGATTTCGAGTCATGTGCCCACCTGCTCACCGACGAGCGAGTGTACTCCTGTGGCGCGGCCATGGAGGAAACCCTCGCCCGGCTCGACGACCCCTCGCGGTACGCGATAGCCCTGTTCCGCCAACTCCCTGAACCGACCCGCGAGCGGATTCGTGAACCGGTGTACCGCTGGGGTGCCGACCATCGGGACTGGTGGGGAAAACTGCTGAGTCGATAGAGGAGGTGGGTCGTGACGGTGTGGTGGCGGTGTGGTGCGGTGGCGGTGTGGTGCGTGGGGGCGGTGGCGGTGTGGTCTTTTCATTGCCGCTCGGCCGTTGCATTCCCAGTAAAACAGGTCGGGATGTGGAGCGAGCGGACGGAACCGTTCGAAATCCGCCCTTCATAGCATCACTTCCACCGCGTGCTCAGGTTTAAATACCGAGACGGGAGCAACTCAGGTCAACAGCCCTAAGCAGGGGGGAAACAGAGACACAATGATGCCGGACTGGCGGACGATATTCGGACACGACGAACCTTACGACGAGCAACGGGACGGTATCGAGACGGCCATCGAAACCGCTCGCGACGACGGCTTTACGGTCATCGAAGGTGCCTGCGGGACTGGCAAGACCATGCTGGCGCTGACGGCCGGTCTGGACCTCGTGCGTGACCCGGACAGCCAGTACGAACGCGTGTTCGTGCTGACGAGCGTCAAACAGCAACTCCGCCAGTTCGAAACCGACCTGAAGACCATCAACTCGAACCTTCCCGACGACTGGAACCCGATATCGGCGCTGACGCTCGTCGGGAAGGCCGACGTGTGCCCGTACAGCCGCGAAAACGCGGGGAACATCGACCAACAGTCGGTGTACGACCGCTGTGAAGGGCTTCGGGAGCGCACCCGCGATCTGACCGGCGAGGGCGGCGCGGTGACGGCACAGAACCTCGCCTCGCAAGCCAGAAGTCAGCAGACCGGATTGGCCGACAGCGGCAGGGGGCAAGCCGCCGCGTCCTACCTCGAAACGGCGGGAGAACCGACGCCGTACCCGCCGGAGATGCCGGAGTACAACGACGTGGAGTACTGCCCGTTCTACGCGCAATTTTTGGACGACATGCCGGAGGACGGCGACCCCATCGAGGCGGTTCCGTTCGATTTCGAAAGCATGGGCCTCATCGAACCCGACGACTTGGTAGCCAACTCGGTGCAGTGGGGCACCTGCCCGCACTCGATGATGGGCGCGCTGTTGGGCCACGTCGAGGTCGTCGTCGGCAACTACTACCACGCCTTCGACCCAGTGACGGCGGCGACGTTCACGGGCGCGCTCATCGACGATTCCACGTTCCTCGTCTGCGACGAAGCGCACATGCTGGAACCGCGCGTCCGCGACCTCGTGAGCCAGTCGGTCGGCGATTCGACGCTCCGGGACGCCGAATCCGAACTCACGCGCGTCATCCAACCCGTCAAGTTCGACGACAAGGAGTCGAGTAACACGACCGCCGACGCCGACCTCGTTCGGGCGGAACTCGAAGACGCGAACGTCACGCTGTTCGAACTGGAGGAAACCCGCGAGTTCATCGCGGAACTGCGCGAGGAAATCGACCGGCGCGTGACGGCCCATCTGGAGCGCGAACATCGCGGCTGGAAAGCGAACATCACCGACCTGCCGGACGAGGAGATTCCGCTCCGCGACCCGACGGTCCCACAGCAGGACGAGATTTCGACGTGGGCGGAAGATCGGGGTTACAACGGCGGGACGTGGGCACGCGCGGAGGCGGTCGGTGCCGTCGTCGCACGAATCCTCAACGAGGCCGAGGACGAGGACAGGGAGCGCGCCGCGTTGCCCGCCGGGCGAGCATTGGGCGAGTGGTACCGCAACGACCACGAGAAGTACTTCCGCGAAATCGTCCTCGAACGAACGTGGAACGACCGCGAACCCAACGATTCGTGGCGGCGGGCGTACAACGCCCAACTCGCCATGCAGAACTGCGTCCCGAACGACGCCATCGGCGAGGAACTCGGGAAGTTCGGCGGCGGGATTCTGATGAGCGCGACGCTCGAACCGCTCGAAATCTTCGAGGAAGTGTCCGGACTCGGCCATCTCGAAGACGACAGTAGACCTGTCGTGGAGCGAATCTACGGGTTGAACTTCCCCGAATCGAACCGCGAGAGTTTCGCGGTGGACGCGCCGAAGTTCACGTACGACAATCGGGGCGCGCCGGGCGACGAAACGCCGGCACGGCAGGTGTACGCCGACGCGATTCGGGACGTGGCGCGCTCGCCGGGCAACGTCCTCGTCGGCATGCCGAACTACGCGGAAGCGACGTGGGCCGCCGAGTACCTGCGGGGTGTCGTGGAGAAGCCAGTTTTGCTGGACGAGAGCAGTGCGGACGAAGCGACGGAGGATTTGAAAGACGAGTTCTTCGGCGGCGAGGCGAAAGTTTTGGTTACGAGCCTTCGCGGGACGTTGACCGAGGGCGTCGATTACCGTGGTGACCGGCTTCGGGCCGCGGTCGTCTGCGGTGTACCCATCATCAACACCGCAAGTCCTCGGACGAAAGCGGTTCGAACCGCCTACGAACGGCAGTTCGGCGACGGGTTCACCTATGCGCTGACCGTCCCGGCCGTCAGAAAGGCTCGACAAGCGCTGGGACGGGTCATTCGTGGATCGGACGAACGCGGAATTCGCGTCCTGGTGGACAGCCGCTATGCTCGCGAATCGTGGGACAGCGTGCGGGAGTTTTTCCCGGACGTCGAGCGAAACGAGTTTCAACCGGTCAGTCCCGACATGCTCTCGTTCGGGTTGGAGCGGTTCTGGGACGGCGATTGAACCGTTCCACCTGTCGAATGGTGGAACATCACCGTTCGCCTACCGTCGAATCGCTGGCCGTGTTCGAACTCCCGTTCGATTTCAGTCGTCGATGGATGACGACCAGTCGAAAAGTTCTCGTGAGAAACGGCGAATAACAGCCGTTTCGGGCGTATAAGTTCGAATTGTCGGCCCGAACGGTGTCGATGCTTTTTGGTTTCCGGAAGTGTCCCTCGTTCGGAGGAGTATATGACAGGGACACCGAAATCACAGCGTCGAACGCTACTGAAAGCGGCGGGTGCGCTAACCGGAATGGGCGTGCTCGGGCGGATGGCAACCGCACAGAACACCAGCGACAACCAAGCGACGTATCGAACGAGCACGGTCGAAACGTCGAACCCGACGAATACGACGAATGGGGGCAACGGCAACGGGGGAGAAAGGAAGAAACGACATATCATCCTCGGAGCGCGGGTCGGCCATTGGCTCGGATTGGCACCGAGTCAAATCGAGGGGAGTCGGAACCCGACGCTCGGATTCCTCCCGACCGAACGGTACACAGTCACCTGGATAAATCTCGACGGAAAAGAACACGAGTTCCAGATACTCGGCCAGAAAAACGGCGAAAACGGGCAGGTACTGTATCGAACCGGGTCGTCGTCGAATCAAGGTGAAACCCGCACGCTGACGTTCAAGCCGACCGACCGAATCCGGCGGTATCGATGCCGGTTCCACCCGGACAGCATGCACGGAAGCATCAACCGGTCGGGGCAGTTCGGCGGTGGTGGCGGAACGTTCACGACGGGGACATCCGGCGGAACGAACACTAACACGAACCAGGGGACGTACAACACACGGGGGAACGTACTGGACACGAATACCAACCAAGGGACGTTCAACACTCGAACTACTGGAACGAGTACCAACCAAGGGACGTACAACACTCGACACCACTGGAACGAACACGAACCGAGGAACGAACACCACGAGGAACGACCGGAACGACAGGCGGTAGCGGAGACGTCGGGTCCGACGGCGAAATGTCGGTATGTAAATATTTTTTAACGGATAATTTTTGGGGAGATTCGGCTAGCCAGTACGGTTAGTCTAGAGAATGTCAGAAAATGTGTAAACGGTTCGGAATTTAACCCGCTTCTAAATCTTGTCTCCGAGAATTATACGAGGTATAATAAACAGTAC
Source organism: uncultured haloarchaeon (assembly GCA_963811185.1). Taxonomy (GTDB): domain Archaea; phylum Halobacteriota; class Halobacteria; order Halobacteriales; family Haladaptataceae; genus Haladaptatus. The sequence goes on from CAWEQN010000012.1 coordinate 231,362, forward strand.
AGCATATCCTATATTTTCTGTACGCCGATACGGATCGGTGTGGCTCGAAAACAGTGGAGACAGAAGATATCATGAACGAAAATCCATGAAATGGAAGAATAGTCACCGAACAACCCTGAGCCTGCTCGTCGTCGGCCTCGTCGTCGTCTCGGCAGCGACGCTCAGCGGGGCCGCACTGAGCGGCACGTCACAATCGGCGAAGAACACGACGACGGACGGGAACTGGTCCACCGACCGCGCCGATAACGGACGAACTGGCGCGACGACCGGAACCGGCCCAAGTGGTCCGTACGCGGACACCGACTGGAAACTCGACCCCGACGGTCGGATGAGCGATGCGGTCGTCGAAGGTGACACCGTCTACGTCGCGTCCACGACGTACTTGGAGTACAACCAACAGAACGGAAAAGTCGCCGCGTACGACGCCGACACCGGGGAAGTTCGCTGGAACCGAACTGACCTCAGCGGAACCGATGGATCACCGACCATCGCCAACGGAACGCTGTACGTCAGCTCGGACGCAGTGACGGACACCGACTACGTAAGGAACGAGAGTGGGACACCCGGTCTGTACGCACTCGACCCGAAGACGGGCGACACGAAGTGGCGAAGCAACGCGAGCGAAGTCTGGGGACACCCCGTCGTTGTCGGTGACACGGTGTACGTCATCGGTGTCGATGACGTGTACGGGAAGAACGACACCCTGCTCGCAATCGATGCGAACACGGGACAGACGGAACAGTCCTACCGCCTCGATTTGGGAGACAGCGACCGAAACGTGAGCAGTTTCGTTACCGAGTACACGGTCGTAGACGACACCGCCTATCTCTCCGTGAGGACCTCGACGGAAACGGGTGTCGAGGACGGCGTTACCCAGCGCTCTCACTCCGGAACGCTCATGGCGCTGAACCTGAGCGATGGGTCCGAAAAGTGGACGACGGAGACCGACTCGTATCCGGTCGGGATGTCCGTTTCCAATGGGAACGTCTACTGGACGACCCAGCCGAACGAAGTGTACGCGCTCGCGGCCGATAACGGCACGCAACGCTGGCACACGACCCTCAACAACACCGTCGATAACAGCAACCCGGACATGATCACTGCTCCCGCAGTGTCGAACGGGACGGTCTACGTCGGCACGGATAACGAGTCCGTGGGTGGCCATGAGGGCAAATCCGTCGGGACGGTGGAAGCCCTCGACGCCGACGACGGTAGTTCCCAGTGGCGGTTCGAAACCGCCGGACAAGTCATGAGTTCGCCCGCAGTCACGAACGATACCGTCTACGTCGGCGGTAGCTACACGTCCGAGTACGATGCCGAGGAGTACATCGATAACATCTCGAACGGGTTCGCACCCGCGTACTCGCGTGATGTCGTGTACGCGTTGAACCGAAACGACGGTTCGGAGCGATGGGGCTATGCATTCAACCAGTCGGCCATGAACGTCGATGTTGGTGCGACCATCCCCGCGAACGACCATCTCTACGTCCTCATCGTGGATCAGTACGTCTACCCGCAGTCAGCGCCGCATCAGCTGTCCGCGCTGAACGCGAGCGACGAACAGCCAACAAACACCACCAACTGGCGGACGACCCGGTGAAGAATACGTATCTGGGTCGGACGGCGACGGTGGGGCTGATGAGGTTCGAACGGTAACGCCGGCGACGGCTCGAACAGCGGTTCGGACGATGATGGCAGTTGAACGGCGGTTCGAACGACAACGACGATTCGAACGGTAACAACGGTTCGAGTGACGGCTCGGGCGGCTGTTCGAGCGGGAATTAGACGGCTAACGAACGACTTAGCTGTTTTTTTGTCGGGATTCGACTCAGTTCAGCGGACGCGCCGTCGATGACGTGCGCGTCGGTGGGGTCGAAGCCGACACGAACCTCTTCGTGGTCGGGAGCCTCGGGAACGCGAAGCGTGACGGGGTTCCCCCTCCAATCGAGATGGACGCGGAACGCCTCGCCGAGGAATTCGACGTTCTCGACGGTCGTCGTGAAGCCGTTCTCGCCGCCGTCCAATCGCAGGGCCTCGGGGCGGACACAGAACGTCACGGATTCGCCCGTCGAACCGGGAATCGAAAATTCGTGCTCGCGGACGGCGACGCGCGACCCGTTCAGTTCGTGTGCAACCGTCTCACCGGCAAAGACGTTGTTCTCGCCGACGAACTCCGCGACGAACCGAGTTTCCGGTCTGCGGTACACGTCCTCTGGGCGGCCGATCTGTTCGATTCGACCGTCGTGCATCACGGCAACGCGGTCACTGATGGCGAGGGCTTCCTCTTGGTCGTGGGTGACGTAGATGGTCGTGATTCCGAGGTCGGACTGGATGCGCGACACCTGCGTTCGAAGGTCGTCGCGGAGGCGGGCGTCCAACGCGCTCATGGGTTCGTCCAGCAGGAGGAGGTCCGGACCGGGTGCGAGGGCACGGGCGAGGGCGACGCGCTGTTGCTGGCCGCCCGATAACTCGTCCGGGTCGCGGTCCTCGAACCCGTCCAATCCGACGAGGTCGAGGAGTTCGAACACGCGCTCGTCACGGGTTCGCGCTCCCGGCGGGTCGCGGAACCGGAGGCCGTAGCCGACGTTTTCCGCGACGGTCATGTGCGGGAACAGCGCGTAGTTCTGGAAGACGATGCCGACATCACGGTCTTCGGGGGGGACGCCGTCCATCTCACGGTCGCCGAACCGAACCGCGCCGGCGGTGAGGTCCTCGAAACCGGCGATACTGCGGAGCGTCGTCGTCTTGCCGCAACCCGAGGGGCCGACGAGGGTGAAGAACTCGCCGTCGGCGACGCGAAACGACACGTCGTTGAGGGCCGTAACGCCGCCGTAAGCCTTACGAACGCCGTCGAGGGAGACTTCAACCACCCTCCCACCTCCCGCCAAGACGGTCGATGATGACGAAACTGACGGCGGTGACGGCGAGCAGAACCGTTCCCATCGCCGTCGCTGGTCCCAACGTTTGCTTGCCGAGGAAGCGCTCGACTGCGACGGGCATCGTGTAACTGCTACTGCCCGTGGCAAGAATAACTGTCGAGTCGAACTCGCCGATGCTGATGGCGAAGGCGAAGGCGGCCCCGGCGGCCAAGCCGACCGCCACGAGCGGGAGTTCGATGTCGAGGAGGGTCCGGACGCGGGTAGCGCCGAGCGAGCGGGCCGATTCGACGGTTCGCTGATCGATTCCGGCGAGCATGGGCGCGACGTTCCGCGTGACGAACGGATACGCGGCGACGGCGTGAGCCGCGACGATTGCCACCGCGCCGCTGACTTGAATCCGAGTTCCGGCGATGGGGATTCCGAAGACGAGACCACGAAGCATGCCCAGTCCGACCATCACGCCGCTGACGGCGAGCGGGGCCATCGCCACCGCTTCCACGATTCGATTCTTCCCTCTCCGGGTGAGGACGGCGATGACGACGCCCATCGGAAGCGCGACGAGCAACGTTCCGACGCCGAAAATCAAGGAGTTACGGACCGCGACACCGGGTTTCGTCTGGAAGGACGCGCCGGACACCTGCCGATTCACGAGGAACTGGTAGTAACGCAGGGTGAACCCGGACGGCCCGGTGAAGCTTTCGAGGACGGTGCTGACGAGCGGTCCGAGAAACAGTACGAGGACGACGACCAGATAAATCATAACGACGGTCCGTTCGAGCGCTTCGACGACGCTCGTACCCACCGAGAACAGGCGTTTCCGGGCGAGCGGTCTGCTGGCACGGGAGGCGGCGGCCTGCCGGGCCTCGTAGCGAAGGTAGGCGTACGTCAGGACGAGCGAGAGGGTGGTTTCGAGAATGGCGAGAACGGCGGCCTGCGAGTAGTCGAGGCGCTGGACGAGGGCGTACACCCACACCTCGACGGTCTGGAAGTGGAATCCGCCCAGCGCGAGGACGATGGGGAACGACATGAACGTGAAGATGAACGTGAGGAGCGCACCCGTGAGAATCGCCGGAAGCAATTGCGGAACGAGCACGTCGCGAAATGCGCGGAATCGACCGGCGCCAAGGCTCCGGGCGGTTTCGACCTCGCGAGCGTCCACGCTCTCCCACGCGGCGTTCGTCACGCGGGCCACGAGCGGCGCGTTGTAGAAGGCGTGGGCGGCGACGATTGCGGGCAAGTTGTACAGTAACGAGTACGGCCCGAGACCGACGATTCCGACGATATCGTTGAACAGGCCGTTCTGTCCGAACATCGCCACGAAACCGATGGCGACGAGGATGGACGGCATGACGAACGGGAGGATGGTCAGCGAGCGAATCGTGCGCCGACCCGGAAACTCGTAGCGCGAGAGGATGTACGCGCCGGGCAGTCCGACGGCGACGCTGGCAATCGTGGAGAGGAGGGCCTGATACGCCGTGAATCCGAAGATATCGAAGACGTAGAAGTGGTCGGTCAGCACGTCGCGGAACGCCGAAATCCCGCCCGCGTCGGCGAAGACGATGGCGACGGGATAGTAGAACAGAACGACGAGCAGGGCGCCGGTCGCGACTCCGAGGAGGGCGAGTGCGTGTCGTTCGAGCCAACGCCCGGGAGTCATACTACTTGCTCGCAATCTGGCGCGCCCACTCATCAACCCATCCTTCGAGGTTGCCCTTGAGTTGGTCGTAGGAGTAGGTGATCGGTTCGTCGGGTTCCTTGGCGTACTTGTCGAACTCCTTCCCGAGGTCCGCCCAGTCGGTCGATGGGAACGCGACGTTGAGTTGTGCGATTTTCGACTGGGCCTCCTTCGAGAGCATGAAGTCGAGGAACGCGTCGGCCAGTTTCGGGGAGTCCGTGTCGGCGAACTTCGCCATCCCTTCCGGGTTGGCGTAGCCCTGCCCGTTCAGGAAGCCGATTTGGTGTTTCTTCATGTTCTCGCCCTCGCGGTGGGCGTACACTTGGTCGGTGGAGTAGGAGACGACGATGGGGCGTTCGCCGTTCGAGTAGGCGGTGTAGGCCGCGTCCCACGACCCGAGGATTTGGGCGTCGTTGTTCGAAAGCCGACTCCAGTAGTCGAGATAGTTCTTCTCTCCCATCTCGTGAATCGTCCAGAGCAGGAACGCCCGACCCGTCGCGGCCTGTTGGGCGTTCTCGGTCAACAGCGTGCTCTTGAACTTCGGCTTCGTCAACGCGTCGAACGAACCGGGATTCTCGACCTTCGTCTCGTCGTAGACGAGGCTGACGTAGCCGGTATCGTACGGGACGGCCCGCCCTTTCGGGTCGAAGTTCAGGCTTTTCTTGACGTGGCCGTAGTTCGAGAGGGAGTCGGTAACGGGGGTGAACAGCTTTTTCCCGCCGAGTTTCTCGTCGATAGTGATGAGTTGGTCGACGTTGAGACCGACGTACACGTCCGCGTCGATGCCGACGTTGCTCGCCTTCCGCTGGATGAAGTAGTTGACCTCGCTGTCCGGGGTTTGCCATTCGAGCGTGGCCTTCGGATACTGCTTTTCGAACTCCTTTTTCAACCACGCGCCGGGCGACGTACTCGGCGCGTCGACGAGCGCGCTGTACGTTGCGACTTTCAGCGTGCCGCTGAGTTCGGTTTGGGAAGTCGTGTTCGCAGTGGCACCGCCGCTCGTGCTCTGGTTGGAATCGGTTCCGGAGCCACCGGAGTCGCCGAGACAGCCGGCGAGACCGGCGAATGCTGCCGCGCTCGCCGTGAGGTAGGTTCGTCGTTTCATTACCCAGTGGTTGTAGTCAGTGGTACTTAATCGCCGTGATGTCGAGTGGGGCAAAATCGTGAGAACAAGCGAATTTTCGCGTCATAAATCTCATAGTGCGATACCAAATTCGCCAAAATCCGGGTGGGAACATCGAAGTCACGAACCAGTGTTCGTTCGGAGGGTATCGAAAGAGAGGACGGCATCGAAATCGAATCGTTTCCCATCGGGTCGTCGATTGGCGTGAATCGGATGGAGTTTTGTGTCACTGTCTCGTGTTGTCACTCTCGTGGGGGTCGATGGCGAGGATGGATTAGGATCGAGCGAGAACGGATCGGCTATTCGGGAGGCGACGGTACGCTCTGTGGCATCACTGTCATCTCAGCGCCGGGGTTATGTGTCGCTGGAGTCGAATTTGACGCCGCGTATCTCGAATCTGGTGCCGCCATCTGCCGCTTCGGTGACCGCAATCTCCCACCCGTGTGCGGCGATGATTTCGTGGACGATGGCGAGTCCGAGTCCGGTTCCACCGCTATCGGAGTAGCCGTACTTGAAGACCTGTGTTCGCTTCTCAGGGGGGATTCCGGGGCCGGAATCCGTCACGTAGAAACCGTTATCGAGAGGGCCGATGCGAACGGTAACGTCGTTTCCGCCATGTTCGACCGCGTTGCGAAACAGGTTCTCGAAGGCCGCTTGCAGTCGACCTCTGCTGGCCGAGATCATTCCGTCGCATTCCTTAACCAGAAGTAATGTCTCGCCCGTCTCGGTCTGCCTCCACGCTCGTTTCACGACCGCTTCGAGCGACACCGGAGTCCGGTCGTCGAGGGACTGCCCGCCCTGTGCCATCGAGAGCAGGTTTTGTATCATCGTCTCCATCCGGTCGTGTGCATGCTCAACCTCGTCGAAATCCTCCTCACAGGCCTCACGGCGGGCCTCTCCGAGGTACATCTGTGCAATCGACAGCGGATTTCGAAGGTCGTGTGAGACGATATCCGTGAACTGCTCCAATTTCTCCTGGCGCTTCTTTCGCTCCGTGATATCGTAGTAGAGTTCGAGGCGGCCACCGGCGTACTCACCGGATTCGATCGGTTGTCCCCGATATTCGAGATGACATTCGGTATGTCCCCCATCCGGTAGAACATGAAGTTGGAACTCTTCGACCGTGTTCTCCTTCTGTGCGTCGGTAATCTGTTCTGCGAACGTCTCCGGTTCCTCGAGTCGCTGCTTGAGATGGGCATCGACCAATTCGGCCATTTTCCGCCCCTCCACGGGAGTGTCTTCGAGTCCGAAGTAGCCTTCCATCGCTTGATTGGTCCACGCGATGTCGAACGACGAGTCGAGGATGAAGACGCCGACTTCCGATTCCCCGAAAACGTCCTCGACAACCGAACGGTAGTACTCGACCAACTCCTTTCGCTTCTCTTTCTCCGTGATATCCCTGATGGTGCAGACGAGACCACCGTCCGCCGTGGTCGAAAGGGAGTGGTTTTCGAGGAACGTACTACCGTCGCGTCGCAATCCCTCGGTCTTTCCGGACCACGTCCCATCCCCATAGAGAAGGGGCAAGACCTCCTCCTGAACCCGCTTTACCTCGTGGTCCGCGTACTTGTACATCCACGACCTCCCGAGCATTTCGTCGGGGTCGTAGTCGTGGAGGTCGGCGTATGCCTCGTTGACGTAGATGAATTCGCCGTCGTTATCGAGCAGTGCAATTCCCTCCTGTGCCGTCTCCAGCGCGCTGTAGATACGGTGAAACTCGTCCTGTCGCTGCTCGGTCTCACGGCGGTCGACGGCCGCTCGAATCCGGTGTGCAAGTAACTCGAAACTATCGCCCTGCGGTCGATAGACGTAGTCGGTTGCACCTGCGGAGAGTGCTTCATCCGCGAGGCCTGTGATATCGTCGTCCGAAAAAAGGACGAACGGGAGCGAGGGATACTCGCGTCTGACGGCGGCAAGGACGTCCAATCCGTTGCCGTCAGCGAGTCGATACTCGCAAACGAGACAATCGGCGTCGTTCACATCGAGTCGGTCGAATTCCTCACCAGCACGTGTCGTGCTCGCGGAGAATCGAGGACGATTTCCGAAATCCGTCAGTAGATTGGAATTGCCGTCGGCGGCGGTTACGAACAGGACGCGAATCACGGTCCGTTCGATCTCCACCGAGGAGTTGCCGTTGGAACGTGAGAATTCCTGTTCGTTGGGCATAGGATAACGTGTCGCCCAAAGGCAAAAAATCTAGGCGTCTCGTTCCGGACGAGATGTCATCAGACGTTCGCCATACTGGATGTCGGGACGGAGACGGCGGCGTCGAAGAAGTCGCTGATTCGACTCGAAGGGGCCAATCGTTAGCACGAAGGACGGCCTTCTAATCCATTTGCACCACCGACACTTCGAGCAGATCCAAGTTCCCGCTGAAGTAGGTCGCGTCGTCGCCGAACCGGTATCGGCTCTTCGTCGGCAGATATCGCTTGGAGAACAGGAAGACGAAGATTGGCGTCCGATAGAAATCGTAGGTGATGACGTAGCCGTTGTACTCGTCGGGTTGTGAAATGACTTGGACCTCGTCCGGCGGTTCGTCGAGAATCGTGACCGTGATGAGTGCTGGAAGTTGGGCGACGATTCGGAACGGGACGTTCGGGTAGAAGTCGCGAGTGAATACCAGCACGTCACCCGACGGTTTGGTTCGTGGTTGGTTTCGAGCCGAAGCGTCAGACGAGACTCGACCACTCCAGCGCGGCGTCCCTGCTTCACGTTCGTTGTCCATATGTATCTCCGGAGTACCAAAATCCGACTGCGATGTCCGTAACGCTACCGGCGGCTCGTTACCCAGGTATGCGACCGAAAAATGGGTACGGAATTGCTTAGTTGTCCCCCCAATACAACTCGAATCGGATTAGCTCCGCAGGGAAGTGCTGAGCAGGTTGAGTCGACTGCTGAACACCGATGCGTTACCGCTGAACCGGTGTGTACTACCCTGACTGATGGAGCCACCGCCGCTCAAGAACATGAACGTGGTAATCTGTCCCTGTCCACCACCGCCACCTCCGAGCAGGTAGCGGATGATGTAGCCGTTGTAGTTGTCCGGCTGGCTGATTTCAGGAACGTTGCCCCCACCCGGTTTTTCGAGCAACCGAACCGTCGTCGCCTTCTCAAGCGCGTTGACGACGCGGAACTCGACGTTCGGGTGGTAGTCATAGGTGTACACCAGCACGCTTCGATTCTGTGCCGAGGCCATCCCGGCACTGCCTAATCCCAACGCGAGCGCACCCGTCGCGAGCGCACCCTTCTTCATGAACGAACGACGTTCTTCCGATTCGACGTTTTCTGCGTCTTGTTGTTCTCTCTCAGTCATCCCTTTTCCCCCCTCCCGGGGTGACAGGCTATAGGCCGGAACCGAAGATAAATGCCAGCGACCGTTTCGGGTGCCAATGGAAAACTATCCCGGTTAGGTTATCACGAGCAAGCACCCCTCACCGAACGGGCGTCATCGATACCGAGCAGTATTGGCTGTTACGTGGGGGGCAACGGACGTTACTGGGAGGGAAACTGACACGCATTATTTTGGTTCCCAGCCCGGAAATGTCGAGCGAATCGCTCAAATCAGTCCCGTTCGAGTTCGCCGTCCGCTTCCGTCCACTCGGTGAGACTGCCCTCGTAAAAGCCGATATCGCCGTAGCCGAGCGACGAGAGGACGATGTACGTGTGACTGATTCGACGGGCGGTGTTACAGTAGAGAATCACGCGTTTGTCGGAAGTGACACCGCTCGATTCGAGAATCGAACGGAGTTCGTCGGGGGATTTCAAGCCACGGGATTCGTCGTCCACGAGGTCGAGCCAATCGACGTTGACGGCGCTCGGGAGATGACCGTCGGCGAACTCGTCCGGGTCGCGAGTATCGACGAGGACGGCGTTCGAGTCGTCGATTGCGGCTTCGACTTCCTCGCGGCCGACGAGCGGGGAGGATTCGGGTTCCCGCACCTCGTAGGGGACGGGGTCGGGGGACGGTGCGTTGTTCGTCGTCTCGTGGTCGCGTTGCCACGAACTGAAGTCACCGTCGAGCAGGTGAAGGGACTCGTGACCGTACAGTTCGGCGGTGACGAGGAATCGCGCCGCGAACACGCCGTGCATGTCGTCGTAAGCGACGACGGTGTCGTCTTCGTTGATACCGGCGTTTCCGAGGAGGTCCGACCACGTCTCGGTGCCGGGAAGCATCCCAGCGTCGTCCGCGTCGGCGGACCGGAACTTCTCGAACGGGATGTTTACCGCACCGGGCAGGTGGCCGATTCCTTCGTATTCCCACGCGTCGCGGACATCCACGATGCGGACTTCGTCCAGTCGCTCGGCGAGCCACTCGGCGGAGACGACGACGTTCTCGTGCATCATCCCTCGATTCCGACGCCAGCGCCTTAGCCGTCCGGGTTCCGTCGAATCCGGCATTCGACTGGAGCTATCGGCGGTTTTTTCCGGTTGTCAGCCACCTCTCATACCCGTAGGGACACAGATAGCGGCAAAACGGGGATTGATCGGGGTGGTTGCGGAGATTCTTGCCGGGAAGCTCGACAGAAGGCGGAACCTTCCGGCAGTAACAAGAATATAACCCGAGCGCGGAAAATAAGAACGTGCATGAGTGACAGTGACTACGCTAAGGACGTACTCGTCAGCGCGGACTGGGTGGAAGACCACCTCGACGAGTTCCAGAGCGACGATTCCGATTACCGACTCGTAGAGGTAGACGTCGACACTGAAGCCTACGACGACGCCCACGCACCGGGTGCGGTCGGCTTCAACTGGGAGACGCAACTCCAGGACCAGACGACGCGCGACATCCTCGAAAAGGAGGACTTCGAGGACCTCCTCGGCAGTCACGGCATCGACGACGACACCACCGTCGTCCTCTACGGTGACAACTCGAACTGGTTCGCGGCCTACACCTACTGGCAGTTCAAGTACTACGGCCACCGCAACGTGAAACTGCTCGACGGCGGCCGCGACTACTGGCTCGAGAACGACTACCCGACGAGCGACGAGGAGCCGTCGTACTCCGAAGTCGAGTACGACGCCCGTGGACCGTTCGAGGGCATCCGCGCCTACCGCGACGACGTGGAGAAAGCGATCAACCGCGGCGTTCCGCTCGTGGACGTTCGTTCGCCCGAGGAGTACAGCGGCGAAATCCTCGCACCCCCAGGACTGCAGGAGACGGCCCAGCGCGGCGGCCACGTCCCCGGCGCGTCGAACATCTCGTGGGCGGCGACCGTCAACGACGACGGGACGTTCAAGTCCGCCGACGAACTCCGCGACCTGTACGAGAGCGAGGGCGTCACCAACGATCAAGAAGTCGTCGCCTACTGCCGCATCGGCGAGCGCTCGTCCATCGCGTGGTTCGCACTGTCGGAACTCCTCGGCTACGACAACGTCGTCAACTACGACGGGTCGTGGACCGAATGGGGCAACCTCGTGGACGCACCCATCGAGACGGGCAACTAACGCCGTAACCGACGCTCATTTTCTCCGGACGACTACGACCGGCTACGGTCACATCCCTACTGCTCCCCATCGCTCGGTGGCTCCCCACCGCTCCCGAGCGCTATTGAGAACAATTAGCAGGGGTTATTGAGAGCGGCCCGAATCTCAATAGTACAGCGTCGTCGGGACGCTACGAGGACACGATGACAGGACATTTCCATACTGTCGACAAACGGTCCGAATCGAAACAGAACGCCATCCAACAGTCGTTCGAACTCTCATCCCTCGTGGTCGAGTACGACGGGAGACCGGACAGATGTACGATTTATCCCGCCGAAGCGAGCCGAATCGACCGGATGGCGAGTTGGATGACCGCCGACGCCGACGCCTTCGTCCCGCTGGACGGGATGGAGTGAGGCGACCCGTTTCCGGGGTCGGTGATTACAAGCCACGCGCCTTCCTATCGTGGTGTATGGATTCGGACGAATTCCTCGATGCCGTGCGCAAGGAAAACGAAACCGCCCTCTCCCGCTTGGGGTCTTCGAAATCACTGTACGCCGCGACCGGCGGCGAGATGGAGCCCGACGAGGTGTTCCGACGCCGCCGCCGACGCCGAATACGCCGCCGCCCAAACGTTCGAAGGGTGGGCCGACGACGAAGAGGACGAGGACGCGAGCGAACTGTTCTTCGAAAATCGCGGAGGTCGAAGACGGCCACTACGAGCGCGTGTCCGGAAAGGTGGACGACCACGAAGCAGGCGAGACGCCCGCGCTTCACGAGTATCTTCGTGGACTTGGACGACACCACCGAGCGCCTCGGCGGGTTCGTCGGACGCACGCTGGCGAGCGAGAAATCCAAAGAGCAGATGACGGGCTTCTTCACGGGGACAGGCCGACCCGAAGACGGCCCAGTTGTTCCGCGACTTGAAAGGCGACCTCGGCGACCAGTTGGACGACACGCTCGCGCTGCTGGACGAGCGCTGTGAATCGGACGAAGATTGGGAATGCGCAAAAGAGGCCGCTGGCGAGAGCGATCACTGCGGCCTACGACGAGTACACCGAGTCGCTGGAGTCGATGGGCGTCAATCCGAAGCCGGTCTGCTGAGAGTGGAGAAGTCGTAGCTTTTTCAGACGCCGCTGACGGTTCCGCGGTGTGCCTCGACGTGGTCGTACGCACTCTGGATGTGTTCGGCGGTTTCGTCGTCCACGTCGCCTTTGAGTTCCGTGAGGGCGTGCATGATTCGGGCGAGTCGGCCGTGGTCCGGGCCGTGGTCGGCCTCGGCGAGCGAGTGGAGCGTTTCGGCTTGTGATTCGAGGCGTTCTTTGACCTCGCCGGAGGTGTCGGCACTGGCTTGTTTCAGTTCCTCTGCCGCATGTACCAGTTGTTCTCGTGGCATGAGCGGGGCTACGGGAGCGGGGAAGATAGTGCTATGGGGGACGGCGATAGCTGACGGAATCGCGGACGGGAGACTGGCGATGAAGCGGCGCGAAGCAATGAGTTACGGGAACGCGGTTGGACGACATTTCAAGGCACGTGGCGACAGATAGCGGTGCAACCGGGCGCGTTCCCGTTCGAAGAGTGACTCGGGCACAAGGTGGCACAAGAGGAACTGATCTCCCTCCTCCCGAATGTGGGGAACCACATCCGAATGGTGGTATGCGAGGAGACGAACCAGTACCTGACCCTTCGAACGTCCAGTTTATTTATCCGGGGACGTGTTTCGCCGTCGGGCTAGCAACCTTTTTCCGGCACGCACCGATTTCCACGACTATGAAAACGACGGGTGGAAGCGACGAAGCGAAGCGGAACGCAGGCGAGAGCGCGGTCGAAGTGGTCGAGGACGGAATGGTGGTCGGACTGGGAACGGGCAGTACGACAGCCCACGCGATTCGGGCACTGGGTCGGATGGTGGATTCGGGACTCGACGTACACGGAATTCCGACATCGTTCCAATCGCGGCAGTTGGCCCAAGAGTCCGAAGGAGTCCCGCTCACGGACCTCGATTCGGTCGAAACCGTCGATATCGCCATCGACGGTGCGGACCAGTTCGCCGACGGCGACCTCATCAAGGGTGGCGGCGGCGCACACGCACGGGAAAAGATAGTGGACGGAGCGGCGGAACGGTTTCTCGTCGTCGCCGACCCGAGCAAGGCAGCGGAACGACTGACACGTCCGGTTCCGCTCGAAGTGATTCCAGCCGCATGGACGACGGTAGCCGACGACGTTCGCCGTTTGGGCGGCGAACCGAGTCTGCGCGAAGCGGAGCGAAAGGACGGACCGGTCGTCACCGACAACGGAAACCTCGTCCTCGACTGCGAGTTCGGGGAAATAGACTCGCCGAGCGAACTCGCGTGTGACCTCTCGGCGCTTCCGGGCGTGGTCGAACACGGTCTGTTCGTCGGGATGGCCGACGAGATACACGTCGGAACCGATGACGGGGTCGAAGTGCGACGGTTGTAGAGCTCTGTCGCTCGGTCGAAGAACGCCGTCGCTGGTCGGCGAAAAAAATGAATGAAGGGATGTTCCGGGTTTACAGGTCGCGCGGCTGGACCGTCTTTCGGTCGTTTTCCTCGGCACGTCGTGCGGCGTCCTCGAGAAGTCCTGCGACTTCCTCGTCGAGTGCGTCGTAGAAGTCCGAGGCAACGTTTTTGTCGTCGAGCGCTTCTTTTACAGCCGCTTTGACAATAAGGTCTGCCATACAGGATTGACGTTCCGTAGCCCAGTTAATAAAGCTTCCCAAATTATGCGGTGAACAGCCACGAGTCGAAGAATGTGACCTACTCTGTCGGGATGGCCACAAGCTTTAAGTGAAGTACGATTCGACGTCGGAAGCCGATAGACCGGAGTAGGAGGGCTACAGAGTGTCGAATATGCGCGAACTACTCGAATCGGTCGCGGCCGGCGAAATCAGCGTGGCCGAAGCGGAAGCGAGATTGACTGGATACGCGACGAACGACGCCGGGCGGTTCGATGCCGCCCGCGAGACGCGCCGTGGCGTCCCCGAGGCGGTGCTCTGCGATGGGAAGACCCCGAGCGAAGTCGCCGAACTCGCCGCGACGGCCGTCGAAACCAGCGGGCAGGGCGCTCGTCACGCGGGCGGACGACGAACACATCGAAGCCGTCCGCCGTCGTCTCGGTGCCGACCATCCCGATACCGCCGTGGAGGTGCACGAGCGAGCACACCTGCTCGTCGCTCACGCACCGGGGTTCGAACCGTCGGAACTGGATGCGACGGTCGGTATCGTCAGCGCCGGTACGAGCGACGCGGTTCCCGCCGGAGAGGCCGCCGTCATCGCGGAAGAGATGGGCGCGACCGTCGAGGAACTGCACGACGTTGGCGTGGCGTCCTTGGCGCGAATGTTGGACCAAGTGGACACGCTCCGTGCCGCGGACGCCCTCGTCGTCGCCGCTGGTCGTGAGGGTGCCCTTCCCACCGTCGTCGCCGGACTGGTGAACACGCCCGTCATCGGCCTGCCCGTTTCGAACGGCTACGGCCACGCTGGCGGGGGCGAGGCGGCGCTCTCGGGGATGTTGCAGTCGTGTACGGTGCTCTCGGTCGTGAACATCGACGCGGGCTTCGTGGCGGGCGCACAGGCCGGTCTCATCGCGCGTGCCGTCGGAAAAGCGCGGGAGGAGTAGGAAATCGGTTGAAGACGAGTTCGAAAGTCAGACGGACCGCGTTCGGTTGTCTCGAAGTTGACGACGGACGGTAACTGCGGTGAGCGCGAGGATAGCCACCAGTAGAACCTCCAGTCCGACGATGGCGAACCGCAGTTCGAAGAACTGCGTGACGGCAAGGAATGCCCAGAAGAGTGCGTAGCTGGACCATGTGAGGAGGACGATTCTCGGTTTGTCTCGGCGGTACTGGATGTAGAGCGAGACGAGTTGCATGACGAAACAGAACACAGTGATGTCGAAGAAGAGGGAATTCATCGTCAGCACGGTCGGTTTCGCTTCGCATAGTTGTTATCATTCCAACTATTTTTGAACGGAATGTGGTCGGTGTCAGGGGAAAATTACGCCGACCGTTCGCGGACACTCCGAAGGTTGCTCCGGAAATTCAGCACGCCGAGCGGGATGAGCACCACCAACAACGCTGCCACCGCGGGGAACGCAGTGTCGATGTCGAACGCCTCCACGATAGCGAGGATGGCCCAGAAGAACAGATACAGTAGAGTCCGTCACGAGGACGATTCTCGGTTTCCGTCGGTCGTAGTCCGAATACAGCATGCCGAGGAACGTGAGGAAGCTTATCGCCGCGAAGACAGCGAGGAGGGAGGCCATTTCTGTAACGGACGAGTTTGTACCCCATAATTTTTATGATGAAAAATACAGTTCCGGAGTGATCGTTGCCTGCAGTCTCCATCGTTCGAACTGGCGGCGTAGCTCGACCGAATGAAAAATACGAAAACCGAAAATCAGCGTTTTCAGGCCGAGACTTTGATTTTCTCTTCAGCGCCGAGCGCTTCGACGACCAGTTCGGCCACATCGATGATTTCGATGTCGTCCTCGTAGCCGCCGGTCTTGCGGCCGTCCTCGTACATCGTCATGCACATCGGGCAGGCGACGACGAACTTTTCGATACCTGCTCCGGCGTCGGTGTCTTCGAGCGCTTCGCGGATGCGCTCCTCGCTGGGTTTGGAGGTTTCCTCCAAGTCCATCCAGAGGCCGCCACCGCCGCCGCCACAGCAGAACGAGTTGGAGCGGTTGCGCGGCATCTCGTCCAGCGTACAGCCGGTTCCTTTGACGATTTCGCGCGGGGCCTCGTACTCGTCGTTGTAGCGTCCGAGGTGACACGGGTCGTGGTAGGTGACGGTGTAGTCGAGTTCGGTGCCGGAGAGTCCCAGTCGGTCCGACCGGAACAGTTCCTCGACGACCTGCGTGTAGTGGTACACCGGCGCGTCGAACTCCTCGGCCATCTCCGGATACTCGTTTTTGAACGTGTTGTAGCTGTGCGGGTCGGTGCAGACGATTTTGTCGAAGTCGCACTCCTCGAAGGCGGCGACGTTGTCCTCGACCAGCATTTCGTAGAGGCCTTCCTCGCCGACGCGACGCACGTCGTTGCCGTCGTTCTGCTCGTCCTCGTAGAGGATGCCGTAGGAGATGCCCGTCTCGTGGAAGATGGTGGCGAGCGAGCGGGCGACGCGGCGGTTGCGCTCGTCGTAGGATGGGTAGTCGCCGACGTACCAGAGGAACTCCACGTCCTCGTCGCGGGCGTCGGGAATCTCGAAGTCGAGGTCCTCGGTCCACTCGGGACGGCGGCGCTCCGGGTCGCCGAACGCGTTGCCGTTCTGGAAGACGTTCATCATCGCGTCCTGCACGTTTTCGTCCATCTGACCGGATTCGGTCAGTCGACGGTTCATCTTCGTGAAAGAGTTGAGGTGTTCGATTTCGACCGGGCAGGCGTCCATGCAAGCCATGCAAGCCATGCAGGACTCCATCGTCTCGCTGTCGATAACGCTGGTGCCGCCATCCGCGATGATTGGTTTCTCGTCCGTCATACCGGCGTCGAGGTTCTCGCGGTACTGTTTCAGGTCGAGAATCACGTCGCGCGGGTCGAGCGGGCGGCCGGATGCCTTCGCGGGACAGACCGACGAACAGCGGCCGCATTTCGTACAGGCGTCCTGGTCGAGAATTTGTTTCCACGAGAAGTCGTCGATGTCCGAAGCGCCGATTTCGTCGGGGGTGGCGTCCGAGGGAACGCCCGGCAGTCGCTTGCCCGCTTTCTCGTCACGGGTGACGACGTTGGCGAACGACGAGAGCATGTGGAACGGTTTGGCGTAGGGAATCGCCGCGATGAACACGAGCGCGATGAGGGCGTGGGACCACCACGCGACCGGATACCACATCATGGCCGCGTGCGGGGTGACGCCCGCCGCCGAGAGCACGTCCTTGACGAACCACCCGACGAAACTCACGGTTTCGAAGTTCACGTTTCGGGTGGCGCTGGTGCCGAGGATGCGGACACCTTCGGTGAGATAGCCACCGACGCCGAGCAGGAACAGCGTCCAGATGAACAGGTCGTCTTCCCGCCCCGTGTGTTTGCCCCAAAGACGCTCTTTGTGGACCCAGTAGCGCCGGTAGAGCGCCATCGAGATACCGGCGACGAACAGCAGGCCCATCGAATCCATCACGAGCGAGTAGGCCAGATAGAAGCTACCGACGAAGAAGGATTTCTCGCCGCCGAGGAAGTACTGGGTGAATCTGCGGTAGCCGTCCATATCGATGGCGAGAATCGTCGTCCCGATGAGCAGGGTCAAAAAGCCCCACAGGATGAACGAATGCATCAGACCGCCGTACAAATCGCGGTTGAACTGCTTTTCGTTCGTGATGACGGTTTTCGCCGCACGGGTCATCCGACCCGGCAGGTCGTCCAAACGGTCGAACCAATCCTCCGTGCCGTCCGTGTACCGCGCGAAGCGGTTGTAGACACCGTAGAGGAAGTAGACGACGGTCACGATAGCGAGGAAGTAAAACACTAACTCGCCCATGGGACCGATTCGCCAGAACGTCGGGCGCGTCGGACCCGCCGCCTCCGAAAGCGCGAAGATTGCCATGTTTTATCAGGAGGAGACTACTTGCTTAAATCTTGCCACCCACCAGTCTCCACGCCGTCGTGCGAGAATGAAAAACAGGTTGTGAGTTTACACGAACGACCAGACGAGAAGCGACGCCGTCAGCAAAACGACCGGAACGTCGCGCCACGAAATCGATAGACGGGGGAGCGTCGGGTTCCACGCGAAGCAACGAGCGCGGAGCGCGAGCGAGAACGTGTCGGCCCGGTCGAACGCCCGGGCGAGTCCCGCCGACCCGACGAGTTCCATCCGTTCGGACAGCGAGCGTTCGGTACCGAGGCGGGCGGCCATCGCGTCCCGAATCGCACGCAAATCACCTTGCAGGACGGGAAGAAATCGGAAGACGAAGGCGATTCCCATCCCCAAAAACTGGCCGACGCGGCCGGGGAGCAACCACTGAATCGCGGCGCGTGACTCCCGAACCGGCGTCGTTCGAACGTAGGCCGCGCTCACGCAGAGAACAAGCACGACGCGATAGCTCGCCAGTGCGGGCGCGACGGCGTCCGCCGGAACGACCCACGGCGGGCCGAACGCGAGCGCCGAGAACGCCGGCCCGCCGAGCAGGAACGGGAACACGTACCGAAACTCGCGGAGCACCCAGAGCGGCGACGTGGCGGCCCCGAAAAGAACGGCGGCGACCACGGCCGTCAGGGCCACGAGTCCGAGCGGCGTCGTGTGTGCGAGCGCCGTGAGGGCGAATATCGTCTGAAACAGGAGTTTCACGCGCGAATCGAGACGCTCGGCGAACGCGCCGTTCGAACGGTATGCGAGCGTCATGGTGGACCGGGATTCAGAGTATCGTGCGTTCCTAGTCGCGGTGTGTTGATACCGAGTCGTCCGAGGTCGTCCGCGATTTCCTCGGGCGGGCCGTCAACCACGATGGTGCCATCGTGAACCGCAATCGCGCGGTCGGCGAGCGACCAAACGTCGCGCAAGTCGTGTGTGACGACGATGACCCCGGTCCCCGATTCGGAGAGCGTGGCGAGGTGGGAGACGACCGAGTCGCGGGCCGGACCATCGAGACCGGTGAACGGTTCGTCCAGCACGAGGTGGTCGGGTTCCATCGCCAGCGCCCCAGCGATGGCGACACGCTGGCATTCGCCGCCCGAGAGGGTGTCGATTCGTGCATCACGACGGTCGGCCATCCCGACCGCCGACAGTGATTCTTCGACCCGGCGGTCGATTTCATCGTGGGGGAGACCCAAATTCTCCGGGCCGAACGCCACGTCCGCGCCGACGGTTGCCGAAACGAACGTATCCCGTGGATGCTGAAACACCATTCCGACGTGGGTGCGGGCGGCCACGAGGTCGTCCTCGACCGGCGTGTCGTCCACCAGAACGGCCCCGTCGTCGGCCGAGAGGAGTCCGTTGAAATGACGAACGAGCGTGGTCTTGCCGCTCCCGTTCGGGCCGGAAACGACGACGAACTCGCCGTCGGGAATCGTGAGCGAGACGCCGTCGAGTGCCGTTGCGTCTCCGAACCGATGAACGAGATTTTGCGTCGTTATCATTCGAATTCCATTAGGTCGTCACTCGGCCGTGACGCGGTCGCTTCGGACGATGCCGACCGCAGCGGCGATTTTGACCGCTTCGAAGGGGATGAACGCGACTGCGGAAAGCATGAACGCATCGGCGAGGCCGTAGTTTCCGACGACCGAGAATCCGACGGTTCCGAAGGCGTAGATGATGACGGTTCCGACAACCATGCCGCCAACGAGGCGGCCGACGCTGGCCGCTTTGGGGTCACGGAGCGTCAACCCGTCGTGGACGATTGCGCCGATGGCGAAGGCGGCGAAGGGATACGAGAGGAGGTACCCGCCAAACTGTCCCACGAGGTCCGCGAACCCCGCAGAGCCACCTGCGAAGACGGGCGCACCGACTGCGCCTGCGGCGAGATAGAGGACGAGTGATGCGGACCCCCAGAGCGGTCCGAGAAAGATACCGGCGAGGAAGACGCCGAGTACTTGAAGTGTGATAGGTACTGGAGATACCGGATTCGGAAACGAAACGTACGCGAACGCACCGATGATAGCGGCGAACATCGCGGCTCGGGCAATGTTCCCGACCATCTGTTCGCCGACGAGTTCGACGGATTCGGTTTCAGTGGACATGGTGAGTCATCTTCCGTCAACCAGTATGAGAACTTCGGTTGACGAGCGTGGTCGTTTCAGTGACCGGAGATAAATATCACGTACCGCCCAACAGGTTTTTATATGTCCCAAGCATCAGCTACGCGCTATGGATAAGAAAACCGAGGAACTTCGTGACATGTTCCTCGATATGACGGACGATGCGACCGTCACGGAGAAGCAGGAAGAGACGCACGGTTCGCTCGGTACGGAGGAGAAAGTCCAAGAGCAGTTGCTCGCCGTCGTGGCGGAGATGCGGGACCGATACGATTTCGACACGACGCTCGACGACGAGCAACTCGCGACGGTCGTTCGGCAGTTCTACGCGGGTGACGACGACGAGGAAATCGCCGACGAACTCGGCGAACTCGAAGAATCGGTCGGCCGTGCCCGAATCGACCTGCATCTGTTCAAACTCTCGGACACCGAAGCCCCGTTCGAAATAGAGCGCCTTCGAACGCTCGTCAAAGACGGCGTTTCGACGGCCGACTGCGCGACGGAACTCGACACCAGCGAGGCCACTGTCCGACGCTACCGGCACGTCTTGGAAGCCAAAGACGAAGCACGAGCCGTGAACCAGCAGTACACCAACGAGTTCGAGAACGTTTTACAGGACCGGGAGATATCCGACAGAATGACACGGGACATTCAACAGGACGGTCTGGACGATGCGACCGACGGCATGGAAACGAACGTCTCGTTCTAATTCGGTAGCAGTGGTTGTTCGGTACGTAACAAGGTCCGATAATCACCACTGCGTGAGCCGTTCCGTGAAGTTATGCCAGTGCAGAAACGTCGCGCCGACCAGCGAGAGTGCGAACCAGCACACCATCAGAATATAAACTCCTTTCATGGCATTGAATGACTATGACGAGCTATTAACGGTTCTCATTTCGCGTTCCAGTTCAACGGCCGATTACGGCCCCAAAACCGGGAATCGCTACTCCTGTTTCGGGAGTTTTGTCAGCGTGATGGAGTCGGACGCCGCGTGAACGACGACGTCGTCGTCCACGTTCATGTTGACGAGCTCCATGACGTCCGGCGGAATCGTAACGACCACCGAACCACCCGATTTTCGGAGCGTGCGTATACCGAGCGGGTGTGCTCGCTCTTCCTGTTCGTCGTCGTCCAGAAATCGGAGATGTGGAATGTTCACCATCGATTCACCACTTTCTCCCGTAGACGCTTCGTCGGCAAAAGTACGACGTTCGTTTACGAAATCGTACTATATCAGATGGAAGTAATCGGGGACGGACCGAGTCAGAATGAATCCAATTTGGTAAACGAACGACGGCGATAAATGCAAAAATCCCCTTCGTCCATGCGGGGGAAAATAGAATGGCAACAACGGATAGAGTTGTTGAGAGAGATAGCGTACACGCCACGAACGTACAAGGCAGGTGGCTTCCTGCTGATGTTGGCAGGGGTTATCGGTGCCATCGTCGGACTTGGACTGCTCATCACGAGTGCTGGCATCTCGGCACTCGGGCTGAGTGGACTCGGTGCGGCAACTGCCGGCGGCGTCGTTCTCGTGTTCTCGGTCATCGAGTTCGCGGGTGGCGTGTCGGCGTATCGAGGTCATAACTGGTACGGTAGCATGACCGCTGGTGTGCTGGGACTGGTGACGTTCTTCACGTTGCCGCTTGACCTCATCGGAACGTTCCTCATCGCGCTCGGTGAAGGGCAGTTCGACCACGCGAGAGAGGAGGAGATGAAGGAAGAGGAAGTAACGCCGGTCGAATAATCCCGACCTGCTGTTCGTTCGAACGGGCGGGAACTATTTTTGCGCGAACGAAATCGGATGAGCGAATGGTGACCAGCGACCAGCGACTGTTATTCCGCGCTGGACTCGACGCCTTCCTCGATGGCGGCCGCTTCGATTTCGTCGTCGTCCAAGCGCGAGATGCGGGCTTTCATGATACGGGTGTTTTCGACCTGTTCGACGTGGAGGCGAACGCCATCGTAGTCGATATCCTCACCCTCTTCCACGAGTCTGCCTGCGCGGTTGAAGATGAATCCGGCGATGGTCTCGAACTCCTCACCTTCCGGCAGTTCGATTTCCATCGCCTCGTTCACCTCGTCGATGTTGACCTCGCCACGAACGATGACGGTGTCCTCGTCGATGCGCTCTATCGGCTCTTCTTCCTCCCCGTCGAGGATTTCGCCGACGATTTCCTCGACCATGTCCTCCATCGTGACCAACCCTTCCGTCGTCCCAAACTCGTCGATGACGATGACCATCTGCATCCGGTTTTCGCGCATTTCGGTCAACAGTTCGTCAACGTTCTTGCTCTCGGGGACGTGAAGCGTCGGCTGAATGAGATTGCTGAGTTTCAGTCCGTCCGGCGTCGTCTCGCCGTAGTTCTTCTCCCGAACGAGGTCACGGACCGTGACGATGCCGATGACGTTGTCCAGACTGCCTTCGTACACTGGAACGCGTTCGTGCCCCGACTGGACAAGCGTCTCGATGGCTTCGTCCACGCTCGAATCTTGGGGAACCGCGGTCATGTCCAGGCGCGGCGTCATCACTTCCTTGGCGATGGTGTTGTTGAACCGGAAGATGCGTTGGAGCATCTCGCGTTCGTCCTCCTCGATGACGCCCTCGCGCTCGCCGGTCTGAATCATGTTCTGAATCTCGTCGCGCGTCACGTACGAGGTTTCGATGGCCGATTGGCCGCCCGTGACGCTATTGATCGCTCGCGTGAGACGGTCGAACAGAACCACGAGCGGCATGAGAAGCGTCTCGGTGTACTTGAGCGGTCTGGCGATTTTGAGCGACCACGACTCGGTATTTTCGACCGCGTACGACTTCGGCGCGATTTCACCGAACAACAGGACGAGCGTCGTGATACCGAACGTGGAGACGAGCATGGCCGCTCCGGGGTTGTCGAAATAGATTCCGACGAGCACCGTCGCAATGGACGACATCGCGATGTTGACGATGTTGTTACCGACGAGAATCGTTACGAGCAGTCGGTGGGGGTTGCTCTTGAGTGATTGAACGACTTTTGCGCGCGCAACACCGTCTTCGACGAGCGCATCGATGCGATGTTTCGCGAGTGAGAACATCGCGATTTCCGAGGAGGAGAAGAATGCAGACAAGACGAGAAGCACGAGAATGAGGACGATTCCGCCCCATCGGACGATGGGTCCGTGAGGTTGAATGTCCAGCATACTATTCAGTGGCGCAGTCTGTGAGAGCGCGATGAGTGTCGGAGAGAGTCCCATTCGATAACCCATCTTGACCGTCAGCGGGATTAACTCTTTATCCTTTTGTTGTCCCAAATTTTGAGCGAAACTGCCGAGAACGAAGCCCTTACAGGAGTTTCGCCCCAATCGTGGGGTATGAGCACCGAGGCGACAAATCCAGCCATCACGCTGTACCGATTGCAGGCGTGCCCGTACTGCGAACGCGTCGTTCGAAAACTGCAGGAGTACGACCTCACCTACCAGTCGCGGTTCATCGAACCCATGCACTCGGATAGAAACGTCGTCAAGCGTATCAGCGGCAAGCGAACCGTTCCGGCCATCGTGGACGAGAGCACGGGCGTGACGATGAGCGAGAGCGCGAACATCGTCCAGTATCTCGAAAACACCTACGGAGGGGCCGAATAATGCCGGACTTCGACGTGGTGGAACTCGGCGAAGCGGACCACCCGGAAGTCGGCGAGACGGCACCCGATTTTACCCGGCCACTCGTCAACACGGAGTTCTGGGAGAACGCTTCCCTTTCGGACATCACCGACGACGGACGAACCCTGCTCGTCTTCCACAGCATGGACGGCGCGTTCCCGGCGACGTACGTATGGAACGAACTGCGGGACCGCGCGTGGGACGAAGAGTACGACGTGCAAATCGTCGGGCTGTCGATTTCGTCGCCGTACGAGCACAAGACGCTCATCGAGGAGCGCGAAATGGAGTACCGTCTGTTCAGCGACCCCGCGAACGACGTCGCGGAGGCGTACGGAATCGTGAACGAGTTGGACGGGATGGAAGGCGTGAGCGAACCACGGCCGGCGCTATTCCTATTGGACGAGGACCGCACTGTGGAGTACGCGTGGGTCGCCACCGAATGGCCCGACTTCCCGGACTACGACGACGTCGAGAACGCCATCGAAGGCTGAAGCGGAAACGGACGACACGGCGACTCGAATGACGCTACGCTTTTTTCGCCGAAACGACAACGTCCGGTATGAACGACGAGCAGGACGATGTGGACGAACTCGACGGGGCAGAGCACGCCATTCGTGATGGCAACCTCGTCGTCTACCCCACCGAGACGGTGTACGGTCTCGGCGCTGACGCGCTCGACCCGGCGGCGATAGAGCGCGTGTTCGACGCGAAGCGGCGGGCGCGCGAGAAACCGATTTCACTCGGGGTTCCCGACGTGGAGACCGCACGGGAGTACGTTCGTCCGACGGCGCGCGAACTGGCGTTCATGAACGAGTTTCTTCCCGGTCCCGTAACCGTCCTCTGTGAGAAGCGCGAGGAGGTTCCGGACGTGCTCACGGGGGGACGCTCCCGCGTCGGAGTCAGGATTCCGGACCAACCGCTCGCGCTGGAACTGCTTCGGCGAGTCTCGCCCATCACCAGTACGAGCGCCAACGTGAGCGGCCGGGGGAGCGTGACACACCTCGACGACCTCGACGACGAAATTCGGGACGCCGCCGCAGTCGTCATCGACGGCGGCGAAACCGGCGGAACGGGAAGTACCGTGGTGAACGTCGAACAGGGAGAATATCCTCCAGACGCGGCGAAAACGCCGACGCCATCGAGGCGTGGCTAGCCGCCGAGGAGTGACCGGAGCGTTCTGGTTTTCACCCCGCACTCGGGGCGATACTCACACGCGTCGCATTTCGACGTGTTCGTCAGGCGTGGCGGCGGTCCGTCGATGGCGCGGGCCGTTCGAAGGACGCGCCGATACGCCGCTTTCCGGCGGGTGGAGAGGGCGACTTCGCGGACGATACCGTGTGCCGGATACTCCACGAACGCGCGTTCGACCATCCGTCCGTGCTCCCACGAAAGCGCCTTCACGGCGGCGACGACTCGAACGCTTTGTGGCTCCCAGATGCCCGTTTTCGGTGGTGTTCCGGTAAAGACCATCGACGGGACGGGTGGGTCGCCGTCGAGGGTTTTGTGGACGATGCCGCGACAGTCCTTTCCCTCGACCAGACGGTCACGGTCGGAGGGGTCGGCGAGCCCGTCCCACGCGTCGAGGCGCGTAGCGCGTTCGAGGTTTTCCCGGAACTGGTCGGCGGGGATTTCCAACGGGAGGTCGGCGAGTTCGGCGGAGGACGCATCGAGGAGTCGGTCGTACTGGTATGCGAGTTCGCGTCGTTCGGCGACGATGTCCGGGATGTCGATGTCGTCTTGCCGACGGTAGTAGAGCTTCCGCGGGCAGTACGCTGAACTTTCGAGGTCGGTAAACGGAATCTTCGACACGGTGGGTCTGGTCCTGGGTTGGTATATAAAGTTCCGGGAGAGGGAAAGGGGCAAGAGTTTGGAGGGTCTTGGTTCGTTCATGAGCGACTTCGATAAGGAAGCGGAGCGAGAGAAACTCCGCCAGCAGTACGAAGACGACAAGGAGGAGCGAAAATCGACCCAACGGATGAGCGAACTGCTGTTGCAGGGTGCGACGATGACGGGGAAGCACTGTGACACCTGTGGCGACCCGATATTCCGGTACGACGGCAACGAGTTCTGCTCGACGTGTCAGCAGGTGAAATCCGAAGCAGCCAATGCAGCGTCGAATGGCGGTGAATCGCCCGTCGAGACGGCGCGTCACGACGCGAGTGAAATCGAAATCGAGTCGACGGAACTGGACCAACCACAGCAAAATCAGGCACAGCAACCGGGGCAGTCAGAGCAATCGAATCAAGCAGGCAATCGGTCACCCCATCCGACTCCACAGCAAACCCCACCTCACCAATCCCGGCGTGCACCACCGAGTCAGACGGACGGGAACGAGCACGGCGAACAGCCACGACAAGCCGAGCAACGAACAGCCACGCGGACGAGCAACGGGGCGGGCGACCTCACCGAGGCGCGAAACGCACTGGTCCGGAAGCTGACGACCCTCACCCGGGAAGCGGAGAACACGAACGATGTCGGCTACTCGCGTGAACTGCTGGCCGCAACTCGCGAAGCGGCGGAAGCGATCGCCGCGCTCGACCGGGCGAATCGGTAAGTCGAGGTCAAAAAATCCGGTCGGCGTCGATTCCCGTCACTGTCGTTTCACAGCGGACAGGAGTCGGCGCTCCGTGTCGCCGGCCTTCCGCACGATGTCGAGCCTCGCTACGTCCAGCGCGTATCCGAGGTCGAGGTCGAAATCCGAGGTGATGGACGAGCGCTCGTCCGGTGTGTCGTGTTGTGGGTCGCCGTACAGTTCTTGTTCGCTGGTCAACCGACTCGTCTCGTGCTGTGGTTTTCCGTACCGCTGCTCGACTTCCCACTCCTCCTCGTCATCCTGCCTCGTGGGGCGGGGTAACATAATTTACTCTCTATCGGGTGAATGCTGGGTAAGGATTAAAGAGTGATGACCGTTCACGACGTTTATCCACGTTCATTCGGCCCATACGAACCGACAACGACCGAATTTAGGCCGCGATGACTGACGGTACGGATGTGGTCGGTGAACACCACTGCTGGTGTCCAGTAACCACCCCTTACGGATCGTAAACTTCGGCCACGACTTCTCGGATTCGGTCGGCAGTTACCTCGCCGACCCCCTGTGTCTCCATAAGCTCGTCTTTCGAGGCGGTCATGACTGCTTGTACCGACTCGAACGTTTCCAGCAGGGCGCGCGCGGTGACCGGGCCGATGTCCGCGATGGAGGCGACGACGTACTCCTGCTGTTCCGGGAGCGTCTTCGAGTGTTTGTCGCCGTGCACCGAGACCTCACGCTGTGAGACTTCCTGCTCCCGCGTAGCGATGACTTCGAGCAAGTCCGTCGTGTCCTTCTCGTCCTCGGTCCGAAGGACGCTCGCACCGAAATCGACCGCCAGCGAGGCGATTGCGCCGCGAACCGCGTTCGGGTGGACGTTCCGCTGTTCGTAGAGGTCCTCGCCCTCGATGATGACGACGGGACGGGCGTAGTGTCGGTTCATGTCCCCGACTTGCTCGAACATCGAGCGGTCGCTCCCGACGAGGGTGTCGAGGAAGTCGCTCACGGATTTTCGCTCGACGGCGACCCGGTCGCTCAGAACGTAGTCGCCGACGGCGAGCGTTTCGAGGCGAACGTCCACTCCATCCCGCGCGGAGAGGTCGCGGGCGATGTTCGCGTCGAGTTCTCGCTGGTCGGCGACGATTTCGACGTTGTCGGAGTTGTCGCGCTTGCGCGCCGTCGCGACGACGCCGTCGGGTTCGTTTTCGTCCTCCTCATCGTCGTCAGCGTATTCCATCGTCCGCCGATTTCGTATCGAACTCCTGTAGTCCGTGGCTCACTTCCCTCGGGGTCGCTTCGTCTCCATCGCCGCCGAACGACCCGAGGGTCTGTTGTGAGTCGTCCAGTTCCTCCTCGACCTGCTTGGCGACGCCCTTGAGTTTCCGCAGTTCTGCTTCCATCTCGTCCTCCCGGCGCTTCGAAATCCAGAAGTACGCCTCGTCGCGGGTGTCTTCAGCGAGCAGGACGACGACTTGTCCCCGTGCCTGCCGACCGGTTCGGCCTTTGCGCTGAATCGAGCGCACCGCCGTCGGCACGGGTTCGTAAAACAGCACCAAGTCGACTTCCGGCACGTCGAGTCCCTCTTCCGCGACGGACGTGGAAACGAGCACCTCGAACTCCCCGGCCCGGAAGTTGTCGAGGGTTTCCTGCTGTTCCTTCTGGGTCATCCCGTCGCTTCCGTCCTTGTCGCCCTGACCGACGAACCGCCGAGCGTCGAAGTTCTCGTTGAAGAACTCCGTCAGCGTCTCGGCCGTGTCGCGCGATTCGGTGAAGACGATGATTCGCTGGCCGCCGTCCACGAGCGTCTGGGCGAGATAGGTGTGTGCCTTACGGAACTTCGGGTGTCGGTCGTCGTATTTCGCGGCCTTCCGCATCGCTTCCTGTACCTTCGGGTCGGAGACGAACCGTTGGCTGGCCTTCGACGCGCCCGACGATCGGGCGGCGTTGCGCTGGCGTTCGAAGTACCGACGGAGGGATTCGACGCTCTGGGTTTCCGCGAGTTCGACCGCCCGCCGGAGTTTCATCACCTCCGCGTGTGCGGACATGCCCTTGTACCCCTCCGACTGGTCGTTGTTGATGAGTTTCTGTAGTTCGCCGCGAACCTTGTTCAGGTCCTTCTGTGACACGTCCGGCCGCGTCGTGTTGATGACGCCGAGGGTTTTCAGGCGTTCTAACCGGTCCTTGATGACTTCGTTGAGGGCGTCCCGAATGTCGATGATGTTGTCGGGGAGTGTCACCCGCACCCACTCCACTTCCGTGTCGTGGGTGTACGTCGAAACGTCGCTGTCATCCTCGGTCATCACCTCGACTTCGTGCAGGCCGAGGTTCTCACACACCTCCAAAATCGACTCCTTGTCGCCGCCCGGCGACGCACTCATGCCAGTGACGAGCGGGTCGTCCGCGTCCGAGTGATAGCGTTCCGCGATGTAGTTGTACGCGTAGTCGCCGGTCGCGCGGTGACACTCGTCGAAGGTGATGTGCGTCACCGGGCCGAGGTCGATTCGCCCGCCCACGATGTCGTTCTCCACGACCTGCGGCGTGGCGATGATGACCTTCGACGACTCCCAAAGTTTCGAGCGCTCGTCGGGGCGAACCTCGCCGGTGAACACGACGATATCCTCGTCGGGTATCGAGAGGGCCTGCCGATAGAAATCCGCGTGCTGGTTCACCAGCGGTTTCGTCGGCGCGAGGAGGAGGGATTTCCCACCCACTTCGTTGAACCGTTCCGCGGTAACGAGCAAACTGACCGTCGTCTTCCCCAATCCGGTGGGGAGACAGACGAGCGTGTGGTCGTTACGTGCGGTTCCGGCGAGTTGAATCTGGTAGAGTCGCCGCTCGATGAACGAAGGGGCGAGACAAGGGTGTTCCACGTAGTTCGTTTTCGCGTCCGTGGTCGCCATTCGTCGTGAGTTTAGTCGTCGTTCGGTTAAAGCGTTCGTGTAGCGAGGTGAAAGTGGAACGGCAAGAATCAGGCCAGCACCGGGAGGTACCGAAGTGCGACGAAAATCGCCACGGCGGCACCGATGGGAATCGTGAGGTTGTCGTCGATGACGTAGCCCGCGATGACGGGCTTGACACCGTCCGCGAGCGTCGCCGCGACTGCGCCGAGCACGGCGGCGGGAAGCGGTAGTCCGAGGACGGACGCGATGAAGAGACAGACGGCGAACGTGATGATGAGGGTGTGTGCCGCTTTGACACCAAGTTCACCCGAGCCGATGAGACCGCTGATGGGGTCGGCGATGGTCAACATGAGCATCGCGGGAATAGCGATTCGGGGTTCGAACACCCACGCGGTCGCCGTCATTCCGAAGAAGTAGAGCGCGTATCCCGCGAGGTTGTCCTGTTCGTACGAACGCGTGAGTTCGTCGTAAATCCGCCAGTCGAGACCGACGAACAGGCGGATGAATTCGAGGACGAGCGCGACGGCCGAACCGACGAGGAGAAGCCAGCGCAGTTGCTGCCACTTCAGCAGATTCAACAGGTACAGCGCCGGGAGTCCGGTCCCGCTAACGTGCACCAATCTGCGCTTGACTTCGCCCGACACGGTTAGAGGTCCGAGAAGGTGCGGTCACCGCCCCGAAGGTCGGAGAGGATGTTCGGCAGGTCGGAGACGGCGACACGTACCTGCTCGGTCGAATCCCGTTCGCGGAGGGTCACGGTGTCGTCTTCCATCCCCTCGTAATCGACCGTCACGCAGAACGGCGTGCCGACCTCGTCTTGCCGCCGATATCGACGGCCGATGTTGCCCGAATCGTCGTAAGTGACGTCGAAGCCGTGCGTCCGGAGTTCGGCCGCTATCGTGTGGGCCTGCTCGCCCATTCCGTCCTTGTCCATGAGCGGGAAGACGCCGACCGTCGTCGGTGCGAGTTCCGGGTCGAGGGCCAACCGCGTCCGCGTCTCGCCCTCGATTTCGTCCGTCTCGTAGGCGTGGTCGAGAACGGTGTAGAGCACGCGGCCGATACCGATGGACGGTTCGACGACGTGCGGCGTGATGTGCTCGCCGGATTCCTTGACTTCATCGACGCTAAACCCGGTTTTCTCGACCGGAATCGTATAGGTTTCACCGTCGGCTTCGACGGTCACGTCGTCGCCGTCGAACGCGGTTCGGTCGCGTTCGGCGAGCGTTTGGAGCGCCTCGGAGATATCGGCGGCCGCGCCGCCGAACTCCGGGCCGAGATAGCTCATGTCCGGCTCGACCGTCGCGCGTTCGACCACTTTCGGTTCGTCGTACTGCCGGAAGATGGTGAAGTCATCGTCGGAGTACGTGTCGTGTTTCGAGAGGTCGTAATCGCTCCGATAGGAGTAGCCGGTAATCTCGATCCAGTCGCCGTCGATTTCTGATTCGGCGTCCCAGCAGTCGCTCGAATAGTGGGCGCGTTCGCCTTCGAGATGCTGGCGGAACCGGAACCGGTCCATGTCCACGCCGATTCGCTCGTACCACTCCTGCCCGACGCCGAGGTAGTAGGCGATCCAGTCGCTGGCGATGATACCCTCATCGACCGCTTCGCCGATGGTCATCCGGACGTGGTCGCCGTCCTCGTCGTTCTGTTCGACGGCGGAGTACAGCGTCACTTCGACGTCCTTGACCAGGTGAAGCGGCGGTTCGTCGGTTTCGGGGTCGATGAAATGTTCGAGTTCGGCCTGCGTAAACTCGCGAACACGGATGATGGACTTGCGAGGGCTGATCTCGTTGCGGTACGCCTTCCCGATTTGGGAGATACCGAACGGGAGGCGGTTCCGGGCGTATTCCTTGAGTCGTGGGAACTCCACGAAGATACCCTGTGCCGTTTCCGGGCGCAGGTAGCCGGGTTGGCCCGAACCGGGGCCGATGTCGGTCGAAAACATGAGGTTGAAATCCTCGACCGGTTCGCCCGCGAGCGGTGTGTCACAGGTCGGACAGTGGAGGTCGTTCTCGGCGATGAGGTCGCCGACTTCCTCCAGCGGAAGGGCCTCCGCGTCCTCGATGTCCGTGTTGTCCTCGATGAGGTGGTCGGCGCGGTGGCTCTCGCCACATTCCGGGCATTCGACCAGCATGTCGTCGAACCCGTCCAGATGGCCCGACGCCTCGAAGACGGGTTCGGGCATGATGGTCGGAGCCTCGATTTCCCGGTGACCTTCCTGCACCTGGAACCGGTCGCGCCACGAGTCTTCGATGTTTCGCTTCAGCGCCGCGCCTTGCGGGCCGTAAACGTAGAACCCCGACACGCCGCCGTAGGCTTCCGACGACTGAAAGAAAAACCCACGCCGCTTGGCGAGTTCCACCAGTTCCGTCATTTTAGCGCCTCCAGCAAGTTCACGTCCCGGACGATGCCGACGAGTTGGTCGCCGCTGACGAGCGGGACCTGTTCGATGTCGTTCGATATCATCATTTGGGCGACATCGCGTGCGGTCTTGCGCTTCGATACCGTCACCACGTTATCGGTCATGAACTCGCTGACGGGCGCGGATGGAATCTGGACGTTGCTCGTCGGGATGTAGCTGTTCCCGACGGATTTGATTCCTTCCCACATCCACGCGTCGTCCTCGTTCGCGATACTGCCCCCGGTGTCGTCCTCGCCTTCGACCACGCGGGCGACGTCGATGATGTCGACTTCCGTGAGGATACCGTCCATCTCGCCGTCGTCGTCCAGCGTCACCGCGTACGGGACGTTCGCGTAGTAGATTTCGCGTTCGGCGACCGTCAGCGGCGTCTCGACGTAACAGGTGTTGACGTCAGGACTCGCCAGTTCACCGACCGCCGTGTCCCCATCGGCTTCGCCCTCGGCGATTGCGCGGATGACGTCGGTGAGGGTGACGATTCCTTCGAGTTCACCGTCCACGACTGGAACGCGGCGAGTGCGTTCCTCCAACATCAGCGCGGCGACTTCCTCGATGGACGCCTCCTGCGTCGTCGTCGCGACATCCCGCATGAGGATGGCGAGTTGGTCTTCTTCCGGGTTCTCGATGAGGTCATCGCGCGAGATGAGGCCACGGTACTGTTCGCCGTCGTCCGTGTGTTTAACCACGGGGACGGAGGAAAACGATAGTTCCTGCAAGTAATCGAGCACGTCGTCGCGCGTGCCCGGAAGCTCGACAGTGACCACGTCAGACCTGGGTGTCATCGCTTCGGCAACGTTCATACGCCCCGGATACGGTTTCACCCTTCTTGTACCCTACGAAGCGTGAGGGGTGAGAAGCGAAACTGCGCCCCCGAAACCGGAATCGATTCGGAAATGAGACAGGTTATTCGTCGTGATGGTCGCCGACGGACGGTTCAGCGGAGTAGTTTTCGTACTTCTCCGGGTTCGGGAAGAACTTCGTGTAGTCGTCGTGGTGGAACATACCGTGCACGGTACCGTCCAACGACTGGACGTAGCTGAATAGCTCGTCTTCGTCCATCGCGTTCTTCACCAAGCCGGGCGCGTGCATCATCTCGTAGTTGCCCGCGATGAGAATGGCGGTTTCGGTGTCGGGGTCGAGATACTGCGTGAGCATGAACACGCGTGAGCTGACTTCCTCGCGGAACACTCGATATTTCGGGAATTCACCCGTTTCGACCGCCTCACGGAAGTCGTCGGTGTAGTTGTCGGGGACAACGTAGACGAACCCGAATCGGTCGGTTTCGCCCGCGTCCTTGTTCTCGGGCGCGGTGTGGGTCGCAGCGATTTTGACGACGGTCCACCCGTCGGATTCGAGTTCCTCCGCCATCGCGTTCATGTCGTCGAGCGTCATCCCCCACGCGTCCTTCTCGGCATCCGCGTTAGCCGTAATCCGCTCGGCGTAGTTTCCTCCTTCGTCACCGGTTTCTGGCATACAGGCATGTCAGGAGTCGAAGCGGTAAAAACTGTTGTTACGCGCTAACGCCGAAGACGGACTCCATGAGAAACGACGTGAGGAGAACCACGAGGCTAGCGATAAACAGCTTCGCACCCGGTGAAAGCCGCTCCTGGGGCGGGAGGGAGTACTGGGTGAGCGGTGGAACCTGCTGTACTGCGGACTGAAACCGCGTCTCCTCGCGCGAGCCGATGACTTCTCCGGTGTTCGTGCTCCGCTCGATTTCGACGTTCCCCTCCGACCGGTCTACCTTCCACCGACGGGAAGGGTACAACGAGAACGTCCCGTACCCGAACAGCAGAATACCGACGAAAAAGAGGAAGTACTTCACGCCGACGAAACCGCCGCCCAACGCGAACGAGACGATAGCGCCGATGAGAAAGACCAGACCAGTCACCACGATAGCGTAGACAAGCGCGTCGAGTGCCTGTCGTAATCGTCGGGGAGACTGGTTGGACTCGGACATTATCGCATCGTGTAGGGTGTGAACTCGTCAGGCTCTTCGTAGCCTTCGAGGTGACGGTGACAGTGGCTAAAGCGACCCGAGTCGCTCACGACGTTGTCAGCCGGCACGTCCGAGTCACAGATACTGCCGAACACGTCACGGAGATATTCGCGGGCCTGTTGTTCGTCGTTGTTCTCGATGTAGCCCGCCGCTTCGTCGATATGTTGTTGGATTTTCTGTGGCACATTCACATCGGCGAACAACTCCTGTTGAATCTCGCCGATGTCGGAGAACCGCGTCTCCATGCCGAGTATCTCCTTTACGTGGTCGGTCATCGATCGGTCCGCGCGCGACCGCTCGCGCACGACTTCGCGGAAGATTTCGATGTTGACCCAGAGGTCGTCGTCCACGTCTTGGAACTCCTCCGGCCGAATCTTCATCGGACAACGCGTGCTGAACGGACAGCCTTTCGGCGGGTCGCGCGGACTCGGTGGGGTTCCGCGGAGCGTGATTCGCTCGCCCTGTGCCGTCGGGTCGGGGTCCGGAATCGCCGAGAGAAGCGAAATCGTGTACGGGTTTTTCGAGTTCTCGAACAGTTCTTCCGCCGGTCCGAGTTCCATGATGTGACCGAGATACATCACGGCGACGCGGTCACAGATGTGACGAACCACGGAGAGGTCGTGGGCAATGAACAGGTACGTCAGGCCGAACTCCTCCTGCAAGTCTTCGAGCAGGTTGAGGATTTGGGCCTGTACGGACACGTCCAGCGCCGAGACGGGTTCGTCCAGCACGATGAACTCGGGTTCGAGCGCGAGCGCACGAGCGATGCCGATACGCTGGCGCTGACCGCCCGAGAACTGGTGGGGGTAACGGTAGTAGTGTTCGGGTTGCAGACCGACGACGTCCAACAATTCGCGGACGTGCTCCCGGCGTTCCCGCGGCGTCTTCCAATCGTGAACGTCCAGCGGTTCGCGGATGATTTCGCCGACCGTCATCCGGTCGTTGAGGCTGGATTCGGGGTCCTGAAACACCATCTGGCTGTTCCGTCGCCAGTTTTTGAGGTCCTTGCCCGACAGTTCGGTGATATCCGTGCCGTCGAACACCACGTCACCGGATGTCGCGTTCTCCAGTTGGATGAGCGTTCGACCGAGTGTCGATTTACCACAACCGGACTCGCCGACGAGTCCGAGCGTTTCGCCGCGCTTGATGTCGAGCGAGACGCCGTCGACGGCTTTGACGGGTGTCGAATCGATGAGACCACCCTCGCCGTAGTACGTCTTCAGCTCGTTGATTTCGACGAGCGTCTCGCCTTCGGCGACGGTGGTGGACTTGCTCTTCTGTACTTCGCTCATAGTTCTTCCTCACTTTCGGTTGCCATATTGCGATGCACGTCGATGGCTTCTGATTGTGGTCCGTCTTCGGGGTACAGGAGACACGCCGCAGTGTGTTTGTCCGCGCTTTCGTTGACTTCGACGGGTACCGGGTGAACCGAATCGCACGAATCG
Organism: uncultured haloarchaeon; assembly: GCA_963811185.1. Taxonomy (GTDB): domain Archaea; phylum Halobacteriota; class Halobacteria; order Halobacteriales; family Haladaptataceae; genus Haladaptatus. The sequence continues at coordinate 266,093 of CAWEQN010000012.1, forward strand.
AACGCCTCGGGACAGCGGGGCGCGAACCGGCAGTACGTAGCGGGTTCGTTCGGCGTCGGAACGTCACCCTCGATGGTGACGAGGCGGTCCGACTCGGGGGCGTTGCCCGGGATACTTCGCAGAAGACCGCGGGTGTAGGGGTGGCGTGGATTCTCGAACAGTTCCACGACGGGCGCGCTTTCGATGATTTCGCCCGCGTACATGACGTTCACGCGGTCGGCGATTTCCGCGATAACACCCATGTCGTGCGTGATGAACATGATGGCGAGGTCGCGTTCCTCCTGCAGTTCATCCAGCAGTTCGAGGATTTGGGCTTGTATCGTCACGTCGAGCGCCGTCGTCGGCTCGTCACAGATGAGCAGTTCGGGGTCACACGCGAGCGCCATCGCGATGACCGCTCGCTGACGCATCCCGCCGGAGAACTCGTGTGGGTACTCCTTGACGCGTCGGCCAGCGTCGGGGATACCGACCGCTTCGAGGAGGTTGATCGCTTCCTTCGTCGCCTTCGTTCCGGTGATGTCCTGGTGGAGGCGAAGCGCTTCCTTGATCTGGTTCCCGACGGAGTAGACGGGGTTCAGACTCGTCAGAGGGTCCTGGAACACCATCGCGATGTCGCCACCGCGAATCTCTCGGTACTGCTTTTCTGATTTTCCAGTGAGCTCTTCGTCCTTGAAACGGATACTGCCGTCGAGGATGCGTCCGGGGGATTTGATGAGCCCCATGATGGAGCGTGCGGTGACGCTCTTTCCGGAGCCGGACTCGCCGACGATACCGACCGTCTCGCCGGGTCTGATGTCGAACGAGACACCGTCACAGGCCCGGATGACTTCCTTGTCGGTGAAGAACGCTGTCTGAAGGTTTTTCACAGACAGTATCGGCTCCTTGTCGGCGAAGGAGGCGCGGGGGTGTTGGCTCGACGCCATTATGCACCACTCCCTCCTGCCGCGGCGACTTCAGCACCGCCGTCTTCTCCGGACTCGCTCTGTGGGTCGAGCGCGTCACGGATGCCGTCACCGAGCGCGTTGAACGCGGTGACGATGAACACGATGAGCACACCCGGAATGAGCGAGATGTGCCACGAAGCGGTCGTCGTGTAGGATTGTCCGACACTCACTGCTCGACCCCATTCGGGCGTCGGCGGGTTGATGCCGAGACCGAGGAACGACAGCGCTGCGACGGAGATAATGATACCGCCGAGCGTCATCGAGGAATAGACGAGCAGATAGCCGAGGATGTACGGCGCCATGTGTTTTTTCATGGTCGTAATTGGGCTCTGTCCGAAGCTCTTTGCAGCGTCGATCCATTCCTGCTCGGAGACCTGCATCGCGGGGCCACGCACTGCACGCCAGAGGAACGGCCAACCGGTCGCGGCGAACAGCAGCGCGAACAATAGGCCGCCGTTGTAGATCTTCCCGAGCCACGTACCCTGAAGCACGTACGAGAGCAGGATGAGGAGTAGCAGGCGCGGAATCGACATTATCGAGTCACCCACGACGACCACCAGGAGGTCGACGAGACCCTTGTAGTACGCCGTCAGGAGCGCGAATGCCGTTGCGATGAGACCGCTCACGATAATGGACGTGAGGCCGATGAACAGCGAGACGCGAGCGCCGTGCATCATGAAGGTGAATAAGTCCTTTCCGGTCGGTAACGTGCCGAACGGATGATATCGACCGTAATCGTCGTAGGTCATCGGACCGACGTTTCCGCTCGGACCTTCCGATTGGGAGCCCGAGTTGGCGTCACCGACGAGGACCTCTTTGACCTGATTTGAATCCTTGTCGAGGTAGTGAATTTTGTGGGAGAACGGGTCCTTGATGTTACGTTCGAGGGTCGTCGGCCCGAGTGCGGGCGCGAAGATCGCCATCACGACGAACATGAAAACGACCACGAAACCGAACAATCCCCACGTGTGGTGACGGAACCGATTGACCATGTCGTCACGGGGCGTCCAGTCGGCGTACCGGTAGTGGTTCCGGAACGTGAGGAAGCCACGCCAGATCCAGTACAGGAACAGGAGCGAGTAGGCGTAGATGAGAACGAGGCGGATGGCCCAGACGGCCGCTGGGGAAAGACCGAGGAACGTCCCTTTCCACCCACCGCTCGGTGATTGCCAACCGGTGTTGTCGAAGATACTCCTCGACAGCAACGTCGGCAAGTTCGCAAATGCATCACCGACGGTCGCAAACGGTGCGGCGATGGGCTTGAGGAACGGTAGTTTGTCGACGAACGTGGCCCACGGAACTGCCATTATCATTCCCCAGAGCGCACCGAATTCGATTGCGATGAGCAATATGAATCCCGCGAGCCACAGCGCTGCGGGCCGGGGATCGTCTGCGATACGTTCACGAAGGGATTTCTCCTCTCGAATAGCGGAATTGATACTCATATTATGAACCTCCATCGTAGCCGACACGGGGGTCGATGATGGTGTACAGGAAATCCTGTAAGATATTTATCATTACGACGATGAGGATGAAGATGAACATCATCGAACCGACGAGGGGCAAGTCGCCCTGAATGACTGCTCGGAAGAACAGGCGGCCGATACCGCTGATGTTGAACACGGTTTCGACGATCACTGAACCACCGATAAGCAGGAACGCCTCACCCGTGATAATGGGAACGAGCGGGATGAGGGCGTTCCGGAAGATGTGTTTCCAGACGAGCGAGCGCGGCGGAACGCCTTTCGCACGAGCCGTTTCGATGAAGTTGGAGTTTGCGGTCTCCAACACTGCCGTTCGACCGATACGCATCTCGTTCCCCATCGATGCGGAACCGAGAACGATGGCCGCCGGTGCGATCTTCTTGATGGCGGCCAGCAGGTTGTGTGGCTTGGTCAACTCGTGATAGTTGTTGAACGGAACGCCGGTGACGGTCGTATGAACGAGCCAGTTCTGCCAGTTGAACCCGAACAACACTTGTTGTGAATGGGATAGAACTGACATCAGGATGAGCGCGAGCCAGAAGTTCGGCATCGCACGCCAGACGATACCACCGAACGAAGCGAAATAGTCGCTTCCCGAGTTCGGGTTGAGTCCGGCGTAGAATCCGAGGGGGATTCCCACGAAGATGGCGATGAGGACCGACCAGAACCCCAACCAGAGGGTTCGGGGGGCATACGATACGATGAGATCGACTGCAGTCCGATCCGGATGAAGGACCCACGAACGACCCAAATGGAACGTCGCCATGTTGGTCATGTAGTCGATATACTGTTCCCATAACGGCCTGTTAAGGCCGAGCTGTCGTGAAATCTTGTTGTACGCTTGCGGGTCCCCTGTCGGGCCGAGAATCGCCCCGACGGGGTCGATCGGTCCCATCCGGAGGACGACGAACGTGATCGTCGTTCCGAAGATGAGAATAGGGATGGACAGTATAAGACGGCGAGCGAAGTAGCGCCATCGACTCATTTCGTCCAGTCCACCTCCCTGTCAAACGTTATCTTGTCGTGCGGTAGGTTGCACCCAATGGTAACCGCGTTCATGGCTGATACGGATACGTATTTTGCGTTCCACTCATTATGTCTTCCGATAGTATTTCCGGAAAATCACTAATAGTGCGACCGCTATCTGGACGTTTGGGAGAAAAATAAACGCCGAAGTTCCGTTACTTATTTCCGGTTGCTGAGTTCGACGTTGTTGTACATCTGACGGCTGTAGCCAGCACCGCCGTACTTTGGCGCGTCGACCCAATCGTAGGAGAAGCGCTCGGACAGACCGTGGTACATCGGCAGGAAGGTGACGTCCTCCCAGTTGGCCTCCTCCATCTTGATGTACGCCTCGTCGCGGGCTTTTCCTTCTTTCTTCGTCGGACCGGTGTTGTCCTGAACCGTCTTCCACGCGTTCGTCGCTTTCTTCGCGGCAGGGGTACCCGACCAGTTCGTGTACGACTGCGGCGAATCCTGGGACGTGTCCGTCAGCGGCGGGTAGAGCAATCCGAGGAAGTTGTCGGGCGCTGGCCAGTCCATGACCCAACCGAGCGAGTAGCCTTCGAGCTTGCCCTGGCGACCCTGCTGGAGCAGCGTGCTGAACGGCGTCCTCTTGATTTCCATGTTGATGTGCGCCGTTTGGAGCAAGTCACGGAGATGCTTACCCAGCGCGGGCCACGTGGTGGAACTCTGGTAGACGGTGAAGGTGAAGCTGAACTTCTTGCTCTGGCTGTAGCCAGCGTCCTCCATGATCTTCTTCGCCTTCCCGATGTTACGCTCGTTGTAGCCGTACGGGTACTTGCTCTTCGCGTGCTTCGTGTAGGCCTTCGCACCACCGGGGTAGATCATCGGCGGCGTGAAGTGATACGCGGCCTTTCCGCGACCCTTGAAGATCTCGTCGACGATTTTCTCCTGATTGGTGATGTAGGCGATCGCCTGTCGGACGGGCTTCGGGACGTTGTCCGTGTTGAAACCCATGTAGTAGGTGTTGATGGTGGAGACACCCAGGTAGTCCATCGTGTTGCCTTCGATGGGACCGTACTTCCCGACCGTCCGACCGAGGTCGTCCTCCTTCGTGTTTTTGACTTTGGACGGGTCGTATTTCGACGTTGGGATGATGCCGCTGCCGTACCCCATGTCGGCGTTCTTGTTGACGATTCCGTAGGTGTAACTCGTCTCCGCGTCGGACGTGATGTTCCAGTGGATACCGTCGACCTTCGCTTTGTCGCCGTAGTAGTCGTCGTACTTGGTGACTTCTGCTTGAACGTCCGACTGCCAGTTCTTAAATTTGAACGGACCAGCACCGACGGGTTTCTTCGTCGCGAACTGGGTCTGTTTCACCTCGCCGTCGTAGCCGTCGATGTCGCCGATCATGCCTTCCGGAATCGCCGCGAAGGACGTGTAGGCGAGCATTTCGAGCGTGGCGTGGAACGGCTTTTCGAGCGTCATCTCGAGCGTGTGGTCGTCCGTCGCCTTGATAGCGAGCGAGTTCGCTTTTGCGACGGTAAGCTCGTGTTTCTTGCCGTCCGAATCCTTGTACGTCTTCGTCGTCTCCTCGTGCTTGACGCCGATGGAGTCGAGGACGAAGTACTGCCGACGGGAGTTCTTCGATTCGGCGAGACGCCGCCACGAGTAGATGAAGTCCTTCGCCGTGACTTCCTTACCGTTGTGGAACTTCACACCTTTCTTGAGTTTGAAGGTGTAGGTCTTCTGGTCGTCGGAGACTTCGTGCGAATCAGCGATCAGGTTCTCGACGGAGATTTCACCGTTCGGATAGTTCGTCAGGCCGTCGAATAGCTGCTGGATGACCGTCCCGGACGCTGTGTCGGTCGCCTTGACCGGGTCGAGCGTGGTCATCGTGGAGTTGAGGAGTTGGAGCGTGTTACCGTTCCGGTTGTTGTTCCCGTTTCCGCTGTCGGTTCCGTTGCCGCCACCGTTGTTGCTCGTTTTGTCAGTGCTACCGTCATCTTTGCTGCCGCTGTCGGTACAGCCAGCAAGCGCAGCGGCGGATGCCGCACCTCCAGTTGCCTGCAGGAATCGCCGACGGGTTAGGTTGTCAGTATCTGTCATCCATCAACGGTTTGTGTATCATAGTGGATAAACTTACCGTTTAGGATTGCCACCATTACGGTCTTAAACGGCGGGTTTATTGCACAACCCGGGATATTCGGGTTTTATATCTGACTCAAATTATTCCGCTATTTTGATCATAGAACGTATTATCGAGAAATGAAACACAGCGGTGAAATCGGCCGAGTAACGTGCTATTATTTTCGTTACAGACCACATACTACTTCCGTCGAGTCGTTTTTTCTGAAGTTCTTATCAGAAATAGTATCGAGTGTCAGCGTTTCGGTGCGCTTATATTCCTTGGTACTCGTTCTCAAAGTATGACGCCCGATACGGCAACAGTGTCGGTTGCAAACGACTCCGAGGTGATGGCCTCGGTGGACGATGACGGAAGTTCGAAGCAGTTCGTCATCGCAGACGTCTCCCGCGAGAACGCATGGATTTGCATGCGAGTAACAGACACTGCACCCCTCCCAGATTGGCAGTAGTCCCCGAAACCGCTTCGACGCACGAACAGCCCTCTCACTACGGTTCCTTCATTTTTCGCTTCGACGACAGCGACGAGAAGCAATCAAAGTTCGGACAGGAAACGGAACCGTTCGTTGGAAAGCACACCATACTAGGTGGTCGCGCGCCGATGGGAGAAACGAGACTGAACCTTTTTTGTCCCCCACGGAGTTCCATGCAGACATGGACTATCGGGAGGTTGCCGGTAAACAGGAGTTCGTCGCCCAGCTCGGACACGGCACGGACTGGCGCGCGGAAATAGAATCGCTTGCCGACGACGAGGACATCGACGCCGCGTGGTTTATCGCGATGGGTGCGGTACAGGATGCGGATATCTGGTACTACGACCAAGACGAAACGGAGTACCGGGAGGTCCAGTTCGACGAACCGCTCGAAGTGACGTCCTGTGTCGGCAACGTCTCACTACTCGACGGAGAGCGCTTCGCACACACGCACGCCGTTCTTTCGCGACGTTCGGGACAAACGCTGGCGGGACACCTCGATTCCGCGACGGTGTTCACCGGGGAACTGTACATGCGAACGTTCGAGGAACCGCTCGTTCGGGAACACGACGAATCGACTGAATTGGACCTCTGGCTCTAGCATGCGGGAGGACGACCGGCAGTACTTCGAGCGACTGGAATCACGCCTCGACGAGGCGTTCGACGTGGCCGAGACGGCCAAAGAACACAGCGGCGACCCACAACCGGAAGTCGAGATTCCGGTCGCAAAGGACATGGCCGACCGGGTGGAGAATATCCTCGGCATCGAGAACGTCGCCGAACGAGTGCGCGAACTCGAAGGGCAGATGTCCCGCGAGGAGGCCGCTCTCGAACTGGCGAAGGATTTCGCGGACGGCAACGTCGGCGATTACGAGACCCGCGCCGGAAAAATCGAAGGTGCGGTGCGAACCGCCGTTGCGCTGTTGACCGAAGGTGTGGTCGCGGCACCCATCGAGGGAATCGACCGCGTGGAACTGCTCGATAACGACGACGGCACGGAGTTCGTCAACGTGTACTACGCCGGGCCGATTCGCTCGGCGGGTGGGACCGCACAGGCCCTCTCGGTTCTCGTCGCCGACTACACGCGGGCGCTCCTCGGATTGGGGGAGTATCAGGCCCGTGACGACGAGATCGAACGCTACGCCGAGGAGATCAACCTCTACGATTCCGAAACCGGACTGCAGTACTCCCCGAAGGACAAGGAGTCGAAGTTCATCGCCAAACACATGCCCGTCATGCTGGACGGGGAAGCAACCGGGGACGAGGAAGTTTCCGGCTTCCGGGATTTGGACCGCGTCGATACCAACAGCGCCCGTGGTGGGATGTGCCTCGTCATGGCGGAAGGTATCGCACTCAAAGCGCCCAAAATACAGCGATACACCCGAAACCTGGACGAAATCGACTGGCCGTGGTTACAGGACCTCATCGACGGCACCATCGGGAAAGACGACGGCAAGTCAGAAGAGGGGGAGAGCGAAGAGGAAAGCGACCACCCCGCAGGTGACGAGGAGGAAGCGGAAGGGGAAAAAGAGGAAGCCCGCGAGTTGCGTGGACCGCCGCGCGTCGACGAGGCGACGAAGTTCCTCCGGGACCTCATCGCCGGACGGCCCGTCTTCACCCATCCGTGCCGACCCGGTGGGTTCCGACTCCGATACGGTCGGGCGCGGAATCACGGGTTCGCAACCGCGGGGGTACAGCCCGCGACGATGCACATCGTGGACGACTTCCTCGCGACGGGGACACAGATAAAGACCGAGCGCCCCGGAAAGGCGGGCGGTGTCATTCCCGTCGATACCATCGAGGGACCGACCGTCAAACTGGCGAACGGTGACGTGCGTCGAATCGACGACACGGAAGAAGCCCTCGAACTTCGAAACGGGGTCGTGGAGATTATCGACCTCGGCGAGTACCTCGTCAACTACGGCGAGTTCGTGGAGAACAACCACCCACTACCCCCCGCGTCCTACGTCTTCGAGTGGTGGGAACAGGATTTCGAACACGCTGGCGCGGACGTGCAAGCCATGCGTGATGACCCGCACATCGACCTCGAAGACCCATCGGCCGAGGAAGCGCTCGATTGGGCGACCCAATACGACGTGCCGCTCCATCCGAAGTACACCTACCTCTGGCACGACATATCGGTGAGGAGAGTTCGAAGCGCTCGCAGAGGCCGTCGAAGGCGGAGAAATCCGCGACGGAAACCTCGTCGTTTCGAACACCGAAGGCGTTCGGACGGCGCTCGAACACCTGATTCTCCAGCATAGACAGGGGGACGAAATCGAGATACCGGACTGGAGACCGTTCGTCCGGTCGCTCGGTATGGATAGTTCTTCGCTTACCCGTGAGTGGGACTCACTGTCACAAGAAGCGCTCGAATGGGGCGAGAACGAAAAGGGGGACAACGCCGTCGAGGCGGTCAACGAAGTCGCCCCGTTTCGGGTTCGGGAGCGCGCGCCGACGCGCATCGGGAACCGGATGGGACGACCCGAGAAGTCCGAAAAACGCGAGATGAGTCCTGCGGTCCATACGCTCTTTCCGCTCGGCGAGGCGGGCGGCGACCAGCGCGACGTGGCGAAAGCGGCTACTCACACGGAAGGGATGTCCGGAAAACGTGGACGAATCGAAGTCCAAATCGGGCAACGGGAGTGTGAGGAGTGTGACGAAGGGACGTTCAAATGCCAGTGCCCGGAGTGTGGCGGCAATACGTACCCGGTGTACAGATGTCCTGACTGTGAAACGAGGGTCGAACCCGACCAGGCCGGGCGGGCGGAGTGTCCACGGTGTGAAGTCCCCGCGACCAGCGTCGAGTGGCAACCCGTCGAGATGAACGACGAGTTCCGGAACGCGCTCGAATCGGTCGGCGAGCGTACCAACGTGTTCGACACCCTCAAAGGCGTCAAAGGTCTCATGTCGGCGCACAAAACGCCGGAGCCCATCGAAAAGGGCGTCCTCCGTGCGAAACACGACGTGAGCGCGTTCAAGGACGGGACGATTCGCTACGACATGACCGACCTGCCGGTGACGTCGGTCAGGCCGTCGGAACTGGACGTGGAAGCCGGCCAACTGCGCGCACTCGGTTACGAGGAGGACATTCACGGCGAACCGCTCCAGCACGACGACCAACTCGTCGAGCTCCGCGTGCAGGATATCGTCCTCTCGGACGGGGCGGCCGTCCATCTGCTCAAAACCGCCGACTTCGTGGACGAACTGCTCGACGACTACTACGGACTCGAACCGTTCTACGGGATGGACGAGCGCGACGACCTGGTCGGCGAACTCGTCTTCGGGATGGCACCCCACACCTCCGCCGCCGTCGTCGGCCGCGTCATCGGCTTCACGAGCGCGGCAGTCGGGTACGCACATCCTTATTTTCATGCGGCAAAACGCAGAAATTGCGACGGCGACGAAGATTGCGTGATGCTCCTGATGGACGGCCTGCTCAACTTCTCGAAGGAGTTCCTGCCGGACAAACGCGGGGGGCAGATGGACGCACCATTGGTGATGTCCTCGCGCATCGACCCCTCGGAAATCGACGACGAGGCACACAACATGGACATCGTGGACCAGTACCCCCGCGAGTTCTACGAGGCGACGTTGGAGATGGCCGACCCCGAGGACGTGGACATCACCATCGCGGAGGAGTACCTGGGCACCGACCGGGAGTACACCGGCTTCCGGCACACCCACGACACGTCGAACATCGCGCTCGGTCCGGACCTCTCGGCGTACAAGACGCTCGGGTCGATGATGGACAAGATGAACGCGCAACTGGAGTTGGCCCGGAAGACGCGCGCCGTGGACGAAACCGACGTGGCCGAGCGCGTCATCGAGGGGCACTTCCTGCCGGACCTCATCGGGAATTTGCGTGCGTTCTCGCGGCAGGAAACCCGCTGTCTCGACTGCGGCGTAAAGTACCGGCGAATGCCCCTTTCGGGCGACTGCCGGGAGTGTGGCGGCCGGGTGAACCTGACGGTACACCAAGGGTCGGTGAACAAGTACATGGACACCGCACTGCAGGTCGCCGAGGACTACGACTGTCGCGAGTACACTAAACAGCGTCTTCGCATTCTGGAGCGTTCGTTGGAAAGCGTGTTCGAGAACGACAAGAACAAGCAGTCGGGGATTGCGGACTTCATGTGAGTTACCGCGACCGATGGTCAATCGGTAGACATCTCTCGGTGAACGGTTCCTTTTTACCTCGTCCCGCCAACTCCACGAGTGATGACTAACGGCCCCGAAGAGGAGCCACCAGCGGACCGCAAGTCACCGGTCGGGAAACCAGTCGTCCGTGGCGACGTGGCGATTACCGGCGCATACGCACAGGAGGCCAAGGCGTTCGACCCCGACGACCCCGAGAGCGTCGAGGAAGCTGCTCGAACTGTCCGTGCGTTCGCGGAAGGGAGTCCCGGAAACGAGGATAACGTCTACATGTTGCGTGGGGCGGCGGCCTGTGCGGCACTCGTCCGTGGCGTCGGCTCCTACAAAGGCGCCGCAAAGCGAGCAGGGGGCGACACGACGGTCGCGTTCATTCGAAAGTGGGCGCGGGTGCACGACCTCCCGCGCTCGATTCGGCGCCACGTCGCGGTGGGACACATCGCGCCGACGGCCGCAAAGCACATCGCTCGCGTGGATGGCGACGCCCGCTACCAACTCGCGTGGGCAATCCTCGACAACTCGCTGACCGTGCGCGAAGTGCGCGCCATCGTCAGCGACATCAACGACGGGACTACACCCGAACGCGCGCTACGAACCCACGGCGTGACACTAGGGGAGGTGACGCTGTCGCTTCCACCCGACCTGTACCGCGAACTCCGGCGGGAAGCCGCGCTCGCGGGACGAAGAGCCGGAACAAGTGGTCGCTCGGGCGCTCGAAAAGGAATTGGACTGAACCGAGCGAACCCACTCAGCCGAGGAACATCCGGGCCGTCTCCGTCAACACGGTTCCTGCAGTCACCACGTCCGGCCAGTGAATCGTCTCGTTCGGGAAGTGTGCCTGCTCGATGGTTCCCGGCCCGAAGAGGACGGTCGGAATTCCCGCGGCGACGTAATGGCGCGAATCCGCACCGTAGGTTTCACCGCGAAGCGTCGTTTCGAGACCGGATCCGTCCATCGCCGATTGGAGCGCGCCGACGATCGGTTCGTCCGCGTCCGTCTCTGCGGCCTCGAACTGAATGGAAAACCGCTCGAACGTGGGTGGATGCTCACGAAGCCAGTCGCTCTCCTCGACGACTTCCGCGAGACGCTCTTCGTACATCGCTTCGACTTCGTTTACCGTTTCACCCGGCGCGACGCCGAGTCGCATTTCCGCGGTGAGCGTCGCGGGAACCGACGACGACCACGTTCCGGCTTCGACGGTACCGATGACGATGGGCCACGAGACGGGGAACTCCTCGTACAGCGGATGCGTGACGGACTCGTTTCGCTCCGCTTCGAGTTCGGAGAACGCGTGTGAAATCCTCTCGAAATGGGGGAGAACGCTTTCGCCGCGCCACCGCGTCGCCGCGTGGGCGGATCGTCCTTCGATGTGGAGCCGTTTCATCACCGTCCCCTCGACGGCAGTGACCGGCGTCAAATCGGTCGGTTCCGCGACGATGGCCGCATCGCGTTCGAACGGGTACGGGTTCGTCAACGCGGCCGCCGCCGCTCCCAATCCACCCTCTTCCTCCCCGACGACGCTCTCGACGACGAGACGACCGTTCAGGTCCTCGGCATGCTCCGCGAGGTGTTTCGCGGCGAAGATACAGGCCGCGACACCGGATTTCATGTCGACCGCGCCACGTGCAGTGAGGTCCTCGCCGTCCCACATCGGTTCGAACGGGTCCGTCTCCCACGATTCGCGAGCGACCGGAACCACGTCCATATGACCGTTCAGGACGAGCGTCGGACCGTCGTCCGGATTGCCGAACTCCAACACGCCCGCGACGCTCGGGCGCTCCGCGAGATTCGGCCCGCCAGCGCTCGCCTCGGTGTGCTCGATTTCGGCAGGGTCGTCGGGAAACGACGGATGTTCCGCCAATTTCTCGGCATCCGTCGTCCATTCGTAGGTCTCAAAGCCCATCTCGGAAAGACGGTCGAGAAGCCATTCCTGTGCAGGTCTTTCCTTGCCACCAGTCGTGTCGAACGAACAGAGTCGCTGAACGAAGTCACGCAACTCGTCCCCCTGTTCAGTGCCGAACGATGTCATGATTTGACAGTCGGTACCGGGGAAGAAAACTGTACGCACCCCGGAGATGGGGACGACTTCCGGAACGGAATGGCAAACGTTTAAACGTCGCAACTCGCAAGAGGAGATGAGGGCTGGTAGCTCAGTTAGGCAGAGCGTCTGGCTTTTAACCAGACGGCCAGGGGTTCAAATCCCTTCCAGCCCGTACTTCTCGCGGCGAACAAACCGTGAGCCGGAGAAAGTGAGAAGGGATTTGAATAGACGGGGTTCTGTATGCGCAGGTTCTGGCGTGGTTCAAATCCCTGCCAGCCCGTTTTACGACGACCGAAAGTGAGGAGTGAAACGGTTAGATGGATTTGCAGGAGAGAATGCGCAGTTGTGAGCGTAGCGGGGAGCGGAGAGCGCACGGAAGCGCTCTGCGCTTCCGAAGCGAACGAACCAAGCGCGTTCGGTCCGGCAGTCACAAATCGAATCGGCGGGTACTCGTGAAGCTGCGTGCTTCGCCGATGACGTCGAAACGCTCGGCCGATACTCGTTCAGTAGATATTATAAGTCGTCCGAACACAGAACACGGATATGAACCGCTACATCGCAGACCCCCTCGAACCACTCGGCGTTGCGTTCGGAGTTCTGCTCGTACTCATCGGAATCGGAACACTCGTCGGAATGCCCTGGGCACACAAATCGGGGAGCGCCCTGCTGATGCTCGGCCAAATAGTCGGTGCACTCGCCACGATCGGTATCGGCGTAGCCCTCGCGTGGGTTACTCGAACGTAGAACGACTCACTCGTTCCTCATCGTCAATTTTTGCTGACAGAGTGGACATTTCCATTCATACGGCGAAGGATAGACAGTAGATATGAAATTCGGAATCATCAGTACCGCGAACATCGGTACGGAAACCGTTATTCCCGCAATTCGAGCGGCCGGGCACGAAGTCGCTCGCTATCTCGTCGAGAAATCGAGCACGCGCACAGGCCATTGCGGAACAACTCGAAATACCACATGCCTATGAAACGTACGAAGGGATTGCTCGACGATGATGAGATCGAAGCCGTGTACAATCCACTCCCCAACGCGCTCCACGCAGAGTGGACGGAACGGGCCGCCGACCACGATCTTGCACGTGCTCTGTGAGAAACCGTTGGCAGTGGATGCCGCTGAAGCCCGAGAGTTAGGGCGAGTACTGTGACGAACGGGAAGTTACATTGATGGAAGCGTTCATGTATCGCTATCATCCCCGGACGCGACGTGCAGTCGAACTCTGCCGTGAATTGGATATCCGGTCGGTTAAAGCTCGTTTCCAATTCCGACTGGACGACCCGAACGACTTCCGTTTCGACCCCGACCTCGCAGGAGGTAGTCTCATGGACGTCGGCTGTTATGCGGTCAACGCCGCCCGACTCTTCCTCGGTGAACCAGAGCAAGTGTACGCGACAACAACCACGATAGACAACGGTGTCGAAACGGAGCTGACGGCAATCCTCGAATACGAAGACGGCGTGACGGCAGAGATATCCTCCGCGTTCACGCGAGCTGCCACCCAACAGTACCGCATCGAAGCGACGAACGGATGGCTCGAAGCGTCCGAGCCGTTTCTCCCACAAAGCGACGATGGAACCAAACTGGAGTATCAAATCGATGGTCGCCGTGCCACCGAGTACTTCGACCACGTGAACCAGTATGCACTCGAAATAAAGCATTTCGTCGATTGCATCGAGACGGGAAAACCCCTGAAACCGACGCGGATGATGCAACCAAACGATGGAGACAATCGACGCCCTGTACCAAAGTGCACACGAAAACCGACCCGTCCCACTCTAAGCAATAAACGTGCCCGAGTCCAAGTCGTCGTATTCCAACTTGCGTCATCACCATGACTGAGCGAATGGACAACAGATAGGTAAATCGTAGACGGAAGAATATTACTGAGAGTAGTATCGAAAACGCGGAAGCTGTCATAAAATGGCAGAGAGCAGTAGCTCGAAGAATCAATGAATCCGAAAAGCCAAGGGCCGGATTTGAACCGGCGATGGGCGGCTCTGCAGGCCGCTGCGTTCGGCCGGACTCTGCCACCTTGGCGCAGTCTCTTCTTTGAAGTCACTCACTTTAAGCGTAGCGGTCTCACGCGAGATTGATATAAATAGAGAAACCCCCACACAGCCGGTGCTGTGTGAGGGTAATGAATGCGGTATGAATGGGAGGCGGCGAATCGGATTTCCCAGAGGCTCGCGCACTCCAGTACTGATCGAAACGCAGACAGGCTTAACTTCCGTGTTCGGGATGGGTACGGGTGTCGCCCTATCGCTCTGGCCGCCTTAACGTCAACTCACGGAATCGAACCGTGACTACGGATACCAATCGTTGATGGTTCGAACGAACCGTAATGTACGTGCAATCCAGTATACGCCTGGACTCACACTCCATGAGTGTGAAGACCAAATGCGGTATGATTGTGTGGCGTCGATCTGTTAGTACTCGCGGACTGAACGCCTCGTTGCCTCGGCGCGTACATCCCGAGCCTATCGAACTCGTCTTCTACGAGTGATCTCGGTGGTATCTCTTTTCCAAGTGGGTTTCGAGCTTAGATGCGTTCAGCTCTTACCCCGTGGTGCGTAGCTGCCCGGCACGCGCTCTTTCGAACGACCGGTACACCAGTGGCACCCATTCGTAGTTCCTCTCGTACTATACGAACGTTCTCGTCAGATACCGTAACACCCCCAATAGATAGCAGCCGACCTGTCTCACGACGGTCTAAACCCAGCTCACGACCTCCTTTAATAGGCGAACAACCTCACCCTTGCCCGCTTCTGCACGGGCAGGATGGAGGGAACCGACATCGAGGTAGCAAGCCACCGGGTCGATATGTGCTCTTGCCGGTGACGACTCTGTTATCCCTAAGGTAGCTTTTCTGTCATCAATGGGCCGCATCAAGCAGCCTCATTGGTTCGCTAGACCACGCTTTCGCGTCAGCGTCCCTCGTTGTGTAGGACACTGTCAGACTTCCTTTTGCTCTTGCGCTCTTCCTCGGGTCTCCGACCCGAGTGAGGAAATCTTGGGGCGCGCTCGATATCTTTTCGAGCGCGTACCGCCCCAGTCAAACTGCCTGGCTACCGGTGTCCTCCGCCAGGAGTGAGGGTCGCAGTCACTACCGGGTAGTATTTCAATGATGCCTCGGTGATCCGCTAGCGCGGATACCTGTGTAGCGGCTCCTACCTATTCTGCACAGTAGCGACCACGTCCCAGCGACAGCCTGCAGTAAAGCTCTATAGGGTCTTCGCTTCCCCTTGGGGGTCTCCAGACTCCGCACTGGAATGTACAGTTCACCGGGCCCAACGTTGGGACAGTGACGCTCTCATTGATCCATTCATGCAAGCCGCTACTGAAGCGGCAAGGTACTACGCTACCTTAAGAGGGTCATAGTTACCCCCGCCGTTAACGGGTCCTTCGTCCTATTGTACTAGGTGTTCAGATACCCGCACTGGGCAGGATTCAGTGACCGTACGAGTCCTTGCGGATTTGCGGTCACCTATGTTGTTACTAGACAGTTGGAGCGTCCGAGTCGCTGCGGCCTGCTCTTATACAGAGCAGGCATCCCTTATCGCGAACTTACGGGACTAACTTGCCGAATTCCCTAACGTCGGTTGCTCCCGACAGACCTTGGCTTTCTCCGCCAGAGTACCTGTGTCGGATCTCGGTACGATTAACACGCTCGTCTTTTCACGGGCCCCGGGTACCACCAATTTACACTATCCCACCGTTCATCCGCTTCCTGCCATTACGGCTTCCACGGATTTTGATGGTTCGACCGGGCGAAGGCCCGGCTTGGTGTTTCCTGAGGCGTCGACTTTTAATGGTGTTAGCACTGGAATATTAACCAGTTTCCCTCTTGTCCTATTCGAATTAC
Source organism: uncultured haloarchaeon (assembly GCA_963811185.1). Lineage (GTDB taxonomy): Archaea > Halobacteriota > Halobacteria > Halobacteriales > Haladaptataceae > Haladaptatus. The sequence goes on from CAWEQN010000012.1 coordinate 282,172, forward strand.
GGTAGGACTTAGGATCGGCTAACCCTCAGCTGATCAGCATTGCTGAGGAACCCTTACTCATTAGGTCGTCGGGGGTCTAACCCGACTAACGCTGCTACTATGGCCAGGATTTTCGATACTGAACGGTCCATACGAGTTCTCACCCGTACTTCCACCCATTCAGAATGCCAACCTACTAGATCACTCGGTCAAGAGTGCTGCTAGGTCTCGGTGGCGAGCTTGAGCCCCGATCATTTTCGGCGCCGCAAACCTCGGCCGGTAAGCTGTTACGCTTTTCTTAGAGGGTAGCTGCTTCTAAGCTCACCTCCCGGCTGTTTAGGGCTTGCGACCACCTTCAATCGCACTTAGCTCGCACTTTGGGACCTTAACCCAGCTCTGGGTTGTCTCCCTCACGGTACACAGGCTTACCCCGCGCACCGGATTCCTCACGTCAACGGCGTCCGTAGGTTTGGAGTTTGACAGGGAGGTCGACTCCTCTCGGAGGCGGGACTCCCAATCGGTCGCTCTACCCCACGAACTACCTTAGTGAAGGTCATGCTTCGACATGTTTCGGTTGGAACCAGCTGTTGCCGGATTCGATGGGCCTTTCACCCCTACACATAAGTCACGAGAGGGTATTGTAGGACACCAACTCTAACAGGCCTCCACGTGGCTTTCGCCACGCTTCGCCTTGCTCATGCGTAGATCATCCGGTTTCGGGTCGTATCCAGTTGACTCCCCGCCCTTGAAGACGGTGGCCCTCACACAAAGTGCTGCGGCCGTATTGGTTTCCCTATGCCTGCCCCGATACTCGGGTTAGGCTCGCCAATTAGATACACTCCCTGGCTCGTTTTTCAAAACGCACGACAGAACATCGGCTCCCAACAGTTTCTACTACGGGTTTGCACCCGATTCGTTTTCTGTTGGGCCTTGTATGCCCTGTCGCTCCATCGCCACCTGATTTCAGGCCCTATTGCACCTCCCTTTTCGGGGTGCTTTTCAGCGTTCGTTCACACTACTTGTTCGCTATCGGTCTCGAGTCGTATTGAGTCTTCGCGGTCGATGCCCGCGATATTCACGAGGGATTTCCGACCCCCGCTACTCGGGAACTGACGCACGTCGTACTTGATTTTAGTACGGGATTATCACCCTGTGTCATGCTCCATTCCAGGAGACTTCGTAAAATCGTTCGGACGATGGATGTCAGTCCATACACCACATTGCCCGTAAGGGCTTCGGTTTGGACTATGTCGTGTTCACTCGCCGTTACTAGCGACATCGCGTTTGCTTTCTGTTCCTGCCGATACTGAGATGTTTCAGTTCTCGGCGTTCCCCATTGCGCGAAGCAATTGCGGTGGGGATTCCCATTTGGAGATCCTGCAGTTCTTAGTCTCCGTGCGACTCCCTGCAGGCTTTTCGCAGCTTGGCACGTCCTTCGTCGGCGCTCGAGCCGAGCCATTCACCAGGTGGCACAGTAGCCACGTTGGAATAACTTGGTTTCACTGTTAACTCACGGTTGTGAGTCCAGTGGACGTCTGGATTGCACGTACATACGGTTGTCATTACACGACACGGTGGTCGCCGAGTGCGTGTATCGAACCCTTCCCAACCGCGTTTTCACGGGTTGGTGCATCGGTTTGTTGGGAATGATTCTTTCGTCGCGCCCCACTTAAGGGGCACGGTTTGAATCGTCCCAAGTGACGGCCTTCCACGGGAGTCGAACCCATGACTGTTGCCGAACAACAGCGCTCACCAGCGAGCGAAGGCTACCCTCCCAAAAGGGAGAGTGTAACCAGCCTTGGTAGTTCAAAGGTGCCTCGTCGGTTGACGAGTGGTGTACTGATCGTGTGGTGCCAAACCGTCAACGGAAGTTGACGGGTGAAGGTGGGTTGGGCGCGTCGGCCCAATCCCGGTCTTTAGGAGGTGATCCAGCCGCAGATTCCCCTACGGCTACCTTGTTACGACTTAAGCCCCCTTGCGAAGCCCAGATTCGACCATCGCTTGATGGCCTCATCCGGACCTCACTCGGGTGCTTTGACGGGCGGTGTGTGCAAGGAGCAGGGACGTATTCACCGCGCTCTGCTGAAGCGCGATTACTACCGAATCCAGCTTCATGAGGGCGAGTTTCAGCCCTCAATCCGAACTACGATCGAGTTTCGGAGATTAGCGCCCCCTTTCGGGGTTGCAACCCATTGTCTCGACCATTGTAGCCCGCGTGTAGCCCAGCACATTCGGGGCATGCTGACCTACCGTTGCCCGTTCCTTCCTCCGCTTTAGCAGCGGCAGTCCTCCTAATGTACCCAGCCACCACAAGGGTGCTGCTGGCAATTAGGAGTGCGGGTCTCGCTCGTTGCCTGACTTAACAGGACGCCTCACGGTACGAGCTGACGGCGGCCATGCACCTCCTCTCAAAAGCTCTAGTAAGCTCATCACACTGACTGTCACAGCTATTGTCGATGCTGGTGAGATGTCCGGCGTTGAGTCCAATTAAACCGCAGGCTCCTCCGGTTGTAGTGCTCCCCCGCCAATTCCTTTAAGTTTCATCCTTGCGGACGTACTTCCCAGGCGGCTCGCTTACGTCTTCACTGTGGCACAGCACAGGCTCGTAGCCTGTGCCACACCTAGCGAGCATCGTTTACAGCTAGGACTACCCGGGTATCTAATCCGGTTCGTGACCCTAGCTTTCGTCCCTCACCGTCGGGTCCGTCCTTCCAAGGTGCTTTCGCGATCGGTGGTCCGTCTAGGATTACAGGATTTCACTCCTACCCCAGACGTACCCCTTGGATCTTCCGGCCCCAAGCCAGCGGGTTTCCGCCGGACGCCTGCTCGTTGAGCGAGCAGATTTCCCGACGGACCTGTCTGGCCGGCTACGGACGCTTTAGGCCCAATAAAATTGGTCATCACTTGAGCTGCCGGTATTACCGCGGCGGCTGGCACCGGTCTTGCCCAGCTCTTATTCGTGTACCACCTTACGATACACAAAAGCGAGGACGTTATGCCCTCGCACTTGGAGTTCCCTTATCGCACTGTCGTGCAGTGTAAAGTTTTCGCGCCTGCTGCGCCCCGTAGGGCCTGGATTCTTGTCTCAGAATCCATCTCCGGGCTCTTGCTCTCACAACCCGTACCGATTATCGGCACGGTGGGCCGTTACCCCACCGTCTACCTAATCGGCCGCAATCACATCCTATAGCGCCGGAGCGTTTCCAGCTCCTTGCAGTTCCAGCAAAGGAGCGTTATTCAGTATTAGCCTCAGTTTCCCGAGAGTATGCTGGTCTATAGGGTAGTTTGATCACGTGTTACTGAGCTTTCCGCTACGAGTCTGAACTCGTACAACTAGCATGGCTAAATCGAACTCCAATAGCAATGACCTCTGGCAGGATCAACCAGAATGTCGCTGAACACAAGGTTCAGCGTATAGGCGGAGGCATTCTCTCGAATGAGAGAATGCATCACATATCACACGTTCGGGACACCGTTTCGGAAAACCGACAAGGTGTCACCGAACTACCAAGGCTAACATCAGATTCCATCGTATACGGCTGACCGCAGGGGTGGAATCCTCATTTCCTTCGGATTTGAACGAAGGCGAGGAAGGGTATTAAACCCTTCGAACCTCGTTCGCTCCGAGATTGTGAGACGATTTGAACGCCCCACAGATCGCGTGTTGAGTCTTTCTTCGCGTTTATATCCAAGCGCCCTCTATCATTTAAGGGCGTCGGATTTCGCTCGCCCCCGGCCGATTGTGGCCGGGGGCGTTCTTCCTATCCAATCCGAGTGCCCGGTATTACTTAAAGGCACTGGATTCGATGTGGTTCGGTCGTCCCAAACCGAGGGACGCCGTCGACATCACATCCGAGTGCCCCCATACACTTAAGGGCATTGGATTGGCTTTTCTTTCGCCAGAGACCCAACGACCCCATCGTGAGATGTGGCGGGTTTCCGGCTGGCACCTCGCGGGGTGACCACGAGGCGTCCTTCGCATTTACTCAAAGTCGGGTGTTACACTTAAGGCCGTCGAATGAATCTCTCATAGGCACATATTAACTAGCATTATATTTCAAAATCTGCTCACAGAAGGGAGAAACCACTCACCGAAAGTCAGTGATTTCGAATCGGCGAACAATCGGACAGCCGATACAACCTGGAAGAGGAGTGACTCGGCCAGCCGTGCATTAGCGTACAGTCGAATGGGTGCTGTTGCTCGTCGAGAAGACTATTGCGCGAGTGGAAGATCGAACCGTCATCCCACGCGTCGTGCGTTCGGTCCGGCCGGATGTGCCTCGCGCGTTCGTAGTATTTCCCCGAAGCGAGCAAAAAGCTTCTGCACGTTACGCGCGTACGAAGAATACTATATTATGTAGCAATCGAATAAAACACTCGATTAGTTGAATACGCGCGATTCACTCGTCCAGGTGCTCGATGCCCTGTTTGGAGACGTTTGCCTCCGTGATTTCGGTTGGCATCCAGTCGGGTTTGTCGTCGGGAGCCTCCTCGTGCCATGCCCACCCTTCGTAGATGTGGACTTTGTCGGTTCCCTTCTCTCGAAGATGCAACTCAACGCGGTCTGCTGCATCTTCGGAGCTCCCTGGGTCGAGTCGGCGGGCCGCTTTGAGTGCGGCCTGCCGTGGGGTGTTGCCCGAAAAGACACTCGATTCATCTCCATCCGATTGGCGCAGTGCAAAGTTCCGCTTACCATCGTCACGTACCATGGTTTTCTCCTCCATGCCAACCCAGCACAGGGGTCACTATAAATATATCGCCGATATGAGCGGTTTTCAGCGATAGACATAAATAGGAGAGTTCCGCCGTGTCGGGGTTTCGCACGTCAAAAACAGGCCGAGCAAGGTAAGTGGGTTCGGCTCATAGGGCATTTCTAAGGAAAGCGAAGCGGAACAGTACGGTAGAAAACACTTAAGTACATCCTACGGTGAAGGACTGCATAAGATACCGCGATGGTACGGAAAAAGAAGCTCAGCCCGAGTGGCGCGAAAGATGACGACGGGGAATACCACAACGTCCACGTCAACCTACACGAAGACGAACTTGCCGTCGCTGGCATGGAGATCGGTGACGAAGTCTTTGTACGAGTTCGGGAAGACAAGATCATTATCCAGAAGGCGGATAAAGACGAGGTCGAACACGAGTTTTAGGTCGCCGCGGCCAACCCGCTGGTGATTTCATGGAAAACGATGAACGGATACGACGCCGTTAAACCACTTTTATTTCAGTTGCCCGCAGAGCGTGCCCACGGCACGGTTCACACGCTCTTGAGAACGGTGCAGGGGACACCGGCCGAGCGATTGCTCGGGATGAACTACCGAATCGACGACTCGCGCTTGACGGTCGATGCGTTCGGGCAGTCGTTCCCCAACCCGGTTGGCGTTGCCGCCGGATTCGACAAGAACGCCGAGATACCGTCCGCGTTGGCGAGTCTCGGGTTCGGACACGTGGAAATCGGGGGTGTAACCGCGGACGCCCAACCGGGGAACCCGAAGCCGCGGATGTTCCGACTCCGTGAGGACGAGGGCATCATCAACCGAATGGGGTTCAACAACCACGGTGCCGATAGAATCGGTGCACGCATGGCGATGCAGTCGCTTCCGGATGTCCCGGTCGGGGCGAACATCGGGAAGTCGAAAGCAACACCACTTGAGACGGCGGAAGAGGACTATCTGTACAGCTACGAGCGCGTCTCGACGCACGCGGACTACTTCGTCGTGAACGTTTCCAGTCCGAACACGCCCGGTCTGCGTGAGCTTCAGAACCGCGAGAACCTCGAACGAATCCTGACGACGCTACAGGATGCAGGAGCGAGTCCGCTACTCGTGAAGCTCTCACCGGACCTTCCGGAGTCGGCAATCGCGGATGCACTCGACCTCGTGACGGAGCTGGGGTTGGACGGCGTCATCGCCACGAACACGACGACCGACCGACCGGAAACACTCCGAAGCGAGTACCGCGACGAGGACGGTGGGCTGTCGGGGATGCCCATTCAAGCGCGCGCAACGGAGATGATTCGGTTCGCCGCCGAACGGGTAGACGTTCCGGTCGTCGGCGTGGGGGGAATCTTCACCGCCGAGGACGCTTACCGGAAGATTCGTGCGGGTGCACACGTCGTCCAGTTGTACACCGGCCTCGTCTACCGCGGGCCGTCCATCGCCCGAGACATCAACGAAGGACTGCTGGAACTCCTCGACCGAGACGGGTACGACACTATCGAGGACGCCATCGGGGCGGACCTTTCGTAAAGAACCGCCAGTCAGACATCACACCGCATTTTGAGGAACTCGTACTCCCCACCGTTGGTTTCCTGGACGAACGTCTCCACGCGTTCGAACCCCGCGTTCTCGTAGACCGAAATCGCGCGTTCGTTGAACGTCGCTACTGCGAGCGAGAACGCCTCGGGGTCGTACTCGTCCCGAGCGAACGCCAACCCGGCCTCGACGAACGATTTCCCGATACCCTGCCCGGTCGAGTCGGGACGCATCCCGAGTCCGATTTCGAGCGACTCCTCGGACGGTTCGAACGAGAAGAAGCCGACGCGCTCGCCATCCGCTCCGAACACTGCGTACTTGTCGTCCCAGTTCATCGGGTTGGTGAACAGCGCCAAATCCTCGGGGTCGCGCTCCATGTCGTAGAAATCGTACGGCGGGTCGTACTGCCACGAGACGATGGCGCGGACGTCGTCCGCCGTCAGGGGACGAAAGTCGTAGTGTCATGAGAAAACCGCCGCAGAGGAAAGAGTTAGTCGTTATTGAGCCGAGTTCTCATTGGCCGTACTCGAGACGTGAAGCTGATTACTCCAGCGCGTCCAACCGGAACTCGAATCCGGTGACCGGAACTTCCAAATCGTGTTCCACGAGCACTTCCGGATGAATCTCGCCGACGACACCGACAGTCTCGTCATCGATGACGACGGCCGCCGCACGGCCGGAGATGAACGTCGGGTGCTCCGCCGGTGGAGTTTCGAGGGTCACGTCGAAATTCCGCGCGACGGCTTGGAGGCGGGCCTTAGCGTCCTCGTAGGAGGCGTCGTGGCGTGCGAGGACGCCAGCCACGGTTCGGTGTTCCGCGACGCCCGTGTTCTCCGAGTCGTCCACGTGTGCCGCCAAGCCCGATTTCCGTGAGGTCCTGTGGGTACGAGCGGTGGGTGTTGTTCTCCAGCACCATCATAAGCGAGGGGAGCGCCCACGTCCGAAGCATGGTGAAGTCCTCGCTGTAAGGGTTTTTGATGGTCGCAGGGGTTCCGCCGCCGACCACGTCGGTACCGGAGTCCACACGCATGCGCTCGAAGTTCTCCTCCTCGCTTATCATGTGGAAGTTGAGCAGGTCCTCGAAGCCGAGACCGACGAGGACTTCGCGGGCCGCGTCTTCGAGTTGCGAACGCTCGTGTCGCCCGCCGACCGTTCCGACGTCGGGATAGCGCGGCGAGAGGTCGTTGAACCCGTAGGCGCGGCCGATGTCGTCCACGATGTCCACGGGGTGAAGCACGTCCACGCGGTACGGCGGAATTTCGACGTCGTAGGTGACGGTGCCGTCGTCGCTCTCTTCCGCCTCGCCGGAGAGACCGGAGTGAGCCAACAGGTCCAGTACTTCGTCGGGGGTGAACTCGATACCCAGCAGGGTCTCGATTCGGTCGTGAGTGACCTGTTTCGTTCGTCACGTCGAAGTTCGGTCGGACCAGCGTTCTGTCGTCGTATTCGACTTCGACTTCCTCGATGGTTCCGCCACGGGCGGCGAGCGTGTAGCAGATAATGGCACACATCTTGTCGATGGTCCACTGGTCGGTACCGGTGAGTTCGACGAACAGGTCGCGCGAATCAGCCTCGACTTCCGTTCGGCGGCCGTTGATGACCGGCGGGAACGAGAACAGACCGATATCGTCGTAGATGGCTGGATAGCGGTTGTACTCGGAAACGAGGTCCGCGTACTTCTCGCCGGTCGGGTGGGCGCGCAGGACCTCGTCGGGGGTCATCTCGGCGTCCGAATCGAGCGGGACGAATCGGTCGCCATCGGGTTCGACGCCGATGTAGCGAATCGAGTTGCCGCCCTCCTCCGTGGCCGAACTCCCTTTGAGCATCGTCAAGTCGTGAATCCCGATTGCGCCTTTCGCACGCTTGCGACCCATCGTCGCGTGGAGTTTCTCCTGGAGTTGGATGAGCGAGTCGAGCGCTTCCTCGCTGAGATTTACGCCACGGACGACTGCGCCGGTGACGTAGGGTCTCTCCTCGGGGACGCTTCCGTCCACTTCGATGGTCCAATCCGCATCGTTCAGTTTGGGAACGTAGACGCCGCTGTCGTCGCCGTACTGGTAGCGAAGCGAGCGCGCCACGCCTTCGATGGACAGGCGGTCGAGGCGGTCAGGGGCGAACTCCAACTGCATGTCGCCGTCCTCGGTGTCGCCCTCGTATTCGAGGCCGAGGCCGAACATGTCCTCTTTCAGTTCGTCGTCGCTCTTCTCGTCGTGGCCGGTCAGTCGGCGCAGTTCGTCGGGGTTGACATCGACAGTTGGCATCAGTGAATCACCTCAACGTCGCGGAGCAGTTCGAGGTCACATAGCGTCCCGTGCACGTCGCGGATGTCCTCGAAGCCGTACATCAGCATTAGCAGGCGTTCTAGGGCAAGCCCCCACGCCATCACGTCGCACTCGACGCCGAGGGGTTCGAGCACCTCGGGGCGGAACATCCCGCTGTTTCCGATTTCGATGAGTTCGCCCGTCTCCGGGTGGTTGCCGAACAGTTCGAAACTCGGCTCAGTGTACGGGTTGTAGTGGGGCTTGAACTGGATGTCCGTAATCCCGAACTGGGCGTAGAACTCCTCGAACGTGCCCATCAGGTCACGAACCGAGAGGTCCTCGGCCATCACCCAGCCCTCGATTTGGAAGAACTCCAGCAGGTGGGTCGGGTCGAGCGTGTCGTTGCGGTACACCTTCTCGACGCTGAAGAAGCGCTGTGGCGGTTCCAATTCACCCTGCGCGTAGCCCGAGAGGTAGCGCATCGAGAGCGACGTAGTGTGGCCGCGGAGCGCGATGGCCCGCGCGAAGTCCTCGTCCCACGGCGAATGATAGCCCTCGCCGTTCTCACCGACGCCCTCGCGGTGTGCGCTGTGGACGCGCTCCACGAGGTCCGCCGGCAAATCCCCGATTTCCGTCGGGTTGGACAGCGCGAACCGGTCCCAGTGGGTTCGTGCTGGGTGGTCCTGTGGCATGAACAAACAGTCGTTGATCCAGAAGTCCGCGTCCGCGTGCGGACCGTCCATCTCCTCGAAGCCCATGCCGACGAGCACGTCCTTGACGCGGTTCGCGGTCTGGCGCAGGATGTGGACCTTGCCGCCGTCGACTCGTTCAGCGTCGGCCGCGACGTTGTACTCCGCGAACTCCACGTCGCGCCAGTCGCCGGTCGTGAGCATTTCCGGAGTTAGCTGGCCGACCGTCTCGGCCGCTTCGATACCTTCCATCATCGCGGTGACGCCCGCCTCGGTCAGCGTCACGGAGCGAACCGTCGATTCGGCGCGCTCGACGAGGCCGCGACTCTCCAACTGGTCGAGAACGTCCGCGTCGTCCACGGATTCCCCACCCGCGAGTGCGGCGAGCGCGCTCGCTTCGTCGTCCTCGTCCGGGTTCGCGTCGGGGTCGGCCGTGATTTCGCCGCTATCGATGTTTCCGTACCCCTTTCGAGCGTAGTTCGAGAGGGCGATGTTCACCTGCGGGCCGCCGAGTCCAGACTGGCCGATTGCTTGGCCCATCTGAACGGAATCGTCGTCGGCCCCGGCGTCGATGGCCGCCTCGTACAGGGCGATTTCCGGAAGCCCGTCTTCGGCGTACTCCTCGCCTTCCTCGGTCAGCGAGACGGATTCCTCGGTTCGTTCGTCCACCGACAGCAGTCCCTCGTCTTCGAGTTCGAAAACCGCGCCCGTCACCGTCTCCGGTTTCAGGCCGGTCTCCTCGGCGAGGTCCGCTATCGTCTGTTCCTCGTTCGCGCTCGCGGCTTCCAACACCGCAACCTGTGATTCTGGTAGTTTCATGTCCACTGGGTAGTCGTTGGTCGTATCTCCCGTTCCGCCGGTTTAGCCCTTCTGAAGACAGTCGGGCTATCGGGCTACTGCACCCGGTTTCGTCCTCCTGCCGCGAGAGGAGTCCACCGACCGCTCAGGCCGCGACGAAAAAAGCCGAATCCCGTCGGCTGGTCGTGGGTCGACTGCGCTACTGCCACTGTGGGATTCGGATGGCATGACTGAATGGTGGCGCAGAATCGACAAAAGGGTTCCGAAGGAATTTATCCTCCACGACGCGATGTGAGGACGATGATGGACTGGGAGCGGTTCTACGACAGGGCGAACTACGACCGCTGTGCCTACATCGGCGGCGAGCGGATGGCCGACCTCGTGGAGCGGTTTTTCGAACGGGAGGGCACACCCGAGAACTTCGCGTCGGTCGGCTGTGGACCCGCGGTCGTCCCGTTCCTCCTCGCCGAGCGCCACCCCGACATCGACGTGTTCGGCTTCGACATCTCGGAGACGGTGGTTCGGGACAACGCCGAGAAAGCGGAGGAAGAAGGATTGGACAACCTCCACTTCGAAGTCGATTCGCTTCCCGACCTCGATAGTAATCAGAAGTTCGACGTGGTGTACTGCGTCGCGACACTCTACTTCGTGGACGAACCGCGCCGAGCAATCGAGAGCCTGTACTCCCACGTTCGTGAGGGTGGCCATCTCGTTCTGAACTTCCCGAACGAGACGAGCCGAAAGACGTTCGACAGGGAGTTCGAGGGCAGAAAGCGAGAATCGTTCGAACTCGTGCTTGAGCGGCGCGAACATCATCAGTGAGGAGGTCGTTCGGGACGTGACGGGTGCCGAGACGCGGAGTTACTGGGAGATAGTCGGAGCCGAGGACGAGGAGTTCGTGGACGCGGCCACGCCGTGTGTCGTGGTCGAGAAATAAGGGAGCGAAACAAGCCAGAGCAGGACACCTGTCACCCGTGGCAAGTGAGGGTACTTACCCATCGGGAGCGAATTATTCGCCATGTCCGTTATCGCAACCGATGAGGGGGTAGTGTCGGCAACGACACGGTGGCTACGCGGACTCTGGGAGTACTATCGAGAATATACCCACACGGCGGTTCATGCGGCCGCCACCGCGGCGCTCACGGCGTTCGGACTGCTCATCTTCGTCAATCGACTGTTCGTGCTGCTGGCGATTGCTTCGTACGTCATCCCTCCAGTTATCCTCTACAGTATCGGCTACGATGTCGGGAAATCATCCCTCTCGGACGAGACGAACACCCGCCGAACCGACCGCGGAGCGAGTCCGAGCACCGATTCAAGGGCGACGGGAAGGAATCCGGGCCGGGAGTACCGTGACTGGGACACGAATAGCGATGGCGGGGACACGGACTCCGACAGCGATGACGGAGATACTGATTCAGATAGTGACGATGGTGATACCGATTCGGACAGTGATGATGGGGACACGGACTCCGACAGTGACGACGGAGACACCGATTCGGACAGCGATGACGGTGATACGGACTCCGACAGCGACGATGGCGATACCGATTCGGACAGCTAACGCTCCACGGACTGCGTGAAGTCGGGAGGGACAACGAGGAGAGTCACTGGCCGTGTCAGCCGTCGGCGTTCGAAGTGGTGGAACGGTTGTGCTGATATCCCAGCAGAAGGAGCCCACAGCCGATGAGCGTGAGGAGGACCCCCGGGATGAGAAAGATGAAATTCGGGCCACAATGGTTTGCCACGTTGGCACCGGGAGTACACATCTGATCCCGGAGCGCGAGCCAAAACAGGAACACACCGACGAGGATAGCGCCTGCACCGAATCCTTCTAGCGAGCGGAGCTGTACCATCACCGTTTAGATATAAACCCGGTCCGCAAAGCTCTTCTGAAGCGTCGAAGTCGGAGAAGCGGGTTACCGACGTGACGATTCCAACTCGATATCCAATCCGTCCAGCAGTTCCTCGGCCTCTTCCCGCTTTTCCTGGTGTTCCTCCAGGAACTCCTTCATGAGTTGGGCGGCCTGTTCCTTACAATCGCCACAGAGGCGCTCGCCGCCGACACACTCGTCGTAGACCTTCTTCGTGAACTCGTCGTCGTCGCCGGAGAGGAGGTAGGCGTACAGTTCGTACACCGGACATTCGTCGGCCTTGCCGCCCAACTCGCGCTGTTTTTCGGCGGTTTCGCGGCCGCCCGTCGTCGCGGACTTCACCTTGTCGTAGCCGTCCTCGGGGTCGTCGAGCAGGCTGATGTGGCTCGCCGGAACAGAGGAGGACATCTTGCCGCCCGTCAAGCCGGTCATGAACCGATGATAAATCGAGGAGGGCATGATGAAGCCGTAGCCGTCGTTCTCGATCTCCATCTTCCTGGCGAGCGCTTTCGCGTCCTCCCGCGAGTAGTCGAACACGTCGATGTGCTCGTCGAACACCCGTTTTTCGCCGTCGATGGCGTCGATGAGCGCTTGGTATGCTTCCTCCGTCGCGTTGCGGTCGAAGAACCGAACGCGGGGACGAAGCGGTTCCATGCCCGCTTCGTCGAGTTTCGCTTTCGCGGAGGCGACGACTTCCGTGTCGAAATCGAGTTCGTCCGGAGTCATTCCGTCGATTGACCTGTGCGACGTGGACACAACGAAGCGAATCATCATCGAAGTCCGCAGGGTCGAGTGTTCGGTAAAGTTCGGCGACGAGTTCCTGCTCGTCGCTGTCGAGTTCGAAACTCGCGTAGGCTTTCGTCACGCCGAAGTAGCGCATCCGAACCGCCAAGTCGCGAGCCAATCTGACGTGCGGGTCCTGGTCGGGGCCGACCGGAATGACGGTCGGTTTCGGCTTCGTCCAATTGCGGGTAGAGGATGTCGGCCATCTGCGTGACGACGCTCTGAACGTGCGAGACGTTGGTTTCGCCGTCGAAGCCGTAGATGGACTGGAACTCCGAGAAGTTCGCTTTCGACCCGAGTTCAAACGCCAAATCCTGCAGTTCGCGGTTCTCGGACTGGCGGTAGAGCGTTCCTTCCTCCGCGTCGAATCCGAGTGCGAGCAGCGAAAGGAGGTAATCCCGCGCGTGTTCGTCGATTTCCTCCCACGACAGTCCGCGCGCGCTGTGGGCTTCGAGGTCGGCGATGAGTCCGTACGTGTCCCCGCCCTGTTCTTGGTGCCAGATGAGTTCGTCGAACACCAGTTTGTGCCCGATGTGCGGGTCGCCGGTCGGCATGAATCCCGACAGCGCGGCGAACGGTTCGTCGTTCCGCATCGCCTCGGCGACGCGGCGGTAGCCACGGTCACCGAAGATGACGCTCCGGCGCATCAGGTAGTGCGGGTCCGGAACGGCGGGAAGCACGTCGTCGAACTCCTCGATACCGAACTCCTCGAACAGTTTTCGGTAGTCGGACACCGTCGCCGACCCCCACGGGTCGAGGACGACGTCGTCCTCTCCCGTCGCGGTACCACCGTCGGGCAGCGGTCTCGCCCGTCTCGGATGAATCGTCTCGTGTCATGGTGTAAGTCGTGTCACCGACAGCCAAGTGTCTATTCGTTCGTTCTCCGCGATAAGCGCAAAAATCATTTGCTTTCGCACACCGTGTGCCAGTCGAACGTCCAACGCGAGGTCACGGGGAACGAACTCGTACTCGTCCTCCAACACCCGGATGAGGTACTCGGAGTGGCCGAGGTCGTCAACCGACTTCACGTCGGCGTAGGTTCGGAAATCCGCACCGAACTTGAATCCGGTTTTCGGAACCACGCCCTGCTCTCGAAGCGTTCGATACACCAGCAACCGGCGGTCGAACCGCTCGCCCTCGACCTCCTCGCCGAGTTCGACGATTGCATCGTAACCGCCATCGACGGCGAGGTTCCCCTTCGCGACGAGGTGAGCCGCCTCCACGAGCGACAACTGCAAAATGCCGGTCGCGTCACGTCCGCCCATCTGCTGGCCGTAAAACGCCTTTCCGTGCAGTTCGTCCGACGCGTCCCACACCAGCACGCGGTCGCCGACGAGCGACCCCGAAAGGTCGGTTGGAACCTGGTGGTCCGTCGTCCCCTCCACCTCGATGCAGTCGGTTTCGAAGTAGGTGATCTCGCTCTCCTCGTCCACGATTGCGAGGACGACATCGCCCAACTCCGCTATCGGAATCGGGTCGCGCTCGCTGGCGACTCGAATCCGATGCGATATCTCGTCGTCCCACGGGCCGCTCCCGCGCGGGTAGACGACGAAATCCGACGACGAACGCGGGTCGGACACCCAACCCTCCCTATCCGGCGAGAGGTAGAACCCACGCTCTCGGAGGTTGGCATACACGAGAAATCGCGCCGCGAATCCGTTCCCCGTCGATTCCTGTAAAAATTCTCGAAATCCGTTACCATCGACCGAATCGAGGTCGCCACGAAGCAAGAGGTGGGCGGCCTCGACGCGGGAAAACGCTACCTCGTTACCACTGAGCGGGCGACCGTATCCACGCGAATCGTAGTACCGCTGGCGGGCGTCGCCGCCGACACGGACTTCGTCATCGCGCAGGCTTCCATCCATACGTCTTCTGTGCTGTGGGCCTTCAAATGCACTACGACTCACGGACGAGATTGCGGGGAAAACGTGCAGTCCGATTCTAACTCGCTCGTGCCTGTCCTGACCTCGAATACCGCGATTCGGCGATGGCGAAGATGAGGGTGCTCGTCAGGCCCAGTAGGGTTCCGGCGGTGAGCATTCCGGCGAGGAATTCGAGCGAGGCGCGACTGAGGAAGTAGGCGCTGACCGCGTAGAGGACGCCGCCGATTGCGAGGACGTAGAACGGCGCGTTGAGATAGCGCCACTCGAACTCGTCGGCGAGGTACTCGTCGGTAATCTGGCCGAGACTGGAGGTGATTCCGGCGGCCGAGAACCAGACGACTGCGCCGTAGATGAGCGCCGCGAGGACGCGAAGCGCACCCAAACTCTGGCCGTCGTTCTGGTGACGGATGGCGTCGAGGGTGTTGACGCCGGAAACGCCGCCGATGACGAGCAGTGCGGCGGCGACGACGTAGGTGATGAGCGTCACGCGGCCGGAGTAGAGGCTCGTCCGGGTTTTCTCGGCGATGCGGTCGACCAACCGTTCGAGGCCAAGACCACGGAAGAGGATGTACAGTCCGAGGAGGGCGGAGGTCCCGCCGAACACGGCGCCGCCGGGCATGCCGAGGCGGTCGGCGGCGAGCGCGAGCGGGTAGATGAGCATCAGGATACCGAGCGGGACCAGAATCGTCCCGCGGGTTTCGGGGTCGTCCAACACCTGCTTGATGGTGTAGTACATCGACTCCAAATCCTGTGCCTGCCGGACGACGACCCGGCGGACGCCGTCCACGGGGATGCGCGAGCGGATGACCGGGATGACGCTCTCGTCCTGTGCGCCGTCGGTGACGATGACGGTCGTGATTTCCTCGCTGGTGTTGATGCTCGCCAACACGGTGTCGACTTCCTCGCCGACTTCCCGGTTGGCGCTGATGTCGCTTCCCTCGTTGCCGGTGACGATGGCGACTTCGACGCTCTCGTCGGACTGGATACGGTCGTAGAGGTGGACGCCTTCGAACATGACGTTCACGTCGCTGTCCTCGGGGTCCGCGGTGGCGAGCGCGACGGCGGCGGCCTCGACTTCGTCCCGACCGACGACCGGCGTGTCGAAACCCGTCTTTCGGCCGAGGTCGTCGTCGAGGTCAACACACAACACCAACAGCATTGGCGGTGCGTACGCGGCCGACGGTTAATTGTTTTCGGGAGTATCCCGTTTCGAGAGTGGCAAGCGGGCGGCGGCGAAACTCGTCAAAATCGGTGAAAATACGTATGACAGAAACGGCAAGAGAGCGCGCATGAACGGTCTGAACGGAATGTCGCCCGTTAGGCGGCCGACATTAGCTCGCGTATAGTTAACCCCCCATGCGGGAGTGTTCGACCGATGAGCGAAACGCCGACACGCCGTCGTCTTCTCCGTGCGGTCGGAGCCACAGCGACGGTGACACTCGCCGGCTGTTCGTCTAACGGTGAGAAGGGAACGACGAGTGCCGGAACGACCGATGGTGGACAAACGACCGGAACGACGAAAACGGGAACCGGAGCGACGACTACCGGAGCGGGGACCGAAACGACCGCGAATACGGATACGGCGACGGGCACGAACACATCGACGACGGAGGGAACGACCGCGGAAACGACGACTGAAGGTACCGGGACGGAGACGACTACGACCACGAACGGCACTGCACCGCCGAAGGGCGGCGGCGACGTTCAGTTCGCCGCGGGAAGTGGAGCGACGGTTCACGGGACACTGCTCGGAAACGGTGACTGCAGTATCGTGTTCGCCCACGATGTCGGTTTCGACAGGAAGGACTGGCTTCCGGAGGCGAAAAAGCTGGTCGATAGGGGCTACACGTGCCTCCTCATCGACCTGAACTTGGAAGACCGGAGCACGACCGCAGGGTACGTTCTCGCCGCAAGCCGGTACTTGCGCCAGCGCGTCGGCGTGAAAAACGTCGTTCTCGTCGGTGCCGGTGCGGGCGCGAATGCAGTCGTCCGGGCGAACGCGCGGGCGAAGTCGGGGACGATTGCCGGGACGTTCGCGTTCTCGCCGGGGAAGGGCGTGGATTCCGCAACCGCGATGCAAGGGTGGAAACTGTTCGTCGCGAGCGAGGGCGACGACGAATACGTGCAGAAGACGAAGAAAATGTACGAGGCCGCATCGGACCCCAAACGCTTCGAAACCATCGGCGGGAGCGCACACGGACAACGCGCCTTCGAGGAGAACGAAGACGCGACGGGGTCACTGATGAACAGCCTCCTCATGACCGTCTGTGGCTGAGAGTAGCGCGATTCGCACGCTTTTTGAGGCTCGGCGGGCAAAACGGTACAACGAATGATTTCCACAGGCTGTGAACAGTGTGCCAAAGGCGGCAAGATGGTTCTCTTCGTCTACGGCTACTGCGACCAGCGCGACTGTTTTTACTGCCCCCTCGGTGAAAACCGGAAGAACGTCACCGACGTGTACGCCAACGAGCGACTCGTCGAGGACGACGAGGACGTGATTACGGAGGCAAAGCGTATGGACGCGCTCGGCACGTCCATCACTGGTGGCGAACCACAGGAGGCGATGAACAAGACCTGTCGGTACCTCTCGCTGTTGAAAGACGAGTTCGGCGAGGACCACCACACGCACCTCTACACCGGTATCACGGGCGGGCGGGAGAACATGCGCCGACTGTCGGAAGCCGGATTGGACGAAATCCGCTTCCACCCGCCGTACGAACAGTGGGGCGAACTCCACGGAACCGAGTGGGAAGACATCCTCTACATCGCCCGCGAGGAGGGTCTCACCCCCGCGTTCGAGATTCCGGGAATCCGCGCCGAGGAGGAGTTTTTGGACTTTTTGGACGAGGGCGCGGCCGACTTCTGCAACGTCAACGAGTTCGAGATGTCCCAAGGCAACTATCGGAGAATGCAGGCCGAAGGGTTCGAACTCCAAGAGGGCCACATGTCCGCCGTCGATGGGTCCAAAGAGCAAATCCTCGACGTGATGGGCGATCACCCACGGACGTACTTCTGTACCTCCGTGTTCAAGGACGCCGCTCAGCACCGCAACCGCCTGAAGCGGATGGCCCGCCAGATTCGCCGTGAGTTCGATGACGTGACCGACGACGGCACCCTGATTTACGGGAAGACGTGGGCCGACGAAGGGGAGTTCGCCACCCTCGGCGTCCCCGAAGAGTTCTACACCGTCAAATCGGACCACATCGAAGTCGCGTGGTGGTTGCTGGAGGAGATGATAGAGGAAGGCGACGTGGAGAAGGGCGAAATCGTTGAGCAGTATCCGACGTACGATGGTCAGGTCGTGGAGCGGACGCCGCTGGCGTAGTTTTCCGCGAGCGTAGTGAGCGAGCGGTCCTACAGCTCTTTCTCCAGTATCGGAGCGTCGTAGGGGTGACTATCGAGTTCCCGAACGCCGATTCGTTCGTATCCGCACCGGCGATACCAGTCTTCGAGAAACGGATGGTCCGAGAGCGTCCGAAGCCGAACCGTTCCCCACCCTTCCGACTTCACGTGCTCCTCTGCTGATTCGAGCAGTGCTCTGCCGATTCCCTGTTCCTGCCAGTCCGGACTGACCGCGAGCCTACCGATTTCGGGAAGCTTCCAATCCGGACGAGGAATCACCTGGACAGCACCGACGAATTCCCCGTCGTGAGCGCCGACGAACACTGTTCGGTCCTGAATCCACTGCGCAACGGTATCGTCGTCACAATCGACCACACTCGACGGAAAGCCGATTTTCTCGTTCTCCCTGTACGAACTGCGATACAGCTCGGCCAACTCCGAGACGTCTTCCCCCTTTGCACTCCGAATAACCGGGTTCACGGTTCCTTCACTGGGCTGTATCCTCATTAAATCGGCCGGTGACACAACCGCGGAGACCAGCACCCTCACCGGAAAATCGGAGATTTTCCGGGCCGAGGAACCCCCGGAATCTTGCTGAACGAAGTGAAGCAAGGCACGGAAGACCGTCGGTCTTCCGGAGGGGGTGACGAGCGCTTTTGATCAACCTTTTGCCAGGAGAGCGCGGGTTCGCCGCGCGAACGCGGCAAAAGGTTGCGGAAGTGTTTAGGCACGCGCCGCTATAGCCTGAAGCATGCCGGACTGTCCACTCGCCGACCACTGCCCCAGTTTCGAAGAGCGAATCAACGGGATGGGGTGTCACCACTACGGGGACCGCGGGGGTGCGGAGTGGTGTAACCACTACAACCAGCCCATCCGTGAACTGAAAACCGCGCCCGTGCAACCGGGCGAGGAAATCGTCGTGGAAATCGACGACATTCACGAGAGCGGGTCGGGTGTGGGTCGAACCGAGGACGGGTTCATCGTTCTCGTGGACGGCATCCTCCCCGACGCACGCGCCAAGGTGAAAATCACGAACGTGAAGGGCAATCACGCCCTCGCCGACCCCGTCGAGCGATTGCCGATGGACGCGGAGGAAGCGGATGAGGAGGGTGACGACCCAACACCGAACGCGAAGGACGACCGGCGGAAGAGCCGCCGTGAGCGAGAACGCCTCGGAAGTCGGGACAACTTCTGGGGCGGCGGATAAATCGACGAGTGGACAGTCATTTGCGGGAGGGGGGCGTATGCGGGAGTATGTCGGAGGAAGGAGATGAGTGAGCAACTGAACGTTGAGGATGTTCTCCGACGGGCAGGGTTCGACGCGGAGACGAGTGTCCTTACACGACGACAAGCGGAAGTGCTGGCACTCCGCGAGCGCGACATCGCCCAAGCGACTATCGCGGAGCGACTCGGCACCTCGCGTGCGAACGTTTCGAGCATCGAGGCCAGTGCGCGGGAGAACATCAGCAAGGCTCGCGAGACGGTGGCGTTCGCCGAAGCGCTCCGCGCGCCGGTTCGAATCGAGGTGGAACCGGACAGTGACCTCTACGACGTTCCGTCGCGGGTGTACGAGGCCTGTGACGAGGCGGGCGTGAAGGTGAATCACGCGGCACCCGAACTGATGAAACGGGTGAGCGACGAGGCAGGTGAAGCGGTGAAGGGGCGGACGGTGCGAACGTCCCTGCTCATTGGCGTGACACACGACGGGGAAGTAGCGGTTCGGAAATCCGCTCCCGAGGAGTTTTAGCGGTTCGGGCGGATTCGAAGGTATGAACCTCGAACTGGAGGGCAACACGGCACTGGTAACGGCGAGTTCGAGCGGTCTCGGCTTGGCGAGCGCAAAAGCGTTGGCACGGGAGGGAGCCAACGTCGTCATCTGCGCTCGGAGCGAGGACGGACTGAAAAGCGCGAAAGCCGAAATCGAGGAGCTTGAGGGCGGTGACGTGCTCGCGGTTCCGACGGACATCACCGACCCGGACGAAATCGAGGCGCTGGTCGAGATGACCGTGGACGAGTTCGACGGCCTCGACCATCTCGTCACGTCGGCGGGGGGTCCGCCGAGCGGACCGTTCCTCGACACGATGGAGCGCGACTGGTACACTGCCTACGATTTGCTGGTCATGAGCGTGGTTTGGTTGACGAAGCAGGCACATCCGTATCTCGTGGACAGCGACGCGGGAACGGTCGTGAACATCACGTCCACGAGCGTACGCGAGGCAATCGACGGTCTCGTCCTCTCGAACGCGGTTCGGCGGGCAGTCATCGGATTGATGCAGACGCAGGCACGCGAGTTCGCGCCGGACATTCGAGTCAATGCGGTGCTTCCCGGTGCGCACGAAACCCCACGGATTCAGGAACTCGTGGAGGCCGCACTCGAACGCGGCGAGTACGACAGCTACGAGGAGGGGCTGGCGGACTGGGCGAACGACATCCCGATGAACAGGGTCGGCGACCCGATGGAACTGGGGGACACCGTCGCGTTCCTCTCCAGTGACCGGGCGAGTTTCGTGAACGGAGTCGCACTGCCGATAGACGGCGGACGGCTACGAAGCTAATGTCGGGGCAGGAAATCGAATCCACGGAACCACGAACCGTCCTCTCGTGGAGCGGCGGGAAGGACGCCGCCTATGCTCTGTACGAATTAGAGGAAGTCGCGGAACTGCTCACCTCGATAGGGGAGAACGGGAGGAGTAGCATCCACGGCGTGCGCCGCGAACTGTACGACGCGCAGGCCGACGCGCTCGGACTACCGATTCGGTACGTGGAACTGCCGATGGACTGCTCGAACGAGGAGTACGAGTCCCGAATGGCGGGCGTGATGGCCGAGTACGAATCGCGTGGCATCGAGCGCGTCGCCTTCGCCGACCTGTTTCTCGAAGACATCCGGAAGTATCGAAAGGAGCAACTCGCGGGGACGGAAATCGACGGCTGTTGGCCGGTTTGGAACCCGGATACCGACGAACAGATTCGAGTGTATCTCGACGCGGGATTCGAGGCGACAGTGGTGACGGTGGATGGTACGAAACTCGACCCCTCGTTCGCGGGGCGGGACCTCGATGAATCGTTTCTCGACGACCTGCCGGACGACGTGGACCCCTGTGGCGAGAACGGCGAGTTTCACACGTTCGTCCGGAACGGGCCGACCTTCGACTCGCCGGTTTCGGTCGAAATCGGGGAAATCGTGACGAAGGAGATAGGCGACGGCGAGTTCCACTACTGCGATCTGTCTTAGGATTCGATCTTCTCGGCGATCTCCTTCGCTTCGTCGCGGGCTTTCTCCTTCCCGGCTTGCTTTTTGATGAGGACGCTCTGTATCTCCCAGTCGTCGCTCCCGCTTCGCTGTCCGGTACGGACTTCCGCCCCTTCGGAGATGTCCCGCGCGGCGTTGGCGGCCCAATCGGGCGTCCGAATCGTGTCGAACACGTCCGGGTCGCGGAATCGGACGTGAATGTACTCGTCCGCTGTCTCGACTGATTTGATGGATGGTACGTCGGCCATAGCGTCCCGGGTTCGGGACGGACCGGCAGAAAGCTGACGGCCGGTTAGAAGCGGTCTTCCTCGCGTAACTTCGCCACAACCTCGCGCACGCGCTGGGCGTCCGATTTCGGGACGACCAACACCCGGTCGTCGTAGGCCGCGACGACGAGGTCGTCCACCCCGACGAGACTCACGTGTTTGTCCCCTGCGACGATGTTCCCCGTCGCGTCGATAGTCAAGGCGTCGCCAAGGACGACATTCTCGCCGGCGTCGAACCGTTCGAACGCGTCCCACGAACCGAGGTCGTCCCACTCGAATCCGGCAGGGACGACGTACGCGTCGTCAGTACGTTCCATCACGGCGTAATCGACGCTCGTGGATTCGACCGCCTCGAATCCACCTGCCGGGTCGCCGTTTTCGAGCGCGGTAACGAGCGGTTCGAGCGGCGAATCGCGCGACGCGCGGAGAAAGGCGTCCGGCGTCCACGCGAACAGTCCGGCGTTCCAGTAGAAGCCCTCCTCGACGAACCGCTTTGCCGTCATCTCGTCGGGTTTTTCTCGAAACTGCAACATGTCGAAATAGTCACCGTGGTCGGTTCCGGGTTCGATGTAGCCGTATCCGGTTGCCGGACGAGTGGGTTCGATTCCGACCGTGACGACCCCCTCCGTTTCGACTGCAACCGACGCGGCGTGGCGAGCGGTCGTCTCGAAATCTCCCGAGATGAGATGGTCGCTCGGCAGGCAGAGCAGGACGCAGGCGCCGACCTGCTCGCGGATTCGGTGTGCGGCGTAGACGAGCGCTGGCCCGGTATCCTTCGGTTCCGGTTCGACCAGAATCCCGGCTTCGGGTGCGTGTGCTCGTACGAGTGATTCGTGTTCCTCGGCGGTACAGACGAAGATTTCGTCGGCAAAGCCAGCACGGTTCACGGTTTGGGCGAGGAGTGAGTCGTCCCCGAGAAGGGGAAGGAACTGTTTCGGACGGTCGCTTCGACTCGCGGGATAGAGTCGCGTTCCGGTTCCGCCGGCCATGATGAGTGCCACGAGGGGGCGGTCCATATCCCGAGCATCGCTCGCCGGTATCTAAAATCGTCCCATCGAAATCGCGCGTCCGAAAAAAGCGTGTTCGGTGTGTTCAGGCCGCGCCGCGCGGTTCGGTTTCCGGAGTCGCGCCCTCGCGCGTCTCGGACCGGGTTCCCTGCGCCATGAACATCATCGAGATACCGCTGATGAGGAGGTTCACGCCGAAGAGCAGGCCGAGCGCCCACGCCGCGGTTGCAGGCCATCCAACCCAGATGATCGCGGCGATCACCAGCGCACAGACGCCGCTCACGACGAGTGCACCCCATCCGCGGTCACCGCGGGCCTGGAATCCCATGACGATTTCGAGGACGCCGTCGACGACCAAGAACGCCGCCAATAGGATGGTCAGCGTCGTCAGGCCGATGACCGGATTCGCCAGGAGCGAGACGCCCGCGACGGCGTAGATGACCGCGAGGACTCCCTGCACGAAGAACCGCTTCCACCCTCCCGAGAAGGCGTGAGCGACGTGCACGAGCGCCCCAACGACCAACAACGCGCCGAGGAGAATCGACAGCGAAACTCCCGCCGCGAACGGCGCTAAGATGGCGAGAACGCCGATTACGGCGATGATTGCCCCAGCCCCCATCGAAGCACGCCACGACCGCTTGGCGGTAACGAGCTCCGTACCGCTTTGTACTTCTGTGCTCATTTGATTTTCACCAGTCACGTATTCGCCAGCCAAGGATATAAGTTGTGTTGATTATTTGAAGGAAATTCCAAGAGTCAGACCCATTTTCCGAGATTTAAAAGGGAAGAGCCGATCAGAGCAAGGAATAGTGAATGTGAAAAACATAACAGCTTCAGGAGATGTACTGCTTTGGACTCAATGTACCGAACCACAGGAGGGTCGTTTTTTGCGGCTAACAGGCCAGATTCCTGTTAGAACTACTGGGAAAATTTCGAGTTCGACCTACCACGTTTCGACGGTACCCTCGCGGATGTCTTCCAGACAGCCTCGACATGCGGGGTGGTCGGGGTCGAAGCATTTCGGTCGCCCCTCCTTGTCGATGGGCGACTGCCCGTCGGTCGACGTGCCGTCGGCAGACGATTTTCGCCCGGCCGTATTCGTCCCGCGGTAGGTCGGCGAGGACGGTGTCCTGGGCGTTTCGGTACGCTTCCTTGGCCTCGCTCAACTGGTGGTCTGCGGACTCGCGGGCCTCGGCGTACTTTTTGCCGACGTTTCGGAGGAAACGGTCGAAGCGGTCGTCCATACTATTCCATTTGGGCGAGCGGGTTCAAATGTTAATTGGTGGAGTGGAGTATGACGACGGTGAGCGTTTATCGCTTCGGGGTCGCCAGGGAAGATGGACGTCGAGTGGCGCGCGCGTTCCCATCCACTCACGACTCGGATCGAAACGAACGGTGGTCCGTTCGAGGTCGGCAACTGACGAGGGGAGTCGCGGCCGTGCTCGTCCACTTTCACTTCCACTCTGCCCCCACGTAACCTTTTATACCATCCCGCACCAACCACGGTATGTCTCCCATAGAAAACGAAGTGGAGACGGAGCAACCATGACCGATGTGCGACAGCACGCAGAAGAAATTCACGAACAGTTCTCCGACCATCTCGACGTATCCGTGGACGACGTAGCCTCGCGTCTCGACAGCCTCGTCAACGAGTACAAAGTGCCCATGGAAGAGGCACGGCGAAGCGTCACCAGCCACTATCTGGACAAGGCGGGCCTCGAACGCGACGAGATTCGGACCGGCGGCACCAGCGAGGTGCACGTCGAAGACATCGAAACCGACGAGCAGTGGGTGAACCTCACCGCGAAACTCGTGGACCTCTGGGAACCCCGGAGCGACTCCGTGGGCCAAGTCGGCCTCCTCGGCGACGAGACGGGCACCATCAAGTTCACGAAATGGGCCAAATCCGACCTCCCCGAACTCGAAGAGGGGAAGGTGTACAAACTCGGCAACATGGTCACGGACGAGTACCAGGGCCGCTATTCGGTGAAGCTCAACCGCACGACCACCATCGAGGAACTCGACACCGACATCGAAGTCGGCGACAACAGCACCGAGATGGAGGGTGCACTGGTGGACATCCAGTCCGGCAGTGGTCTCATCAAACGATGTCCGAAAGAGGACTGCACGCGCGTTCTCCAGAACGGCCGCTGTTCGGAGCACGGCGAACAGGACGGCGAGTTCGACCTCCGAATCAAGGGAGTCTTGGACGACGGCCTCGACGTTCACGAAGTCATCTTCAACGAGGAAGCGACCCAGAACCTGACCGGCATCGAGCTGGAGGAAGCCAAGCAGATGGCGATGGACGCACTCGACACGACCGTCGTGGCCGACGAAATGCGCGAGATGACGCTCGGCCACTACTACCGCGTGACGGGACCGACGATGGGTCGGTACCTGTTGGCGAACGACGTCGAACTGCTCTCCGGGCCAGTGGATGCGGAAGCGGCGCTTATCAAAGCGAGGTCGATGTAACATGAGTGGAGCACCAACACGAGAGGTCGCACGCCGCACGTTCGCGGCGGAGTTCAACGACGCGAGCTACACGTTCAAGGAGTCGGACGACGAGCGCGCACCGGTCTATCTGCTCCTCCCCACGGGCGAGCGAGCGAACCGAGTCTTCGTCGTCGGGACGTTGACCGAGAAGGAAGACGTCGGCGACGACAGCGAGTACTGGCGTGGACGGGTCGTGGACCCGAACGGGGACACGTTCTTCGTCTACGCCGGGCAGTACCAACCGGACGCCGCGGCCATGCTTCGGGAACTCGAAGCACCGGCGTACGTCGCCATCGCCGGGAAACCCCGGACGTTCGAGATGGACGACGGAACCGTGAACGTCTCGCTTCGTCCCGAATCCATCACCGTGGTGGACGAGTCGACGCGGGACCGCTGGGTGGTCGAAACCGCCGAGCGAACGCTCGAACGCATCGAGACGTTCGACGACGACGCGAACCAGTATGCCGCGATGGCCAAAGAGCAGTACGAGCGGCCCATCGACACCTACCGCGACAACGCGGTTCGGGCGCTCGAAAGCCTCGACACCGTCACAGCGGACGACGAGAAAACGGGCGGAGAGGAAGGTACTGACGACGAAGCCGACGGGGTATCGGGCGACAGCGAACCGCCGATGCAGTAAGACGGCGCTCAAACGCGACCCCGAACACGACACACAGTATTTCAACGGTTGTCGGTCGTGCAGAGACAGTCGAACAGCACCGGCTATCGACCACACGCACACGAATCCGAATCATGCCTGACGAACGAACGTCACCGAGTGGGGGTTGGCAGGAGGTGTACGCGGAGATGGCGGCGGACACCTCGACGGAGGGACCGGTCCATCCGTGTCCGAACTGCGGACGGGAATCGACGCGCGTCTTTCGCCGCGTGTTCGAATGTGAGGAACACGGCGTGTGGACCCTCGATAGGGAGGGGAATCCTCGTCACGGAACGAAAACCGGGACGGGAAGCCAACTGCCAAAAACGGAAACCGATTCGAGTCGAACGACGGCGGATTAATCGAGGTGTTCGGAGAGCGCATCGTTCACGCGTTCTTCGAGCAGGCCGGACCAAATCAGCGTCTCCGCTGACGTGATATCCTCGTGGATGGGTCGGTCCTCGACCAACGGCGGCACGACTTCACGAACGGCGTCGTAAGCCGCGCCGGTGCCGACACCGTGGGAGAGTTCGTCGGAGACGAATTCGGCGGCCTGTGCACCGCAGACGAGTTCGATGCCGACGATGGAGAGTGCGTTCGCCACGGCCCGGCGTGCGTTGTACGCGCTCTGGGCGCTCATGCTGACGTGGTCCTCCTGGTTTCCGCTGACAGGCGTGTTGTCCATCGACGCGCGGCCGATGGAGCGGTTTTCGTTCAACAGCGCCGCGGCGGTGTACTGGGCGATCATGTAACCCGAACGCAGGCCGCTGTGTTCGGTGAGGAACGGCGGGAGATGCGATTCCTGCGTGTTCGGATTGAGCATACGGTCCACTCGGCGTTCCGAGATGGCCGCCAGTTCCGTGACGGCGTTCGTGAGGTAGTCGAGTGGAAGCGCAAGCGGGTCACCGTGGAAATTGCCGCCCGAGAGGACGGCCGCGTCACCCGCACCGCTCGCGCGGCTGTTCACCGTGTCGGCGGGGAAGATGAGCGGGTTGTCCGTCGCGCTGTTGAGTTCGACTTCGACGGCCGAACGCAGGTGGGCGACGGCGTCCCGAACCGCACCGTGGACCTGCGGCATGCAACGAATCGAGTAGGCGTCCTGCACCCGGTCGCAGTTGCGGTGGGATTCGACGATTTCGGAGTCGTCGGTGAGGCGCTTGATGTTCCGCGCACTCTTCGCATGGCCGTCGTGTGGACGGATATCGGCGATGACGTGGTCCGCCGAGGCAGTGGTCCCCATCGTCACTTCGGTCGTAAGCGCGCCGCCGATATCCGCCGCTCGAATCGCTCGTTCGGCGTCGAGGACCGCGAGCGCGGCGAGACCGACCGAAAGCTGTGTGCCGTTGATGAGCGCCAACCCTTCCTTCGCCGCGAGGGTTATGGGTTCCAGTTCGGCGGTTTCGAGCGCGTCGGCGCCGTCCAGTCGTTCGCCGTCCACGGTCGCGGTTCCCTCGCCCATGATGACCAGCGCGAGGTGTGCGAGGGGTGCGAGGTCACCGCTCGCGCCGAGGCTACCGCGCGATTTGACGACCGGGTGTACCCCCTCGTTCAACATCGTGACGAGTTGGTCCACGACGATTTCGCGGATGCCGGAGTAGCCCTTGACGAGCGCGTTGACACGGCCGAGCATCATGGCCCGGACTTCCTCGCGGGTCAGTTCTCGACCTGCCCCGGCGGCGTGGCTTCGGATGAGGTTCGTCTGGAGCGTCTCGATGTCCTCGCGGGGAATGCGTTCGTCCACGAGTTCGCCGAAGCCGGTGTTGACGCCGTAGACGGCTTCGCCGCTCTCGACGACCTCTTCGACTCGTTTTCGTGCGGTTCTCACCCGTTCTCTGGCGTCTTCGGGGACGAACACGGTCGCATCGTCGCGTGCGACACGTTCTACGTCCTCCGGAGTCAGCGATTCGCCGTCGATCGTTATCTCACTCATGATGGACCACCTCACCGCCTTTCAGTACGGTTTCGACCGTGTTCACGCCGTAGTTGTAGGGAACGTGGACGTAGTTCGGCGCGTCGATGACCGCGATGTCGGCGGGAGTTCCGGGTTGGAGCGTTCCCGCTCCGTCGACCATATCGAGCGCCATTGCGGCGTGTTTCGTTCCGGCGACCAGCGCCTCGGCGGGCGTCATGCCCATCTCGACGCAGGCGAGCGACGTGGCAAAACCCATACTCTGGGAGTGGCAGTTCGGGTTGAAGTCCGTCGCAATCGCCACCGGTGCGCCCGCATCGAGGAACGCCTGTGCGTCGGCGAATTCTGCACCCAGACCGAACGCAGTACCGGGAAGCAGGACGGGAACGACACCCGAATCGGTGAGGACGGTGATGTCCTCCGAATTCGCGTAGAGGAGGTGGTCGGCACTCGTCGCACCGATGTCGGCCGCGAGTTGCGACCCGCCGATGTGCGCGAGTTCCTCGGCGTGAACTTTCGGCGTCATGCCGTGTTCCTCGCCGGTTTTCAGCACGCGGCGTGACTGCGGAACGGTAAAGACGCCTTCCTCACAGAACACGTCGCAGAACTCCGCGATGCCCTGTTCGGCGACGGCCGGAATCTGCTCGTTCACGACCTCGTCCACGTACTCGTCCGCGTCACGACCCTCGGGGACGGCGTGTGCACCCATGAACGTCGGAACGACATCGACGGCGTGCCGGTCGTCCGCTTGCGCGATGACGTCGAGCATCCGGAGTTCGGTCTCCGTGTCGAGGCCGTAGCCGGATTTTATCTCGACGGTCGTCGTCCCGTGGGCGAGCATCGTATCGAGGTGCGAGAGCAGGTTCGACAACAACTCCTCGTCGCTCGCTTCCCGCGTCGCTCGGACGGTGCGCAGGATGCCGCCGCCGTTCGCGAGAATCTCCTGGTACGTTTTGCCTTGCAGTTTCGCTTCGAACTCGTCGGAGCGGTCGCCGGCGAACAGCGCGTGGGTGTGGGGGTCCACGAACCCCGGAATCACGGTTTTGCTGCTCGCATCGACGGCGTACGTCGCGTTTTCCGGCGGGAATTCTCGGGTGACCGGGACCAGTCGCGCCAACGCGTGCGACTTCGCCGTCAACCACCGCGATTGCCGCATCCTCGTAAATCCCGAGAGACCCATCTTCCTCGACGGTAACGACTTGTTTCGCGTCGTGGACGACCGCCGTGACGTCGTTTTCGTCTGAATCAGGTGGTCGAGTCGGTCATGTGGCACCTCCGAAAGTGGAGAGGAAATGCGCGACTGCCCGCGCACCGGCCCGGACCGTCAGTTCGTCGTGGTCGAGCGACGGGGCACATTCCACGACTTCGAAGCCCGCGACTCGGTCGTCGCTGGCGGCGAGACGGAGCATGCGGAACAGTTCGCGGGGCGAGATTCCACCGGGCGTCGGCGCGCTGACGCCGGGTGCGAACGCGGCGTCGAGCACGTCGATATCGACGCTGACGTAGATAGCGTCCACGTCACCCATCGACTCCAGCGCGGTGTCGATAGCGGAAACGGAATCCTCGCCGACTTCCTCGGCCGTGACGATTTCGCCATCCGTCTTCGTGGACGAACTCGCGTACGCCGAACTCGTCTCGAAGTGTCGCGCGCCGACGCAGGCGTAGGAGTCGAGACCGGCATCCAGCAACTGTCTGTACGGGGTGCCGCTGGTCGGGTCGTCGCGCACCTCGCGCACGTCGAGATGCGCGTCGAAGTTGATGACGCCGAGCGATCCGTCTTCGAGGAGCGGTGCGGCGTTCGGGTAGGTAAAGGAGTTGTCGCCGCCGAGGAAGACGGGCAACGTGTCGGCGTCGTGGAGTCGCTTCGTGAGGACGCCCGCTTTCTGCTGGAGCAGTTCGGTGGTGACCTCGTCCGGTTCGCCGTCGTCGAGCATGAGCATCATATCCCCGATGTCGCCGACCGACGCGACCGGTCCGGCGTCGAAGTGATGGGTCTTCACGCCTGCGAGGCTCTCGCGGAGCGCCGTCGGGCCGTCCGCCGCGCCCTTACGGCCGATGACGGCGTGGTCGAACGGTTCGCCGAGCAGTACCGCGTCGAACCGGGAGAGCGCGTCGTCGTCCAGTTCCGGAATCGGTTCCACGATGTCGCCGAACTGCTCGTCGTTCGGGTCGTCTGAGGTACCGAGCCATTCGGAGGGAGGGTTGAGTCCGGTCATGTTCGGTCACGCATCGGAACGGCGACGTTCGATTTTTCTGCCTGTTCTATCGCCTCGTCGTAGCCCGCGTCGGCGTGCCGAATCACACCCATACCGGGGTCGGTCGTGAACACGCGACGGGCCTTCTCGGCCGCGAGGTCCGAACCGTCGAGCACGATGTGGTTGTTCGTGTGGAGCGCGTTGCCGATGCCGACGCCGCCGCCGTCGTGAACGGAGACGATGTCCGCACCCGCCGCGCAGTTCAGGAGGGCGTTCAGAATCGGCCAGTCGGCGACGGCGTCGGAGCCGTCGCGCATGGCCTCGGTTTCGCGGTTGGGGCTGGCGACCGACCCCGCATCGAGGTGGTCGCGGGTGACGACGATGGGGGCCTCGATTTCGCCGTCCGTGACGAGTTCGTTGATTCGCAGGGCGAAACGTGCGCGCTCGGTGAGTCCGTCCTCATCAGTGTCGTACCCAAGCCAACATACCCGCGAGGGGAGCCCCTGAAATTCGACCTGCTCCTGTGCGAGGTCTATCCAGCGGTGGAGTTGCTCCTTTTCGGGGAACAGTTCCACGACGGCCTCGTCGGTTCGGTGGATGTCGTCCGGATTTCCGGAAAGCGCGGCCCAGCGGAACGGACCCTTTCCTTGGCAAAACAGCGGCCGGATGTACGCCGGGACGAACCCGGGGAAGTCGAACGCGTTCTGCATGTCGCGGTGCTCCTTTGACCTGTCCGCGGATGTTGTTGCCGTACTCGAAGGCGACCGCACCCGCGTCCTGAATGTCGAGGATGCCCTGCACGTGGCGAGCCATCGTGTCCAGGCTCTCCTCGACGTATCGTTTTCGAATCCTCCTCGCGGAGTTCGTCGGCCTCCTCGACGGTGTAGCCGGACGGGTAGTAGCCTTCCAGTTCGTCGTGGGCGCTCGTCTGGTCGGTGATGACGTCGGGGACGAACTCCCGCTCCAACATCCCTTCCAGCATGTCTGCGGCATTGATGTGGACGCCGACGGAGTACGGTTCCCCGGCCTCGGCGGCTTCCTCGGCCTTCTCGATGGCTTCGTCCAAGTCGTCCGTCTTCTCCATGCAGTAGCCGGTCTCGATGCGACGGTCGATTCGGTGCTCGTCCACTTCGGCGGCGATGCAGACGCCGTGGTTCATCGTGACCGCGAGAGCGGTTGGGCACCGCCCATCCCGCCGAGACCGCCCGTGACGACGATTTTACCCGAGAGGTCGCCGTCGTACTGTTCGTCCGCGAGCGCGGCGAGCGTCTCGTAGGTACCCTGAATGATGCCTTGCGTGCCGATGTACGCCCACGACCCGGCGGTCATCTGGCCGTACATGATGAGTCCCTTCGCTTCGAGTTCGTGGAAATGTTCCCAGTCGTCCCACTTGCCGACGATGTTGGAGTTGGCGATGAGAACGCGGGGGGCGCGCTCGTGTGTCGTGAACCGCCCCACCGGCTTACCGGACTGAACCAGCAGGGTTTCGTCGTCGTCCAGTTCGCGCAGTTCGGCCATGATGGCGTCGTAGGCGTCCCACGAGCGGGCCGCCCGCCCAGTCCCGCCGTAGACGACGAGCTCCTCCGGTTTCTCGCCGACATCCGGGTCGAGGTTGTTGTTCAGCATGCGGAGGGCCGCTTCCTGCCGCCAGCCCTTGCACTCGATGTCGGTTCCGGTCGGCGCGCCCTGATAGTCGCGCCACTGCTCGCTCGGTTCGCCGATGTCGTGGTCGGCTTCCGTTCCTTCGTTCATCTAGTTTGTAGTATGCACGCGAGGCGCAAATACCCAAGGCCCTCCTCTTGGAGTGTTCTTTAAATATGATCGGCAAGAATTGGGGGTGATGCACGAGGTCACGATGCGAATCGAACAGCCGAGCGTTCCGGCGGCGGCCACTGCCGGAACGGATACGACCGTCGAGTTGTGGTGCAACGACCACTGTGATTTGTTGCACGTCAGCGGCCCGGACGGGGAGAAGACCCTGAATCACCTCGAACGATTGGTCGGCGTGCAGGAACTGCTGGTCGAGGGGAACGAACGGCTAGCGATGACCGAGGCATGCCTCAAGGACCGCGAATCCGATACGGTCGAGTCGTTTCTCGCCCGCCACAACTGCCTGCTCGTCCCGCCGCTTCGGTACCTCGACGGCGAGAAGTGGTGTCGGATTCTGGCGCTCGATTCCTCGAACCTGACCGCGCTGTATCGTGACCTCGTCAACGAGTTTCCCGTGACGGTCGAATCCAAGCGCGAAATCACGGCGGTGTCGGCCGACAGACCGCTTCTCACGCCCGAAACCGCGCTTCCGAAGTCTCTCCCCCCGTCAGCAGGAAGCGCTGGTGCTGGCAGTCGAGATGGGATACTATCGGATTCCACGGGAAACGACGACTGCCGAAATCGCTGACGAGATGGGGGTCGAGCGACGAACGCTGGAGGAACACCTGCGACGGGCGGAGAACAAACTCATCGGTCGGGATGGCGTCGTTCTACTGAATCTCATCCCGCCAACGCGATTTCCGCCTCGTCGAACCGTCGGTCGACCCGGCGGAAAAATTCCGAGCGGGCCGCCACGAACTCCGAGCGTGTCGGGTCGTCTATCCAGAAGGAGACTTCGACGCTGATACGGGAGTCGGTCATATCGACGACGTGCACCGACGGTTCCGGGTCGTCCAAGATATCGCCGTGACACACGGCTTCCTCAGGAGAATGGCGTCCACCGCGTCGATATCCACGCCGTAGGCGAGAGGGAACACGTGCTGGACGCGAAGCATGTCGCCCGCGACGGGGTTTTTGACGGCGTTGGTCGTGAGCACGGAGTTCGGCACCGTGATGAGTTCGTTATCGAAGGTTCGCACGCGGGTGACTCGAAAAGTGATGTCCTCGATGATTCCCTCGTTTCCGGACCACGATATCCAGTCGCCGATGTTGAACCGTGGGTCGGTGACGATGAAGACGCCGCCGACGAAGTTCGCGGCGATGTCGCGGGTTGCGAATCCGACTGCGATGGTCAACGCGGCGGCGAGCGTCGCTGACGCGCCGAAAACATCGATACCAGCGAGGTCGAGTGCCAGGAGTATTCCCGCGAACCAGACCGCCGCGCGAACGACGCGCAGTATCGCACCTCGGATGGTGAGATTGACGCTTCGAATCCGGAGCGTTCGTTCGACGAGGGGTTCCAACACGAACCGACCGACGGCGTAGAAGACGGCGAGCGAAATCGAGAAAACCACCACACCCCAGAAGAACTGCGGGAGTTTGTCCAGAAAGTGTACGTTGTCGAGCGGGTTCCCTGCCAGTTTTCCGAATCTGAACGGCGGAGATTTGTAGCATGGTGAACGGTGATGAACGATATCCATCTCATGGTTGTGGCCGTGCGGGCGTCTGACAAAAGGTTAAATACCCTTACAACACTAATCTACACTGAGATGGGCAACAAAAACAAGACGATTTCCTTCAGGGTGAACGAGGACGCGTTCGAAACCCTGCGGGAAATCGCGGAAAAGCGCGACATCTCGCTGTCGGCAGTGTTCCGCGACTACGTGGAACTGCTGGTCGCCCATGACGGAAAGGTCAAAGTCGTTCCCGAAAGCCAAATCGGGGAGGAAACCAGCGAGGAGTCGTTCCCGCCGAAAGTCGAAGTCCCGAAGAGCTTCGTCCGGGAACACGAACGCCTCGAACTGGAAGCGGACCACCTCCGCGACCAACTTCAGGAACACAAGGAGTACGTCCGACACCTCCAGACGATGGTCGACGACGGGGAAGAGGAAGTCATCCAACTGGAGGAGTTGGACGACGAGATGGAGAACGACGAACCGTTCCGTCTCGGGTAATCGGATTATCCCGACAGCGAATGTTTCTTCTGGCGCGAGCGCGACGACATCGAGTCGTCGCCTTCGACGTTGGCGAGTTCCTCGATGGCTTCGAGCGTCCGGACCGAATCGTCCAGGAAGGACAGCACGTCGCCCGGATAGGCGTACACGAGATAGTCGTCGGTCATCACGTCCACGATGGCGTCCGGGCCGAGGCCGCCCTCGCGCAGTTCGAGCAGGTACTGCATGAACTTCCGCTCCGGACAGCCACAGTACGGGTTGCTCTGGCAGTCACAGTCCAGAAAGTCCTCGGCGAAGTCGAGGACGCGGTCCCGTGTCGCCTCGTCCAATTTCTGGAGTCCTTCGCCCTGGAACAGGATGTCGAGGGTTGCACCCTTGAACGCCCCCTTCGGGATGTTCGTATCCAACTGCGAGGAGATTTGGCGATGGTTTTTGACGTAGATTTTGTCCGTGATAGCCACGCTTAGTGGGAACGTATTCGGTTCCGTCGGATAAGCGTGTCGTCAACGAAGGGGAAAAACGAAAATGGTGAGGCCAATAGCGGCAATGGTCACGACAGCAACAACCGCGAACCCAACCGGAGTTACTAGGCGAAGTGAATGACCGCAACCGCATGCGGAACGTCGTGCCGACCGCTGGCACGACGCTCCTCGGCGTCCCCATACCCCCCCGGGCACTCACTGATTCGCGCGGATTGCGCGAATCGGTCTCGTCGCACATCCTGAAGCCAGTGAAAATCCGAGAAAAGCGGAGATAGCGAAAACACAAGAGGGGTTCTGAAAGCCGTCTCAGTGTTCGCGCGTGACGACGAACTGCGCGAAATCACAGAGGTAGTCCAGCGCGGCCGAATCAGGCGCGTTGACCCTGTCGAGGGCGGCCAGTGCGGCCTCGGACTGCTCGTGGGCGAGTTCGTTCGCCTCGTCGGCGCTGAGGTCGGTCACTTGGACGATGGAGGGGCGACCGATTTCCTCGTCCTGTCCCGTCGGTTTGCCGAGTTCGTCGGGGTCGGCCGTCGCGTCGAGCACGTCGTCCCGAATCTGGAACGCGATACCGACGCGTTCGGAATATTCGCCGAACGCGTCGACCGTCTCGGGGTCGGCGTCGGCCGCCAAGGCACCGAGTTCGGCCGCAGCGCGGAACAGCGCGCCGGTTTTCCGGCGGGCGAGTTCCATGTACTCGGCTTGGTTCGACGGCGTGGCGACGAGTTCCGAGGCTTCGCCCATCCCGAGTTCGATCATCGACTCGGCGACGACTTCCATCGCTCGGGGGTCCGACGAGAACAGTTCGAACGCTTCGCCGAGCATGCCGTCGCTGGCGATGATGGCCGGGCCGTAGCCGTACTCCGCCCACGCGCTTTCGGTGCCGCGCCGCACGTCCGAGCGGTCGATGATGTCGTCCACGACGAGCGAGGCGTCGTGAACGAGTTCGATACCGACGCCGAAATCGACGGCGTCCTCGGCGTCACCACCTGCGGCCTCACAGACCAGCATGGCGACGGTCGGTCGGACCCGTTTGCCCCCCGAAAGTGCCGTGTGGGCCAACTGCTCCGACAGTTCACGTGGTTCGACCCGCTCCACGACCTCCTCCAACCGGTCTTCGACGAGCGTCCTGCGGGCCATCAGGTACTCCATTCATCTGTGCTTCAGGACGGGGCACGCAAATACGTGACGGGTTCAGTCCGCTGTCATCACGGCCCGAACCGACAGAAACGTCGGCTCACGGGACACGCGTTCGAACGTTTCGGGGGATTTCTCGCGGAACTGTTCCGTCGGTTGGCTTTCAGCGATGCGGTCGAGTCGAAAGCGGGCGTTCAGTAAGGGGTTCAGTATCGCCGCCAGCGGTCTGCGGTACGTGGAAACCTCCACTGGGTCGCCGAAACTCGTCCACTCGTCACTGACCACTTCGGTCTCGAAGTAATCCTCCGGGTCGAAGTATAGGGTGTCCGCGACCGGATGTCCGCACGAGAAGACGAGAATTCCGTGGGGGCGAAGAACACGCGCCAGTTCGGAGAAGAGCGACTCCCAATCCTCGACGTAGTCGAACGCCAGCGAACTGTACACGAGGTCGAATCGGTTCGACTCGAACGGAAGGGGTTCGGCGAAATTCGCTCGAAGAAAGCGTCCCGCTGGCGCACGCTCCCGCGCATGGGCGAGCATCTTCGGACTCACGTCGATTCCGGTGACGCTCGCCCCCCGTTCGAGCAGGTGCTCCGTCGTGATTCCCGGCCCACAACCGGCGTCCAGTACGTCGAACCCCTCGATATCGGGGAGCAATCCCATCGTCGTCGGGCGTTCGAGGTCGGCATTGAACGGTTTCGTCGGTGCCCGTTTGGCGTACTCGTCGGCCAATTTCTCGTACGTCGGGAGCGCCAACGGCAGTGGTCGCTCCCGGCCGCCGTCTCCCTCCCGCTCGTCAGTCATATCCTTCCGTCCGCGAGCGAGTTAAAAAAGTCGCTGGTCGGACCCTCGTACTCGAATCGACGAATCAATGTGTGATGAGAGCACGTATCACGAGGAATTATTCGAATGGCTATACCATACAAAATTCGAAGATGAGCGATACGCCGAACGAGCGGTCAACACGATTCACCCACGGTTCGATACTGTGGCCGCTCCTCGCTCTAGCTCTTCCACTCACTGCCACGCAGTTGCTGCAGGTGGCGTACAATCTGACGGATACGTTCTGGGTCGGACGACTCGGTGCCGATGCGGTGGCGGCGCTGTCGTTCTCGTGGCCGCCGATATTCCTGCTCATCAGCGTCGGCGGGGGAATGACGAACGCCGGAACGATTCTCATCGCACAAAACACTGGGGCGGGGAACGACGACCGACTCGGTCACGTCGCCGGGACAGACCATCGCGTTCGTCGGATTGCTCTCGATTGCGTTCTCGATACTCGGCGTCGTCTTCGCCCCGCAGTTGCTCCACGCCATCGGGACCACGCCGGGAACGAAAGTTCACCAGTTGGCCGTCAGCTACACGCGAATTGTCGTCCTCGGCATGCCGTTCACGTTCGGGTTTTACGTGTTCATGTCCCTGCTCCGTGGGTGGGGGGATACGAAGACGCCGATGTATCTGATGGTTCTCAGCGTCGTTCTCAACATCGTCCTCGACCCGTTTTTCGTCCTCGGATTCGCTGGCAATCCGCTGTTCGAATGGTTCGGTCTCGGCGGTCTCCAAACGTCGCTGTTCGCCGCGACGGGGTTCGCCGGGCTTGGCGTTGCGGGCGCGGCGATAGCGACGGTTCTCTCGCGGGGAGTCACGGCTGTCATCGGATTTTGGCTGTTGTTCGGCGGGCATGTCGGCTTGCATCTCGCGCTCGATGACCTCCGACTGAAATCCCGGACCGTCGAGAAAATACTCCGAATCGGGGTCCCCGGGGCCATCGACCAGAGCACCCAATCCATCGCCGTCATCGTCATGACGGCGCTCCTCGCCACCGTCAGCACCGACGCCGTCGCGGCCTACGGTATCGGCACTCGGTTCATCTCCCTCGTCTGGCTTCCGACGGTGGCGATGGGGATGTCCGTCGAAACCGTCGTCGGACAGAACCTCGGAAACGGACGGCAGTGACCGCGCACGACGCACGGTGTACATCGCCGTCGCAATCCTCGGCGTGGCCTTCCTCGTCGCTGGCGTGCTGACGTTTTGGTTCGCACGACCCATCGTCGGCCTGTTCATCACTGGACCGGGGTCCCACGCGATAATCGACTACGGCGCGACGTTCCTCCGAATCGTCGCGCCGACGTGGGTCATCATGGCCGTCTACCACATGATGAACGGAGCCTTCTACGGTTCGGGGTCCACCCGTATGGCGATGGGAATCGCCGTAACGTCGTTGTGGGGTGTTCGTGCTGTCGTCGCAATCGTGGCCATCTTCGTCTTGGGCCTCGGTGCCGTCGGCGCGTGGTACGCCATCGCCCTCTCGAACGTGACGGCGGCCGTCGCCGGTGCGGTCTTCTTTTTCCGTGGACGGTGGTTGGAGAACGTTCTCGAAGACGATTCGACGGGAGAGAAAACGGACCCGGACGGGAGCCGGGACGATTGACGGATTCGCAGTAGCTATCCCGTTTCTGTCGCTCAAGGGTCAGCGACGAGCGACAAAAGTCCGTCCAAAAAACCGCGAAACCCTTAGCTGAACTGCTCAATCAGTTCCGGCACCACTTGCGACCACCTTTTTCCCGCTCTCACTGCGTTCGACCGGCAAAAATCCGGACGAAGAAACCGCGAAAACCTTAGCTGAACTGCTCGATCAGTTCCGGCACCACTTCGAACAGGTCGCCAACGATTCCGTAATCGGCGATGTCGAAGATGGGCGCGTTCGGGTCGGTGTTGACCGCGATGATGGTGTCCGAGCCTTTCATCCCGGCGACGTGCTGGACCGCGCCGGAGATACCGATTGCGAGGTAGACCTTCGGGGTCACCTGCGAACCGGACTGGCCGACCTGCCGGTTCTTCGGGAGCCAACCGTTGTCCACGATGGGACGCGACGAGGAAAGCGTCGCGCCGGTGGCTTCCACGAGGTCCTCGATGAGCGGGAGGTTGTCCTCCTCCTCGATACCGCGGCCGATGCTGACGAGGAACTCCGCCTCGCTGATGTCCACGTCGCCAGCGCCGACTTCCTCGAAACCGGTGACGGTCGAGCGAATCGCGTCTTCGTCGGGTTCGAAGTCGAACGCGGAAACCTCGGCGTCGCCGACGCCCTCCGCTTCGGGCCACTCCGCACCACGGGTCGTCAGGGCGAACTTGTCGCCCTCGACTTCCACGGTCGTTTCGACTTTCGAACCGTACATCTCGCGCGTCGTCGTGAGCGTGTCGCCGTACTCGAAGCCGATGACGTCCGTGACGAGCGGCAGGTCGAGACGGTTGGCGACGGCGGGCGCGTAGTCCAGTCCGTTCACGCTGTTCGGCATGAGGACGAACGTCGGTTCGAGGTCGGTAAACAGCGCCTCGATTGCCTGCACATACACGTCGTGGTTGAACTCCTCGCCGTGGGAGACGGTGTGAATCGCGTCCACACCCTCGCGGTTCAGCGTGTCCGCGTGGGTTTCGACGTCGCCGCTGATGACGGCGAGATGCAGGTCGCCACCCGCGTCGTTCGCGAGTTCGCGCCCGGCGGAGATGATTTCGAGGCTTTCGTCGCGGAGTTCGCCGCGTCGGTGTTCCGTGATTGCGAGTACGTCGCTCATTGGACGACCCCCTTCTCGCGGAGCACGTCAGCAAGTTTCGTCGCCGTCTCCTCGGTGCTTCCCTCGAAGATTTCCGCGTCGCTCTCGCTTTCGGGTTCGTACATGTCGGTCAGGGTCAAGTCGCTCTCCACCGCGTCGGCATCGAGGCCGAGGTCTTCGAGCGTTTTCGGTGCGATTTCCTTCGATTGTGCCTGTCGGATGCCGCGCAGACTGGCGTATCGTGGTTCGTTGATACCAGTCTGGATGGTCAGCACGGCCGGAATTTCGATATCCGTCAGTTCCTCGACGCCACCCTCCAGTTCGCGGTGGACGTGTGCGACGCCGGCGTCGGCGTCCATATCGAGGCCGTTGACGACTGCTCCCCACTCGAAGCCGATTTTATCCGCGAGCGCGACGCCGGTCGCGCCGAACGCGTCGTCACCGGCTTGCACGCCGGTCAACACGAGGTCGGGTTCCTCTTCCGCGACGACGGCGGACAGGAGTTCCGTTTTCGTCTTCGACGTCGAGCAATCCTGCGTCTTCGAGTGCATCGTCCCAGACGCGAATCGAACGGTCCGCACCTTTGGCGAGCGCCATCCGAATCGTCTCTTCGGCGCGTTCCGGGCCGATGGTGACGGTTACGACTTCGTCGGCGATGCCCGCCTCGTTCAACTGGACACCTTCCTCGACAGCGTAGTCGTCCCACTCGTTCAGGTCATATTCGAGGTAGCGGTCGTCTACCTCGGTCCCTTCCACCTCGAAGTCATCCGCGAGTTCGGCGACTTCTTTCACCGTTACAAGGACCTTCATGGTCGTTTTGTTTCCGGGTAGCGGGTAAACGTTTTCGAAACGGTCGACAATGCACGACCCGTACTATTCGGATTTGTTACCTATCGAGGGAAAATCGGGCAAGCGTTCACTCGGTATCGAAGTCGGTAACGTCCTCGCCGGGGAGCGTGATGAGGTTCTCCCGACCGATACGCAGTTTGTTGACGCGCCCCGACTCGTTCATCGCCGAGAGCAGTTGTGAAACCTTCGCGTTCGACCAGTTCGTCTCCTTGACGATGCTCGCCTGCTTCATCCGGCCGCCGTTCTGTTTCAACAGGAGTTCGACGCGTTCTTCGTCGGACAGCAGTTCGAGGTTGGGTTCGTCGTCTTCAGGTTCGGGGTTCGGTGGGACGGGTTGTTCGTCGGTGAGTTCGGCGTCCACGAGCGGACCATCGTCATCATCGTCTCGCTGGAGGAACGCATACACGCCGACGCCGACGATACCGAAGAGGACCAAAAATGCGGCGACATATTCGGGTGGGAACGGGATAGTTCGTCTTCGAACCCGACACGTCTTTTTTCGCGTACGTTACGTCGAGGAGGTCCGGAAGGAAACTACTACTTCCGGGACCTCCCGCCACGACGATAGTCCCGTTGTTGTGACCGATATTCGAGTTACGAATCCGATACCCATCGGGGTCCTCAATGACGAGAGTCTGATCCGCAGAAAGCGAACGAAGCCACGTCGAGTTTCCACCGTTGAACAGGAATACGTCGTGAAGATATATCCTCTCGTCGTGTACCCGTGTGAAGTTCGTCCAGATGAACGTGAGCGTCAGCGTTCCGGTATCGTTGTCGATGAAGTAGTTCCGGTTGGTGTTTCGTATCTTCATTTGCCGTCCAGTCGCCATCTGCTCACGGGTGGCGATTGCACGGAACGTGTCCGCGGAGAAACCGACATCCCCACCGTTGGTGTCGTAATTCTCGAAGTCACGACCCATCTGT
Source organism: uncultured haloarchaeon (assembly GCA_963811185.1). GTDB lineage: Archaea > Halobacteriota > Halobacteria > Halobacteriales > Haladaptataceae > Haladaptatus. Next base: position 322,580 of record CAWEQN010000012.1, read on the forward strand.
TTGAATGCCGCCGTTTCGTTTTCGTTTCGGAGTGCAAACTGCATCGAAACGTTCCAGTGGGCATCCCCGTTGGGGCGTGGTTTGATTCGAATCGTCGTCCCGTTTGCTGGAGTTTCGTCTATCCCTGTACGGTCCTGTATCGCATCACTGCTGGTCGGGTGACTGTGTAGATCACCCGCGACGGCAGAGGGTCCTACAGCCAGGAAAGAAAGGAGGACCACGAGGAGGGCGAAATGTGACCGCATATCCATGTGTGGTCAAGCAGGCAAGAAAATACTTTCCATCCGTACGATAAAACATCAGCGGTCGATTCGAAAGATTTCCGCCTATCTCGAACGTTTATCCAAGGCGTGATTGAATCCCGTACGTATTTTAATGAGGAGTTGCGTACCCAACTGTATGAACCGGGCGTTCCCCGTTCTGGTCGCAGTTCTCCTCATCTGTTCGCCCGCTGTGGCATCCGAATCCGGGATGTCATCATCGTCAGCTACGACACCGAACGTTACGAACCCGGTACAACCACCGGGGTTCAACAACACTGCTTATCATCTGAGCCTCGGAAACCCGGACAGGAGTGACACATATACGCCATCCTTGAGCCTGAGCACCGCACTCCAGATGGATAGAAGCAAGCTACAGGCCCAAAAGCGGATGAATACGCTCGATGAGCGGTTATCGAACGCCAAATCGAACGGGGAAAAGAGGCAGATACTGGTTCGCTTCAGTGGAAATCTCAGTGCGCGATTATCCGCCATACAAACAAAAGAGCGAACCGCGAGTCAGCAATTCGCCAGTCAAAAGATCAAAACGAGCAGATACGTAAAGGACCTCGCATTAGTGGAGACGGAAGCGGACAACGTGAAAAGCTCGATGGAGTACATGAAATCGGAGGCGGAGCAGGAAGGCGTCATTCGATTCTCCCCCAACGAATGGGAATTTCGGACATATCTGATACCGCTACAGAGTCGAGTGCGTAAGTCGCTGGTTAGTGATCTCCAATACGAAACGGATCCGAAACCGATCTATGTCGCAACGACGAGCGATGGGGTCGTGCTATCGACCGTGAGTGGTAATCAGTACATTCGGGAAGCATACCGCGCAGACTACCGAAACGGGAGCATCCATAGCAACTTGGATGGCAGTGAGAAATACAGTCTCACGATGAGTCAGTATCCGTGGGTCAACCAAACGAACACGACCTCGGGTACGAACCTCAATTACCGGCGCGGAGTCGCCCTGACAAAGATAATCCACTCACAAGGGCTCATCAATGCGTATCTCGACAGCGGCACGAAGAAGATATACCGGGAGGTCCAGTACAAGTATCTCACTGGAGACAACCACGTCCCCTACGGAACTGCCGTCCGAAACAACAGCACGAATCTGAACCTCGTCGTCAATCGAACGTATTCCGGAGGGCCGCTCCGAATAAACCTGACTGATGGGAGCGGCGACCCAGTCAACGGTCGTATCGAGGTAGGCAATACGCCGCTCGGAACCACCGGAAAAGACGGAACGATATTCACGGTTTCGCCGAGTCGAGAGTTCACCGTCAGGGCGACACACGACTCCGAGACGCTCAAAGTAACGCTCACCCCATACGGAGTGACGAATAGCAGTTCGGGAAGTGGGACGCCGCGAGGTGCTGGCGAATCGTCCTAAGCTTGAAATAAGAACACGAAACCACTCACGGGCGTGTCGAAGCGCGCCCTCTCCCCCGTCGTCGCAACCGTCCTCTTGCTGGCCGTTACGCTCGTTGTCGCCGGGACCTTCGGAGCCATTGCAGTGCATTCGGTGTCGTTACGGGAACCGAAACGGGCCGTCATCGGAGTGTCCGCTACTGCAACGACTGACCGAATAACGTTCACACATAGAGCAGGTGATTCACTCGACGTGGAAGCGCTCGATATCGAGATTCGCGTGAACGGCGAACCACTCGCGTATCAGCCGCCGGTTCCGTTTTTCTCGGCGGACGGGTTCCATGCTGGGCCGACAGGACCGTTCAACAGCGCATCCGACCCGAGAGTGGGATGCCGGGGAAACGGCGAGTGTAGAACTCGCCGAAACCAACGCGCCACTGCTCGAATCGGGAGACGACGTCGTCGTTCGAATCGTAGAAAATGGAACACTCGTCACCGAAGTCGAAACGACCGTTCGGTGAGTATCGAACAGCGAATATCGGTTTTATGGGACGACGAACGTCGATTTATTAGTTCCTCTGGCACGCGTGCGACGGTCGTGATGGCGATATCAGGGTCGTAGCTCGGTCCCATCTCCCGATGGCGGATATCCTCGTAGCCTGCCTCCTGGAACATTCTGTCCGCCTCTTCACGGTCGTAAAAGAGCATTATCGTATCGGCGACTTTCTGCATGACGCCCGTTCCGGGATAGTTCGGACCGACGACCAACACCTCGCCACCGGGTTGGGTTACACGACGAATATCACGGAGCGTTTCGACCGGGTCGGGCCAGTATTCGATAGAGCCGGACGACCAGACGATGTCGAACGAATCGTCCTTGAACGGCAGTCGTTCGGCGTCACCTCGGTAGAAACTGACGGGGTCGTACTTGCCGATTTTCGCCCACGCTTTGCCGAGCTGGTGGACGCTTTGGTCGAGACCGTGGACGTGTTCGGTGTGTTCGAGCAGTCCTTCGGTTCCGAAGCCGGTTCCACACCCGACATCGAGCACTCGGTCATCCTCCTCGATATCGAGCATCGACAGGGCTTCGTCGCGCATTTCCTCGTTCCAGATGAACGGATTGACTTGGTCGTACACCTTCGAGAGGTACTTATAAAAGATTCGTGCTCGACGTTTGTTTTCGAGAATGCCCATTGTAATTGTGTTACGGTTGGGACCGAACGATGATGAATCCCCACCATTTTCGCGCGAGGAGGCGCCAAACGGTTCCGCAAGTAGTTTATAGATTCTCGCGCAATCCCCGCGTGATTACAACATATGCCGAGGCCAGAGGTTCTCGAACGAATAAAAGAGGCCGAAACGGAGGCTGACGACATCGTCGCGCAGGCAGAGGAGGACCGCGAGGAGCGGATCTCCGAGGCGCGCACGAAGGCGGAGGAGATCCGCACGGAAGCCCACGAAGAGGCCAACGACATGGAAGAGAAACGGCTCGAAAACGCACGCGAAGATATCGAATCCGAGCGCAAACAGATCCTCGCGGAAGGGGAACAGGAGCGCCAAGAACTCGAAAGCCACGCGGAAGACAACACCGAGGAGGCGATAGAATTCATTATCGACAGATTCAGGGAGGCGGTGCATGCTCAGACCTGAACAGATGAGCAAGGTATCGGTGGCAGGGTCACGGATGGTCATGCCCGATGTCATCGAAGCCGTTCATGGACTGAATCTCGTGCATCTGTCGGATTACGACGGGTCATGGGAAGGGTTCGACCACGGAACGCCGGTCGACGGCGCGGACGAGGCGTCCGACAAACTCGTCACCGTCCGTTCGGTCGAAAGTATTCTGGAGGTTGATGAGGAGGACGCCGGACCACAACGAATCGTCACCGGTGAAGCCCTCGAAGACGAACTCGAAGAGATCCGGGCACAGGTCAATCGCTTGGATGCCCGTCGAAACGAACTCGAAGAGGAACTGCAGAGCGTCGAAGACCGAATGGAACTCGGTGAAACCGTTCGCCAAACTCGGTATCGACCTCGACTTGCTGTCGGGATACGACCACCTACAGGTCGCCGTCGGTGAGGGGAACGCGGACGGAATCGAACGCGCGCTCGTCGATTCGAGCGAGGTGCAGGAGTTCGAACTGTTCGACGAGGAGCGCACGGTTGCCATCTTCGTCTACCCGACGGATGGTGCGGAAGATGCACTCGACGACGCGTTGGTCGGTGTGGATTTTACCTCGTTCGACATTCCGGATGCCTCGGGGAGCCCCGAGGAGTACCGCGTTGAGCTCAAACACGAGCGTCAGAAGCTCGAATCGAAGCTCAACGGCGTCGAAAACGAGTTGAACGACGAGAAGCTCGATGCCGCCGGCTTCCTGCTGGCGGCGGAGGAGAAAGCTCGCTATCGAGGTGCAAAAGGAGGAAGCACCGCTTCAGTTCGCCACGACCGAGAACGCCTTCATCGCCGAAGGGTGGATTCCGACCCACCGCTTCGACGACCTGAAGGGCGCCATTCGGTCAGCGGTCGGCGACAGAGCCGACGTGGACGAACTCGAACGCGCGTCCTACCACGACCCGGAAACGGACCACCACGTCGCCATGGACGGCGGCACGGAGGAGAAACCGCCGGTCATTCAGGACAACCCCGACCCGACGCGACCGTTCGAACTGTTGGTCGAGACCATCAATAGGCCACGGTACTCCGAGTTCGACCCGACCATCGTGCTGTTCCTCACGCTCCCGATCTTCTTCGGATTCATGATCGGCGACGTGGCGTACGGCCTGATTTACCTCGCTGCCGGTTGGTATCTGTACACCCGCTTCGACGGCGGGTTCAAGAGCCTCGGCGGCATCGCGCTCTGGTCGGGCGCGGTCACCATCGTCTTCGGGTTCATCTTCGCCGAGTTCTTCGGCTTCCACTTCGGCCATACGCTCTATGGCTCCGGCGGCCCGCCGCTGGAGAAGGGATTGACGCCTGAGACCGTCGAGTGGGCGCTCCTCTGGCTGTTCATGAGCGTCATCGTCGGCTTGATTCACCTCAACGTCGGCTTCATCTTCGACTTCCGCGAGAAGATGGACCACAGCTTGAAACACGCGCTCCTGGAGGCCGGCTCCTGGATACTGCTCATGAACGGAGTTTGGCTCTGGATTCTCAGCAAGAGCTACCAGAGTGCGAAACCCCCGTTCATCTTCGAAGCGCTCAACGGCAATCCGATACCACTCGGCTTCTCGGGCTTCTCGTCCGGAGCCGGAACGGCGGGCCTCGTGCTCGCCGTCGTCGGGATGGTCGCCCTCGTCGTCGCCGAGGGGCCCGTTGTCGCGCTCATCGAGAGCCTAAACGTGCTCACGCACGTGCTGTCTTACGCTCGGCTGGCCGCGGAGGTCATCGCCGAGGCGGGCATCGCACTCGTCGTCAACCTGCTCGTGTTCGGCGCCTCCTTCAACGGAGAGAGCTACCACTTCCTCATCGACAAGGCCCCATCCGCCGTCAGCCACGGCGAGGTCGTCTTCGGCGGCCTGTTCCACATGGGCATCGTCGGGGTGCTCTTCGGAATCGTCCTTCTGGTCTTGGGCCACCTGGTCGTGCTAGCGCTCGGCATCGTCAGCGCTGGTCTACAGGCCCTGCGGCTGGAATACGTGGAATTCTTTGGGAAGTTTTATGAGGGCGGTGGGGAGAAGTTCCAACCGTTCGGCTACGACAGATCCTACACCACAGAGGACTAAGTAAACTCATGTACGAATTCATACTCGCATTCGCACACACCGCTGTATTGCTCGCACAGGACGCTGCAAACTCAGGCCCGGCCTTCCCAGCGAAGGCTGGCGCGACGCTCGGCGTCGGCCTCGCCGCACTCGGCGCAGGAGTCGCAGAAGGTGGCATCGGTGCCGCCGCCGTCGGCGCAATCGCCGAGGACCGCGACTTCTTCGGCCTCGGACTGATCATGACGGTGCTCCCGGAGACCCTCGTCATCCTGGCGCTGGTCGTCGTGTTCATCGTATAACCCCCCTCCTTCACCAATTTATGAGTCTGGAAACGGTAGTAGAGGACATTCGAGACGAAGCCCGCACGCGCGCGGACGAAATCCGCGCTGAGGCCGACGACCGAGCCGCCAATATCGTCGAGGCGGCCGAAGCGGACGCCGATGACATCGTAGCGGCGAAAGAACGAGAGATCGAAAACCAGATCGAACAGGAGCGTGACCAACGTCTTTCGAGCGCCAAGCTCAAAGCCAAACACGAACGCCTGAGCGCCCGGCGCGACATCATCCAGGATGTCCGCGAAACGGTCGAAAACAGGCTCTCGGAGCTCGGCGGCGACGAGCGCGAGGAGCTGACGCGCGAACTGCTCGACGCCGCAGCGGTCGAGTTCGAGGACGACGAATCCGTTCGCGTCTACTCGTGTCCGTCCGACGAGGAACTCGTCACCGGGATCCTGGACGATTACGAGAGCTTCGAGCACGCCGGCGAGTACGACTGTCTCGGCGGCGTCGTCGTCGAAGGCGACGCGTCGAGGGTCAGAGTGAACAACACGTTCGACTCGATACTCGAAAGCGTCTGGGACGATCACCTAAAAGACATCAGCTCGAAGCTGTTTGACGACCAATGAAGGTTCTTAGCAGCGACGCATCAAACTACGAGTACGTCAATGCGCGCGTCAAGACGCGCCGCGCCAACCTCTTCACCGAGGAGGATTACCGCAAGCTCATCCGCATGGGCCCCGGTGAAATCTCCCGGTTCATGGAGGAAACGGAGTACGAGGCCGAAATCAACGCACTCGGCTCCCGATACCGCGGTGTCGACCTCGTGGAGTACGCTCTCCACGCCAACTTGGCCAAGAATTTCGACGACCTACTGCAGTGGGCCGATGGGAAGCTCTACGACCTTATCGCCCGCTATCTCCGGAAGTTCGACTCCTGGAACGCCAAGGCCGTCATTCGTGGCATCTACTCCGATACGAACCGGGACATCGTCGAAGCGGACCTGATCCGCGCCGGCGAGTTCTCCGAGCGCTTCGTCGAACGGTTGCTCGACGCAACCAGCATCGAGGAGGTCGTCGACCTCCTCTCGGATACGATGTTCGGCGACGCCGTCGAAGAAGCGTATCAGGACCACGAGAAAACCGGACTGTTGGTTCCGCTCGAAAACGCCATCGATCGGGCGTACTACGAGGGGCTGATGGACGGAATCATCGTCGGCCCGGACCGCGCAACTGACCTGTACGTCGATTTCCTGCAAGCCGAAATCGACTTCCGGAACATCCGAAATGTCCTCCGAGCCAGTCGAAGCGGCGCGGACATCGACCCAACGAAATACTACATTTCCGGTGGTCGGCTGTTCGACGCGACGACACTGGAGCAACTCGCAGGCAACCCGGACGAATTGATCGCCCAACTCCGTGACAGCCGTTACGGAGACAAACTGGACGAAGCGCTGGACGAGCTTGAGCGAGCCGACAGCCTCATTGGATTCGAGCACGCCCTAGACAAGGCGCTACTCGAATACTCGGACCACCTTTCGCATGTCTTTCCGCTATCGGTGTGTCCGGTGCTCGCTTACGTCCTCGCCAAACAGCGCGAAGTCGATAACATCCGTGCGATTGCACGAGGACGCGAAGCAGGACTGGACGAGGAACAGATCGAACGGGAACTGGTGATACTATGAGCCAAGAGATAGCCGTCATCGGGAGCCCGGATTTCACGACCGGATTCCGCCTCGCGGGCGTCCGGAAGTTCGAAAGCGTTCCGGACGACGAGAAAGAGGAGAACTTGGACGATGCGGTTAGTCGCATACTAAGCGACGACGACGTGGGCATCATCGTGATGCACGACGACGACCTCACACAACTCTCCAGGAACGTCCGGAACGACGTGGAGACGAGTATAGACCCCACCCTCGTAACGCTGGGCGGTGGCACGGGGAGTAGCGGGCTCCGCGACAAGATCAAGCGTGCGATCGGTATCGACCTTATGCAAGAAGACGAAGAAGGTGATAACGAATGAGCCAGGCAACAGACAGCGACGTCGTCCGTGAGGACGGCGTCATTGAGAGCGTGAGCGGACCAGTCGTTACCGCCACGGACCTCGGGGCCCGGATGAACGACGTCGTGTACGTCGGTGAGGAAGGGCTGATGGGAGAGGTCATCGAAATCGAAGGAAACATCACCACGATTCAGGTGTACGAGGAAACCTCGAACGTCGCCCCCGGGGAACCCGTCGAGAACACGGGCGAACCGCTGTCGGTCGACCTCGGGCCGGGCATGCTTTACTCCATCTACGACGGAGTCCAGCGCCCACTCGACGTGCTCGAAGAGCAGATGGGCGCGTTCCTCGACCGCGGTGTCGACGCTCCGGGTATCGACCAGGAGAAGACGTGGGAGTTCACCGCAACCATCAACGAAGGTGACACGGTCGAACCCGGCGACATCGTCGGAACCGTTCCCGAAACCGAGAGCATCGAGCACAAGGTGATGGTGCCGCCGAACTACGAAGGCGGCGAAGTCGTCGCCACGAAGAGCGGCAACTACAACGTCACCGAAACCATCGTCGAACTCGACAACGGCGAAGAAATCACGATGCAACAGGAGTGGCCTGTCCGTGAGACGCGGCCATCCGTCGACAAGAAAACGCCCCGAACGCCGCTCGTCTCGGGACAGCGAATCCTCGACGGCCTGTTCCCTATCGCGAAAGGTGGGACGGCCGCGATTCCGGGACCGTTCGGGTCCGGAAAGACGGTCACCCAGCACTCGCTCGCCAAGTGGGCCGACGCGGACATCGTCGTCTACGTTGGCTGTGGCGAACGCGGCAACGAGATGACCGAGGTTATCGAGGACTTCCCGGAACTCGAAGACCCGCGAACGGGCAAACCGCTCATGTCGCGGACCTGCCTCATCGCAAACACGTCGAACATGCCCGTCGCAGCGCGCGAATCGTGCATCTATACTGGAATCACCATCGCGGAGTTCTACCGGGACATGGGATACGACGTGGCGCTGATGGCCGACTCCACCTCGCGGTGGGCGGAGGCGATGCGTGAAATTTCCTCGCGTCTCGAAGAGATGCCCGGCGAGGAGGGCTACCCGGCGTACCTCTCCGCGCGTCTCGCACAGTTCTACGAGCGCGCAGGCAAGTTCGACAACATCAACGGCACGGAGGGCTCGATATCGGTTATCGGTGCCGTGTCGCCGCCCGGCGGTGACTTCTCCGAACCGGTGACACAGAACACCCTGCGTATCGTGAAGACGTTCTGGGCGCTGGACTCCGACCTCGCGGAACGCCGGCACTTCCCGGCAATCAACTGGGACGAATCCTACTCGCTCTACAAGGACCAACTCGACCCGTGGTTCGAACAGAACGTCAGGGAGGACTACCCCGAGAAACGCCAGTGGGCGACCGACATCCTCGACGAAGAGGGAGAACTGCAGGAAATCGTGCAACTCGTCGGCAAGGACGCACTGCCGGAGGACCAGCAGTTGACGCTCGAAGTCGCGCGCTATCTGCGTGAAGGGTGGCTCCAGCAGAACGCCTTCAACGACACGGACGCGTTCTGTTCGCCGGAGAAGACCTACCGGATGCTCGAAGCCATCGAAACGTTCAACGACGAAGCGTTCGCGGCGCTCGAAGCCGGCGTTCCGATGGACGAAATCACGTCCATCGAGGCCGCACCTCGCTTGAACCGTATCGGGACGACCGAGGATTGGGAAGACTTCATCGACGACATCGAAACAAACATCGAGAAACAGCTCAGGGAGAAGTACTAATGAAAGAATACCAGACAATCACGGAAATCAGCGGCCCGCTGGTGTTCGCCGAAGTCGACGAGCCGATCGGCTACGACGAGATGGTCGAAATCGAGACGCCGAACGGCGAAACACTGCGCGGACAGGTGCTCGAATCGAGCGACGGACTCGTCTCGATTCAGGTGTTCGAGGGAACCGGCGGTATCGACCGGAAATCGTCGGTTCGGTTCCTCGGCGAGACGATGAAGATGCCCGTCACCGAGGACCTCCTCGGGCGCGTTCTCGACGGCTCGGGACAGCCTATCGACGACGGTCCGGAAATCGTTCCGGACGAGCGACGCGACATCGTCGGTGCGGCCATCAACCCCTACGCACGGGAGTACCCGGAAGAATTCATCCAGACCGGCGTGTCTGCCATCGACGGCATGAACACGCTGGTTCGTGGACAGAAGCTCCCCATCTTCTCCGCGTCGGGGCTACCACACAACGAGCTCGCACTCCAGATCGCACGGCAGGCAAACGTGCTCGAAGAGGAAGGCGAAGAGAGCGAGTTCGCAGTGGTGTTCGGCGCGATGGGCATCACGGCCGAAGAGGCGAACGAGTTCATGGAGGACTTCGAGCGAACGGGTGCACTCGAACGCTCGGTCGTCTTCACGAACCTCGCGGACGACCCCGCAGTCGAGCGGACCGTTACGCCGCGAATGGCGCTGACGACGGCGGAGTACCTCGCGTTCGACAAGGATTACCACGTACTGGTTATCCTGACGGACATGACGAACTACTGTGAGGCACTGCGCGAAATCGGTGCCGCGCGTGAAGAGGTGCCAGGTCGCCGTGGCTACCCCGGATACATGTACACTGACCTCGCACAGCTGTACGAGCGTGCAGGTCGTATCGAGGGTCGTGAAGGCTCCGTCACGCAAATTCCCATCCTCACGATGCCGGGTGACGACGACACGCACCCGATTCCTGACCTGACAGGGTACATCACGGAAGGGCAGATAATGCTCGACCGCGACCTGAACTCACAGGGTATCAAGCCGCCGATCAACCCGCTTCCGAGTCTGTCACGGCTGATGGACGACGGTATCGGCGAGGGACTCACCCGTGGGGACCACTCCGGCGTCTCCGACCAGTTGTTCGCGGCGTACGCACAAGGTGAGGACCTGCGTGACCTCGTGAACATCGTCGGTCGCGAAGCGCTGAGCGAGCAGGACAACAAGTACCTCGACTTCGCGGACAGCTTCGAGGGCGATTTCCTCAATCAGGGCTTCCACACGAGTCGCACCATCGACGAGACGCTGGATATCGCCTGGGAACTCCTCTCGATGCTCCCGAAGTCGGAGCTCAACCGCGTCAGCGAGGAGTACATCGAAGAGCACTACACCGAAGAGCAGGCGGAAGAAGTCACGGCGGACTAACGCGGTTTTTTCTTTCGTTTTCGGATCGGATTTTGGTACGGATACGACGCCGAGGGGGCTTCGACTGTAAAGAATTATCCCCTTCGAGTTTTTATGGTCAACTAACATGGCCACGGACGTCAAACCCACTCGGAAGAACCTCATGGCGATAGAGGATCGCATCGAGCTTTCCGAACGGGGTCACGACACGCTGGAGCAGAAGCGTGACGGTCTCATTATGGAGTTTATGGACATCCTCGACCAGTCACAGGATGTTCGGTCCGATTTGGAGGACGATTACGAACGCGCACAGCAGACCATCAACATGGCTCGCGCGATGGAGGGTGACGTTGCGGTTCGCGGGGCCGCCGCGGCGCTGAAGGAGCATCCAGAAATCACGACGGAGTCGAAGAACATCATGGGGGTTATCGTCCCGCATATCGACTCCTCGAAAGTCAAGAAATCGCTCGACGAGCGTGGCTACGGTGTCCTCGGGACGAGTGCCCGTATCGACGAGACGGCGGACGCTTACGAGGACCTGCTCGAAAGCATCATCCTCGCCGCCGAAATCGAGACGGCGATGAAGAAGATGCTGGACGAAATCGAGAAGACGAAGCGCCGCGTCAACGCGCTCGAATTCAAGCTCCTGCCGGACCTCTACGAGGGCGAGGATTACATCGAACAGAAACTCGAAGAGCAGGAGCGCGAGGAAATCTTTCGGATGAAGAAGATCAAGGCCAAGAAGGAAGAGGAGGAAGAACAGGAAGCCAGCGAACCGGAATCGACCGAAAGCGAAGTCGTCGTCACGAGCTAAATTCGATATTTTCCTTTCTGTTGGGTCGGATTATGGGTGCGATTTCCGGTCGAAAGTAGATGAGAGTCTCTCAGTCGATCGTGTTTCCATCCGAAACAGTGAGATAAAAAAGCGTTGGGATGATATATTGTCGTCGAATGTTATAATATGTTGAGACATTTTACCCAAGATTTATACTCCCTCTACGACCTAATAATCATATGAGACGACGAAAGTTTGTTTCGTCCTCGGCGAGCCACAATTTTCCCAGGTTGTTCTTCAACAAAAGATACTGTCAAAGTTAAACGCATTACAATCATTAATTATACAAATTCAAAAAAGACAGCAAATATAGAGGTGTTCTATAACGGAGAATCAATAGATAAAAAGAGGTTTGAATTGTCTAAAGATGATACAAAAAATAATCCTCAGTCTTCAGTTATTCTTGGTAAGAATCTCCCGAAGAAACAAGGCAGGTATGTAATCAAGTATTCATTTGACAAGCAAAAAACGAAATCAATCAATATTGCCCACATGTGGCAGGTGAGTGTACTATCGTGGAGATAAATATTCGAAAGGCGGACACAACGAACGTATTATTTACAGACAATTGCAACTGAATCTCTATGTTACTGTTTGGATTTCACCTCGGCAGTGATTGGTGGATTTTTCGCTCGGTAGATGGGGCCATCATTTGATTCAGTTGACAGAGAATGTGAAGTAATTGACTCAGGATGGATTTTCTCTATTCCGTATTTTTCTTTTTCTTTGGTAGTCATACTAGACGGAGCAGTCAATGATCCTAAATCAACACTCCATTCTGCACCATAATTTGAAGTGTTAGTATATGTTTCATCAGGAATTCCTGTCATCTGTGATAAAAAATTAATTTTATGTGTGTAGTTATCATTTGGTGGGTAATTTGTTTCCCAATGAAGATAATTCCCAACCTTTCCTTTGCCCGTCACATCCCACTCATAGAACAATCCCTGTGAATTAACACCGTCTGGATCAGGAGATGTATATTTGCTGATAATGTCCGCTGCGGTGATGATATCTGAGATAGTGTTACTCCATCCACTAACAAGCGACTTTCCTACGTCATAGACAACATCTTGCCACAACGGTGTATCACCATTCGCGCCAGTTACTCCGAAATCTCGTTCTTCACTGCCATGCATAGTAGACAACTCGTCAGCACCTTCTGTTTCTTTCACATGCAATCTATGCTTCCCATTAATATTGTATCCCACTGCATTAGGGTTATCTTCAAGCTTGTAGACTTGTCCGATGTTTGTTTCGGTACGGAAATAGTAACGCCATCTTCCTGCTTCATAGGTAGAATCTATTAGATTGAGATGCGTTGACGCCTGAGTTTCAGTTGTGCTATTAGAATTCAGGTCATAGGGTGCACTGAACCAGAAATCGTAGGTTTTTGGCCAGGTGTTTGCACAGCAAACATGCTCAGGTCCCGGTGAAGCACTAGAAATCCCAGTGAACGCACCGAGTCCAGCAGAACCTGCTAATTTTAAAAATTTTCTTCTGTTAGTACCGCTCAAACCTGTTTTGAATTTTTTACCATTCCATATCTTTGTCATCCTATATGCATATAACTTTTTCGAGACAATATTAATAAATTTAATTGATAATTTATCAGTACTCATCTCTGAAATTCACTGGGTTGTGGTTTGATTCGAGTAGAGAAAATGGTTTGAAAATCCCTGCCCTCGTTCGAATCTCCACCAGAAATAAAGGCCTTTTGAAACGACTTCGTTTCGTTCCTAATGGCCTGAATCACCCGAAGGTTGTCTGTATAGTTTGGATTGTAGACGACCGATGCGGTGCAAACTGAACCCGATATCGTTTTTCCGCCTCCGGGAGTGAGGGAAACATGACCGAAAACGTGGATTCGCGTATCCGACGGAGGAAGACAACGCGGTAATGGCGTTAATCGAGGAACTCTTTGCTGGTCAGGCAAGCGAGAGTCGATAGTTCTAGTGGCGAATGAACTCGACAGTTCGAAACCGTAGAACGTACGCCGAACGAAAAACCGCGAAAACCGAAATCGATTACTCGTTGATGTACGTGAACCACTCTTCGTGGTCGTCGGTACGACGGTTCACGAGGTCGAAGAAGGCCGATTGAATTTCTTCGGTGACGGGACCGCGGCTTCCGTTGCCGATTTCGACGTTGTCCACTTGCCGGATGGGCGTGACCTCCGCCGCGCTGCCGGTGAAGAACAGTTCGTCGGCGGTGTTGAGTTCGCCGCGACTGATGGTCGCGTTGTCGTGGACTTCGTAGCCCATCTCCTCGGCCAGCGTGATGACGCTGTTGCGGGTGATGCCGTCGAGGATGCTCTCGGAGAGTCCGGGGGTGAAAATCTCGCCGTCGCGGACCATGAAGATGTTCTCGCCGGGACCTTCCGCGACGTTGCCTTCCTTGTTCAGGACGATGGCTTCCATGTAGCCGTTGCGTCGGGCTTCCTCGCCGGCGAGGAGGCTGTTGACGTACAGGCCGGTCGTCTTGGCGTTCGTCGGAATCTGGCTGGAGGCGTGTTTGCGCCACGAGGAAATCATGACCTCGACGCCGTTTTCGAGGGCGTCCTCGCCGAGGTACGCGCCCCAAGGCCACGCCGCGATGGTGACTTCGGTCGGACAGTCGCCGGGGCTGACGCCGAGGCTGTCGTAGCCGAAGTAGGCGATGGGCCGGATGTAACAGGAGTGGAGGTCCTGTCGGTCGATGAGTTCGAGGGTTGCCTCCGTGAGTTCCTCCGGGCTGTGTTCGATTTCGAGGTTGTAGGGTTTACACGAATCGTAAAGCCGCTGGAGGTGGTCCTCCCAGCGGAAGATGGCGGGACCGTTCTCCGTGTCGTAGCACCGAACCCCTTCGAAGACACCCGTCCCGTAGTGCAGTCCGTGCGTGAGAACGTGGATTTGTGCGTCGTCCCAATCGACGAATTCGCCGTCCATCCAGATGGTGTCCACGTCCATATCGTCAAAGCTCATACGTCCGTCTCAATGAAGGCCACAGTAATGAGTTTTGGCGATTGTGGTTGGACGATTGTGTTGAATTACTCGCAGGAGAGTAGTTGGTCGAAGATGCTCTTGCCGTGTCCGGCGTACTCGATATCGAAGGAATACAGTTCATGCGTACAGGTGCCCGACCAGTCCGTCTCCCGCATCGCCGTCGTGAGCGCGTCGAAGTCCACCTTTCCGAGTCCCACGGGGAGATGTTCCTGTTCGACGAAATCGAACCCGTGTTCGGCCGCGAAGGAGAACGCCTCCGAATCGGGGACGGTACCACAAACCATCAATCCTTGGCGAATCGTCATAAGCGACGTTTTGTAAACACGGATATCAAGGTTTGCAAAAACGTGTACACGCGGTTCGTTCCGACTCAAAAATGGTGCCAGTTTCGTTTCAGGCCGGGCGCGCGGCGGTACGTTCATCCGAGCGGCCCTTCAGCCACGACCCGAGTGCGCCACCCACGATGCCGGGGATTGCGGCGACGATCACGTACACCACGCCGAAGGCGAACAGACCCATGGTCGTGATTATGCCTGCAGCCAACAACCCGACAACGGTCAGGAGAATGAGGGCGATGATAGCCCCTGCGGCGGTTGCGACGCCGCCGTTGAGCGCGCCGTCATCGAGTTTGGTTCCGGACATGTAGCCGGCCACGAGACCACCAAGGATACCGGTCAGGCCAGCGCCGACAACGGGAAGTGTCATGTTCGTGAATGGAACAACTGCCCCGCTAAGCAGGCCGACGATGATGGTCGCGACGATTCCGTATACGATTGCTCTTACTTTGAAGTCCATACAAAGTGTATCGACTCACAAGATGATGAACATTTTTCATAATTGAGAGACGTATTCCGAAATTACCGCAATCAGGTGATAGGAATTTCGTTATGAACGGAATAGTTACGGTCTCATCCCGAGATGAGCGCGAAAGGATTAGCCGAGCGATTCGATTATTTCCGCTCCTTCGAGATACGGAAATCCGTGGCGTTCGGCGTAGGCACGGGCGTCGTCGGGTGAGAGTTCACCGCCGGTTTCGTCGTCCAGCATCTCACAGACGACGGCGGCGGGAGATTGGTCGGCGGCCGCCGCGAGGACGATTCCGAGTTCGGTGTGGCCCTGGCGTTCGGAAAGCAGACCGGGTGCGGCCTTGAGCAGGTGGATGTGTCCGGGTGCGCGGAACTCGTCAGCGAAGTCGATATCGTTGGGCGCTTCGGCCGCGTTCGCGAGTTCCCGAATCGTCAGCGAACGGTCGTCGTCCGTGATGCCGGTGTAGGTGTCGCGGTGGTTCACGGTCAGGGTGAACGACGAGCGTGCATCGTAGCCGAGGTCGTGGCCCTCGCTCGCCGGGTGGTCGATGATTTCGTCCATGTAATCGAGGTCGAAGTTCTCGGCAACGTCGTGGGACAGGGCGACACACACCAGTCCGCCAGCGTCGTTTCGAAGGCGGGAAACCGCTTCCGGCGTAACTGCCCCGGCGGGGTAGATGAGGTCGGTTTCCCCCTCACGGTCGGCCGCGTCGTGAACGAGGACGGGGGACCCGTCACGGAACGCGGCGACCGCTTGCTCGACCGACGCGGCGACAGGGTGGCTCATTGTACCTCCTCGATGTGAACCGTGATGTGTTCGCCGTCGTCCAGTTCGAGTTCGTCGCGGAGTTTCGACTCCGCGATGAGTTCCAACTGGTCGTCGTCGTGGTGGGTTCGTTCGGGTGAGATGACGTGCACCGGTTCGTAGGAGTCGCCGTCGGTCGTTTCGATGGCGGCAGGATAGCAGACTGCCGGACCGTACGTTCGGTCGCCGTCCTCCCATGCGTCGATCGAAACGGGGTCGAGTGCGTCCATCGCCGAGCGGGCGCGAACGCTTTCGGTGGTGAGTTCGACGTTCAGCGTCCCCGGATAGGGTTCGTAGCCCAGTCGTTCGACGAACTGCTCCATGTATCCCGAGAGCGAAATGTAATGTTTTCCTTCGCCCATTCCACCCGTGACGATTCCCGATAAATCGACGCCGGAGAGGTTCTCGAAGATGCGACGATAGTCCTCGTATTCGCGTTTCAGTTCCCACTCGCCGTCGTCGGTGATGGCGATCCACTGGCCGTTGCTGACGATTTCACGCGTGATGAGTCCCGCGTCGTCCAACCGCTGGAGACGGCGCGAGGCCGTCTGATTGGACGCGTTGAGGCGGTCGGCGAGGTCGGCACACGACACTTTGACCTCGCTTTCGAGCGCCCCGTCGAGCGCGAGAAGTTTGAGTGCGGCGAGTTCGTCGTACCCGACCACGAGCGATGTCGCTGGCATACCCGATACTCGGTGCTTGGTTCGTTTAAGCGTACCGGAGGCGGGATGCGTAACAGAAGTGAGATGGCATGGGTCCCGATAACACAGTCAGGATAGACGTAGTCGTGCATGGCATCTAAGTTTGGTGGTTGTTCGGCCAGTTTCCGTCGATCGCAAACGAATGTGGAGTTACCGCTTAAACGAATAGCATAGAGGTCGTCCAGTTTAAGCGGCAATGAGGGAGAACAGTTGGAGGAATCAAACGACGACGAATCCATAAGTATCCAAGCGATCGGAGCACCTTCCTCGAAACCCTCATCGGGAGCGGCAAGGCGATAAAGGTGTTCTACGGCTACTGCATCGCCGCTGGACTCGTGTTGATCGGTGCCATCGGAAGGGAGGGTGTTCTACGCACCGAACTGAGAGTCTGTGGCCGGCAGAGAGTATGGTGGCAGCAGGGAGTGCGGTGGCGGCAGACGAGTCAGTGAACCACAGAGCTTTTTCGACCGAAACCGACCGAACAGACATGGAGAAAGTGAACCTCGACGCCGCGTTCGAGAGTTCGACGAACACTGGTCGCCCCGGCTCGCCGCGGAACTGAACGGGCAGGCGGTCAAACTCGCCAAACTAGAGGGAGGGTTCGTCTGGCATCACCACGACGACGCGGACGAGATGTTCCTCGTGACGAGCGGGCAACTCCGCATCGAGTTCCGTGACGAAGAGGACATGGTGCTGGAGGAAGGCGAACTGCTCGTCGTCCCGCGAGGAGTCGAACATCGGCCGGTCGCCGAGGAGGAAATCGAGGCGCTGCTGTTCGAACCGACGGAAACGACGAACACGGGCAACGTCGAAAACGAGCTAACGAAGACGGACCTCGAACAGGTGTAGAGAACCGAGTTCGTTTGGTCGTGATTTTACCCACCCAGCGGCGTCCACGTCGTCGAATCGCGTTCCCAGAACTCGCTGTCCTTTTTCAGTTTCGGAACCCACGTGTCCTCGGTCTTCGAGAGCAGCGCGACCCGGGAGGCGGGAACGTCCTTCAGCACGTCGTGTTCGGGCATGTGTTCGCCGACTCGCTCGGTGAACTCGACGACTTCCTCGTGGTCCAACATCGCGGAGCGGTCGAGTCGGCCGCGGGAGTGGCCGACGTGCATGTACGCCTTGAGTTCGACGAAGTCCGGGTCAGCGCGCTCGTAGAAGGCGGCGTACCAGTCCGGGTTGGCGACGTTCTCGCCGCCGACGAGCGTGGTTCGGAGGACGGTTCGCGTGTCGTCCTTCCCGGCCAGCACGTCCATCGTGTCGATGAGGTTCTTCCACGCGTCGTCGTCCACGGCCCGGACGACGTGGTCGAACGTCGCGCGGTCCGCGGCGTCAACGCTGACGTACAACTGTGTCGGGTCGCATTGTTCGAGCATCTCCGGGTTCGTCCCGTTGCTCACGAGGAACGTGGTGATGTTCCGGTCGTGGAACGCCTCGATGAGTTCCGGCAGGTAGGGATACAGCGTCGGTTCGCCGTCCAGAGAGATGGCGACGTGGCGCGGTTCCATCGACTCCTCGAACACTTCGCGCGGAACGTCGTCGTTGCCGCCGAATCCCGACAGCAGTCTGCGCTGGAGGCGGATGCTCGCGTCCACGACCGCTTCGGGGTCGTCCCACTCCACGTCGCCCAGTTCGTAGGAGTGGCCGCGGTGGTCGCGCCAGCAGAAGACACAGCGCTCGTTGCACTTGACGACGGGCGTCATCTGGATGCAGCGATGGGATTCGATGCCGTAGAAGATGTTCTTGTAGCATTTTCCCTCCCCGCGCAGGGCGTTGGCCGTCCACCCGCAGGTCTGGGCGGCGGTGTGGTTTTCGTGGTGGTAGTTCGGGGAGTCCACCTGTTTGGGTCCGTCGTCGGAACCCGACTGGTTGCTCGTCGAGGGTTCCTCGACGGTGTCGGAGTCGCTCATTGGAGGAAGAATGTCGTTCGAGGCTAAAACGTTCTTTCCTCTGTCCCGGACTCGGCGGGCACGGCTACGCTATTCCGGATTTCAGTCGATGAGACTTGTTTCCGGTTGGCTACCGGACTCGGTGACAACCACTTTACGCGTCGCCAACGCTCCTCCGCTATGGAGTTAGACCCGGACCAACTCGAAGCGCGACTGATGACACACGGAGTCTATGTCACGACGGTCGATATCGGGGAGGCGCGACTCGAAATCGAGTACGAGTCGGTCGCTGCCGGACAGACGAACGGGGTTCCGCATCGGGAAGTCGGACAGGTCATCAACGCCGTTCGGGACCTATCCGAGACGCCAGGGGACGTGCACGGGACGGTCACCGACCTCGACGGCGAATCGGTCGGTCGATGGCGGACTGAGGCCGAATGGCTTCGGGCGCTGGAGGACGACGAACTGTCGGAAGTCGATTTCTCCCAGCGGGTCATCGAGACGATAGACGAGTCGTGATCCGGCACCCGTTCCCGTTATCGCACTGTTTCACCGGATTCGGGATTGAAACGCGTACACGGTTTCATCGGAACGGTTGTCCCGTGAGAGGTCGGCTTCGTACACCATCGGCCACGGAAGGCCGCGGGCCACCCGCAACGTGTCGCCGTCGCGGCGAACGTCGCGAATTCGCCGCCACGGGACGAAACTCGCGCCGAACCCGCCCTCCGTCGTGATGATGAGGCCGTCGTCGAGTGCGACGAGTTCGACGGTCCGTTCATCGGTCAGCAGGGAACCGATACTCGCCCCGATAACCCCTCCGATGGCCGGTCCGATGAGGGAGTGAAGTGAAACCGTTCCGTGGAGGACGAATTGGAGGAGTAACAGAGCGATAGAACTGTAAACCATCGAAAGTGGCAGGGTGTACAGGCGTGATTTGGTGGCGAAGGCGTTACCGCGAACTGGTTCCGACTGGAGACGGAGCAGGGCGTATCGTCCCGAACCGCACGAGACTGGGACGACACTGACCAACGCGAAGAGTACCGCACGTGCGAGAACGTCGTGGCTGACCGTACTTCCGGCGAAAATACGAGCGCCGAGTGCGCCGGCCAGCGGGAGTACACCGGCGATGGCGAACAACCAGTAGAGGCGGGCGGCCACTGCACGGTCGATTTCCGCCGAGAACTGTTCGGCGGCGGTCCAGCCGAGGAGGGTGACCAGCACTCCGACTTCGACGGCGTTTGCGGGGGCGTCGGGCCACAACCACGGAAGGGAAAGTGCAACGGCGGCCCCGATGAACAAGCCGACCGAGATGCTGATATATCGAAAGCGAGGAGAGCGAAGTTGCACGCAGAACGGTTGTATTTTTAACCATATCAATGGTTCGTTAGTTCGGAGTTGAATTTTGGTCCGCCATCGGATAATGACAAGACACATTTGGATACGAGAACATCGTTCGAAAGATGAGACGGGGAACGTCGACCAGACGGGATTTCGTGCGAAGCGCGGGAATCGGCGTTCCCCTTTGGAGTACCTCGAACCTGACCAGGTCGTATGCGCCCGAAGCGAAAACGAAGTGGACGCGGAGCGTCTCGCAAACGATCGGTATTACGCGAGCGATCAGCGGTATCTTCTACGTCATAACGGTAGACGGCATATATTCGCTCACCGACGCAGGGGCGATATTGTGGACCTTCGAGCCACAACGGGGCCAACCGACCCTGTTTCCGACGGCACGGACAGCGTACGTCGCACACGGAGACACAATCATCGCGTTCTCGACGGTCGGGGGACAGGAACGGTGGCGGTACACGGGAACTGACTCCCCGAGTGTGGAAGCGGTGACGGCGACTACGCCATCATCATCGACGACGGCGACCTCGTGGCGGCATCTCGGGAAAACGGTGAAAAACACTGGTCGGTCCAGTCGCTGGGCATTTCTCCGACCGCACCCCTGTACTACGATGGAACCCATCTCTACGTCGGAACGACGTACGGGATGATGTACAGGTTCACCGACGAAGGGAAAGTGGACTGGAAGCGGTCGGCCAATGAAAAAGTGAGCATCCACCCGGTCGAAACGGCGGCGAACCACGTCATCGCGTGGGGTCCCGAACGCGGACGTCTCTACGGGATGTGGGCAGGGGATGAACACCGCATCTGGCACGTCGATTTGGCGAACGACACGACGTCGTTTCTCGGGCAGATATACGGCGTGTCGGTGTACGTCATCGACGGGGCACGTGTCCGAGCACTGGACGCATCGGACGGCACCGAGCGGTGGAGCGTCGCTATCGACCCGGACAAGAAGTGGGATTTGCAGGTGTTCGGAAACAGCGTTTATCTGGGAACGGAAGGGCACTTGCACGCGTTTTCGACCGATAGCGGGAATCAGCGGTGGCAGTTTTCCACGGGTAACCGGAGCCACGTCTCCGCAGTCGGGACGATGAACGACTCGCTCGTCGTCTCCTGTCGGCAGTCGTCGGCGAGCGAGAAGGACCGAATCGTCGGGCTCTCGACCGACGACGGTCACGTTCGATGGCAGTACAGCCATCGAGGGGGAATTTCCGGGGATGTATATCTCGATGCAGGGATGGTGTACTTCGGCACCACGGGTGGAGTGATTCACGGGATTACACCCACCACCTCGACGTATTATGACACCCTCCGCACCGTCGTCTCACCGCTCGGGGTGGCGACTGGCGGCCTCCTCAGTGCAGCGCTGATTGGCGGAGGATACCGGCGATATCGAGGGAACGATAGCGAAGAGGACCCCGAATCCGAACCGGAACCGGACGACCCGATGTGGAACGGATACGAACTCCGCGAAAGACTCGACGGCGAAACCCATCGCGCCGTCACCTCGGACGGCGAGGCCGTCATCCTACGACGGTTTCACGACCCACCGGAGGACTTCGAACGGGATGTACGGGAGTGGGCGACGCTCGATTTCGACGGCGTACAGGAGTCCACGCTGGGGAACGGACCCGGAACCGTGAGTCGCACTGGAGAGTGTGACGGACAACCCGTGGCGGAAGTCAGCGACGAATCCGACGAGCGGAACGTCGCCGACATCGTCGGGAAGACGGCCGAAATCGTCCATCGCGGGCACAGACAGGGTGTGTTTCACGAAGCGCTATCCGCGGAAAACGTGGTCGTCACCGACTCGGGCGTGATGGTGACGGACTGGCGGTTCACGGGCAATGACGACGACTCCCGGGGCGAACGTGTCCCGGCGGACGTTCGACGACTCGGAAAGCTCGCATGGACACTGCTCTGCCGACGAGCCGTCGGAATCGCTTCGAGAGGTACTCGAAACGGCGACCGCGTCCACCCCGACGAGCGCTACGAGTCGGCGCTGGAGTTCGCGGACATGCTTCGCTGGGCCGTGCGGAACGACTGACACGCTAACCGGCGATTGCGAGCAAAGTTGATAGTTGCGCGAGACGATAGTACGGCTGCGACTGCGGGGGGATTCGCGTGGGGGCAATTGGATACGACCGATCGGAGGGAGTGGCGGGTATCGCGCTTCGGCGGGTTCGCTCGGAGCTACGGCTCGCGTTCGTCGTCTTCGTCGGCGGGTTTTTGACGACGTTCTACGGGCTTCGGTACTGGATATGGCCCGCGCTGGAGCAGCGACTGTTGGAGTCGGAAGCCATCGTCGTCGCGGTGACGCCGTTCGACGTAGTCCTGCTACAGGCGAAACTGGGGCTCATCGCCGGGCTGATGGCCGCGGTCTTTCTCGTCTATCGGACACGGAAGACGGAGCGAGGTGAAGACTTCTCGCTGCCGGGAACGCGGCGGACCCGCCTGCTCGTCGGGTAGTGGTCGCCGCTGTTCGGCGGCGGCGTCGCCTACGCCTACCTCGTCTTCCTCCCGCTGTTGTTCGACTTCCTCGTGACCAACGCGATTCAGGCCGGGTTCCAACCCACCTACTCCATCGTGGAGTGGACGCAGTTCGTCCTCCTGTTGACGGTCGTGCTGGGGTTCACCGCCGAACTGCCGTTGCTCATGGGCGGACTGGTGTACGCCGACATCGTCCCCTACGACCTGTTCGGGACCGCTGGCGCTACGCGGTCTTCGGCATCGTCGTCCTCAGTTCGATGGTGAACGGTTCGCCCGACCCGTTCTCCATGTCGCTCGTGGCGATTCCGATGACGACGCTGTACTTCGTCGGACTCGGCTGTGCGAGACTCGTGGACCGCGGGGAGTCGAACCAGCGTTCGGACGCCCGGTCGAAATCGACCTCGCGGCACTCGACGCGTCGGGGATTCGCTCCGCGCCGCCGGAAGCGTTCGACTCGCTCACGGAACACGAGGCGCTCGAACTGGCGGAACGGCGCTGGACGACGGAGACCACGAGCGGGCGACGGCCATCCTCGACCGATTCGACGGGCGAGCACGAATGCGGACGACGAGGAGGAACGACCGAAGCAACCGCCGGAGCAGCAGAACGACGAAAACGGCTTGACGACTGCGGTCGAGGGAACCGCGGCCCGGATGGCGTCGGTGTTCACGGAAGAGGAGAAAACCGAGGACGACATCGGCGGCTACTACTACGACCTGCGGTTCGTTGTCGGAAGCCTGAGGGGGAAATCGGTCCGCCTCGCGGGGGTGTTCATGGCCGTCGTCGCGGTGTCGTTCACGTTCCTCTACGGCGGCGGCATCGGCGCGATAAAGCGGGATTTCCTGACGGAGCTTCCGGCAGGGGTGAACCCGAACGCGTTGAACATCGTCCTCCTGCATCCGGTCGAAGCCCTCGCGTTCGAGATGAAGGTGAGCCTCATCGCGGGTGCGGTGGCGGTGCTGCCGTTGGTGCTGTACTACGCGTGGCCCGCAATCGAATCCCGACTCGGTGCGCGCGCCGACCGGAACGTGTTCCTCGTCTGGGGCGGCGCGATGACGGTGGGATTGCTGGGCGGGAGTTTCGTCGGCTACCGCTACGTCGCGCCGGAAGTCATCTCCTACCTCGTCGCCGACGCTCGCGCCGCGGACATGATAATCGCCTACCGAACGGCGGCGTTCTTCTGGCTGGTGTTCGCGCTGACCGCCGGGGTCGGTCTGTTAGCCGAAATTCCGGTGACGATGCTGTTGTTCCATCACGGGAACGTCGTACCCTACCGGACGATGCGACGACGCTGGCGGGAAGTTTCCATCGGCGTGCTGTTCGTCGCGGCGATGTTACCGGGCGGCCTGCTGTTGATGCTGTTCGTCGCGCTCGCGGTCATGGTGGCATACGGCGTCGGGTTGGCCGTGCTGTGGGTGGACTCGCTGGGCGGGCGGTTGTTACGGGTGAGCGACGGAATTGTTTCGTGGTAAACTAATTTATCTCTCGGATTCGTTATGGATTGTAGATGGTTTCGACGGGTACTCTACCGACGTTGGTGACGGTGGTGTTGATCTCGGTTCTCGTCGCTTTCGTCGGTACGCTTCGCGCGAGGCGAAAGACCAGCGGACCGATGAGGGTCTATGTCTGGGTCGTATTAGCTGGCTGTACTGAGTATCTGTTGTTGGGTTCGGTTGTTCTTGAGATAGCTGGTTGAATCGGGGAGGATGATAGCGGGGACGAGGGAACGGAGGTGAAGGAGTC
Source organism: uncultured haloarchaeon (assembly GCA_963811185.1). GTDB lineage: Archaea > Halobacteriota > Halobacteria > Halobacteriales > Haladaptataceae > Haladaptatus. The sequence goes on from CAWEQN010000012.1 coordinate 346,961, forward strand.
TAGGGATTTATGTTAGGTTATTTTGTTGTTGTTGGGGGGTAGATGGGGGGGGTAGGCCGTTCGAACGCGACCGGAATCGTTCAGAAACCCCTTTACCGACCGCCCGGGAACGGACTGGTATGTTCCTGACGTTCAGGGAAGAAGTCGAGGAGGCCCTTCTCGGGGCACTCTCCAGCCTCGACCTTCCGACCGACGACCTCGGAATCGAGACGCCCCCGGAGGGCGTGGACGCCGTACTCGCTTCCAGTGCGGCGTTCCGACTCGCCGGGGAAGTCGGCGCACCGCCACCGAAAATCGCGGCCGACATCGCGGACGAAATCGACGCCGACGGCTACGACCACATCGCGGCGGCGGCGGGGCAAGGTCCGTACGTCAACTTCCTGCCGAGCGATGCCTACTACGACGAGACGGTCGAGACGGCACAGGACGACGAGTACGGCCGCCTCGAACCGACCGGCGAGAACGTCGTGGTCGAACATACGAGCGCCAACCCGACCGGCCCGGTTCACGTGGGACGCGCGCGCAACCCGATTACCGGCGACGCCATCGCGCGCATTCTGGATTTCGCGGGCAACGACGTCGAGCGCCACTACTACGTCAACGACGCGGGCCGCCAAATCGCCGTGTTCACGTGGGCGTACGAGACGTTCGACGAGGAGGACCTCCCGGAACCCGAGCGCGAACGCGCCGACTACGACCTCGTGCGCTACTACCGCAAGGGGAACGCCTACCTCGAAGAGGCCGACCCGGAGGACGCCGACGAAGCAGAGACGAAAATCGCCGGGATTCTACAGGGGTTGGAGGAGAACGACGAGGCGACCTACGAGCGCGTCAGCGAAGTGGTCGATACCGTCCTCTCCGGCATGCGCGTCACGTTGGACCGCCTCCCAGCCGAGTTCGACGAGTTCGTCAAGGAGACGCGGTTCATGTTCGACGGGAGCACCGACGACGTGGTGTCCCGTCTGAAGGAGAACGAACACGCCGTCTACGAGGAGGACGCGTGGCAACTCGACCTCTCGGAGTTCGGCTTCGAGAAGAACCTCGTCTTCCTGCGCTCGGACGGGACCAGCCTCTACACGACCCGCGACTTGGCCCACCACGAGTGGAAACTCGACAACTACGACCGCGCCGTGACGGTCATCGGCGAGGACCACAAGCTACAGGCCGACCAACTCGCACAGGCCCTCGAACTCCTCGGCAACGACACCGAGGACCTGACCGCGTTCCACTACTCGTGGGTCAACCTCCCGGAAGGGGAATGAGTACCCGTGAAGGAACGGGTATCGACATGGACGACCTGTTAGACGAGGCCGAAAAGCGCGCCCGCGAGGAGGTCGAGAGTCGGATGGACGACCGCATCCGCGACGACGACCTCACCGAAGCGGACGTGGACCGCATCGCCCGACAGGTCGGCATCGGCGCGGTTCGCTACGACATCATCTCGAAACAACCCACGAAGACCATCACGTTCGAGTGGGAGCGTGCTTTGGACTTCGAAGCCCAGAGCGCTCCGTACGTCCAGTACGTCCACGCGCGGTGCTGTGGCATCATCGCGGAAGGAGGCGGGGAGATTCCGGCCGAAATCGACCCGTCCGTCCTCGATTCCGAATCGGAACGAGACCTCATCGAAGTCATCGCCCGCTTCCCGCACGTCATCGAGGAGGCCGCGGAGGACCTCGAACCGCACGCCGTCGCCACCTACACCCGCGAGTTCGCGGAGACGTTCAACACGTTCTACCGCGAGTGTCCGGTTCTGACCGCCGAGGACGAGAAAGTCCGCGACGCCCGTCTCGCGTTGGTCGCCGCCTCGAAACACACCATCGCGAACGCCTTAGGCGTCATCGGCATCGAAGCGCCGGAATCGATGTAACGCATTCGGTGAGAAGCGCTCCGAAATCCCAGTACATCTCGTTTTATGCCGATATTCGAAAGCAGAACAGCCCAAGCACTCGGGAGACGGCGCGTCAGTTATCGGAACAGGGAACCGATTCGTCCGAACAGTCCGTCCTTTTCCTCGTCATCGTCGTCGTTGCCCTCGCCATCGCCGTCGTTTTCCAACTCCGGACGGACGGGTTCGTCCTGAAACGGGACGGCCTCCAGTTCGTCGTCGTCCGGTTCGGCTTCGACGATTTCGTCGGGGAGGTCCGTCGGCGTTTCCGGGTCCTCCGACGTCGTGGTCGATTCCGGCGACGTGCCGGGGGTATCGGAGAGAACGGTGTTGAACTCGTTCTCGTCGTCCCCTTCATCCACGGATTCGTCGGGAGGGGTGGCCGTGTCGGCGGTCGGTTCGGGAACGTCGGCATCGCCCGTCGGGATATCCGGGTCATCCCCGTCTTCTTCGGCGGGCGTCTCGGCTTCGAGCGGGGCCGCTTCCACGGTCGGGTCGGAACCGTCCGCGTCGCCGGTTTTGATGACCTTTCGGTCGATGAGGTCGTGGACTGGGTCATCGTTCGAACCGTCATCGGAGTCCGGCGTGGAGCCATCGGTTGGTGGTTCCGTCGCGTCGGCGGATTCGGTTGTCTCGTCGGATTCCGTCGTGTCGGTGAGTTCCGTCCCATCGGTGGGTTCGGGTACCTCGTCGGATTCGGGTGCATCGACGGACTCCATCCCGCTGTCGGATTCCGTCGCGTCGGCGACCGACTCGGGGTCAGCGGGACGGTCCTCGGAGCTCGTGGGTTCCACGTCGGGGTCCTCGGGAGGGGCGTCGTCGGCCGTGGTCGTTTCTGGCGATGTGTCGGATTCCGTGACTGGCGATTCTTGGGGACTGCTGGTGCCGAGTTCGAACTCGGCATCGGCGAGGGATGGGGAGGGGGAGTTCGATGGTGGAGCGGAATCCGAGGCGGTCGGTTCGCCGGACAGTTCCGGGGTATCCATCGCGCCGGTAAGGATGTCGGCGAGTTCCCGATAGGCCTTTGCTGGCGGGCTATTTGGCGAGAACACGGCGAGCGGGCGACCGGCGTCGATGCCCATCGGAACGGTTTCGTCGTCGGGGACGACGGTGAGAACGTCGGTGTCGAGCGTCCCCTCCACGTTGTCCGCGTTGAGGATATCGTTCCCCCGTTGGGTGAGCACCGCGCCACGAACCGTTCCATCGACACGGGACGTGAGCTCCGCGGTTTTGGCGGTATCGCGCACTGCGGCGACGTCCGGTGTGGTGACGAGCAGTACGTCGTCGGCGAGCGAGAGCGGGAGGATGGTGTCGTAGCTGATACCGGCACCGGTGTCCAGCAGGACGTACTCGTACTTCTCCCGCAAGTCGGCGACGACTTGCTGCAGTTGTGCCGTCTGTGACTGTGCGAACGTGTAGATGTCTGTACTGCTCGGAACCACGTCGATACCGCCGGGCGCGTGGTAAATCGCGTCTTCGACGTTCGCATCGCCGGAGAGCACCTCGTGGAGCGTCGCACCATCGATTTCGAAGTCGAGGTAACCACCGACGTTCGCCATCCCGAGGTCGGTGTCCACGACGACGACCGAATACTCCGCCGCCGCGAGCATCGCCCCGAGGTTGATTGCGGTCGTCGTCTTCCCCACACCTCCCTTGCCGCTTGCAACCGCCAATACTGTCCCAGTCATGGTCGTTGTGTCAAACCGAACAACAGCATGTATATAAACCTAGTCCGTTATCTGACGCGAGCTGTAACGCGGGAAACACGAAATCGGATGTTAGCGACGCGAAACGTATCCCGGGCGAGTGCTCCGTTCGCCGTTTCCTTTGACGGTCCGTACATCGGTATGGTGTCCGAGTGACGACATTCGAATCGGCGGGACGAACGGCAGGGCAAAAGTCATACTACGACTCGCTCCGAAGGGCCTGGATCATGAAATATTTGGGTATCGACGTGCTGATGGACCAAGCCACCATCCGACATCGCGTGGATTCGGGAGGGGTTCCGGATTGGGGTGTCGACCACTACGAGAGCTTTCGGGACGGCCTGCTCGGGCAACGAAACGAGTCGGCCCATCTTTGTGTTACTTCGGCATCGAAACCGAACGGGAGGGCGACGCACTCCAAACGGTCCGTCCGTCGATGACCAGACAAAGGACGCGCTCCTCTGCTGCTCGGTGAAACCGTCGTCGAATATCACGAGGTGTACGAGGACCACAGCGAACGCGCGCGCCGCTGACCGTGTTCTTCCGACCGTCGGAAGAGACGTTCACGGAAGCGGAGTATCACGAGTCGATGTGGCACGTCCTGCAGTTCCTCCACGTTCATTACCCGGAACCGTGGCCCGAGGAGATTCCGACCGACCCGGACGACAACGAGTGGGAGTTCTGTTTCAACGGCGAACCGAACGCTTCCTACTCCGCCCGCCGGCCTCGTTGACGGGGACAGGAAAAGCCGCTACTGTCCCGTTCGGCCTCGAAGTCACGTTCCAACCGCGCTCCATCTTCGAGGGCGTGACCGCGGACACGGAGCAGGGAAAGCGGGCGCGGGAAATCATTCAGGAAGCGAATGGAGAGCTACGACGGCGCGTGCCCGCACGCGCAACTCGGCGACTCGGGGCGTCGAAGGCGACCACGAGTGGCCCCAGTTGCCGTTTTCACAGGACGAGGAGCAAGCGCCCGACGAGTGCCCGATTCGGACCACCCGCGAACACCCGAAGAGCAGGATTCTCATCGAAAAAAGCGACTACGACAGCGGCCAAAAATGGACCTTTCGACCGACGCCGTACTGCTCGCCATCGACTTCCAGCGAGGCTTTTCCAACCCGGTGTGGGGCGAGCGCAACAACCCCGACGCCGAGAACGGGTGGCGGAAACCTCCTCACGGCGTGGCGAGAGCACCGACCTGACCGTGCCGTTCACGTCCTGGACCATTGACGGAGGAGAACCCTCGCCGCTACGCGGCGATTCGGATGGCTTCGTGTTTGTCCCCGAGATGGAACCGACCGACGACGAGACGGTCTTCGCGGAGCGTGTCAACAGCCGGCTTCATCTGGGACGGAACTGGAAGCGTGGCTCCGCGACGGCGGGTACGAAACCGTCGTCGTCGTCGGCCTGACCACCGACCACTGCGTTTCGACGACGACGCGAATGGCCGAAAACCTCGGCTTCCGTCCGTTCCTCGTCTCGGATGCGACGGCCACGTTCGACCGCGTAGCACCCGACGGTACCGAGATTTCCGCCGAGACGAACCATCGCGTGACGCTCGCACAACTCGCTGCCGAGTTTGCAACCGTCGTGGAAACTGACGATTTGCTGGCGGCAGTCTCGTAACCATCGAGAACCGGTCGAGAATCGCGGTAACACGACGCAAGCGAGGTCAAAGGTTACTTACCAGTTGGAGCGGACTAGAAGGGAGTAATGAGCCAGCAGGAAGGAGAACAGTCCGACAGGAAAAAGTACGAGTTCCAGAAGGTCATCGAGGACTTGAAGGAGTACGAGGGCTCGGGGACGCAGCTCGTCACTATCTACATCCCGGAGGACAAACAGATCAGCGACGTGGTCGCACACGTCACCCAGGAGCACAGCGAAGCGAGCAACATCAAGTCGAAACAGACGCGGACGAACGTTCAGGACGCGCTCACGTCCATCAAGGACCGACTGCGCTACTACGAACCTTCCCACCGGACAAGGGAATCGTCCTCTTCAGCGGTGCCATCGACGCCGGTGGCGGCCAGACCGACATGGTCACGAAGGTGCTCGAAAGCCCGCCGGACCCAGTCGAGTCGTTCCGCTATCACTGTGACTCGGAGTTCCTCACGGAACCGCTGGAGGAGATGCTCGGCGACAAGGGACTGTACGGTCTCGTCGTCCTCGACCGACGCGAGGCGACCGTCGGGTGGCTGAAGGGCAAGCGAATCGAGCCCGTCAAGTCAGCGTCGTCGCTCGTCCCCGGCAAACAGCGCAAAGGTGGTCAGTCCGCCCAGCGTTTCCACCGACTGCGTCTCGAAGCCATCGACAACTTCTATCAGGAGGTCGCCGGAATGGCGGACGACCTGTTCGTCCCGAAGCGCCACGAGATGGACGGCGTTCTCGTCGGCGGTCCGTCGCCGACGAAAGACGAGTTCCTCGACGGTGGCTATCTCCACCACGAACTCGACCAGAAGGTGCTCGGCAAGTTCGACATCGCCTACACCGACGAGTCCGGCCTGTACGACCTCGTCAACGCCGCCGAGGAGACGCTCGCCGACGCGGAGGTGATGAAGGACAAGCGGGAGATGGACGAGTTCTTCCGCGAACTCCACGAGGGCGACCTGGCGACCTACGGGTTCGAACCGACGCGCAAGAACCTCGTCATGGGGTCAGTCGACCGCCTGCTCCTCTCCGAGGACCTCCGCAAGGACGTCGCCGTCTTCGAGTGTGGCGACCAGGAGGAGTACGAGTTCATCGACCGCCGAAAGAAGGACCCCGAGCACACGTGCGAGGACGGCACGGCGGCCGAGATGGCCGAGCGCGAGGACGCCATCGAGTACCTCATGAACATCGCCGAACAGCGCGGGACCGAGACGAAGTTCATCAGCACCGACTTCGAGAAAGGTGAACAACTGATGAACGCCTTCGGCGGCGTCGCTGGCATCCTTCGCTACTCGACCGGCGTGTAAGCCGGACTCCTTCCTGCTGTTTCTTTCCTTTTACCGCTGTTCTGCCGCTCGTTCGACTACTCCTCGTCCCGTTTCGGCATCGTCGAATAGTGCGGGTTGAACGCGATGTCCGGGCGGTCGTCCGGCATCGTGGAGTACGAGAGCGTGACTTGCATATCCGGTCGGTTTCCGGGTGCTGCCGTGCTGTCGCCGCCATCCGACCCTCCACCGGACCCCAACTCGCTGTTGGCGATTTGGTCCTTCAATCGGTCGCGGGCGCCCTCGATTTGCTCTCGGAAGTTCTCGGCGTTCTCCTCCAGTTCGGATTGGAGTTTCCCTTCGGTCGCTTCCGAGGCCATCTCGGCCGTGTCGCCGTCCATCTCGCCGAGTCCGTCGCCGTCGTCGTCATCCGAATCGGTGCCGGACAGGACGCCGATGGCGTCGGACAGTTCCTTGCCCTCCTTCCACAGGTCCTGCATCTCGTCGGAACTCCAGAACTCGCGGAAGTTGATGGCCTTCACGAGTTCCTTCGTGTCGAGTGCTTTCTTCGGGTCGCCGCTCTCGACGGCGTCCGGGACGTTTTCGACCTCGATGGCGTTCGGTAACTTCCCGACATCGACGGTGTCGTTGAACGCCTCGGCGTCGAACCCGCCGAGCACGTCCTCGGCTTCGTCGATGACGGTCCAGAGGTTCTCGGCTGAAGTGGTGACATCCTCGAACGATTCGGCGGATCCGAAGACGTTTTCGAGTCGGTCAGCGCCGTTCCGAGTCGAGTCGTGAGTGATTCTTGCTCGTCGTCGGGTTCGCCGTTGAAGTCGGTAAGGGACTGTTCAAGTCGGTTCGAGAGGTCGTCGAAGTGGTCGGTGGACATGGTGAATCAGGGCGGTTGCGCCGGCACGTGGTACCTGAATGCGAATCTCAACGCGGACAGGGATAAGCAAAGTCGCTAGTATTCAAATGGAGGGTCGAACGATGGAGGTGGTTTTCTGGAGTCGATTCGGCGTAGTCGTCCTCGTTCCCCCCACAACCCCCAACTCGAAATCGCCTGGTCGGTCGCTTCATGCGACCTCCGGAAGCCGTCCGTATCGGCGTCGATAGACGAGGAGATACGTGATGAGCAGCAGAACCACGAAGAAGACAGGCGTGTAGAGAAGTTGCGTGAACGGGTCGGGCGGACTGAGTATCGGCCCGAGAGCAATCGCACCGAAATTGCTGACGGCGAACATTCCCGCAAGACCCTGCCATCTCGTCGACGGGTATCGTCGCTCGTTCGACTGACAAAAGACGAGAAAATAGTAAAGGATGGCAGGCCAGAATATCGGCCCCAAAACCGCCCAATAAAGAGGGGAGGAACTGCCGCGGGCGGTAGCGTCCAGTCGTATCCAATACGATAACGATACGATTCCCACGACGGCACGAACAGGTTGGGGATAAGAGTGAGAGAGACAAGCGTAAAGAGAAGCATGAGGATAGATTCTAGTTGGAGTACAAGAATTTTCTGTCGGTATTCACGATGACGAGCGCACCACGAATGGCACTCGCTCGGAATCCCGCCGACCGGGTCGTACTGATCCGACTGCATAACCGAACTCACTTTATTGTCGGGAGCACTCACATCGCACATGAGCAGGTTCGCCGAAGTAGACGACCAGTACGAACCACACTCGGTGGAGGACCGGGTGTTCGAGTACTGGGACGACGTGAACGCCTACGAGAAGACGAAGGAGGCACGAGAGGGAGCGGAACGGTTCTTCTTCGTGGATGGCCCGCCGTACACCTCCGGCGCGGCACATATGGGAACGACGTGGAACAAATCGCTGAAGGACACCTACATCCGCTACAAGCGAATGTGCGGCTACGACGTCACCGACCGGCCGGGCTACGACATGCACGGCCTGCCCATCGAGACGAAAGTCGAGGAGCGACTGGGCTTCGAGAACAAGAAGGACATCGAGGAGTTCGGGATGGAGAACTTCATCGAGGAGTGCAAGGAGTTCGCCAACGACCAACTCGACGCGATGGACGAGGATTTCAAGTCCTTCGGCGTCTGGATGGACTGGGACAACCCGTACAAGACGCTGAGTCCCGAGTACATGGAAGCGGCGTGGTGGGGCTTCCAGCAGGCGCACGAACGCGACCTCGTGGAGCAGGGGATGCGCTCCATCAGCCAGTGTCCGCGCTGTGAGACGGCCATCGCCAACAACGAAGTCGAGTACGAGGACGTGGACGACCCGTCCATCTACGTGAAGTTCCCCTGAAGGACCGAGAGGGAAGCCTCGTCGCGTGGACGACGACGCCGTGGACGGTTCCGGCGAACACGTTCGTCGCCGTCGATGCCGACGGGACCTACGCCGAAGTTCGAGCGACGAAGGACGGCGAGACCGAGACGCTCTACGTCGGCGAACCGAAGGTCGAGGAGGTCCTGAAGGAAGGCCGCTACGACGACTACGAGGTCGTAAACGAACTGACCGGCGAGGAACTGGTCGGGTGGGAGTACGACCACCCCTCGACGACGAGGTGCCGAACCACCCCAGCGGCGAAGGGACACTGCAAGTGCACGAGGCCGACTACGTCGAAGTGGACGGGGACGGTACCGGACTCGTCCACTCCGCGCCCGGCCACGGTGAGGAGGACTTCAACCGGGGCCAGGAACTCGGCCTCGACATCTTCTGTCCCGTCGGCAGTGATGGCGTGTACGGCCCGGAAGCGGGCACGTACGAGGGGCAGTTCGTCAAGGACGCCGACGAGAACATCATGGCCGACCTCGAAGCCGACGGCCACCTGCTCGCGTCCGGCACCGTCCACCACAGTTACGGACACTGTTGGCGGTGTGACACGGGCATCCTGCAAATCGTCACCGACCAGTGGTTCATCACGGTGACGGACATCAAGGAGGAACTGCTGGACAACATCGAGGACAGCGAGTGGCACCCACAGGAGGCCCGCGACGAACGCTTCCGCAACTTCGTGGAGAACTCGCCGGACTGGAACGTCTCGCGCCAGCGCTACTGGGGCGTTCCGATACCCATCTGGACACCCGAAGATTGGTCGGGTAACATGGGCGACGTGGTCGTCGTCGGAAGCCGCGAGGAACTCGCCGAGACAGTTGACCAGGACGTGGACCCCGAGGACGTCGACCTCCACCGACCGACCGTTGATGACCTGACCATCACGAAGGACGGGACGACGTACACGCGCGTTCCGGACGTGTTCGACGTCTGGCTGGATTCCTCCGTCGCGTCGTGGGGAACGCTCGACTACCCGAGCAACCCGGACGACTTCGAGGAACTGTGGCCCGCCGACCTCATCATGGAGGCCCACGACCAGACGCGCGGTTGGTTCTGGTCGCAACTCGGCATGGGCACCGCCGCGCTGGACGAAGTGCCGTACGACGAGGTACTGATGCACGGATGGGCGCTCGCCGAGGACGGCCGCAAGATGTCGAAATCCATCGGGAACATCGTTTCCCCCGAGGAAGCCATCGAGCGCCACGGCGCCGACCCGATGCGCCTGTTCCTGCTCTCGCAGAACCCGCAGGGAGAAGACATGCGCTTCTCGTGGGACGAGATGCAGAACATGCAGCGGAGCCTGAACATCCTCTGGAACGTGTTCCGGTTCCCGCTCCCGTACATGCGATTGGACGACTTCGACCCGAGCGAAGTGGACGTGCAGGACGCCGAAACGGAACTCGTGGACGAATGGCTCCTCTCGCGGTTGCAGACCGTCACGGCCGAGATGACCGAGGACTGGGACGACGTTCCGGCAGGACCAGGCGCTCCGGACGCTGCTGGACTTCGTGGTCGAGGACGTGTCGCGGTTCTACATCCAAGTCGTCCGCGAGCGCATGTGGGACGAGGCCGACAGCGCGAGCAAGGGGGCCGCCTACGCGACGTTCCACCACGTGTTGAAGGAACTGGTCGCGCTGCTCGCGCCGTTCGCGCCGTTCGTCAGCGAGGACATCTATCAGAACCTCACCGACGACGAGGGGGAGGAGAGCGTCCACATGCTCGACTGGCCCGAAGTCGACGAGTTCTGGCAGGACGAGCAACTGGAGGAGGACGTGGCCGTCCTCCGCGCCGTCGAGGAGGCTGGCGCGAACGCCCGTCAGCAGGCCGAGCGGAAACTCCGCTGGCCCGTCTCACGAATCGTCGTGGACGCGCGGGACGAGTCGGTCGTCCACGCCGTCGAACATCACGGCGACCTGCTCGCCGACCGCCTGAACGCCCGCGAAGTCGAGTTGGTCTCACCCGACGAGGGGTGGGGCGAACTCGCATACAGCGCACAGGCCGACATGAGCGTGCTCGGTCCGGCCTTCGGCGGCGACGCCGGACAGGTCATGAACGCGCTCAACGAAGCGCGCGTCACCGAACCGGACCTCGCTGCGCTCGAATCGGCCGTCGAGGACGCGCTGGGTGAGGACGTGGAACTCGACGACGAAATGGTCGAGTTCGTCACGAAGACGCCCGACGACGTGTCCGGCGCGTCGTTCGACGTCGACGGTACGGAACTCGGCGTCGTCTACGTCGATACCGCGCTCACGGAGGACATCGAGAGCGAGGGCTACGCCCGCGAAGTCATCCGCCGCGTGCAGGAGATGCGAAAGGAACTCGATTTGGACATCGAGGAGGGAATCCACCTCGAACTCGACGTGCGCGACGACCGCGTGGCTGAGCTGGTCGAACCCCACATGGACCTCGTGAAATCCGAGGTTCGCGCCGAGAGCGTGGGGACGGTCGAGGACGGTCACCGCAAGACGTGGGACGTCGAAGGAGTCGAGATGGAAATCGCCATCGCGCCGTTGGCCGAAGCGGAAGCGTAGGCTCGACTGCGAACGACGAGGCGCTTTGCGCCTCGAAGACTGACGGAACGGAGCCGAGCGAGCGGGCGCGAGTGCGACCATCTGGGAGCACGACGCGCTTTTGGTCCGGATTTTACCGGTGACCGAGCGAATGTGAGGGAGTGCGGTAAAAGTTAGAAACGTACAGTACGTCCGCGATGTCGGGCGCGACTGACACCTGACTCACAGCGCGCTCAATCGTATCCGTCCCGTAGACGGCTTCGACGCCTGCGTTTGCGAGTTTCGTTCTGGCGTTCCCTGCGAGCATAGGGTGGACGCAAGAGACGAAGACGCGGCCAACGTCTCGGCCTTGGAGGAGCGAGACGGCCTCGCTCATGGTAGAGCCGGTGGCGATGATGTCGTCGGTGACGACCACGTCGCGGCCACTAACGTCGGTGTCGCTGGGCGTCACTTCGACTTTGGTGCCGGAGATGCGTTTCTTCTCGAAGTAGTCGATGACACCGTCGCCGTACGCATCTCGAACCGTCTCGGCGATGTCGAGTGCGCCCTCGTCGGGAGAGAGGAACACCGGGTCGGTCAAATCGTCGGGAAGTGGGTCCGCGAGGCGGCCCGCGGCATCGATGGATTCGGCGGGAACGTCGAAGAAATCACAGACGGCCTCCTCGTGAGGATTGACCGTGAACACGCGGTCGGTTCCGCTACTGATGGCGCGGGCGACTGCGCGGGCGGAAATCGGGTGGCCGTGGTCGAACGCTTTGTCCTGTCGGGCGTAGCCCATGTATGGAAGGACGGTGACGATTTCTTCGGCACCCCATTCGCGGGCGGCGTCCTGTAGTTGGAGCAGTTCGAGGTGTGCATCGCTGGAGACGGTGGAGGCGACGAGGATGGCACGGGGACCTTCGAAGTCCGGTGCGCTCGCGAGCAGTTCCCCGTCCGGGAACGTCTGGTACTCCACGAATCCGAGCGGTTCGTCCAATTCGTCGGCGAGTGTGGCCGCCAGAGATTGGGAGGCAGACCCACTAAGTATCATACGAGCACACTGGACATGCCGGGTTAAACCCATTTTCACTCGGCGGCGAGAGCGCGAGGGGACGACCGCGAATCGAGGCGACGGAGGCAGGGAAAGGCGACGATGGGGAGGAAGCGAGCGATAAAGGGAGAGGACCGATGGTGAAGAAAGGACGAACGCGACAGTGAGAAACGGACGCGTACACATGAAAACAGTATCCTATGTAGAAATATTTGAGATATAGATATAATATTTTATTTATACAGGTGGGTAGTAGTATCGTTCGATGGTTTCGGTAACCCGGTTGAGCATCGGAACGACGCTTCCGCTAGACGAGGACGAGTTAACGCCGGCGGAGAAAGGGGTGTTAAACCTCCTCGGGGAAGGTCGTTGCACACCCGCGTACGTCGCCAGTGAGCTAGCTATCGAAGCGGGAACGGCCCGGTCGCTTCTCGACGGATTTCGCGAGGTCGACATCGTACAAAAACCGTACCGTGGTCTGTACGAGTTGGTGCCCGACGAACCGCCGGACGACGGAAGATACCGAAACACCGAAGCAGTTCTCGTGGACGTTCCGTTCGAAGACGGTCAGTTCAGACCGGCCGAACGCGGGATTTTGAATCTGCTTTCGAGGGGGCGGGCGACACCCGCATACCTCGCACAGGAACTCGATGTCACTCAGGAGTGTGTGAAAGACAGACTTCGGGATATCACCCGTCTCGGACTCGTCCGGCGTGTACACCGAGGATTGTACGCACTGGATGAGGAGTAACCGAACGAACCCGACGAGGCTAGCGAACCGAGAGCGACGTGACGCCGGCCAATCCGAGGTGACGGCTTCGCCATCCGTCGCCGGTACTAACCAGAAACGTCCCGGAGTCAGTTACAGCGTACACTCCGTCGCCGAACGCAATGTCCGCGACGGGTTCCGCGACCGGAAGGGAAACGTCCTGCCAACTGTCGTCACTGCGCGAAACCACCTTCTCGGCGGTGGCCGCATAAGCGGTCTCCTCCGTCGTGCTCACGACCCGAAACGAACCATCTAACACGTCCATCCAGCCGTTGCCGAGCCGATACAACCCGTCGGCGGTTGCGGCGAGCGGAACTCCGGCCACGGAAACGTCCCGAACGTCGGTCAGGCCGACGTGTTGGACGCCGTCGGACGAAACTCGATACACGCCGTCGGCGGTGGCGACCAGATTCCCGTCGATGGCCCGCACGTCGTCCAAAGTCGCCAACTCGTGCCACTCGCCGTCGTAGCGCGCGAGTTTGCCGTCGTCACCCGCCGCGAGGAGGTTGTTCCCGTCAAATCCGACCGCGACGGCGGGTCCGAAGTCGAGCGACGAAAATTCCGCATCGAGCACGTCTTCGTCGGTTGCAACTGCGAGTGTGCCGTCGTTCGCCGCCGTATCCCGTGCGACACAGCGGTGTGCCAGCGAAAATTCGCCGATGATATCGCCGGAGATTTCGACGCGAGCGACGCCCAGTTCGGTCCCGACGTACACCGTCGTCGTCCTCTCTTGGTCGCTGTACACGCGCTTTTCGTCGATACTGCTCATGTGCGAGTGAAGAACACAAATCGGGGAAAGCGTTCGGGTTCGTCGGCGAAATACCCGAAAGACGGGGTGCGCACAAGAACTATATACCGTTCCGCGGTTACAATCAATCGAGCAACACGATGCCTAGGTGACTGCTTTACACGCCGGGTTTGCACCCGCTAATCTAGTCACTACCATCGTCGTTTTCCCGCCCGTTTTCGAAGCCGAGAGCCACGCGTTTCCAACCGAACTCTCGGTCGGTCGAAGCGGGCCAGTGCTCCATCGAAATCACGAGTGACAACTATGAGCCATCAATCACAGCAATCAGTAATCGTATCGCTCCCGGACGGGTCCGAACGCGCGTTCAGGAACCCGCCATCGGTCGAAGAAGTCGCCTACGACATCGGACCGGGACTCGGAAAGGACTGCATCGCCGGAATCGTCGATGGGGACTTCGTCGCCCCCGAGTATCGAATCGAATCGAACGCCGTACTCCGAATCGTCACGCCGGACAGTGACGAGTACGTTCGGGTACTTCGACACTCCGCCGCGCACGTCCTCGCCCAAGCAGTGTCTACGACTGTTTCCGGACGCGAAACTCGCCATCGGCCCACCGACGGACGACGGGTTTTACTACGACTTCGACGGGCTCGACATCGACCAGTCCGACCTCGCGGCCATCGAGGAGGAGATGCGGGATATCGTCGCCGCGGATTACGATATCGTACGCGAGGAGGTATCTCCGGAGGAGGCGAGGGATCGACTCGCCGACCAGCCGTACAAACTCGAACTGCTGGAGGACATCGTCGCGGACGGGGAACCAATCACGTTCTATCGACAGGGGGAGTTCGAGGACCTCTGTGCCGGGCCGCACGTCGAATCGACGGGGAAAGTCGGTGCGCTTTCGCTGCTCGAAATAGCGGGCGCGTACTGGCGTGGCGACGAGGACGAGGCGATGCTCACGCGGATTTACGGCACGGCCTTCGAGAGCGATTCCGACCTCGGCGCGTACCTCGAACGACGGGAAGAGGCGAAACGGCGCGACCACCGGAAAATCGGGCGCGAGATGGACCTCTTCTCGGTGCCCGACCACTCGCCGGGGTGTGTCAACTTCCATCCGAACGGGATGGCGATTCGCCGCGAACTGGAGGAGTACGTCCGCGAGAAGAACGCCGAACTGGGCTACGACGAGGTGAGGACGCCGGAACTCAATCACGCCGACCTCTGGAAGAAGTCCGGCCACTACGACCACTTCAAGGAGGAAGGGGAGATGTTCGCGTGGGAGCAAAACGGCCACGAATACGGACTGAAACCGATGAACTGTGCGAATCACGCGTACATCTACGGGAACCAGCGCCGCTCCTACCGCGACCTGCCGCTTCGCTTCTCGGAGTTCGGCACGTGCTATCGGAACGAACAGTCCGGCGAACTCTCGGGGATGTTGCGCGTGCGTGGGTTCACGCAGGACGATGGGCACGCCTTCGTCCGCCCCGAAGGAATTCGAGCGGAAATCGCCCGCACGCTGTCGGTCATCGACGGGATGTACGAGGTGTTCGGTTTGGACGCACATCTCGAACTGGAGACGAAACCCGACGATGCCATCGGTGACGACGTGCTCTGGGAGCAGGCACACGAGGCATTGCGGAACGCGTTGGAGAACGAAAGACTCGACTACGAGGTTTCGGAGGGCGAAGGCGCGTTCTACGGGCCGAAAATCGCCATCAACGTGGAGGACGCTATCGGGCGCGAGTGGACGATTGGGACGGTACAGTTGGACTTCGTACAACCCGAACGTCTCGGCATTAGCTACGTCGGCGAGGACAACGAGGAACACCGTCCGGTGATGATTCACCGCGCGCTCCTCGGGTCGATGGAGCGGTTCATGGGCGTGTTCATCGAGCACATCGCCGGAAAGTTCCCGCTCTGGTTGGCACCCGAGCAGGTGAGAGTTCTCCCCATCACGGACGACGAATCGGAGTACGCGGCAGAGGGTCGCCGACGAACTCGGGGAGTACCGCGTCGAAGTGGACGAACGGGACTGGACGCTCGGCAAGAAGATTCGTGCGGGCCATGACGACCGGGTTCCCTACATGGTAATCGTCGGGAGCGACGAGGCGGAATCGGGGACGGTCTCGGTTCGTGACAGGGGAGAACGACAACGAGGAGCGGTCGAACTCGCGGAGTTCCGGTACCATCTGGACGCCGAGTACGACGAGAAGCGAATCCGTCCCGACTTCCTCGACTGACTTGACAGCCATCGGACAAACATCGTCGTGCCTAAACGAGACAAATCTATCATCGAAGTGTTCAAGGTTGCACGATGATGAGTAGAAAGGTATGAACCGAGCAGAGAAGGCCAATCTCCAACTTCAGGCCGTCTCAGTCCTCCGAATGCTCAAGGAGACTCGAACCTACGACGAACTCGCGGCAGTCACCGAGTTACCGGCAGGTGATTTGAATCGCTACGTCAACGGTCACGTCCTCCCCAGCCCCGACCGTGCGGAAGCGGTCGTGGAAGGTGTCGGACGTGAGCAACTCGCCGAGGAACTACAGGCCCGCACCCGCCTCGACCCCGAAGGGTACGTGGACAACTCCGGCGTCGTCTTCGACCAGTCGTTTCTGGACCTCGTCGCACCCGTCGCCGTCGAGACGTTCGACTTCGACCTGCCCGACGTGGTGTTAACCGCCGCGACGGACGGCATCACGCTGGCCGCCGCGATGGCGAGTTACTTCGGTGCTCGATGTGCCTACGCGAAGAAGTCCAAGGAAACCGCCGTCGAGGAGTTCATCGAGGCCCGCCAACGGCTCGCCTCGGGTATCGAACTCACCTACTATCTCCCATCCTCGGCCATCGCACCCGGCGAAACCGTCCTCGTCGTGGACGACCTCATCCGCTCCGGCGAGACACAGGAACTCCTCCTGGATATCGCGGAGGACGCCGACGCCGATGTGGGCGGCGTCTTCGCGCTCATCGCCGCCGGAACCGAAGGAATCGAACGGGCACAGGAACGCACGGACGCGCCGGTCGGTGCGCTCGCGTCGTTCGAGTGAGTCCGTCGGTAACGAGCACCAATAATCACCGTTGTGTTAATTTTCCCCTCTCAAATCGGAATCGGAAGAAGACATATACAAGATTGCGTATAGATGCGCAGATAGCTATGAGAACTGTTAAGTAGGTATTCGCGTTTATGCTCATTCGTGAATCATGGGGTTAAAGGACATCAACGAGTAATCGTGGAAGATCGGGACGTATCCGGCAAGTTAGCCGACTACTTCGGCTTCGAGAAACACGGCACGGACCTCAAGTACGGAAATCATGGCTGGGATAACGACGTTCCTGACGATGAGTTACATCGTCATCGTGAACCCGTCGCATTCTTGCGATAGGCCGGATATTCCGATGCTCGACGGAATCAGACCCGCAGGGTACTCGTACGACCAAGCGATGGCGATGATGCCGTCGTCACCATCATCGCCGCCGCAGTGGCCACGTTGACGATGGCCTTCTACGCGAATCGACCGTTCGCACAGGCCCCTGGCCTGGGCCTGAACGCCTTTTTCGCGTTCACCGTCGTCGGGACGCTCGGGATTTCGTGGCAGACCGCACTCGCCGCTGTCGTCGTCGAAGGGGATCATCTTCATTCTGCTTACCGCAGTTGGCGCGCGGAAGTACATCATCCGCTTGTTCCCGGACCCAGTCAAGTTCGCCGTCGGAACGGGAATCGGACTGTTCCTCGCGATTATCGGTCTCGAAGCGATGCGCATCGTGACCGCTGACCAATCGACGTTGGTCACGCTCGGTCCGATCGCTACTGACCCCGTTGCAGATCGTTTCGATCGTCGGTCTCTTCATCACGTTCGCACTCTACGCTCGCGGAATTCCCGGTTCCATCATCATCGGAATCATTTTGACGACGATACATCGGGTATGCCGCCGAGTGGTTCGGTCTCGTCGCACCGGGGACTCTCACTCCGAGCATGATCGGCGCGACGTACGACATCACTCCCCTCGCTGGAGCGTTCGTGACCGGCCTCCAAGCCCACGATTTGACCACCGTCGGCGGATTGTTCTCCTTCGGACTCATCGTCTTCACGTTCTTCTTCGTGGACTTCTTCGACACCGCCGGAACCCTCGTCGGCGTCGGGCAGGTCGGTGGCTTCCTCGACGAGGAGGGCAACCTCCCGGACGTCGATAAGCCGCTGATGGCCGACGCAATCGGCACCACGGTCGGCGGGATGCTGGGAACCTCGACGGTGACGACGTACATCGAATCCGCCGCAGGTGTCGAGGAGGGTGGCCGTACCGGGATGACGGCGCTCGTCATCGGCGTCTTGTTTCTCCTGTCGCTCGCGTTCGTCCCCTTGGCGGCCGCGAGTTCCGCAATACGCCTCGCACATCGCGCTGGTCGTCATCGGCGTCGTCATGCTCGGCAACGTCGTGGACATCGCGTGGGACGACATCACCAACACCGTCCCCGCCGGGATGACCATCCTCGTCATGCCGTTCACCTACTCCATCGCCTACGGCATCGCCGCGGGCATCGTCTCCTACCCCATCGTCAAACTCGCCGCGGGCAAACGCGAGGACATCCGCCCCGGACACTGGGTGCTCGCGGCGGCGTTCGTCGTCTACTTCTTCGTCCGGACGAGCAATCTCCTGAAAGGGAACGTCTGAGGGTCCGTTTCCGTTTTCAGTACCAGCCAATTTCCTCGTGAACACCACACTCTTATCTCCCAGGTCCCTACGCGTTCGTATGTCCAACCTCGAACTGTACGAACTCAAAGGGTGTCCGTTCTGCGCAAAAGTCAAATCCAAACTGGACGAACTCGGACTCGACTACGAATCCCACTTCGTCCCCCGAAGCCACTCGGAGCGGACGGAAGTCGAGGAAATCAGCGGCCAGACTGGCGTCCCGGTCTTGGTCGATACGGAACACGGGGTCGAAGGAATGCCGGAAAGCGACGACATCAACGAATATCTCGAAAAAACCTACGGCGCATAAAAACGCTTCAGGGGTTAAGGTGAACAGTTAATCCTGTGCCATCCATCCACATAGTTACGACGAAGCGTCGGTATGTGACGACCGCGGTCGAGTATCGAGCTGAAAACGACACCAAGCCCACCGTGTACACCCTGATGCCGTCGTCCCCCTGATGGGGGGATGCGGATTTTTTCGCGACTCGCTACGCTACTGCCGAGCGACGACAGTTATGAGAAAAACGACGCGCCGGGTCAGGCTTCCGCGCGTTCCCGAATCAACTTGCGGAGTTCGTCGGCGTCATTGAGGTCTTCGACCTCTTCGCGTTCGACCAGTGCAGTGCCATCCACGGTTTCCCGTCGGGCCTTGTCCACGAAGTAGACCGAGCGGGTTCGCGCGACCTGACTGATGGAACTCATGATACGGGCGCGTTTCTCGGCAGTTCGGGTGAACGCCGAGTGACTCGTCAGGACGCGGTCCTCGCGGTCGTCCTCGCTGACCGTCCTGAACGGCGCTCTGCTCGTGGGGTGGACCGTGAACCCGACGCGGGTGAGCGTGGAGAACATATCTCGGTCGTCGGATTCGGCTTCCGGTTCGTCCGGTTGGTCCTCCTCGGTCACCTCGTCGGCACCGTCGAACACCTTGACGGGGCTCGTCAGTTCGCGGTCGAACAACGCTTCGAGTTCGACTGCGACTTCCACGCTGGCGTTCATGCCGCTCTCGTACTTCGAGACGGTGCGACGGGAGACGCCGAGTTCGGAGGCCAACTGCCCGAGACTCCAATCGCGGTTCTGGCGCTCGTCGCGGAGGATATCGCCGTCGATGTTGACGTACAGGCCGCCGGGTGCGGCGTAGACGAGCGGCGGTACACCTTCGACGAACAGATCGACCGCCGTGTCGGGACTGAACACCGGAACGCCGTGACGGAAGTAGACGACGCCGGATTCGAGGTCCTGATTCCGCGTTCGAAGTCCGAGCACCATCGGTGTCGCATCGAGATACGTGCCGAGACGGCGCATCTCGATACCGGTTTGCGCGTCGAACGCGTCGATGTTGCCGAGGATTTTCAGCAACAGGAGGTCTGGTCCTCGTCGCGCTGCCACGTCGAAACTCTTTGGTCGGATAGCACACCGGTCGCTAACTACGAAGCCAGCATCCTCTAACATCGCAGTCACGTTTCCGACCAGTGCAGACCGGGACATGGTGGGAGGTAAGTGATTCTGGTATAAAGGCGTTTTGGCAATCGAACCCGCCGCAGTCTTGCGATTGTGCAAATTGCCGGCAGTAGATTCATATAGCATTGTTTCTTCGAAAGTTGTTAATTCGCCACGCCGTAATCACCACACGTGACCGTCATCGGTCTCGACGACACCGACTCCCGCGAACGCGGGATGTGTACGACCTACCTCGCGGCACGGCTCGCGGAACGTATTCGAGACGCCGGAGGAACCGTCGAGCGACTGCTCCTCATCCGACTCAATCCCGCCGTGAAACACAAGACGCGAGGAAACGCCGCACTGGCGATTCACACGGATTTCGACCCCGAGCGAGCGTTCACGCTCGCTCGCTCGGAACTCGATTCGACCGCCGAGACCGACGACCCGAGGACGAATCCCGGCCTCGTCGTCGCGCCACACGCCCCCGACGACGTTCCGGACGAAATCGCGGAGTTCTCGCGACGGGCGATTCGGGAACTGTTGTCGCGGGAGGACGCCGAACGACGAATCGACGCGGCGGGCTATCGACACGCCGGGTGGAAAAACGGCCGGGGAAAAATCGGTGCGCTGGCGGCAGTCGGCGCACACACTGCGTTTTCCGAGTGGACGTACGAACATATCTCCTACCGCGAACCCGACCGCTGGGGGACGCCCCGCGAGGTAAATTTCGACTCGGCATTCGCGGCCGCCGATTCGGGATATCCCGCCGTGTGGGACACCGTGGACCGCGGTACCGGCGAAGCAGTCTGCGTTCCACACACTCCCTGTCCCATCCTCTACGGCATCCGCGGCGACGACCCTGATTCCGTCCGGGGAGTCGCCGCGCGAATCGAGGGCGAACCCGTCGCCGGAACCGCGCTGTTCGTGACGAATCAGGGCACGGACGCGCATTTGCAGGATGTGGAACTCCACGAAATCGAGGACGACCACGCCTATCGCGTAACCGGCACGGTTGCGTCGGAACCGGAGACGCGGCGCGGCGGGCACGTCTTTTTCGCTATCGAAGATGGCGAAATCGAACAGCACTGTGCCGCCTTCGAACCGACGAAGCGCTTCCGGAACCACGTGCGGAACCTCCGGCCCGGCGACCGAATCGCGGCCTGCGGGGAAGTCTCGGATGAAACCCTCAAACTGGAGAAATTCGCCGTTCGAGACCTCGATACGGTCGAGCTCGTGACGCCGAACTGTCCCGACTGCGGCCGCTCGATGAAAAGCGCAGGCGCTGGGCAGGGCTATCGCTGTCGTCGATGTGGAACGAACGCCGGCGGAAAGGTCGAGCGAGAGGTGGAACGAGAACTCGAACTCGGGTGGTACGAAGTGCCGCCGGAAGCGCGCCGCCACATCGCAAAACCACTCGTCAGGGACGGATTCGACGCGCCGATTCATCCGGAGCGATAACCCGGATTCCACACGGAAACCCGATTACCAGTTCGGAACAACCACGCGGATGGACTCCTGAAACAGTTGCACGCTATTTCGATGCCGATAACAGCCGTTGATGACAAAAATAGATACTTCGAGCATCACGACAGTGAGTATGGAAAAAACGGTGTTCAGACGGGTGATGCGGCGATGATGCCGTCGCCGCGACGGCGGTGAGAACGCGACACGAGACCGGGTAGTCGCTGACGTGTTCAAATTCCACCGAAAAGACGCCGTCGGTGAATCGGCATACGAACCGTCTCCACAGCCATTCGGGCGGTCCTGATAGAACGACCACGAAAGATAATCCTTTTGCGCCTACCGCGTGAATCATCGTGATATGGCAGACGAGGTTAAAAAAGGCTTGGAGGGCGTGGTCGTTGCGGAGTCAGCACTGAGTCACATCGACGGTGACGAAGGAAAGCTCATCTACCGTGGATACACGATAGAAGACCTCGCTCACGACGCGAGTTATGAGGAAGTGTTGTATCTCCTCTGGCAGGGTGAACTGCCGACTCGCGACGAACTCGACGCGTTCAGCGACGAGATGTCGGAGGCGCGCGAGGTGGACGACGGGGTCATGGAAACCGTCCGCGAACTCGCCGAGTCGGACTCGGAGCCGATGGGGGCGCTCCGTACCGCCGTCTCGATGCTGGCGACGTACGACCCCGACGACGACAGCGACCCCGCCGAGCGCGAGGCGAACCTCCGGAAGGGACGCCGTCTCACGTCGAAGATACCGACCATTCTCGCGGCGTTCACACGCATTCGGAATGGGGACGAACCGGTCGAACCCCGAACCGACCTCGGGCACGCGGCGAACTTCCTCTACATGCTCAACGACGAGGAACCGGACGACGTGCTCGCGGACGTGTTCGACCAAGCGCTCGTGCTCCACGCGGACCACGGCCTGAACGCATCGACGTTCTCGGCGATGGTCACGGCGAGCACGCTCGCGGACCTACACAGTGCGGTGACGAGCGCGATAGGGACGCTTTCCGGTTCGCTTCACGGTGGTGCGAACGCCAACGTCATGCGGATGCTGAAGGAAGTCGACGACAGCGACCAGGACCCGGTCGATTGGGTGAACAACGCACTCGACGAGGGGCGACGTGTCGCCGGTTTCGGCCACCGCGTCTACAACGTGAAGGACCCGCGCGCGAAAATCCTCAGCGAGCAGAGCGAGGAACTCGGCGAGGCCGCAGGCGACACGAAATGGTACGAGATGTCCGTCGCCATCGAGGACTACATACAGGAAGAGAAAGGTCTCGCACCGAACGTGGACTTCTACTCGGCATCGACGTACTACCAGATGGGAATTCCCATCGACATCTTCACGCCCATCTTCGCGCTCTCGCGCGTCGGCGGTTGGATCGCACACGTGCTGGAACAGTACGACGACAACCGCCTCATCCGCCCGCGTGCAAAATACACCGGCGACGAGGACCTCGAGTTCGTCCCCATCGACGAGCGATAGGCGAATTCGCGGTTGCTAACGACGCACCGCTATCGCGCCGGCATCGTGCCGGCTACCGATGTG
The DNA here is from genome assembly GCA_963811185.1 of uncultured haloarchaeon. GTDB lineage: Archaea > Halobacteriota > Halobacteria > Halobacteriales > Haladaptataceae > Haladaptatus. Next base: position 369,990 of record CAWEQN010000012.1, read on the forward strand.
CGGCTACCTTTTCGAGATAGGTGACTTCGACCAGCAAATCCAAGCGGTCAGCATCGACGTACTGGAACCGCCACGAACGGTCGAACGACATCCCTCCGTCCTGTGCCTTTGCCAGCAGGTCTTTCAACATCCGTTCGAATCCGTCTCCCGGTGGGAGAGCGGATTCGTCGTCCGACGACGGCGCGGAGACCGCACCCGACCCGAGTGGCAGTAGGTGCGTTACCTCGACCAACAGGTCACGACGGTCGTCACCCGCGTAACGAACCGTCCACGAGCGGTCGAACGTCCCGGAGGAGGAGTAATGCAGTCCGAGAAGCGTTTTGAACGTAATCCGAAATTCCTCCGGTGAAACCGCCCATGAAGGAAATCGAAGGGAGGGTACCATACCCAACAGTACTGTTCGATAGGGGTATAAACCGAACCGACGTTTTCCGTTCGTTCCGACCGTCCGTTTCAGCGCGAACGGTTCTAAACGGGGTAAACGGTCCTAAACTATCCGCTAATCGTTATAAAGTCCGTTGAGCATCCTGTCGACGTGGGCGACCTCCTCCGGAACGACGCCGTGGCCCATGCCGTCGAAGATACGCTCGGTGACGGACCCACCTAACCCCGTCAGCACTTCCTCGGTTTCGTGGACACGCTCGACCGGAATGTGCGGGTCGTGGTCGCCACAGCCGAGATAAACGGGAGTGTCGTCGAGAGAGCCCTCGTACTCGCGTGGTACACCATCCGGCCCGATGAGGCCACCGCTAAACGCTGCGACACCACCGTACTCGTGTGCATTCCGCGCGACGAACTCGCTCGTCAAACATGCCCCCTGTGAGAATCCAAGGAGGAACGTCCGGTCCGCTGGAATTCCGGCGGAGTCGATGTCGGAAACGAGTGCCCCGAGGAGCTCCAGTGCGGAGGAGAGAGACGGCTGGTTGGATTCGAGCGGCGCGAGAAACGACTGGGGATACCACGTGTTCTGTGCGGCTTGTGGCGCGATGAACGCGACATCGTCGTAGTCGAACTCGTTCGCGAGTTCGAGGATACTTCGAGCGGTTGCGCCTCGGCCGTGAACCAATACCATCGCCACCGTCGCATCGGGTAGCGGGGCCCCTGAGGTGACGACGGGTTGGCCCGCGTGCGGGCCGTCGACACCGTCAGTATCGAAATTCGAGTCGGTCATACGGGGAATATAGTTCTCAGCCGTCCTACTACTTTCCCTTCTCTACCTTCGGCAGTAACAATCGAGGAGAGCCAATAGGACTAATTCACCGTTCCGTGTGACACGCCGTATGAGGGTTTTCGTCTATGGAACGCTGACCGACCCCGACCGCATCGCATCAGTGGTGGAGACGTTCGAGTTCGTCGGGACTGCGACACTGGTCGGGTTACACCGCGTCGAAGGGCGGTATCCGACACTTGCACCGGGCGGCGAGACGGAGGGGCGGTTGCTCGACACGCCAGATGTGGAGGCGCTCGATGCTTACGAAGGAGTCGAGCGTGGACTGTACTGTCGAGTCACGGTTCCGGACGGAATCGCCGTGTACGTCGGTGACCCGAACCAAACTCGACGTCGAAGAGTCGGTTTCGTGGCCGGGTGATGGACCGTTCGAAAGTCGTGTTCGCCGGTTCGTTGACGAAGGGGATGTCCGCGTTCGAGCGGCCAACTGATTTATGTACGATAAGCGGTCTGACTTCGGTGTCTGCCAACCGTCAGACGAAGGCATCTCCTCGCCGCTTGCTACCGATTTCACTTTCACTCCGCCCACCATGTCTTTAAGTCATATGAGTGGTTCTCTCCGAACGCGGTCACACGCTCCGCGCTCCCATTCTTTCCCCTTTCACCCGACGAGTAGCGACGCGAGAAGAGAGTACTGCAGACGTAACTAATGAACGAGTTCGGAGCGAAACGAATCCGTTTCAATCGTCTACGGAACTGCCGATGTCCCGAACTGCACGCTGGGTCATACCACCGTTCGTGCGATAATAGTAGTACGCGCCGAAACCGACCGCCGCAACGCAGTTCGAGATGGTAACTGCCCAGAAAACGGCGTGGACGTCGTAATGAAGCCAGAGGACGCCGACGGCGGCAATCGGAAGGCGAATCGCCCAGTATTTCAGCATGTCCGCCATCATCGTCGTCTTGGTCTCCCGGATGCCGTTGAATCCGGCGCTGAAGAGATACATCGCGCCGATTCCCCAGTAGCCGTAGGCCAGAATTCGGAGGTAATCGACCGTGAGTCCGAAAGCAGTCGGCGAGATGTCGGGGACGAACAAGTTCGTCAGGACGCCGGGAATCAACCACTGGACAGCGCCGATTATCGAGAGGCCGACCATGGAGACGGCGACACCGACCCAGGTCGTTCGGTTCGCTCGCATCGGATTTTCGGCCCCGATATTTTGCCCGATGATGCTCTGGGCGGCTTGTTTGAGGCCACCAGCCGGAATGAACGCTATGCTAGCAATGCTCGCACCGATCGTGTATGCCGATACGGCCGCGGGACCACCGGCGGCGGTAACGACCCCGATAATGAGAACGCGCACCGATTGTGCGGCCGCTCGTTGACCGAACATGGGAAGACCGATTTCGAACAGCTCACGGTAATCGTTCAACCGGACGACCATCGATTCCTGGGTGAGGGTGTAGCCGTTTCGACCACGAACCATCATTCCGAGACCCAAGAGCATCGAACAACCGTATCCGAGCACCGAAGCCGCTGCAGCGCCGGCGATCTTCCATCCGTCGAATCCCGGAATACCGGCACCGAAGATGAGAATCGGGTCGAGGATGATGTTGACGACGACAGCCATAACGTTGATGTAGAGTGCGGCGCGCGAGTCCCCCCATCCGACGAATCCCATCTCGACGGCATCCCCGACTCCGACGAGTGGGAACGCGAGTGAGAAGACGAGAAGATACGTGAGGGCGTTCGACATGACGGCGGGGTTGCCGCTGAACAACCCCAGGATATTTCGTCCGAACAGGAACATCAGCAGGGTAAGGACGATACCGAAGGCCAACCCGAGCGACATCCCGTGAAACGCGGCCCTACGAGCGCGTGAGGGCTCGTCCGCTCCGAGTCGTTGCGAGACGAGCACCTGTGTTCCGACGAGGGTGATACTAAATGCCGAAAAGAGGAAGGACGTTAGCGGTACGTCTATTCCGACTGCGGCGACTGCGGTTTCCCCGAGACGACCGAGCCAAAAGATATCGACGACCTGCTGAGCGACTTGGACGAACCCCTGCATGACGAGCGGTGCAGCGAGGAGGAGAAGAGCCCGTGCCAATGACCCCTCAGTGATTTCGTCCCGTGAAACATCTAACATGGTTTTTGCCGTTACACGAGTTATAAAATCGTGATAGTATTTATAGATATTGCAGAGAAGGTGTGCAAAACAGGGACACGGTAAGGCGAAATTATTACTCGGTTCGTTGTGGTTCCGTTTGTTGTGCCGTCTGTTGTCGTGCCCGTCTACTCGCGCGGCCGATTTTGTAGCTCGTGTAGATGAAGTACAGTCCCGCCAGACCGACGAGGATGTAGATGAGATCCGCAACGATTTGAGCGACGTCGGGTAAGAACAACAGCCCCATCACCCATCGGACGACGTTGATTCGTGCGCCCGTTAAATCGGTGATACCCAAAATTCCCCAATTGAGCGCACCGATGATGACGAGGAGCATGCTGAACCAATCCAATCCGTTCGTCCGCATGCCGTCGTTCGACTGTGTATTGCGATTCGTGGCCATAGCGGAACAACTAGGGAGAGCGAAGGCATTGTTATTTGCCGCTTGTCACGCCGACGGGGACGGGTATTCGAACGTTTCCACCCCGAAAGGGAACGAATGGACGAACGTGGAGTCGAATACGGACGGTCCCGGACGATACCCTATCCTTTTGTCGTGGGGGACCCAAACCGTTGATAATGAGTGGGCGGCGCAAACCCGACTGGTTGAAGATGCGACCTCCGTCGGGACAGGAATTCACGGGAATCAAGCAGACGCTCCGTGAGCACGATTTGCACACGGTCTGTGAGGAAGCCAACTGCCCGAATCTCGGGGAGTGCTGGAGCGGGAGAGGCAGTGACGGCGGGGGGACGGCCACGTTCATGCTGATGGGTCACAAATGCACTCGCAGTTGTGGCTTCTGTGACGTGGATACCGGCGGTGGCGAACCGCTCGACCCCAACGAACCGGAGAACGTGGCGAGTGCCATCGCGGAAATCGGCCTCGATTACGTGGTGCTCACGTCCGTTGACCGCGACGACCTCGAAGGACAAGGTGCCGAGCACTTCGCGCGGACGATTCGGGAGATCAAGAAACGCCATCCGGGAATCCTCGTGGAAGTGCTGATTCCTGACTTTCAGGGCGACGAAGAACTCGTTCGGAAGATAATCGACGCGGACCCGGACGTCATCGCGCACAACGTCGAAACCGTAGAGCGCCTGCAAGGACACGTCCGTGACCCGCGTGCAGGGTACGAACAGAGTCTCGGCGTGCTCGAACAGGTGACGCGCGAGTCGGACATCTACACGAAGACGAGCCTGATGTTGGGACTCGGCGAGTACGACCACGAGGTGTATCAGGCGCTGTCGGACCTTCGGGAGACGGACGTGGATATCGTCACGCTCGGCCAGTATCTCCAGCCATCACGGATGCACCTCGACGTCGAGGAGTACGTCCATCCGGCGAAATACAGAACGTGGCAGGAGGTTGCCGAGGAGGAACTGGAGTTCCTCTACTGTGCGAGCGGTCCGATGGTCCGGTCGTCGTACAAGGCGGGTGAGCTATTCGTGGATGCAATCCTCCGGGATGGAAAGAGTGTGGAGCAAGCGAGAAGGGAGGCGCGACGCGCCTCCGTATAGTGAGCGGTGTAACCGCGAACTGCGAGGCTCGCAGAGCCTCGGTATAACGAGCGAGCAACCCGAAGCGATTCGGGTGAGGGAGATGGGGGCAACCGTGGATGAAGTGTGCAAAACAGTCCATCAGAACACACGACAGTACATTCGGTAATTTTGGCCGGGACCGGAAACGTCCATTGTTCTAGTTTTATTCGGACCTTAATTTGAAATTGGGAAATTTTACTAGCCATCGAAAAAACAAATTGGCAAAAATAGTGTGTGAAGGAATTCCTATGGGAAGTTAATTACGAAAACCCTATAATGCGCGCGGGAGTTTTCTCGTATATGTCAGGATGGGTTCGATCGTGAGCATCGTACACCAAGACCCCCAGGACCGAGTACAGATACTGGATGAAGACGGCACGGTGCTGGACGGGATGGAGGTGCCGGACCTCTCCGACGAGGAACTGGTGGAAATGTACCGCCAGATGCGCCTCGCCCGTCACTTCGACGAACGCGCGGTGAGCCTCAACCGACAGGGTCGGATGGGGACGTACCCGCCGCTCTCGGGACAGGAAGGAGCACAAATCGCGAGCGTTTCGGCGCTCTCGGACGACGACTGGATGTTCCCGAGTTACCGCGAACACGGTGCGGCACTCGTCCGTGGTCTCTCGCTCAAACAGACCATGCTGTACTGGATGGGCCACGAAGCGGGCAACCACATCCCGGACGACTCGAACATCTTCACCGTCTCGGTTCCCATCGCCACCCAGATTCCGCACGCGACCGGTGCGGCGTGGGCCTCGAAACTCAAGGGCGAGGACAAAGCGTTCCTCTGTTACTTCGGCGACGGAGCGACCAGCGAGGGTGATTTCCACGAAGGATTGAACTTTGCAGGCGTGTTCGACACGCCCTCGGTGTTCTTCTGTAACAACAACCAGTGGGCGATTTCGGTACCGCGCGAGCGCCAGACGGCGAGCGCCACTATCGCTCAGAAGGCACAGGCCTACGGCTTCGAAGGCGTGCAGGTCGATGGGATGGACCCGCTCGCAGTGTATCAAGTCACGAAGGAAGCCATCGAGAAAGCCAAAAACCCCGGCGAGAACGAACAGCGACCGACGCTCATCGAAGCGGTTCAGTACCGCTTCGGCGCACACACCACCGCCGACGACCCGACCGTCTACCGTGACGACGACACGGTCGCGGAGTGGAAGCGAAAGGACCCGATTCCGCGCATGGAGAAGTTCCTCGTGAAGACGGGTCGATTGGACGAAGAAGGCGTGGAGGAAATCGGTGAGAGCGTCAAACAGGACGTCGCAGACGCCATCGATGCGGCCGAGGCGGTCGAGCGCCCCGATGCGATGGAAATCTTCAACAACGTGTACGCGGAGATGCCACCGCGACTCCGCGAACAGATGGAATCGTTCGAGCACCTCCGTGAACAGTACGGGGACGAAACGCTTCTGGAGGAGTAAATTATGAGTCAGGCAACTACCGAATCGGAAAATCTCACGCTCGTGCAGGCAGTCCGCGACGGACTGTACACTGAAATGAAACAGGACGACGATGTCGTCGTCATGGGCGAGGACGTCGGCAAGAACGGCGGCGTGTTCCGCGCCACCGAAGGACTCTACGAGGAGTTCGGCGACGACCGCGTCATCGACACCCCGCTTGCGGAGTCGGGCATCATCGGCACGGCAATCGGGATGGCCGCATACGGCCTGAAACCCGTTCCGGAGATGCAGTTCTCCGGGTTCATGTACCCGGCGTTCGACCAAATCGTCTCGCACGCGGCCCGTCTCCGGACGCGCTCGCGCGGTCGATTCACCTGCCCGATGGTCGTTCGTGCGCCCTACGGCGGCGGTATCCGAGCACCGGAACACCACTCCGAGTCGATGGAGGCGTTCTACAGCCACCAACCCGGTCTGAAAGTCGTCATGCCGAGCACGCCCTACGACACGAAGGGACTACTCACCTCGGCCATCCGCGACCCGGACCCGGTTATCTTCCTCGAACCGAAGCTCATCTACCGCGCATTCCGCGACGAAGTCCCGACGGAATCCTACGAGATTCCGCTGGGTGAGGCCGCAGTGCGCCGCGAGGGAGCGGACATCTCCGTGTTCACGTGGGGTGCGATGACCCGCCCGACGATGGAAGCCGCGGAGGACTTGTCGGACGAAATCGACGTGGAAGTCGTGGACATTCGAACGGTTTCACCGCTCGACACGGACACCATCGTCGAGTCGTTCAAGAAGACCGGACGCGCCGCAGTCGTCCACGAGGCACCCAAGACGGGCGGCCTCGCCGGCGAAATCGCGGCGACGATTCAGGAGGAAGCCCTGCTGTACCAGGAGGCTCCCGTCGAGCGAATCACCGGCTTCGACACGCCGTTCCCGCTGTACAGCCTCGAAGATTACTACCTGCCCGAGCCAACCCGCATCAAGGAAGGCATCCGCGACGCGGTGAACTTCTAACATGGTACGCGAATTCAAACTGCCCGACGTGGGCGAAGGCGTTGCGGAGGGTGAACTCGTCAGCTGGCAGGTCGAGGAAGGCGACCCCGTCACCGAGGACCAAGCGGTCGCGGAGGTCGAGACGGACAAGGCAATCGTGGAGATTCCCTCGCCGGTCAACGGAAGCGTCCGCGAACTGCTCGCCGAGGAAGGCGAAGTCGTTCCGGTCGGTAACGTACTCCTCACGTTCAACGTGGACGGGGAAGACGACGAAGCGGAGGAAACGACGACCGAGAGCGCAGAATCCGAGGAGACGACGGACTCACAGGACGACGTCGCCCAAGAGCCGAACGTGTCCGAGGGGACGGCGGAGGAGACGAAGACGCCGGAAGGCCGCGTTTTCGCGGCACCGAGCGCTCGGCGACTTGCACGTGAACTCGGCGTCGATATCGCGTCCGTGGACGGAACCGGCCCGAGCGGTCGCGTGAGCGAACACGACGTTCGGACGGCGGCCGAAAGCGGTGCCGAAGCCGAAGCGGGGACGGAAACGACGGAAACGGAAACCGTCGAAAACGAACCGACCGCCGACTCCGGAACGAGCCGGCGGCAGTGCGGCAGTCAGCGCCGGTACGCCTGCCCCGACGCAGGTCGAATCGGCGGACCGCGAGCGCACGCTGGCCGCGCCGGCAACGCGCCGACTCGCCGACGAACAGGGTATCGACATCAACGCCGTTCCGTCCACCGAGGAACGTGACGGACAGGCGTTCGTCACGCCCGAAGCGGTTCGGGAGTACGCCGAGGCCCAACAGCAGGCCCAAGCCGCCGACGCCGCCGCGGTTGCGACCGGCGAAACCGGCCCGCGCGAGGAGCGCATTCCGTACCGCGGTGTTCGGCGCACCATCGGCAAACAGATGCAGAAGTCGAAGTTCACCGCGCCGCACGTCACCCACCACGATTCCATCGACGTGACGGAACTGGTCGAGACGCGCGCCGAACTCAAGGAGATAGCCGAGGAACGCGGCATCAAGCTGACCTACATGCCGTTCATCCTGAAGGCCATCGTGGCCGCACTGAAGGACTACCCGTACCTCAACAGCGCACTTGACGAGGAGAACGAGGAAATCGTCGTCAAGAACTACTACAATATCGGTATCGCCGTGGCGACGGACAACGGCCTGATGGTCCCCGTCCTGAAGGACGTGGACAAGAAGGATATGCTCCAACTTTCCTCGGAGATGAACGAACTCATCGACAAGGCCCGCGACCGCAGCATCTCGCGCGACGAGATGCAGGGCGGCACGTTCACCATCACGAACTTCGGTGCCATCGGCGGCGAGTACGCGACGCCCATCATCAACCATCCCGAGGTCGGTATTCTCGGTCTGGGCGAATTCAAGAAGCGACCGGTCGTCGTGGACGACGAAGTCGAAGCGCGCTACACGCTCCCGATTTCGATGTCCATCGACCACCGCATCATCGACGGCGCTGTCGTCGCGTCGTTCGCCAACCAACTGCTCGAATACCTGCACAACCCGCGACTGCTCCTGCTGGAGTAATCGAAGCGGGCGCTGTCGGTACTTTTTCGCGTCTAAAAAAAAACGGAGTACGGTTAGGACTATCCCCACAACCAGTCGGTGAACCACGTCGCGGCACCGATGAGAATCAACAGAAACCCGATGATGTTCACACCGGGGATGAACAACAACACTGTGCCGAACGCTATCAGCAGGATGGATAGTTCCTCTTCCGAGTACTTCTGAACGAAGTTCTTGAACGTCGAACTGCTGTCCGTTCTCGCGTTCTCTCGCTACGACTTGTTCTGTGGTCAGATTCCCCCACCATTGCAGAACAGGGTACGACAGTTGGCGATGAAAGTGTGCGGCCTGCCAACGCAGCGCGTTTAGTAATCACCATCCGAACGATTGCCAGAGGGCTCTACGACGGCGTTCGCTGCTCGTGTTCGAACGCGATTCCGGCGACGAATCCGATCCACGAAAGTCCCAACCCGAGAGCCGCCACGGCGAAGTTCGGTGTCGGGGTGACACCGTCCATAAGCATGACACAACCAAAGGTCGTTGCGCCGGTAAACGCACCCTGCGTCCAATTTGGGCTGTCAAAGTGCCGAAGTGCCGACCAGTGCGGAATTGCCACTGCGGTTCCGACGGTGTACACGACCGCGATTCCAGCGAGCAGAATCGCCGATTCGGGTGTTTGCGGTTGGAGGAGAGCGAGGCCGCCGGTCACGGCCGCTCCGACGAGCAAAGCAATCACGTAGCGCAAGAGCCGGTTCATACTGTCGACTTTATTGAACTGCGCATAAGCTTTCCCGGGACTGTCGAACTCGGTCAAAATCGTGTCTATTGTTGACATTCGTCTACTACTCGGAGCTAATCCACCTGATTTTTTACCCGGTAACTACTCTAGTCGCCTAATGGTCGTCGGAGATATCTCGACTGGAACTGAGGTGCTGGTTATCGGCGCGGGACCGGGCGGTTACGTGGCCGCCATCCGCGCGGGGCAACTTGGACTCGACGTAACGCTCGTGGAGAAGGATGCCTACGGTGGCACCTGCCTGAACTATGGCTGTATCCCGTCGAAGGCCATGATCACGGCGTCCGATTTGGCGTACGACGCCGACAACGCCGAAGACATGGGCATCTACACGAAACTCGACGTGAACTACGGCGAGATGGTCGATTGGAAGGACGACGTCGTCTCCCAGTTGACCGGCGGCGTCGAGAAGCTCTGTAAGGCGAACGGCGTCACGCTGATGGAAGGCCGTGCCGAGTTCGCGAACGACAGTTCCGTTCGCGTCGTTCACGACGGCGAAGGACAGGGGTCGGAGACGGTCGAGTTCGAGCACGCGGTGATTTCGACCGGCAGTCGTCCCATCCAGATTCCCGGGTTCGAGTTCGACGGCGAACACGTCCTCGACTCGCGCGCGGCGCTCTCGATGGACGACGTTCCGGAGAGCATCGTCATCGTCGGCGCGGGCTACATCGGCATGGAACTCGCCGGCGTCTTCGCCAAACTCGGCTCCGACGTGACGGTCGTGGAGATGCTCGATTCGGTGCTCCCGACCTACGAGAACGACCTCGCACGGCCAGTGAAGAAGAAGGCCGACGAACTGGGCATCGACTTCCACTTCGGACAGGCCGCAAAGGAGTGGGAGGAGTCGGGCAACGGCATCACCGTCATGACCGAGAACGAGGACGGCGACGTCTCGGAGTTCGGTGCCGAAAAAGTACTCGTGGCGGTCGGCCGCCAACCCGTGACGGACACGCTCAACCTCGAAGTGCGGGTATCGAGACGGACGAGATGGGATTCATCGAGACGGACGACCGCGCACGAACCGAGAAGGACAACATCTACGCCATCGGCGACGTCGCGGGCGAACCGATGCTGGCCCACAAGGCGAGCAAGGAAGGACAGGTCGCCGCCGAAGTCATCGCCGGCGAACCCTCGGCGCTCGATTATCAAGCCATGCCCGCCGCCGTCTTCACCGACCCCGAAATCGGCACGGTCGGCCTGACGGAGGACGAGGCCGAAGAACAGGGCTTCGAGCCAGTCGTCGGGAAGTTCCCGTTCCAAGCCAGCGGTCGTGCGCTCACGACGGGCCACGCCGAAGGGTTCGTTCGCATCGTCGCCGACGAACCGAGCGGGTTCGTGCTCGGCGCACAAATCGTCGGCCCCGAGGCCTCCGAACTGGTCGCCGAACTCGGACTGGCCATCGAGATGGGCGCGACGCTCGAAGACCTCGCCGCGACGATTCACACCCACCCGACGCTCTCGGAAGCCGTGATGGAGTGTGCCGAAAACGCGCTCGGACACGCGATTCACACGCTGAACCGATAATTCGGCGTTACGCTCTCCAATTCATTTTCACGCGCTGAATCGATAAACTGAGTCGGGCCTTTTTCAGGTATCGTCGGTACGACCGCCAAAAACGAGAGAAGTTCTCCAGGTGACTACGTCGGTGCTCGTGAGGCTGAAGTTAGCAGCCGTCCGAGAGCGTGATCTTCGCGTCGTCGATGACGGCCTTGCCGTCCATCGTGTACGGGCCGTCCGCCTCGCCCTGCGACGTGACGAAGTCGTAGGTGTCGTTGTCGTCGGAGTCCATGTGTGGCATGGCGATGAGCGTGGTATCGCTGTCGAGCATGTCCATGTCGAAGTCGCCGCCGGGGACGCCTTCGTACAGGGAAATCTCGATGTCCTCGTGCATGCCCGCGTCGAGCGAGTCGGAGACGCCGATGACGCTGTCGAACACTTTGCCGTCGAGGAGGCTACTGTCGTGGATGGTGACGAACCCGCCGTCCGAGAGGGTTGCTTCGTTCACCCAGACGCTCTTGCCGTCGGACTTCTGGTCGCGGAAGCAGACGTCCGCCGTCGGTTTGGAGTCCATCTCGACGGTAGATTTTCGCGTCGTCGATGACGGCCTTGCCGTCCTTCGTGTACGGGCCGTCCATCTTGCCACCGCTCTCGACGAAGTCGTACTCCTCGTTGCCGTCGGTGTCGAGGTGCGGCATGGCGATGAGGCTCTGGTCGTCCTTCAGCATCGACATATCGAAGTCGCCGCCGGGAACGTTGAAGAGTGAAACGGACACGTCCTCGTGCGAACCGGCGTCGAGATAGCTGGAGACGCCGATGACGCTGTCGAGTAACCTTTCCATCGAGGAGGCTACTGTCGTGGATGGCGATGAACCCGCCGTCCGAGAGCGTAACCGAATCGACGCTGACCATCTTGCCGTCGGACGTCTGGTCGTCGAACATGACCGACGCCATCGGCTTGTCATCGACGGTGATTTTCGCGTCGTCGATGACGGCCTTGTCGTCCTTGGTGTATGGACCGTCCGTTTTCCCGCCGGAGCGAGACGAACTCGTACTCACCGTCGCCGTCCGAGTCCATGTGTGGCATGGCGATGAGCGTCTGCGTCGTCTTCGAGCATCTTCATGTCGAAATCGGCTCCCTTCACGTCGAACAGGTCGACTTCGATATCCTCGTGCGTCCCGGCGTCGAGCGAATCGGAGACGCCGATGACGCTCTCGGTCACTTTACCGTCGAGCAGGCTACTGTCGTGAATAGCGACGAACCCACCATCGGGGAGCGTCGCCGATTTGACCGTCACCGACGTTCCACAGGTTGTTTGGTCGTCGAACGTGACCGTCGCCGACGATTTCATCGCGATCGCGGTACTGCTGAGCGCAACCGCCGAACCCGCCACAGCGGCACCCGCCAAGAACCGCCGGCGTGATGTCGTGCTCGAATCGCCCGTCCCGCTTACGCCGTCCGAAGAGTCTGGTGCAGTCATGATTAGCGACGATTACTATTTCCATAGATGCATAAAAGAACATTTTCGCAACTCTCACCCAAATTCATCCGAAATCTACCTCTAAGCCGAGTAGACAGGCTGAGGGACCGAAATAGCTTTTGTCGCTACGGCGGTTTCGATGACCCGTTTTATCCAGTCAATCACGGGGTTGTGTAAAGATTGCTGATGCGTATGCGTGGAAATGAACCCCCCTGTTTCAACTGGAACCGGCGGGAGCGGGGAGCAAAACTGGCGTCGCTCACGCGAACTTTCGGACCGTCACGTCGAGGGTGTCCAAATCCACGATAGGGGCGTATCCCGAATCGGGGTCGATGTTCACGCTCTTCTGGAAATCGGTTTGGGACTGCCAGCACCCGGAGTTCATGGCGAGCACGTTGTGGTACTTGCCGAACCCGAGTTTGTGGACGTGGCCGGTGTGGAAGATGTCGGGCACCTCGTCCATGACGAGGTAATCCTTGTCCTCCGGCGCGACGCGCGTGTGGCCGCCGTACTGTGGCGCGACGTGGCGCTTTTTCAGGAGTTGGTACATCGCTTTATGGGGTTCCTGGTAACTCGCCTTCTCGGCGGGCATCTCGGCGATGACCTCGTCCAGCGAGACGCCGTGGTACATCAGCACCGAGACGCCGTCGATGGTCACCGTCGAGGGATTGCTCGTGATGCGTGCGTCGTGGACGTCCATGATGGAGCGGAGTTCGTCGTCGAATCCGGGTTGTGGCTCGGCGAGACGAACCGCATCGTGGTTACCGGGAATCATGATGATTTCCAAGTCGCCCGGCACTTCCTTCAGATACTCCGAGAACTGTTCGTACTGCTCGAAGATGTCGATGATGTCCAGTTCCTCGTCTTGATTGGGGTAGATGCCGACGCCTTCGACCATATCCCCGCAGATGAGCAGATATTCGACGTGTTCGGCTTCCTCGGTGTGAAGCCAGTTGGCGAACCGATGCCACGCGTCGGCCATGAACTCCTGACTGCCCACGTGCACGTCGCTGATGAGCGCCGCTTGGACGTGGCGGTCGGCGGTCGATGGGCGGTAAGTACGCGGTACGTCCGGGAAGTGAAGCGAGTCAACGAACAGGATACCTGCATCGCCCGACAGGGTTCCTTCCACGGCTATCGTCTCGTCCAAAAGGAGTTCGTCCACGACTTCCGCGAACTCCCGGTCTTTCATGATGAGGCAGGGGAACGTCCCGTTCGTGTCTTCCAGTTCGACCAACCAGTGGCCGCTCGCCGTCGAGCGAATGTCGCTTATCATGCCGACGATTGCGGCGTCACTACCGCCGGGCATGCTGGCTACGGCGTTCGTTGGTCGGGCGTTCACCCGACCGCGAAGTTTGCCCGAGAGGCGTTGAAACCGGTCCCGGAACACGGTGACGAAATCGTCGTATTCCCCGGTCCCCGTACTCGCGCCCGTCATGTCGTTGACGATACCCACCGACTGCTGGGTGAGGTTTCGTGACACGGACCCCTTCGTTTCGACTGGAGAATCGACCTCGTTTACTATCGATTCGACGGCCGAGGCTCCACCTGAAGCGGAGGGGTTGTCACCGGTTGACGGGGAAGCATCGAGAACGCTCCGGACGTGTTCGACGGAGAGTTTCAGCGCGTCTTCGGGGGCGGATTCGACTGCACGTTCGACCGCCGCTCCGGGGTCCGGAGCCGACGCGAGAAGGGTGACGGCCTCCAAATCCGCGTTGTACCCGCGACTCGTGAGTTCCTGCACGATTCGAGCCGGGGTTTCGAGTGGCACATACCTGCAGAGACACGGACAGGCAAAAAGAGTAGCGAACCAACCCAGAAGGTTGACAATCAGTGAAAGAATATCATGCCGTAATGAGTCCCCCAGACGAGTCGTCGTCGGACGGTATACGGGACACCGGTCCCGATGGGTCAGGCCTCGTGGCGTGGGTTCGCTGGTTCCGAGAGACGGACAACGGAACCGTCGTGTTCGTCCGCGAGGTGCTGGAAAGTGCCGCCGTCGTCGTCGCAATCGGTCTCATACTGTTCGCAGTCAGCGGCGTGTGGCCACCGATGGTCGCCGTCGAGAGCGGCAGCATGCAACCACAGATGCAGCGAGGCGACTTGATTTTCATCATGGACCAACACCGTTTCGCGCCCAGTGAAGCACACGGAAATTCGGGCGTCGTTACCTACAAAGAAGGGAAGAAAGCGGGGTACAAGAAGTTCCACCACTACGGCGACGTGATAATCTATCGCCGCTACGGGAGAACGGACGAGACACCGGTCATCCACCGTGCCCGGTTCTGGGTGAACAAGAACGAGAACTGGTACAGCAAGGCCAACAAGAACTATATCGAGGGTGCGGACAACTGTGAGGAGCTACCGAACTGCCCCGCCCCACACGCCGGATTCATCACCAAAGGGGACCACAACGGAATGTACGACCAAGTCGCCCATATCAGCGACCCGGTCAAACCGAAGTGGATTCGTGGCACAGCGGAGCTACGGATACCGTGGCTGGGTCAAATCCGCTTGTTCTTCTCCCAAGCGGCCGTCCCGAGTCCGACCGCCTCCCAGCACGACGGAACCAACTACTCACCCGCGATGTCGAGCCAACGACCCCATTCGGCGACGAACGCTTCGCAGTCGTCAGCCGCCGTCTGATTTCCGCCGACTTTTATATATTCTGCGTCACATTGAGCGTTCATGAGCGACGAGAGCGAACCCGAACCGTGTGATGACTGTCGAGAGCCACTACGCGATGCGTTGGCGCGAACGATTCGATTAACCGTCGACCGCTCGGAAATCGACAGCCAACGGCTCTGCCCCGAATGCTTCGCCGATTGGATAGACCGGTACGAAAACGAGATGCAACCGGGGTCCGATGGCGAGCCGAAGGATTCGGAAATCATCGTTGACTGACCCCCTTCTTTCGAGTCGAAAATCGGGTGCCGGCAGTGCAAAACATCCGTCCCATTTCCTCCCGAAGCCGACCACCGAATCGATAGGGAGCGGTCAGTAGTCGGGGTGAGATGACAATACCGCTGAGGCTCGGTGACGATTGACGATCATCGAACCCCTTCGTTTCCAGTGAAAAACCGCAAGCATGCGCCCGAATTTTGTCCGTTCTGACCCCGGACGAAACGCACCACCCCACGACAATGATTGTCGTTATTCGTCCCCGTCGTCGGGTTCGGATTCGTCGTCGCTGTTTTCGTCCTCCTTCGCGGCCGACAACCCGTCGTCACCGCGTTCCAGCGCTTTCGGCGCGTCGTTGTACTCGGAGTAACCGTCGAACCAGCGTACGATTCGTTCCAGTCGGTCGACGACGTGGCCCGGTTCGCCACTGCGCGAGAGTTCGTGGCCCTCGCGCGGGTAGCGCACGAGACGGGTTTCCACGTCGTTTTTCTTGAGGAGGAGGTACAGCATCTCGGCGTTGTTCACCGGGACGCGGAAGTCGTTGTCGCTGTGGATGAGCAGGGTCGGAGTCGTCACGTTCGCCACGTAGGCCGCCGGGGAGCGCTCCCAGAGGAACTCCGGTTCCTCCCACGGCGTCGTTCCGAAGTCCCACTCGATGAGTTTGAAGGCATCAGTCGAACCGTAGAAACTGCTGAGTTCGTACACACCGCGCTGGCTCACGGCACCCTTGAATCGGTCAGTGTGGCCGACTATCCACGAAGTCATGTAGCCGCCGAAACTACCGCCGGTGACGAACATCTCGCTCTCGTCGATGTAGTCGCGTTCCGCGACGAGGTCCACTCCAGCCATCACGTCGGTCATGGTCGTGTCACCCCAATCGCGTTCGATGGCGGCCATGTGGTCCTCGCCGTACCCCGTCGAACCGCGTGGGTTCGACCAGAAGACGACGTAGCCAGCGGCGGCGAGGCTCTGGAACTCGTGCCACATCGTTCCGCTGGTGGACCACATCGCGTGCGGACCGCCGTGAATCTCGACGACCAAGGGGTACTGCTCGTCGGCGTCGAAGTCCGGCGGCGTGAGAAGCCATCCCTGGAGTTCGACACCCTCGTCGGATTCGAAGCTGAGCTCCTCCGGTTGACCGACTGCGCGGGCGTTCAGGTATTCCGCGTTGGCGCGCGTGAGACGGTGAGTTTCGGCTCCACCGGGCGTCGAGACGAACACGTCACCAGGGTGGTCCCACTCGGATTTCGTGTACGCGAGGGCGTCGGAACCGACGGAGAAATCGGTGATGTGCCCGTCGCCGACGACACGCTGTGGGTCGTCGCTTCCGTCACCCGGAACGCGCCAGACGACCTGGTCCCCTTGGTCGGGGGTGCCGAAGTACACCAGTTCCTCGTCCGGGTTCCACTGGGGTTCGATGCCGACCGTTCGGTCCAGCGATTCGGTGAGCGTGACCGTCTCGCCGCTGTTTCGGTCGAACACCTTGAGTTCGGTCTGTCGGAGCGTGGCGTTCTCCTCGGGCGAGAAGACGTAGGCGATTCGGCCGTCAGTCGTCGCCGTCAGCGATGCGCCCCACGCACTGGTTTGGAAAAGCGTCTCCTCCTCGTCGGCGTCGGTATCGTAGGCGACGATGTCCACGATGATGTTGTCGTCCGGGTCACCCTCACGACGGGCACCGAAGTAGAGCGTCGTCTCGTCGCCCCACTCCGGCCCCACGTGGTCGAAGTCACCATCGGTGACGCGCTCGACCGAATCGTCGTCCAAATCCGCGAGATAGACGTGGCTTCGCTTGCCGTCGAAGTAGCTCACTCCTGCGCGGTAGATTTTCCGGTCGATGACGCGCGGGTCGGGCGTTTCGGGTTCGTACTCCTCGCCGTCGAGCGAGATATCGCGCTCCTCTTCGCGGTCATCCTCGGTGCTCGACTGGACGAACGCGATTTTCGTCCCGTCGGGCGACCACACTGGGTGTGAGACGCCACCCGCTACGTCCGTCACCTGCCGCGCTTCGCCGCCTTCCGTCGGCATCACCCACAACTGAGGTCGGTCGTCGTCCGCGCCACGCGTGCTGACAAACGCGAGTCGGTCGCCGCTCGGACTCCATCGGGGACTGCTGTCCACACCCTCGCTAATGGTAAACTGGGTCGGTTCGTCACCACCGAGTGGAACGAGGTACACCGTGGCCTCGTACTCCTCGTCGTCTTTCGGAACGGAGCGGACGAAAGCAACTCGCTCACCGTTCGGCGAAACTCGTGGCTCACTCACGCTGACGAGGTCGTGATACTCGTTGGCACGTATCGTTTCCATATCCATTCTCTCGAAATCCGGGACGAATATACTTCCGATTCGAAATACCACGATGAGCAGCGGTTCGTCGGTCTCGAAACGAAATCGGTCGGGCAGCAGTTGCTCAGCGCTCAGCGGGGACGATTTTCGAATGAAAGTGCGCCCACGCGGCGCTCGTAGCATGGCACGCGACAAACGGTACGCGGGCGCGACTAAAGATACGCTTTCAGTACTGTTAGGTCTATCGCCATGGTACGACGGTGATGATATCTAGTCGAACGCGGTTCACTCGGTGTGTTTCAGAGTGAATGACAGGTGTCGGGTTTGTGGACAGAAAGTGACAGGGAAGATATCGAATCGGGACAACTCCGGTTCTGTCAGACGTACTGGGAGATGAAGTTCATCACTACCGCGAACGCTTTGGGACCGAAAATCGCGAGCAGGGATTCGAAACAAAGCGACCCGATGGCGGAAAGGACGATGAAATTCCTGTCCCGCATTTCGCCGAACCCGGCGGGGACGGTCAGCATGCCGCGGGTGAACGGGAGCGTGTTACTCAGCGGAATCGCGATCGGACCCCACTGCTGGAACCAGTGGTCGAAACGGTCGAGCGAGGAATCGTCGACCCGGAACCACGGTTTTTCGAGGAGATACTCCCGGCCGCCCCGCTTTGCGAGGAGGAACAGCGCGTACTGCCCGATGGTCGAGGCGACGACGGCGACGCCGACGATGAGGGCGATCGTACGGTAGTCGGTGGAGGACGTCGCCAAAACGGAGACACCGACGGGGACGACCGTTTCGCTCGGGGCGAAGTACAGCATCATCGCCCCTTCCAGGATGAAGATGAAGAACAGGGCGAACAGGCCGTACTGATGGAGCCACTGTTTCGCGAGCGTCTCATCGCCGAACAGGAAGAGGAAAACTCCGACGAGTGCCGCGAGTGCAACGCCACCTGCGAGCAGGAAAACGCCGTAATCGGCGACGAACGTTCGAACCGAGCGCGAATCCGTGGTAAACGACATGAGCGCCAAGCCGAAGACGGAGAGGGTGAGGAGGGTCGGAAGGGTCGTCTCGACCGCGACGAGCGAGGCGATATGCATCAGATACGGATATTGATGGGATGGGCTAAATGCGTTGTGACCCGTCCCCGGAGCGACGCGGTTTTGGGGATTCCCCCGGTAGCAGTGATATGAACCCCATCGACCGTCCACGTCGGCTTCGCCGAGACGGTATCCGTGAATTGGTCAGCGAAACGACCCTCGACGCGAGTGACCTCATCGCTCCCGTGTTCGTCGATGCGACGACGGACGAACGAGTCGAAATCGAGTCGATGCCCGGACACGAGCGTGTGCCGATAGACGAGAGCGTCGCGCGCGTAGAAGAGGTGATGGAGACGGGCGTTCGCTCCGTGATGTTGTTCGGTATCCCGCAGTCCAAGGACGAACGAGGGACCAGAGCGTGGGCCGAAGACGGCGTCGTACAGGAAGCGACGCGTCGAATCACGGCCGAGACCGACGCGATGGTTATCACCGACGTCTGTCTCTGTGAGTACACCGACCACGGCCACTGTGGAATCGTGGAGGACCACGCCGACGACGACCCGCGGCTCACGGTGAAAAACGACGAAACCCTCGACCTCCTGCGGAAGGTCGCGGTATCGCATGCGGAAGCGGGCGCGGAGATGGTCGCTCCCAGCAGCATGACGGACGGGATGGTCGGCGCGATTCGGTCGGGACTGGACGAGGCGGGTTTTTCGGACGTTCCCATCATGAGCTACGCCGCAAAGTACGAATCCGCGTTCTACGGTCCGTTCCGCGACGCGGCGGACGGCGCACCGGCGTTCGGCGACCGACGACACTACCAGATGGACCCTGCCAACGCACGCGAGGCCATGCGCGAAGTCGAACTCGACGTGGAGCAGGGTGCGGACATCCTGATGGTCAAACCCGCACTGCCGTACCTCGACATCGTTCGAGATATTCGGGAGATGTACGACCACCCGGTCGCCGCCTACAACGTCTCCGGGGAGTACGCGATGTTGCATGCCGCGAGCGAAAAGGGATGGCTCGATCTGCAGGAGACGGCATTGGAATCCCTACTCTCCATCAAACGAGCGGGTGCGGACCTGATTCTGACCTACTTCGCCGAAGACATCGCCGACGAACTCGTGTAGGCAGGGGACTTCCCAAACCCCCAAAGCCGTGGTGGAGTACGTTTTCGGCCGAATGGTTCCCGATTTCACGCGCATCGAACGAGCCGAAACGAGCGGATAGGGTCGGCGGATATCGACGAGCCGTGAAACGTTTGTCCAGAAGTCGAGCGACGAGTAGCCAATTTCCGACCGTTTTACAACCTTAAATCGATAGTATGGGATAATAAGACCGACGTTTGTCCAATACAGGGGGAGATAATTGGAATGCTTTGACGGCCAGCGTTATATGGGACAATCATGTTCTGTTGTACCATGACACAGAACACGGACAAAGAGGAATATTCGGTATTCTTGGACAGTCTTCCAGATGACTTCGTCATCATCCCGACAAAGGGTAAAACTGATGAGTAATCTCGAGGTCATCGCACAGGGAGTCAATCTCCTGTGGGTGCTCGTGGCAACGTTCATGATTTTCTTCATGCACGCTGGCTTTGCCATGCTAGAAGCCGGTCAAGTGCGCTCGAAAAACGTCGCCAATCAGTTGACGAAGAACCTTTTGACGTGGAGTGTGGGGGTTCTGACATACTTTCTCGTGGGGGCGGCGCTCTCGAACGTCGTGGGTCATCTGACCGGTGCATCCGGAGCGTGGTCGGTCGCGAATTCGTTCATCACCGTCCTCGCCCCCCACGGTGTCGACGCGTGGGTCAATTGGCTGTTCGGTGCGGTCTTCGCCATGACGGCCGCGACCATCGTCAGCGGCGCAGTCGCAGGACGGTGTAAACTCCGCACGTATGTGGCCTACACCGTCCTTCTCGCGGGAATCTTCTATCCCGTCGTCGTCGGATTCACGTGGGCAGGTGGATTCCTCTCGTCGCTCGGATTTCACGATTTCGCGGGCGGAATGGTCGTTCACGGGATGGGCGGCCTCGCCGGACTGACCGCCGCGTGGATCATCGGCCCGCGTCTCGGCCGGTTCGAGGACGACGGAACCGCGAACGTTATTCCGGGTCACTCGGTGACGTTCGCGGCCCTGGGAACGCTCATCCTCGCCTTCGGATGGTACGGGTTCAACGTCGGCACCGCCGCGACGGTGTTTTCCGTCAAAAACGGAACGATTTCGCTGGCTGCGTTCCAAACGGTCGGCCGGGTTGCACTCGTCACGACGCTCGGAATGGCCGCAGGGGCGCTCGGTGCGGGAACGGTGTCGTTGGTACGTACCGGAAAGGTAGACACCCTGTACGTGGCAAACGGGTTGCTCGCGGGACTCGTCGGTATCACGGGTATCGCCGACGACATCATTTGGCCGGGTGCGGTCGCCGTCGGTCTACTGGCGGGTGCACAACTCCCGTTCGTGTTCGAGTTCATCGAAAAACGCCTTCAAATCGACGACGTGTGTGCAGTATTCCCGGTTCACGGTTCGGCCGGTATCCTCGGGATAGTGGTTTACCCGCTCGTCGCAGTCGGGACGTGGCAGAGTTTCAGCCTCGGAGCGGTGCTCTCGGGAATCGCAGTGCAAGCGACCGGTGTTGCAGTAATCAGCCTCTGGATCGTGGGAGCGACCATGGCTGTCTTCGGCGGTGCACGCAAACTCGGCCAAGCACGTGTCACCCCCCACCACGAAAAGGAGGGACTGGACGCGAGCGAACACGGCGTCGAGACGTATCCGGAGTTCGGTCACGACGGCGCACATGGCATCGTTCCCGAAAGCCTCCGAACGGACGGCGGACTGCCGAACGAAGGGCGGATAAAGCTCGTCACGGCCATCGTTCGCCCCGACAGGTTGGGTGACGTAAAACGAGGACTGGCCGAAGTCGGTGCGCCGAGCCTCACCGTAACGAACGTCAGCGGACGGGGGAGCCAACCTGCCAAACTCGGTCAGTGGCGCGGCGAGGAGTACGTAGTGGACTTACACCAGAAAGTGAAAGTGGAGTGCGTCGTCGCCGATATCCCCGCCGAGGATGTCGTCGGGGCAATCCGTGACGCTGCAAACACCGGCGAACCGGGGGACGGCAAGATATTCGTCCTCCCCGTCGAGGATGCACATCAAGTCCGGACGGGAAAGCGGGGACCGGAGGCGGTGTAGGAACGGAGAGGATAGCGAGGAAGCACCGATGGTACTCCCCTCGAATCGAACATACGGAACTCAATCGGAGTTCGACTCGGTCGAATCGAACGTCTTCTCGGCCCACTTCACGGCGAAACTCGCACCGTGTTCGCGGTACGCTTGCGTATCGAAGACGGCGAACGGTGCGGGCGGTTCGATGCCGTGTTTGATGGCGCTACACGCGAACTCGGCGGCGTCGGAGAAATCCGTCGTCCCCATCGCCACCTCTCGGGTGATGCCTTCCAGTCGCGGTTCGATTCGCTGACCCGCGTCCTGCCACGCCTCGAACAGGCGAGGGTGTGGATCCTCCCAGTCTGAAAACACCTCGCGGGTGTGTAATCCCTTGTACGCATCACACAATGCAACCGCGAGTTGGTACGTGCTCGCCGCGTCGAGTGGAACCACGTCGGCGAACTCCGAATACTGTCCCTCGAAAAATTCGAGGAAATGCTCCGGCAGTTCCGATCCGACTTCGACCAACGCTTCCGAGAGCAGGAAGTCGATGAAATCCTCCGGCGAACCCTGAACCCGAGCTTTCACGAAGACGACGGGCGGGGTGGTCTGGTGGGTCCACGCCACGCTTCCGTCACCGGGCATGCCGACAACGAGGTCGGTTCCGGCGAACCGGCGCAGTAATTCGGGCACGTCGTCGGGTAGCCACTCATCCGGCGCGGAAAACGGATGAACTTCATCCGTCAGGAGCGCGAGGTCATCCCGTGCCGGAATCGGGAGCGTTTCGAAATCGCGTTCACAGTCCAAGACGAGCGCGTTCGGTGCGTACTCGTCACGCACTGCCGCCACGTCTTCGGGAACGGTTCGTTCGCGAAACATCAACCCATGGCGGAGACGACGAGTACGAGTGAGGCGATTACCGTCAGAAGCACGGTACCGAGGACGATTTTCGTCGGAGTGTTCATACCCGTTGATTTCCACTCGAACGCTTAAAATCTGCCTACTCGGCACGGAACCCCTTCGTTTCCACTCCAGAGCCCGTTAGTCGGTCCCGCTTTGCGTATCGGCGTCGGGTTCTCGAGGTGAAATGGAAAACGACGCGGACGAATGGGACATGAGAACGAACCAAAAGGGCATCGTTTCGAGTGGAACGGGAAACAGGGTGAGGAAGATAAAACGAATAGGCGGGGTGGCTCGTTCGCTGTTACGTTCCGGTCCCGACGTTGGAGAATGTCGAAGTGACGAAACGAGCGAACCCGGATTCGAGGAGCAACAACAAGTTGTAACAGAGCGTCCCCCAGAATCCGAGGATGAAGAAGCCCCAGTCGGACGGGAACCCCGGATTGAGCGACGCTAAAATCCCGTATCCCAACAGGAGGTTGCCGAACGTCGCCACGACGTGGACCATCGAGGCGACGATGAGCTGTTCGTCGTGGTTCGAGTCCGGGTCGGAGAACAGATTATCGAACGTCACGCTCGCCAGGGCACCAAAGGCGACCAGTGCACCGGCGACGTAGCAGAAGATTTCCAAAATCCGTGGGGAGCCGTACTGATTCATCAGTATCGCACCGCCGCCCCAAATGGTGAGCGTGTAGCCGTACGCTTTCGACTCCGAGAGGAGGCTTTGGGCGAGTTGCTTGGATGGGTTCATGCAATCAGTGTCCAATACGTCCGAGCAAAGGCACTCTCCCTGCTAGTGCGAGCCTTTGAATAGAGAAACGAAACGGAATCAGCTATCGGCCGCACCGGTCCACGAATCGGGAACCTGTATGACGTATCGGCCGTTCTCACGCATAGCGATGATGTACTCGTCGCGCTCGTACAGTTCCATCAGGTTGAGTTCGTACTGGCCGGGTTCGACCACCTTGATGCTCTCGAATTGACTGTTGAGTTCCTCACGGAGTTCATCGAGGCTCGGTTGGTCGTCCTCGGGTGGTTCGATGACCGTTCCCGTTTCGTCGCCATCCGAGCGGTTGGGGAGTTCGTCCTCGGGGACGATTTCCGAACGAGCACTCGCCTGTGCCCGGTCCTCGCTCGAATCGGCCGGCGGTTGTTGTGGCGGGGACGACTGGGCAGGTGCACTCGACTGTGACTGACGCTCTTTTTTGCCAGTTACCGGTTTTGTTGCCGGCTGTTTGGCCGCCTGCTCGGAAGCGGACTGCTTACGTGTTTTCTGTTCGGATGACGTCTGCTTTGGGTCGGACTGCGTGGCCGTCCGTTTGCGTGCAGACTGTTTGCGGTTTTGCGGGCGTTCATCCTGATCGGCGTTCGATGACTCCGAGCGGTTACGCGAACCGACCCAACCTTTGACCGTACTGGCCGCACGGCCGACCGCACTCGGGCTGGATTGGTTATCGGTAGCCGAGGAAGTATCCGTAGCCGAGGAAGTATCCGTATATGCCGTTGAGGTCTCCCCTCCCGTCGGAGCCTTTGTGGTCGTCGAAGCGTCAGCATTCGTTGAAGTGTCGGCACTCGAACCTGCCGAGTTGGAGGCCTTCGTTTCGCTTGGAGACGACATCGAACCCGAGGGTTGGAACTGGAACTTATTGCCGCCACAATCGGGACAGCCGGATAGCATCTCCTTCGACCCGTCCGCAAACGTTCGTCCACAGTTCGTACACTTGTGGGGCATTATTTGTGGGAGATGAGCGCGCTGATGAGATTCTCGTCCTTGTGGAGCGTTTCGATTTGATTTGCCGGACCGATAACCGTGAGTTTCGAATCGCTCGACTCACGACCCATCAATCGACCGAGGAAGCCACCGTCGGAAGTTTTCGAGCGCGGGTAGGTCTCGATTTCGATACCACTGAACTCGTCGGGGCTGATTTCGGTCATCGTCACCTCGATGAGTTTGCTCTCCTCGTCCGGGGAGAGACCCTCTTCCAGGATGACGATGTTGCCGTCACGGACGCCATCCAGTATCATCCGGATTTTCTCCATACTGGTTTTCCCGGCCATCCGCTCACCACCGATGAGGTCGACTTGGACGCCGTCGTCTGAATTTTTCACTTCTGGCATCGTGATCACCCGAAGTACTCCGCGATCTTCGTGTACACTTCATCCATGTTTTCACCCTCCAGTGCGGAGAGTGGAATCGTCTCGTGTTGCGGATACGCGTTGCGAATCCGCTGGACGCTCGAATCATCGAGGTCGGTTTTGTTAGCGAGAATAAGCACCGGCAGATCCTGACTCTCGATGATGCCGATGAGCATCGTGTTCACTTGCGTGAACGGGTCAGTCGAACTATCGAGAACATAGATGACACCATCGACGTCTTCCCGAAGCCAATGCATCGCTTCCGCGACACCTTCGGTGGCTTCGCGGGAACGACGAACTGCATCCTCTTTGTCCATATCGTGGTCGAGGAACTCCTCGTAATCGACTTTCGTCGTGACACCGGGCGTGTCCACGATATCGATGGTGACTTTCCGTCCGTCACGTTCGATTTCGACGTTTTCCTTCCTACGCGCGCGGCGTGTTTCGTGTGGAACGTGGCTCTCGGGACCGACCGCGTCGCCCGTCCAATCACGAGCGATGCGATTGGCAAGCGTCGTTTTTCCAGCATTTGGGGGCCCATAGATACCGATCCGTTTCGGCTCTTCTGACGTGAAGAGCTTGTCGGTCACACGTGCAATACTTTGCCTGAGACCAGTAAACAATCCCATCCTTTTTCCTCCCAGACCCCAGTGTCGGATAATCACTCTAGACAAAGGGTTGTCGAGATTGAGCCGGACGTCGGGGCTGTTGCGCGTACAAATTTACGCCACTCACTTAAACCTATGTCAGACAACTCGTGACACAATTCATCTCGAAGAGTGGGAAAGAAATAGTCGGAAAGGGCGAGAAGGGAGTACGATAGAGGGAAGGGGAAGACGATTGAAAGGATGGTTAGAAGAGCCGAGATGTCAACTTCCAATTCCGTCAAAAACAGCCGTAATTGAGGTGAACATCAGGAGTGAGATGTTTTGAATATGAGATAGGACGTATTCGAGATGGTTGATCGAAACTACTCGATGTTGATCGGAGCTATTTGACCGATGTTGGTCGGAATTATCGGATGTCGGAATTATTCGGTTATTCTTTCGCGTGCGTGCGGGACTTCACCCTGTCGTGTACCCTCGAATCAGTGTACCGTGTACCTCGAATATCATCACACCCTCGGATGATACTTCTCCGGACATCAGAAAGTCGCTCTTCCGGATTGGGGTTTCCACCGGAAATAGGGGGGTCGCGGTATCGCTGTAGGAGTTGTAAACACCGTACAGAAAAAAAGGGCGAGTTAATTCTACAACGCGGTTTTGGGTGACTCAAAGAACATAGTTACGGGATGAATTGTACTTAGTGACGGAATAGATTGTACTCGACAGGGGAGTTTTTGTAACTGTAGTCGAGGCATATGGTACCAACCATCAAGAGGGTCTTCGACCGTTGCTCTACCGAGGCCCACTATGATAGTTGTTATCGGAGATCGCGATTTTAACTGAAGGCGAAGGAGTTGATCATCTTTTGACGTTTGGTGGGAACACCCCCACCCCTTCGTTTCAGGTGGAGACGGGAGAACGGGGTGGGATGGGGTGTCAGCCGATGGTAACTTACACACCGTATCCCCCTAAAGGGAAAAGTTACAGCCTCTAGTTTGCGGATATTGTTAGCTAGATGTAGTAATAAAGCTTCCCGTCCGTGCACTAGCCCCCTCCCCCCACCCATCCCCTTCCCGCCGTTCCACCCGAAACGAAGGGGTGGGGGGGTTCAGTGATAGTTGGTACCACCCGACTCTTGGCCTTCTGGACGACGTTCGTAGTCGTCCGAGTTTCCCCATGAAAACTCAAAGATATTTCACGATGTTTGCCTCTACCTCTCTTGTGTTCCACCTGAAATGAAGGGGTTGCGGTGTTTCCGGGACTCTTCTCCCTTCACATCCCGCTCTCGCTTTCAGGTCCGTTTCGATATACGGCCTCCCTGTCTCCCGTTCTCCTTCGACTCCAATCGAGACGAACGGGTATCAAGTGAACAAATCAATCGAAACGAATGGGTACTGGAACCATTTTTCTCGAAATCGATTCCGACACGAGGCCGTTTCCATACGGAAAAAAATTTTTTTCGAGGGATCCCACACTCGGGGGAAGTTATTTCTTCCGAGATCCCCTCTCAAGGAATTATTTCGGATCACGTACTCTCTATCACTCCTCTCTCTCGACTTTGGCTCCTCCAGGGTATCACCCGACATGTTTTCGTTACCGATAGTTCGTGCTGTGCCGAACATACTGTTAGAAACAGTTTCAAAACCGTCACTTCCTCCGTCGTTATCACCATCGGTTCGAGCCGAAACGATGCCCATTCAGCGTGAAACGCTGAAAAACCAGTTTTTCGTCCATCATTCGAACGATGAGAAAGATTTTAGTACTGTGCTGTACCTCTTTTTCATCTGCATCAACTGGACGCGCTGTTGCTTCTCCGGGAGGTAAATCGGGACGCTATTCCCATTCTCCTTCCGTCTCTCCCTGAACGGCGCGACGATTCCAGTGGAAACAAAGGGGTACACAGCAGACGTATGTCAGACGAGAATACAGACCCGCCGAACGAACGAAGCGGTAACGCGAGTCGTGGTTTCGAGGGTATCGATTTGGACGATGTCGTCTTGGACGACTCGGACGAGGAAGGCAACCACGGTCTGTTCGACGACCTACTCAGTGGCGAGCCGATTTTCGAGAACAAGGAAGTGCTTCGGCCTTCCTACACGCCACACGAACTCCCGCACCGGAAAAGAACAGATCAATCGGATGGCGACCATTCTCGTCGCCGCACTGCGCGGCGAGACTCCGTCCAACATCCTGATTTACGGAAAGACGGGAACCGGAAAGACCGCGAGTGCCAAGTTCGTCAGCCAGGAACTCGAACGCACGTCCCAGAAGTACGAAGTTCCTTGCGAAGTCGAGTACATCAACTGTGAGATAACGGACACCCAGTATCGCGTGCTCGCGCAACTCGCCAACAAGTTCATCGAGAACAACCTCGCCGAGATCGAAGGACGTATCGAGGAGTTACAGGATATCCGCGACGGCGTCGCCGCCGAGTCCCAACAACTCGAAAACATCGACTTTTCGTCGCTCACGGAAATCGAGGACCGCATCGAGGAACTCGAAGACGACGCGGAAGAAATCGTACCCGTCCCGATGACCGGGTGGCCGACCGACCGCGTGTACAACACCTTCTTCGAGGCCGTCGATTATCAGGAACGCGTCGTCGTCATCATGCTCAACGAAAATCGACAAACTGGTCGAAAAATCCGGCGACGATACGCTGTACAATCTGTCGCGCATGAACTCGGAACTCGACAACTCGCGAGTGTCCATCATGGGCATCAGTAACGACCTGAAGTTTACCGACTTCCTCGACCCCCGCGTCAAATCCAGTTTGGGTGAAGAAGAGATCGTCTTCCCGCCATACGACGCGAACCAACTTCGAGACATTCTCCAACACCGCGCGGAAGTGGCGTTCAAGGAAGATGCGCTCTCGGACGACGTGATTCCGCTGTGTGCCGCATTCGCCGCACAGGAACACGGGGGACGCGCGACGCGCGCTTGATCTGCTCCGGACGGCGGGCGAACTCGCCGACGCGATCAGGCCGAACGCGTGGAGGAAGGACACGTCCAAAAGGCACAGGACAAGATCGAACTCGACCGCGTGGTCGAAGTCGTCAGAACCCTTCCGACTCAATCCAAACTCGTCCTCTTTTCGACCATTTCGCTGGAGAAAAACGGCGTCCACAACATCAACACGGGCGAGGTGTACAACGTCTACAAACACCTCTGTGAGGAGATCGACGCCGATATCCTCACCCAACGTCGCGTCACCGACCTCATCAGTGAACTCGATATGCTCGGCATCGTCAACGCCGTCGTCGTCTCGAAGGGGCGCTACGGACGCACGAAGGAAATCAGCCTCTCGGTTCCCATCGACGAAACGGAGGCCGTCCTCCAATCGGATTCGCGACTCGGCGACATCGACGACATCCAACCGTTCATGCAACAAGCACGGTTCGACAGCTAATTTCGTCTCACGACTACCTCCTGCTCTCTTTCGTTTCCACCCGAAACACTCCCCTTCGAATCGTTCTATTTTTCAGCTAGCCGCTGGCGTCGTCAGACGATTTGCTCGCCGTCGTCGTCGTACACCTTGATGGCGTCCACGGGACAGACGCGGGCGGCCATCTCGGCGTCGAACTCCGCTCCCTCGGGAACTTCGCGCACGAAGATTCCTTCCTCCTCTTCCTCGGCGTCGAGCAGGTCGGCTTTGCCCTCCTCACGGTTTTCCACGAACTGGTCCCATTCCGCGGTGCACTGGTACATTCCCGTACACGTGTTCCGGTCGTATTCGATCTTCATACCTACCCCTCTGGCGTGTGCCTTCAAATGGATAACGGAGGACGGAAAGCGATGCTCGTTCTCGGACGACGAAACATATCTTCCCCTCATGCTCACCCGACAGTTTAAACGCGAAGACGCACCAAACGATGATAATGACCGGATTCGCATCGCGCACGCAGGGTGAGCGTGCGTGAACGTCGCCGATTTGACGGGCTTGCCGGACGGCGTTCCCGAACATTTTCAGGCACAAGGAATCGAGGAACTCTACCCCCCACAAGCGGAAGCGGTCGAGGCGGGGATAACCGACGGCGAGAGCATCGTCGCCAGCATTCCGACCGCCAGCGGAAAGACGTTCATCGCCGAACTCGCCATGCTTTCGAGCGTCGCCCGCGGCGGCAAAGCGCTCTACATCGTCCCGCTCCGCGCGCTCGCCAGCGAGAAGAAAGAGGAGTTCGAGGAGTTCGAACAGTACGGCGTCTCCATCGGCGTCTCGACCGGAAACTACGACAGCGACGGCGATTGGCTCGCCTCGAAGGACATCATCGTCGCCACGAGCGAGAAGGTGGACTCGCTCGTCCGGAACGGCGCGAAGTGGGTCGATGACCTCTCCTGCGTCGTCGCCGACGAAGTCCACCTCGTTAACGACGCCCATCGTGGCCCGACGCTCGAAGTCACGCTGGCGAAACTCCGACGCGTCAACCCAAACCTCCAGACCGTCGCGTTGTCGGCAACCGTCGGCAACGCGGAGGAGATGGCCGAATGGCTCGACGCCACCCTCGTCGATTCGACGTGGCGACCCATCGACCTCCGGAAGGGCGTCCTCTACGGACAGGCACTCCACTTCGACGACGGCACACAACAGGAACTCGCGCGCGGCAACGAGAAGGAAACTGCCGCGCTCGTCCGTGACACGCTCGAAGACGGCGGGTCGTCGCTCGTGTTCGTCAACTCCCGACGGAACGCGGAGGCGTCGGCGAAACGGCTCGCAGACGTGACGAAGACGCACTTGACCGACGAGGAACGGCGTGAACTCCTCGACATCGCCGACCGGATTCGCGACGTGAGCGACACGGAAACGAGCGAGGACCTTGCCAACGCCATCGAGAGCGGGGCCGCGTTCCATCACGCCGGACTCGCCAGCGAACATCGTTCACTCGTTGAAGACGCGTTCCGCGACAAACTCATCAAGGTCATCAGTGCGACGCCGACGCTCGCGGCGGGAGTCAACACCCCGAGCAGACGTGTTATCGTCCGCGACTGGCGGCGCTATGACGGCGACATCGGCGGTATGCAACCCCTCGACGTGCTCGAAGTTCACCAGATGTTCGGTCGTGCTGGCCGGCCGGGACTCGACCCGCACGGCGAAGCGGTGCTCATCAGCAAGAGTCACGACGAACTACAGGAACTGTTCGACCAGTACGTCTGGGCCGACCCGGAACCCGTTCACTCGAAACTCGCGGCCGAACCCGCGCTCCGAACCCACATCCTCGCCACCGTCGCGTCCGGATTCGCGGGCACGGAGGAGGAACTCCTCGACTTCCTCGAACGGACGCTGTACGCGACCCAAACCGACGAGACGGGCCGACTCGAAACCGTCACCCAACGGGTACTCGATTATCTCGAACGGAACGGCTTCCTCGAACGCGACGACCGACTTCGCGCGACCGGACTCGGCCACCGCGTCTCGCAACTGTATCTCGACCCGATGAGCGCCGCCGAAATCATCGACGGCCTCCGGGATGCGGAGGGCGAACCGACCGCGCTCGGTCTCTACCACCTCGTCTCGCGCACGCCGGACATGTATCAGCTCTATCTTCGCTCCGGTGACCGCGAGCGATACACCGAAATCGCATACGAACGGGAACCCGAATTCCTCGGCCACATGCCCTCGGAGTTCGAGGACAACGCCTTCGAGGACTGGCTGTCGGCGCTGAAGACTGCCCGCCTGCTCGAAGATTGGGCGAGCGAACTGGACGAGGACCGCATTACCGAGCGTACGCCATCGGTCCGGGCGACATCCGTGGGAAGGTCGAAACGGCACAGTGGTTGCTCAACGCGGCCGAGCGACTGGCCGCCGAACTCCAGCGCGACGATGCCGAAGGGATTCCGTCCGCGACGACGACGGCCGTCAGGGAGGCGCGAAAACGCGTCGAATACGGCGTCGAGGAGGAACTGCTCGACCTCGCTGGCGTTCGCAACGTCGGCCGAAAGCGTGCCCGTCGGCTGTACGAAGCCGGTATCGAATCGCGGGCCGACCTCCGCGAAGCGGACAAATCCGTCGTCCTCGGCGCGCTTCGTGGGAGGAAAAAGACGGCCGAAAGCATCCTCGAAAACGTCGGGCGACAGGACCCGTCGCTGGACGACGTCGAACCGGACGCCGAAACCGCTGTCGCAAGCACGCGGGCCGCCAACGACAGTGGCCAGCAGAGCCTCGGTGACTTCGAATGAGACTGGTCGAAGGGCGCGCGACGATTGCGGACGTAAACGACTTCGTCGCCCGTCTCGGGAGAATCAGCGACGAGTTCGACTGTGCCGTCCAAGCCTTCGACGCCGACTACGTGGCGGGGGAGGAACACCTCGAATCCGCGGTGGAACACGCGAACCGTGCGTTCGAACGCGGCGAGAACGTCGCCCGCGACCGCTCGGTCGAAATCCTCCTGTACGCGGCGGGTCGCCGCCAAATCAATCAGGCGCTCGCGATGGGCGTTTCGGAAGGCGACCACCCCGTCGTCGTGGTCGTAGACGGCGAACGGGAACGACCCGCTGTCGATGCCGTCTCCGAATTGGTGACTCCCGCCGAAACGCTCGGAACGCCGAATCGAGATTCCGTGTTCGATTTTTTCGACGTTTCGGAACGGGAACTGGCCGCGACCACGGCCAGCCTCACCGACCTCGTCTGCGAACGGGTCGCCCTGCTCGAAGTCGAGAAATAGGCCCGGGTGGTCGATTTCGATGGCCAGTATGAATTTCAAACCTCGTCCTGTATCGTCCCGTATGCCCAAAGACGACCACGACGCCGAGCGTGTGCAGGACAATGCACGGGAACGACAGCGTGAGCGGGCCGAGCGCGTCGAAGACGTGCTGGGCGATGCGGGTCAAATGCTCGGCGAACACAAGTATCCGACGACGAGCGAGGAGTTGGCGACCGAATACGGCGACCAACCGCTCGACCTGCCGAACGAAACCGAAACGCTCGGAAGCGTCTTCGACCGCCTCGTGGACGAGCGATACGAATCTCCGGAAGAAGCGCGCGAAGCCGTGTACAACGAAATTTCCGGCGATGCTGGTGGAATGACCGAGTACAACGAGGAACGCGAACTGCGCGAGTTGGATGACGAGGAAACGAGTTCGGAATCCGACGTCGATTGGCAGTAAGTAGTCGATTTCTCCAGTCGAAACGAAGGGGTAGATGGCAGATATCGTGCCGTGAAATCGTCGGAATCTGTCTTTTTGTCGCTACCGTTCGTACGCTGACGGAAATGATATAGAAACAACTGTTTACTGTATCGGTAGCGAACGTCCCCTTTGGTGAGGGAATGAGAAAACAGACATAACAGCAAGGGAACGATCAATCGCCGAACGTTTTGCCGTCATTTGGTTACGGTATGGTCAGTCGGGGACTGTTCACGAACACCGCAAAACGCGCTCTCGGTCGACATCCGGGCCGACGATAAGGCGGACCGGATACGGATAGGAGGAATACGGAAGGGGCGAATCGTGACCGACAACCATCGGTACGACACGCCGGAACTCGGTACGAACGACTGGCACGTTCCGCTCAATCGAAATTTCGAACGACTCGACACTGACGTCGAAATACGGGACGAGGAGGAGATGCGAAGGTCGTATGCACCGAAACTCGGTGCGAAATTTCTCGCAACCGATACGGAAAACGAGTTCGTCGGTGACGGTGAGGAGTGGCGACCGTTGCAATCGTCCGGACGGTCAGCGAAGTTCGAATCGCTCTCGGTCGGGTCGATTCATTCGTCGTCTTTGGGGGCAATGAGAACGGTTTCGACCGAGAACGAACTGCGAGACGCGGTACAGCAGGGGGGATCGGTCATCGTCACCGACGATATCACGCTCACGAAAGCCATTTCCGCTCGCATCGAATCAAAATTGGAGATCAGTATCGAAGGGCATACGCTGAAACGCGCGGCGCAGACGAACGACCACATGTTGGATTTCGAACTGGCGGAAGGTGCCAGTCTGACGCTTTCCGGCGGCTTTATGAACGGAAACAGACCAGAACAGGACTTTCCCAGCATGAAACGGGACGAGGTTCATCTTACGGGCGGGTCGAGCTTGCGCGCTAACTCCGTCACCGGTCTGTACAACACCAACTTCATGTTTCGAATCACGGACGTGGATTCGGTGCAGTTTCTCGAACCGACGATAGTGACGTACCCGAATCGAATCGAAAACCCGACTGATGCGAGTGGACTCGATGGAATTCACACCTACGACTGTTCTCGCGTTTGATAACGGGAGGGATAATCGTTTCCGGCGACGACAGCATCGCTATCGGGGCGATAAACCGCTCGGTCGGTCGGGTATCGGTCACGGGTGGTGTGTTGAGCAGTCCGGTGCACGCCAACGGTCTCAAATTACATATCGAAGAGGGAGCGGATTCGAACATCTCGATAGACGATATTCTAATAACCGCGGCAATCGTCGACTGTAAGGGACACGGCATTCAACTCGTGAACAACTCGTTGCGAGCCGAAGGTCGCGGACGCTCACTATCCATCAATTCGATCATCGACAACGTCGTAGGGGACGGTATCAACTCCATCATTCCAATGGAAGCGACCGTTATCGAAGCGGAAATAACGAACGTCGGGAATCACGGTATCAACCTGACCGCGGGCGGCAACGATCTGAAGGTCAGTTCGCTCACGAGGAACTTTCGGGAATCGGGTGTTCGACTTCAAAATTTCTCGAACGCGTTCATTCGTTCGACCATCGATGCCGAAGGTGGGCAGTACGGAATCATTCTGGACACGGTAACCAACGCCCAAATCTCGACTATTATCGACGGACCAACGCAAGAGGGTGTGTACGGATTGAACTCCTCGCACATTTCGGTCACGAGTTCCATCATCCATAGTTGTAACGGATCATCGATTCTGTCATTCGAAATTCGAACTACTGGACGGTCGTTGGCTGTCACGCGTACGGCAACGCGACGAACTCGTTGAACTCGGCGGGTCACACAACCTCATGCAGGCGAACGATGTCGAAGACGGTGGATTTCACTCGACCGAGCGGAGCGCCGCAGAGTGACGCATACCGGGAACACTCAAACCGCCCGTCCCTCGTCTCTTCGAGAGCGATAAGTAACGAAGTGCGAACGAGTAACGCGGAATACCACGTCATTGGCCCGGTCTAACCACAGCGAGCCGACACGAACGGCGATAGTTCACGTCTACTCCGATGAACTGTCGGGGTCATTGATTCCCGTCGAAGATGTGAATCGGACGATGAATCGACTGGGCACGCTCGTTCTCCTCTTCTGTGTGGTAATCGTCGGACACTCGGCAGCGGCGGTTACGACCCCAGCCTCGGTCTTCGGAGCAATCGACGAGTACATACTCGATTTCGTCGTGTACCGTCATCGACACCCCCGGTGAATACGTGTTGACGACCGATATCCGGAGTGACGCCGACCACTGCCTCGACGTTCGCGCAAACCACGTCACGATACGCGGCGAGGGCCACGAAATCGTCGGTCCGTCACCGATTCAGAACTCGTCGGCGTCTTCGTCAACTCCTCGAACGTCCGAATCGAAAACCTCGGCGTTCGGAACTGGGGCGAGGGTGTAGTGTCGTACCAAACGACCGCAAACACCCTCGACGGTGTATCCGTATCCGACACGGACATCGGCGTTCGGACACTGGAGACGGTTCGAACGAAATTCAGGAACGTGTCGGTTTCCGGGAGCACCACGGACGGAATCCATCTCGAATCGGACGGGAGAGTGCGCCTCGTCGGAACGACAGATGCACCGACAGCGACGAAACGGGACTGTTCGTTCAGAACTCGACGAACACGACCATCTCGAACCTCGACAGCGAGAACAACGAACTCGGCGTCGAGTTGGAGTACTCCGACGGGACGCATCTCACCGGCAGCACGGTGAAGAACGACCCGGGAGTACGGCGTGACACAGACTTATTCCAACGACGTTCGACTCACCGACAACGTGGTCGGGAACAACGGAGAGGACGGGGTTCGAGTCCGTCTCTCCGAGGGTTCGGTCATCCGAAACGATACGGTTCGCGGAAACGGCGATGCGGGCATTTGGGCGTCGAACGTCGGCAATTCGACCATCGCCGGAACGGCCGCCGACAAGAACGACGTCGGTATCGTCGTTCTCGAATCGAGCGCCATCGAGGTGGACGATAACCGGGTCTGGAACAACGATGACGACGGAATCCTCCTCGACCGCTCCACCGATACCACGGTCACCGAGAACGCCGTCTCGAACAACGAGGATGGAATCGTCCTTCAGGAAGCGAACGGGAACTCGCTCCACCACAACACCGTCCGGAGCAACGAGTTCGATGGTCTCCAGTTGAACCGGGCACTGAACAACACCGTCGTCGGAACGACGGCGACGAACAACACGGACGGTATCGTGGGTGTCGAGGTGGAAAACATCGTTTTCGAGCGGACGACCGCGACAGAAAACGAAGAATCCGGCCTCGAACTCCTCCGCGCGAGCGACAACGTGGTCCGCAACAGCACGGCGAACGGAAACGGCGCGGCCGGATTCATCCTCGAACGAAGCGAGCGGACGCGACTCGTGGACGACGATGCGAATTCGAACGACGGCGACGGCGTTCTGCTCGACCAAGCCGGGAGAAACCACCTCGTTCACGTCGTCGCTCGGAACGACACGAACGGCGTCGAGTTCCGATTCTCCGGGCCGAACCGCCTGTTCAGGACCGTCACTGCCGGAAACCGGTACGGACTCGTCTTCCTCGAAGCGGGTGACAATCGCGTCGTCAACACCGTTTTCAAGCGGAACTCCGAGAACGTCCGCCGGATTCGGTCGAGCGGGAACCATCTGATAACCAAATGTGTCCGGAAGAAACACCCCGCCGGACGGTTCTGTGAGCGACGATGAAGCGCGGGTTGTACGGGCGACTCTTCAGCGGAGCGCTCATCGTCCTCGTCGGAAACGTGCTGGGGATGGGAATCGCCTTCCTGACCCGCATCGTACTGGCGCGACTTCTCGGCGTGAGCGGCTACGGCGTCCTCGCGTTCTGTGTGTCGCTCCTCGAACTCCTCGTTCAAAAGGACCCCGGCGGTGTCTTTCTAACCGCCGTACAGGTCGCCTTCGTTACGGCAACCGGCGCGGCGGTGGCGCTCGCACTCCTCTCGGGGGTCGTCTCGCGTCTGTTCCTCGTTCCGAGTTCGGTTCCCGTCGTGGTTCTCTTTGCGCTCGCACTCCCGTTCCAGTCGGTCGTTTGGCTGACCCTCGGTGGCTTTCGCGGTATCGGTGATGCATCCAGAATCGCGCTCGTACAGAACGTCCTGCTTCGGGGTGCCATCATCCTGTTCGCCGTCGTCGGCATCTACCTCGGGTACGGCATCGTCGGCGCGGCGGCGGGATGGGTGCTCGGTACCGCCATCACGGCCGGTCTTTCGCTGTTCATCCTCGTTCGTGAAACCGACCTCCTCTCGTCGGCACAACGAACGTACGACCGCTTCTCGGACCACACGGCTCCGTTGCTTCGTTTCTCGGTGCCGCTCGTCATCGCGACTGCGGCGTGGCAACTCATCCAGGCGACGGACGATATGGTCATCGGCTACTCGCTTTCACCCGCCAAAATCGGCGTGTTCGACGCGGCGTTCACGACCGGTCGAATCATGCTCCTGTTCGTCTGGTCGTTCTCGGCGCTCTTCCTGCCGATTTTCTCGCAACTGGACGACGAGGACGCGGACGTCGAGGAGATGTCGCGGCTGTACACGCTGATGGCGAAATGGGTCGTCGTCCTCACGCTCCCCATCTTCCTGTTCGTCGTCGGCTTCCCCGGGGCGATACTGTCGGCTCTGTTCGGCGATGCGTACGCGTCCGGCGGCTTGGTGTTGGCCGTCGTCGTCGTCGGTTTCTTCGTCGAGGTGACGACCGGTATGACCCGCGCGGCGCTGACGGCCATCGGCGACACACGCTTCATCTTTTGGACGACGAACCGGGACCCTCGTCGCCAACATCGTCCTCGGTTTGCTGTTGATTTCCCCGTTCGGTATCGGCGGCGTCGCGACGGCCACGGCGGTGACGTACGCCGCGCTTAACGTCGCCTCGGCGGTGCGGTTGTATCTCATCCGCGAGTTCCACGCGATTTCGCGCGCCCTCGTTCGCGTCACGGTATCCACGACGGTGCTCTTCGCCCTGCTGTACGTCGTCCTCGGGTCGTGGATTCGGTCGTCGTTACTGACGGTTCTCCTCGCGGGAGTGGGCTTCTACGCCGTCCACCTCGTCGTATTCTGTCGTCGGCGGACTCGAAACGGAGGACGTGAGCCTACTGCGACAGTACACGAACGCGATTCCGATCAACCTACAACCGCTGTTCAATCTGCTCGAACGGGGATGATGGGGAAAACGGGGTGGGTTCCGAAGACCGGGAGACCACGGCACACAACGACAGCCTACCTGACTCGTAACGAGTCATCGTTTGATTATCCATGGGGCCGTCAATCGCTTTCGGCGAACCGACGGCCACCACGGGGACGATGAACGATGAATCGAGTACTCGCGGCGCTTTGGCGACGGACACGGGACCTGTACGACCAGCGGATTCGCCCCCTCTCGCGGCGGGAGCGACTCGGCATCTGTCTCCTACTCGTCGCCTGCTTCGCCGTCGCCGTCAAGGCGATGCTCGTCCCGCCGCTGGACGACCCGTGGGCGTACTCGCTCTGGTACATCGAGGAATGGCTTCTCTCCCACGGGTTTCACCTCCCGACCTGCGGGTACGTCTCGTCGGTCGGCAACTACGACCCGTACTGGGGGAAAATCTGCGTGGACATCGATACGCCAGCGGCGGCGTACCTATCGAGCGGTCTCACCGCGCTCACGGGACTGGATTTCGTCCACCGTTGGACACGATTTTTCCTGTTGACACCGCTCGCGAAGTTCGTCGTCGGTTACCTCCTCGCGTCGCTGTACACCGACGACACCCGCTATCGAACCCTATGTGCGGCGGCCGTCTTCCTGGTTCCCGATTACTCCCCGCTCTACATCACCGAAGCGCGCGGACTGTCGTTCGATCACCCTCTTCGGGTTCTACGCGACGATTCGCTGGAACCGCGAGGGGGGTCGCTGGTTTTGGGTTGGCGCGGCCACCCTCGCGCTCACGTCGATGTTCTATCTCCCCCGGTCGCTGTTGTTGCTCCCGTTCGTGTTCGTCATCGGCGTACTTCGCTGGCAACGCGGCGGGTCACGGTGGAACGCCGTCCTCGGGACGGCCGTCGACCCGCTGATTCTCTCGCGCTCCACGGCGACCGGCTTTCCCAGTCGAACGGCGAGTTCACCGGGTTCGACTTTCACAATACGCTCGGCGTCATCGGGAGTCGGTTCGGCTTCGGGACCACGCGACCGGTGCCGTTCCTCCTCTCGTGGCCGCCCTACGTGATGCTAGTGCTCGCCCCCGTGGCGCTTGTCAGCGCCGTCAGCGCGCTCCGTGCGCTCTCCCGAGAGGGGTCGGAGTTCCTCCTCGACGGGCGCATGCTTCTGGCTGTACAGCGTCCTCGCGGTGTACGTCCCCGCCGGTCTTTCGGTGAGTTTTTTCTGGACGCGAATTTTCTTCGAGGCCTCGATTCCCGGCCTGCTCGTCGCGCTCGGGGAACTCGATTCGCTCTCGTCCCCTGCGACGGCGACTGCTGGAACCCCGCTCGCCGTGTCTCCTCCGTTCCACGGTTGTTCTCTCGGGTGTCCCGGCTTTCCCGAACCCGAATCCCCGACCTCTCCCGCGAACGAGTCGCTCGCGTCGCTCACGCGACGGGGTATCTCCTTATCGCGTTGATGGTCGTGGGAAACCTGCTCGTCATCCCCGGCGTCTGGACGTTCCCGTATCGCGGCAACTACGACGGTCTCGTGAACGGAATGCATCGAAACGGGGTCGAACGCGGGGACCCCATCTTCACCGAACTGAAGACCGGTGCGTATCTGGTCGGGATGGACGGGTACGAAACCGTCTACCGCAACAGCGACGATTACGACAGGAAGGCGTTGGTCGATGTCTGGTACGGAACGAACGCGACGGCCGCCTGCACGGAGATGCGGTCGTATCACTCGGATTATTTCGTTCTCAGCCGAGATGTATCGACAGATGTACTCTACGTCGAAAACTACGAGCGGAAGCCGATAAACCGCTCCGCCTATCTGAAGTTCGACCGAAGCCCGTTGTTTACCCCAGTCGTCCAGCGTCCGGAGTTTACAGTGTACCGAATCGACCGCGACTGTCGGCCGCCCCTGTCTCAGCGCTTTGTTCCAACGAGTTCGGCATAAACGTCCAGCACCCGTTCGGCGTTCTTCGTGGTGAGTACCGACGCTCACATAGCGACCGACAGCGCTCGGGAAGCGCTTCGTCCTCGATTTCGAGGACATCCCGGATACCCTCGGCGAGCGCATCCGGGTCGCCGCGCGTGACGACCCGCCCGACACCCGCCGACTCGATGTCGCTCGCCACGCCGACGATCTCCGTCGAGACGACCGGCGTTCCGGTCGCGAGTGCCTCCAGCAGGACGAGGCCGAACCCCTCTTGGTCGGGGTCGGTCGATGGGAGGACGAACGCGTCCGCTGCGTTGTACGCCGTCACGAGTTCGGCATCCGGAACTCGCCCGAAGAACCGGAATTGGTCGGAAATGCCGAGTCGCTTAGCCAGTGCCTCGTACTCCTCCCGGAGGACGCCGTCGCCGCCGACCACGAGTTGCGGCGGGATTCCCATCGTTTCCGCGAGCGATGCCATCGCCATCAACAGCACGTCGAGACCCTTGTATCGGTGATACTGGTCCAACGCGCTGAGAAACAGGACGGTGTTACGGTCCGATGCGAACCCGAGCGACCGCTTCGCGTCCGCCGACACGGGCATCGGGCGGAACCGACGGATGGTCGAACTGTTGGGAATACATTCGACCTTCGAGCGCACGGATTTGAGCGGCCGTGCCCGAGTAGATACGACTGCTGGGTGGTGATGACACTGTCCGAGAGATGGAGCGTCGTCGGGAGCGGAACGGTGTTGTACGCGCTTGCCGCCACGCTCGCAACCCCGGTTCCGATGACGTTGTTGTGGTAGGTGAGCACCGTCGGCGTTCGCGTGGCGGCACCGATAAGCGCGCTCAGGTCGGCGCTCGACGGTGTCGGCATATGAGTGTGGATTACGTCCGCTCGTGCCGCTTCGTCGTGCACCGCACGCGGAAACCGCGGCGTTATCGGCGTGTTCGCCAGGTGGCCGACCACCGGAAGCCGCCGGATTCGAACCGCGTTCCTGACCTCCTCGACCGGTGTTTCGGCGTCCGACCGCGCACAGAGGACGGTCACGTCGTGTCCACGCTCGACCAACTGGGTGGACAAGGTAGCGACGTACTCCTCGACGCCCCCGATGAACGGATGATATCGCGGCGGTGTCTGTAGTATTCGCATCCGCTATCGTTCGCTTATTCGTTGATTCGGCGTCGGTCATCTCCACGGTTGTTCCGCTATCGGCCGACGCCTCCTTGTCCGTCGTTTCAGCCGACACCGGTTCCCGTTCGAGCAGGTCGCCCAACCCGTCCACGAACGACAGTCGTGGTTCCCAGCCGATTTCGGTCCGAATCCGCTCGACGTTCGCACAGAGATGCTGGCGGTCGGTTTTGCGGGTGCGTTGTTCGGTTTGGGTGATTTCGATGTCCTCGCCGAGCAACCCCCCGACGTAGCCGACGACTTCGCGGACGGAACACTCGGTTCCCGTCCCGACGTTGAACGTACGATACGTCCCGTCGAACCCGTCGGAAAGTGCGACGAGCGCGTCCGCAACGTCGCTGACGTGGATGAAATCACGTTTCGGTGTGAGGTTGCCGAGCGTCAACGTCCGGTCGCCCTCGCGCAGTTGGTCGAGGATGGCCGGAACGAGATGCGGATTCGTCTCGTCGTCGCCGAAGACGTTGAACAACCGCGCCGCGACACAGGACACCTCCGCGTCCCCCATATCGTCGGCGAACAGTTCGAGCAGGTCCTCGCCGACGAGTTTCGACTGCCCGTAAATATCGACCGGCGCGACGTGGTCCTCCTCGCGGTTCGGCGCGTCGCCCGGCGGGTACACCGCGGCGGACGAGGCGAAGACCACCGATTCGAGGTCATCGAGTTCGCGGGCTGCCCGGTAGACGTTTCGTGACCCCATTACGTTCACGTCGAACGCCTCCTCCGGGTGGTCGTTGCAGTACGGAATGTAGTGAATCGCGGCGAGGTGAACGATTCGTCGCGGCGCGATTGCCTGCACGAGACGCCGGAACTCCCCCGACCGGATATCCGTCTCGTAGAACGTCGCCGCGTCCGGAACGAGGTCCTTGCTCCCCGCAAAGCAGTTGTCCGCGATGTGGACGTCCCAGCCGGATTCGAGCAGGCGTTCTGCGACGTGCGACCCGATGAACCCCGCACCCCCCGTCACCAGTACGCTGTTTTGCTCCCCTGTTCCCCCTTCACTGTTTGGCGATTGCTCTGTCATACGTGGTCTCCATTTCCGCGACGATTCGGTTCCAGTCGTGCCGACGGGCGAACTCGTGTGCGTTCTCGCTCATCCGACGACGCAGCGCGCCGTCCGCGATGAGCGTCGCCATCTCCGCCCCGAGCGCAGCGGCGTCGAACTCGACGATACTCCCCGTAACCCCGTCCTCGACGACTGCGGTCCCCCCGTTGTCCTCGTGGTCGATGACGACCGACGGCACGCCACAGGCGTTGGCTTCCAGAATGGTGTTCGGAAATCCTTCCCGCGTGGACGGCAGGACGAACAGTCGTGCGTCCTTGAAGTTCCCGACGACCTCCTCGTCGGATTCGACCGACCCGAGGAACGTCACACTCTCGGCGAGGCCCAACTCGCGGGCGTAGGCCCGCAACCGCTCGCGCTCCGGTCCGTCGCCGATGATGCCACAGTCGAGCGTCCGGCCGAGTCGCGCCTCGGCGTCGAGAATCGCGTTCAGCAACAGGTCAACGTTTTTGTGGCTCGATAGCCGACCGACGTAGAGGACATCCCAGTCGTTTCCGGCGGGTTCGACGGCGTCCATGCCGTAGAAATCGATACCGTTCGGAACGACGCTGACTCCTCGTTTCCGCCCGATGGTTTCCAAATTCCCCCGTACGAACTCCGAGATGGCGATTATCCTCGGCGGCAATCTCGCCGTTGCTTGTTCGACGGCTTTGCCGAACACCCCCTTGCGACCGAGATACTCATACCAGTAGTCGTCCCACACTTCGTACCACGTCACGACGAACGCTGAACGCCGAAGGAGTTGGTGGGCTTTCGCCGGGAAACAGGGAAAGTAGGGAAACGACTGACAGTCGATGACGTCGAACGATTCACGGAGCAGCGGAACCGTTAAGTGCCGCGTGAAGTACAACGCCTCCGGAATCGAGCGCCGTTCCCCGGCGTACAGGTCAGTCGGTTCACAGACACCGTGGAGGGTCACGCCGTCCCGAACGATGGTCGATGGCCCGTCCCAGTACTGCATCCCGTAGAGATGTACGTCGTGGTCGTCGGCCATCCGCCGCGCGATTTCCCAGACGCGTTTCTGTGCGCCGCCTTTCACCCACGGATAGACGGCGTCGTAGACGTACGCGATTTTCAGTCCGTCCTCGCTGGTAGTCGAACTCACGTCTCAAACACCCCCTCCCTTGCCAGCAACGTCCGGGCGTAGAACCCCGTCGCCAGCATCTGGACGCCGATGATGATGACCATGAGGAGGACTATCTCCAGGGCGCTTATCGTGAGGCTGTTCGGGTCGCCGACGTTCCGAGTGATGACTAGACTCCACAGCGCAATCAACCCGACGAGCGTGATGACGGCACCCGAGTAGATGCCGTAATCCGGGTCCAACCGTTTGTTCATCCACTGCGTCGCCGTATCCCTCGGATATCTGTCCCCGACCGTAATCGCCGCGAGGAACAGTCCGAGCGTTCCGACCTGCGTTCCGGCGAGCGTCATCACGCTTCCGACCAACAGCATCTGAAGGCCGAAGAAGAGGTCGACATGCATGCCGAGAATATCGCTGATGAAGTGCATGTCGGACAGGGAAAACCCGACGATTCCCACCCCGAGGAGGGCGATGATGGTCGCGGGAATGGACAACAGATAGCCGGGGGCATACAACAACATGAACTGAACGTGCCGCCAGCCGTCGCGAAACGTGTTGAGTTTCGCTTCCCCGGTTCGTCGGTGGTACGTTATCGGAACGTCCTTCATCTCTAGCCCTTTCGACCCGGCATCGACCACCATCTCGGTGGCGAACTCCATCCCGTCCGTTTTCAATTCGAGTTGGTCGAGCGCGTCACGCGAGATGACGCGAAAGCCGCTGTGTGCGTCGGAAATCCCCGCGTCGTAGAAGACGTTCACGAACTTCGTCAACACCGGATTCCCGACGTGCTGGTGGAGCCACGGCATGGCTCCGTCCTCTATCGTCCCCGAGAGGCGACTCCCGAAGACGATATCCGTACTTCCGTCCACGGCGTACGGGAGCAGTTTCGGCAATTCGGTAAAATCGTAGGTGTTGTCCGCGTCGCCGATGACGATGTACTCCCCGCGAGCACGGTCGAACGCATATCGATAGGCATAGCCGTACCCCGGTTTATCCGGACTGATGACGGTCGCTCCCATCTCGCGGGCTATCTGTGGCGTCCTGTCGGTC
Source organism: uncultured haloarchaeon (assembly GCA_963811185.1). Taxonomy (GTDB): domain Archaea; phylum Halobacteriota; class Halobacteria; order Halobacteriales; family Haladaptataceae; genus Haladaptatus. The sequence continues at coordinate 414,222 of CAWEQN010000012.1, forward strand.
GAACTGTCGCTGACGATGATTTCCCCGGGGACGCCGATTTCATCGATCGCCTCCTTCGCTTGCGCGATACTTTCGGCGATACCACCCTCCTCGTTTTTCGTCGGCAGAACGACGCTGAGTACCGGTGACGTCTCGTCTTGCTCCGTCCCGTCCGCGACGCTCTCCGCGATACCATCTCCCCGAAAATCCGTCGTGTTGTCTTCTACATCAGTTGTCATTCTTCCCCCATCGCACTCGAAGTACGAACTGACGATTGCCCGCTACGAGCAGAGAAATAGCCGACAGAACGGCGTATAAACGTGCAACATCGTCTATATTCGAAACGTCGGTTTCCTTCTATAACGTTCGGGTTTCGGCTGGAAGGGGTTCGGATAAGGTTTACCTTCCGTAGGCGAAGAAAACGCGACTCCCACGGTTCCGCACGTGTTTTTAACCGCTATCGAAAAGAAACGGGTCGATAACGGGAGTATCCGACGCGATAACGGTTGTTTTGACGATAGTGTTGATATCTATCGGACGAATTCACAAACCGGGCGTGTTCGATATCTTTTCGGCGATACACCGGTCGCTCGCCGGAAGGATGACGGAAAATTTTCGATAGTCCCACACGGATTCGAACCGCGGTCGTTGCCCCCAGAAGGCAACAGGATTGGCCACTACCCCATGGGACTCGAACTGCAAGATACCGTATTTTCCGCTTGCTTGTAAGCGTTGCGCGTTTGCTCCGCGTATGTCATCCCGGCTCATCCCGCAACTATGCACAAATCAGCACATATTTCTATCTCACTTACGCATGTTCGTGTATGTACATCGGACGCTTCATCGTCGTCGGACCGGAAACGGGCGCATATCGTGTTTCGTCGCGGTCGTTCCCGAATCGGCAGGCAGTCGCACACGGGGATACCGTCACCGTCGGGCCGACCGAGGACGCACCGGAGACGGACAATCCGTACATCGCCTACAACTGCGCCCGCGTCGTCGGCGACACGGCCGTCATCGGCAACGGGTCGCAAGTGGACCCCATCGCGGAGAAAATCGAACTCGGCTACCCTGCACGCGATGCCCTCGCGGACTGTCTGCTTTCGCTGGATTACGAGAAGGACGACTACGATACGCCGCGAATCGCGGGCACCATCGGCGAGGAATCGTACATCGGTATCGTTCGCCGGAACGCCTTGTTGGTGCGGGAAGTGACGGAGCCGACGCTCGTCGCCACGTACGAGAAGGACACGCCGGAGTGGTTCGATTTCGATGCGACAGACGCCGAAAGCGCCGCGAGCACCGCCTACGACCTCGATTTCGAACACCCCGTCTGTGCGGTCGGCGTTAGCCGAAGCGGCGCGAACGACGGATTCGAACTCGCCGTCGAAAACGGGAAGTAAGTCCTCGCCGAACGTATCGCCCATCATGAAAGTCGGTGTTATCTCGGACGTTCATTCGAACCGCATCGCGCTCGATGCCGTTCTCGACGATATGCCGCCCGTCGAGGCGTTGCTCTGTGCCGGTGACGTTGTCGGCTACAACCCGTGGCCCGCCGACTGTGTCGATACCATCAGTGACCGGGCCACGGCGTGCGTGATGGGCAACCACGACCGGGCAGTCGTTGCGGAGACGCCGTTCGCTTTCAACGGTATGGCCAAAGCGGGCGTCGAGTACTCCCGTGCCGAACTCAACGATTTGCAACGCGATTGGCTCGCCCATCTTCCCGATTCGTGTCTCGCGTGCGACGGCCGGGTGAAAATCGTTCACGGTCATCCCGACAATCCCGACCACTACACCTACCCCGAGGAGTTCGACGCCGACATGCTCGGCGACGAGGACGTGCTCGTCATGGGTCACACGCACATCCAACACCACGAAACGTACGACGACGGTATCGTGATGAATCCCGGCAGTGTCGGTCAACCGCGCGACGGCAATCCCGGACGCGGCGTACGCCGTCCTCGACCTCGACGAACTGACCGTGGACGAACGGCGGGTCGAGTACGACATCGAAGCCGTACAGGAAGCAGTTCGGGAGACCGGACTCCCCGACAAAATCGGTGCGCGGTTGGCGGAAGGCCGGTAGTCGAACGGCATCGGATTCCTCGAAACGAGCCCATTGAATCGTTTCCGGGTCGAATCCCGATTCGTATCGAACTATCGCAACCAGCGAATGTTTTTACGGGAGAGTGACCAACGTCGAACTATGGAACCCGCGAGCGGCGACGTGGAGTACGAACCACGGAGCGTGAAGGAGGTTTTGGCGGAGATGAAGGACACGGCGGAACTTCTCATCGACCTCTCGTACTCCGCCGTTCTCCACGGCAGTGACGACATCGCCGAGGAGGTGCTCGCGCTGGAAGGGAAGATGGACGTGCTCCAACTACAGGCGCGGATGAGCCTACTCATGGCCGCCAGAAGCCCGGAGGACGCCGAGGAGCTTGCACCCGTGCTCGGTGTGGTTGGCGCGGCCGAGAAAATCGCCGACGCGTCCGGGGACATCGCGAAGGTCGTTTTGGAGGATATCGGCCTCCCACAGGCGATGCGCGCGACGCTCCCCGAGGCGATAGAAACGGTGGTGAACGCTCCGATAGCGAGTTCGTCGCCGCTCGCGGCACAGACGCTCGGACGGTTGAATCTCGAAACCGAAACCGGTGTTCGCGTCATCGCCATCCATCGCGGCGGCGACTGGATTCTGAACCCGCATCGGGACACCGACCTTCGGGTAGACGACCGATTGCTCCTGCGCGGGTCGGAAGACGGCGTCGCGGAGGTGTACCAGCAGGCGACCGGGAAGGAGTATCAACCGCCGAAACCGCCGGAGGACGGGGATACGGACCTCGAACGCGCCGTCGACTCCATCGTGTTGATGAAGAACATGAGCGAGTTGGCGGTGGATTTGGCCTACGGGAGCGTCCTGTTCGACAGCACGGACGTCGCCGAGGAAGTCGTGGAACTCGAAGCCGAAGTGGACGCGCTTCAATCGAGGTTCGAGGCGTGGACGCTGCGGGCGGCGGCACACGTGGACGACCCGGTTTCCCTGCGTGGCCTCGTCCACCTCGCGAACAGTACGGAGGTCATCAGCGACGCGGCGGTGGAAATCAGCGAGGGCGTGCTCCGCGGTCTCGGCACCCATCCGGTCGTCGAGTACGCCGTGCAGGAGAGCGACGAGGTCATCGTCCGCGTGATGGTGACGCACGGAAGCGCGTTCGACGGCACGACGTTGGGAGCCGAACGGGTCGAAACCGAGACGGGAATGCGCATCATCGCGGTCCGACGGCCGCCGGACGATTGGGTCATCTCGCCCGGGCCGGAGACCGAAATCAACGCCGGTGACGTGCTGTTGGCGAAAGGAACGCGGTTGGGTGCGGAACGGCTGGAAGAACTGTCCGGCGGGGAGCAGGTGGAGTGAGGTCGGTCGAAATCACTCGATGACGACGGCGTCGGCTTCGATTTCGACGAGCATTTCCGGAGCGATGAGTCGGCTCACTTCGACCATACTCGTGGCCGGGCGCACGTCGGCAAAGAACTCGGCGTGTGCCTCGCCGACCGGTTCCCAGTTCTCGATGTCGGTCACGTACATTCGCGTTCGAACCACGTCGTCCAGGCATCGCCCCCGCTTCCGCGAGCGCGATTTCGACGTTTTCGAGCGCCCGTCTTCGTCTGTGCATATGCGTCCCCTTCGCCGACGATGGACCCATCCTCGTCGGTGGCCGTTGTTCCGGAGACACGAACCTCGTTGCCGATACGAATCGCACGCGAATAGCCGACGCGGTCCTCCCATTCGGTACCGCTGGAAACGCGTTTCCGTTCCATAGGAGGAGCCACGACCTACCGGGGCAAAAGTCGTCGGTGAAAACGAACTCGGTATCAGTTTTCGATCGACGGACAGTTCACCTGATTGGCAACCGGAATACCGAACTGCTAAGGGTTTTCGGCGACGGTGTATCGGTAATGACAACGCTCGGAACGGCGAGCGCGGCCCCCGGGGAAATCGATACGGGCCGCCTCCCGGTTGGTGAAACCCGTGACGGGAGCCAGTTCGGGCTCCCCGTCGCCGTCATCAACGGCGCGCATGACGGAAAGACGCTCTACATTCAGGCAGTCAGCGACGGCGACGAACTCAACGGTCTCGGTGTCGTGAATCGAGTCGTCCCGCAACTCGCCCCCGAGAAGATTTCGGGGACGATTCTCGTCACAGGACTCGTCAACTACCACGGTTTTCAGGTCGCGGAACACAGAAATCCCATCGACGACACGAAGATGAACCGGACGTACCCCGGCAACGAGTCGGGCACGTCGAGCGAACGAATCGCGGCGGCGACGTTCGAGGCCGCCTCGCGTGCCGACCTCATCCTCGACCTGCATCAGGGTTCGACCAGTCGGATGATGAACGAGGCTCGCGTTCGCTGTGGTCCGCGCCATCGACTGCACGACGAATGTCTCGAACTCGCCAAGGTGTTCGACTGTGGGTACGTCCTCGACCAGAAGGGTCCCGACGGACAACTCGCCCGCGCCGCGCCCGACGACGGGATTCCGACCATCGACCCCGAACTCGGCGGCTGTGTCGGCTGGGACGAGGAAAGCATCCGGTACGGCGTGGACGGCGTGTTCAACGTCCTCCGATACTACGGATTTCTGGAGGGCAACGTGGAACTGAATGCACAGACACGGGCGACCGGATTCGACCGCTACGGCGCACCGAGCGGCGGTCTCGTGACTTTCGAGAAGGATATCGGCGACGAAGTGTCGCCGGGCGATACCCTGTTCACCATTACCGACGTGTTCGGCAAACTCAAAGCCGAAATCACCGCCGACCGCTCCGGTATCTTCTGGCGCTCCCGTCGCCTGCCGCAGGTCGCCACTGGCGAATACGTCTGCTCGGTCGGCATCGACGTCAGCCAGTACTGACACCTGTCATCCACAAGACTCACATACCCGAGTACGAACCTCACTCACAAGACCTCCGATATTCACAATGCTCTCCAACCTCTCTTGTTCGGCCTGCGGGCGCGAATACGCCGCCGGAGCGGACGAACCGTGGCGGTGTGAGTGCGGTCACCCGCTCGATTTCGCCGAACGGCCGCTTCCAGACCCGACCGCCCCGCTCCCGACTTCGCCGACATCGACACCAGAGACGGTCTCTGGGCGTTCGAGGAATTCCTCCCCGTTCGCCGCGTTGCGAGCCTCGGTGAGGGATTTACGCCGCTCGTCGATGCCGACGACTGGGACGCCCAGTTCAAACTCGACTGCGTGTTCCCGTCGGGGAGTTTCAAGGACCGTGGTGCGACGACCACGCTGTCGCGCGCCGCCGAACTCGGCGTCGAGACGGTGCTCGAAGATTCCTCGGGCAACGCCGGGGCGGCAATCGCCCAGTACGCCGCTCGGGCCGGAATCGACGCCGAAATCTACGTTCCGGCCGACGCGAAAGCCTCGAAACTCAAAGCCATCGAGCGTTCCGGTGCAACTCCCGTCCGCATCGAGGGAAGCAGGCAGGACGTGACCGACGCCTGTATCGAGGCCGTCGAGGACGGTGACGGGTGGTACGCCAGCCACGCGTGGAACCCGGCCTTCTTCGCGGGGACGATGACGTTCGCACTGGAACTCGCCGCCCAACGCGACTGGGACGTTCCCGACGCCGTCGTGACGCCGCTCGGCCACGGCACCCTGTTTTTGGGGACGTATCGCGGCTTCCGCGCCCTGTACGACGCAGGGTGGACGGATTCGATGCCGCGATTGCTCGGCGTGCAGGCCGCCGGTGTCTCCCCCATCGCGGACGAACTCGACGGCGATACCGACGAATCCGACCCAACCGATGACGCCGGAAAGAACGACGTCGCCGACGGAATTCAGATCACCCACCCCGTTCGCCGTGACCAAATCCTCGACGCCATCGATGCGACGGACGGCGACGCCATCGCGCTCGATGCCGGGGCGACCCAAACGGCGCTCGACGCGCTCCATCGAACCGGCTTCTACGTCGAACCGACGAGCGCGGTGGCCGTCGCCGGACTGACGGCGTACCGCGAGCGCGGGATTTTGGACGACGACGCCGACGTCGTCGTCCCCCTCACCGGAAGCGGATTGAAATCCTAATAACCCACATCGGTACTGTTTTACAGCCTCTGTCGAATCGAATCCACGAATGGTCAATCGGCCGCCGAACAACTGCCCGTACTGCGGCACCGAACTGACGACGACGGAAATCGAAGGCCGTGACCGACATCTCTGTCCCGATTGCGACCAAGTAATCTGGCATAACCCGGTGCCGTGTGCGGCCGTCGCCGTCGTGGACGACGATAGCGTCCTCATCGTCAAGCGCGCCGCCGACCCCGGACGCGGCGAGTGGACGATTCCCGGCGGCCACCTCGAACTCGGGGAACCGCCCGCAGTCGGCGCTGTGCGTGAACTCCGCGAAGAAACGGGACTGTCGGTCGATTCGGAGGACCTCTCGCTTCTCGACGCGCTCTCGTTCGGCCCGTATCGGGGCAAGTACGTCGTCTCCATCGCCTACCTCGTCCGGCGTGAGAAGACCGACGGCGAACTGGTTCCGGGGTCGGACGCCGGCGAAGCGCGATTCATTTCCCCCGCCGAGTTCGACCGGACCGGCGAACCTTTCCGGGAGAACCAACGCGAGCGCTTCGAGACGGCGGCCGGTGTGTTGGACTGGTGACGATAGTACGGGAGATAAGAACTGCCTCGTAGCGACTGTTGCCGAAATCAGAAATCGCGCGAGATGTCCATTCCGCCGTTCGGAATTACGTCGTTCGGAACGCGCGGTCACCGGCGTCGCCCAGTCCGGGGACGATGAAGCCGTCGTCGTTCAGGTGGTCGTCGATGCTGACCGTCAGGAGGTCGGCTTCCGGGAACCGCTCGTGGACGTGGAGCAATCCGTCGGGGGCGCTGACGGCGGAGAGGACGAAGAAGTTCTCCGGGTTGGGCTGTTCGCGGAGCACCTCTTCGAGAACGGCGCACATCGTGCTCCCCGTGGCGAGCATGGGGTCGGCGACGATGACGGTATCCTCCTCGGTGATTTCGGGGAGTTTGACGTAGTCGATGGTGATGGGGAACTCGCCGTCCTCGTTCATGCCCGCTTCCTCGTCGCGTCCGGCGCTGATGACGCCCTGTTTGGCACGGGGGAACGCCTTGAGCAGGCCTTCGACGAACGGCGTCGCGGCGCGGAGGACGTTGATGATGACCACGTCGTCCAACCCTTTGACGCGCTCGCCGGTCGTCTCGGTCAGCGGCGTGTCGATGGAGACGTACTCGGTGTCCATCGCGCCGTCGATGATTTCGTACCCGCAGATACGTCCGAGTTTCACGAGTCCCTTGCGAAATCCGACCTGTTCGGTCTTCTCGTCCCGGATTTTCGAGAGGGTATCCTTCGCCATCGCGTGTGTGATGAGGTGGGCGTCACCTCGTTTCTCGATAGTCATATGCGATTCGTGCGTGGCGAGTGGCTATAAGCTAACGATACGAGCGAACCCACAGCCAGTCACGACGAACGGTTCGAAACCGCCGAACGGCTTACTCGCCGTAGGTGAGCAACCCGTCCTCGTCGCTCGGGAATCGGGTTATCGAACGTCTCCCAGTCCGCATCCATCTCGTCGTCGGTCAACACGCAGTCGTCCAGGGAGGCGAAGATACGCGTCCTCGTCCACGTCGGTTCCGATGAAGACGAGTTGCGTGCGTCGGTCGCCCCACTCCTCGTCCCAGTAGCTTTCGGAGCGGTTGCTCCGATAGAGGTCCTGGTCGATTTCGGGGAGGCTGGCGATCCACGGTCCGGCGACGGTGACGCGGGCCGACGACCCGGCCTGTCCGTACTCCAGTTTCACGTCGTCCCGTCCGGCCACCCAGAACGTCCCCTTGGCGCGGACGATGCCGTCGGGAAGCGAGGCGAAGAAGTCGTGCAAGCGAGCGGGATGGAGCGGTCGGGTGGCACGATACGAGACCGACGTAATCCCGAAGGCTTCCTGCGGATGGCGGTGGCCGTGTGCGTGTTCGGCGTCGGTGTGGGAATCGTGGTGATGCTCGTCGTCGTGGCCGTGTTCTCCGTCGTGGTCCTCGTCGTGCGCCATCGCCTGCTTCCACCCGGCGGAGTCGCTGACCGCGCCGAGGTCGAACAACCCGCGCTGGAGGATTCGGTCGGGGGAAACCCGTCCGTGTTCGGTTCGAATCAGTTCCGCGCGCGGTTGGAGCGCGCGGAGGGTCGCCTCGATTTCGTCCAGTCGGTCGTCGTCCACGAGGTCACATTTGTTCAGGAGAAGGATGTCACAGAACTCGATTTGCTCGATGACGAGGTCCGAGAGGGGGCGCACTTCGCCGTCCTCCGTTTCCGTTCGCTCGACCGGTGCGCCCGCCTCGAAGAAATCCCGAAACTGTCGGGCGCTGACGACGGTGACGGTGGCGTCCACGTCGTAGCGGGCCGCCACGCGCGATTCGGTCGTGAACAGTCGCGCGATGGGGGCGGGTTCGCTGATGCCGGACGCTTCGACGACGAGCGTGTCGAACTCCCACTCGCGGGCGAGACGGCTGACCTCGGTTCGCAAGTCGTCCTGCAGTTCACAGCAGATACAGCCGTTCGAGAGTTCCGCGACGCCCTCGTCCGCGACGAGTTCGGTGCCGCCCTCCAGCAGTTCGGCGTCGATGTTTATCTCGCCCATGTCGTTGACGAGCACCGCGATGTCGGTGTCGCCGCTCTCTCGCAGGAGATGGTTGAGCGTCGTCGTCTTCCCCGCGCCGAGGTTGCCACTCAGAATCGTGACCGGAATCGACCCCTGATTCATTTGTTATCGTGGCACACGTATTCCAGCGTGTTAAGCTTGATTAGATGCATCCCGAACCGACTCCTCGAACTGACCAACCTGCTTAAATAGCGAGACGCACACTGTGTGGGTATGTCTCTCGCGGACCGAATCGAGACGTTCCGTCGCTCCGTCGAGGAGTGGCTCCGTGGCCTCTATCACGGGATGATTTCCCATCCCGCCTACGAACTGATAGAGAAGGAAGCCGAGGATTTGGAGGACGAATTCATGCTCGCGTGCTTCCCCGACGTGTTCGGGGTGCCGAGCCCGGTATCGTACTACACCGCCGAACTGCTCCCGTATCTGACCGACGAGTTCGAGGCGTGGGAACGGCGAATGTGGGACCGCGAATCGCTCGTCGAACGAAAGGGCCAACAGTTCCACTTCTAACATGAACAAATTCGTGTTCTTCGGCGGCAAAGGCGGCGTGGGAAAGACGACGGTTTCGAGCGCGTACAGCCTGAAGTGTGCCAAATCGGGCTTGAAAACGCTCGTCGTTTCGACCGACCCGGCACACAGCACGTCCGACGTGTTCGACCAACAGTTCGGCGACGACCCACGGTCCGTCGATGGCATCGAGAACCTCTGGGCGATGGAAATCGACCCCGAGAAGGAGGTCCAAAATCACCTCCAGGAGATAAAGCGCTCGTTGGGCGACCACGTCAGCGCGGGATTGGTGAACGCCATCGACCGCCAGGTGGAGATGGCACACCAGACGCCGGGTGCCCACGAGTCGGCGCTGTTCGACCGATTCATCGACGTGATGGAAAACTCGGACGAGTACGACCGCGTCGTCTTCGACACCTCGCCGACCGGCGGGACGCTCCGACTCCTCTCGCTTCCGGAGTTCCTCGAAGGGTGGATAGACCGCCTGCTTCACAAACGACGGCAGAGTATCGACCTGTTCGAGAAGGCCGCAATCGGGGACAGGGAACCGCGCCGGGTGACGGACGGGGACCCCATCATCGCCCGTCTTCAGGAGCGAAAGGAGATGTTCGAGTTCGCAGGCGAAGTACTGCGCGACAACGCGTCGTTCTTCCTCGTTCTCAACCCCGACGAGTTGTCGATTCGTGAAACCGGCAGAGCGGTCGAGGAACTCACCGAATCGGGACTTCCGGTGTCGGGACTCGTCATCAACAAGGTGACGCCGGAACCCGACGACGACGAAACCGGACGCGGCGCGACGTATCTCCGTGACCGCTGTCGAACTGAACGCGACCGTATCGACCACATCCGCGAATCGTTCGACGAACCGGTCGTCGCGGTCATCGAAGCACGGGTTTCGGAAGTGAAAGGAACTCTGCTTACCGATGTTGCGAACGAATTGGCAGTCGACGTCGAATCGACGGTCGCGGAGTAATCAGTCACGGAGCTGTTAAAAACAAGGGTGGGTTGTTCGGGAAACGGGATTTTCAGCCATCCCATACCGCCGACAGCAGGAGGAACACTTATTGTTCATCATCAATCTACTTGCCATGAGGCAAAATACCATGGCGATTGCAATCATCTGGCTAGTACTCGGCGTACTGGTACTTTTCAGCATAGGATATCTGACCTACTCACGATATCTCGCACAGTTCGTTGAATTGGACGACAGCAACGAGACACCAGCACATAAGTATGAAGACGGGCAGGAGTACGTTCCTGCGAAAAAGCCCGTTCTGTTAGGACACCACTATTCCAGTATTGCAGGAGGTGCACCAATCGTCGGGCCGATTACAGCAGGGGTGATTTGGGGATGGATTCCGGCACTGCTGTGGATTGCCATCGGTAATCCGCTGCTCGGTGCAACACACGACTTCATCTCGTTGTCGAGCAGTCTCCGTCACGAGGGGAAGTCAATCGGGTACATCATCGGGGAGTACGTCGGCGAGCGCGGGAAGAACATGTTGCTGTGGTTCGCGTTCTTGACCATCATCCTCGTCGTCGGCGTGTTCGCATTCGTCGTCGGCGTCGTGTTCGAAGGCGTACCCGAGCGCCGCAACGGCGAGCTTCTTGTACATCGGGCTGGCCATTCTGTTCGGAGTTTACCTGTACCAACTGAACCTGCCGTTCGGACCGGGAACGGTGATTTTCGTCATCGGCGTGTTCGCCAGCGTCTTCGTCGGGCAGGCATACCCGATCGAACTCGCCGCGGAAACGTGGGTTCCCATCGTCCTGCTGTACGCGTTCATCGCGAGCGTCCTCCCGGTGTGGACGCTCCTGCAACCGCGTGACTACCTGTCGTCGTTCCTGCTGTACGCGGGCGTCGGCGGGGCGCTGTTGGCGGTCATCGTCGGAACGCTCGGTGGTTGGCTCGACATCGGCGCGATCACGCCGAGCCCAACCGCTCACGGTGAACATCTCCGGCTACAACGGCTTCTGGGGTGTAACCGACCAACCGTTGTTCCCACTGCTGTTCATCACCATCGCGTGCGGGACCATCAGCGGCTTCCACTCGCTCGTCTCGTCGGGGACGACGTCGAAGCAACTGAACCAGGAATCGGACGCGCGGGTCATCGGCTACGGTGGCATGCTCGGTGAAGGGACTGCTCGCGACGCTCGCGCTCGCGTCGGTCGCGCTCGTCGGGAAGGTCGTCGAAGGTGGCGGCGTCGGACAGGCGCTCCCCAACTTCGCGACCGGTGGCGGACATCATGCTCACGAGCTTCGGCATCGACCCGAGCTTCGGCGCGCCGTTCATGGCGCTCGTCATGGTGAGTTTCCTGCTCACCTCGACCGACACGGCGCTCCGCCTCGGTCGTTACATGTTCGAGGAAATCGTCGGCACGCCGGAACGCAGGCCCAAAGCGTCGCCGCGAACCGGTACTTCAACGCCGGATTGCAGTGTGTCATCGCCTACGCGCTCGTCGCGTCCGGAACGTGGTCGGACCTCTGGCCGCTGTTCGGCGGCGCGAACCAGTTGCTCGCGGCACTGGCACTGCTGACGGCCACCGTTTGGCTCGCCAACTGGGATAGGAGCAAACAGCTTCTCAGCACGGGCGTTCCGATGGCGGCGATGACGATAGTCACCGTCCTCGGACTGCTGTACCTCGCGCTGTATGAGAACATCTGGCAGAAATTCGTTCAGGGCGGCAGTATGTCGCTCGGCACCGCGTTGTCGGCCGGAGCACAAACCATCATCGCGCTCGTCCTCGTCGGACTCGCGCTCTCGCTGGTCAGAATCGGGTACCAGAACATCACGTCCGCACAAAGCGGGTCCGGACGAGCACCGGTCACTGATGGAGGTGAGTCGGAACCGGACGACTAAGGTTTGAATCGCCGCACGAACCGACCGAGCAGTCCGGATTTTTCGGGAACCAACGGTTGCCAGAGAGCGAACGCCTTCCCGACGTCCGCGTTTTTGCTGGCGACGAGCGTTTCATGCTCGGGAGCGACGACGGCGAGGTTGATTTCGTACTGGCCGTGCAGGCCGTATTTGAGCAGGGTCCGGTCGCTGAAGTCGGTCACGAACTCGTCGACCTCATCCGAAATTTCGGGACCGACCACGACGAAGGTGAACGTCGTGCCGAAATGCTCCTCGTCGGGATCTATCCACTCGTCGGCGAGTTCGTGGCCGAAGTCCGCGAGCGATTCGAGGTCGCTCACACGGACCGAATCCGCGCGGCGGACGAACAGGTGTTCCTCGGCGCTGTGGTTGGCGTAGTTGATGGAGCGATGGAGGAACTGTTTCTGCGTCTCTATCAGCAGTCGTCCGTAGAGCGTGAACGTCTTACTGCGGACGGAGTAGCCTTTTTCGAGGTCGTAGTTGACGAACAGTCTGTCGCTGACCCGGTCTATATACTCGTCGTCCCAATCGGGAACTGCCGCTGAATCGTTCGAACCGCCCGAGTCGTGTGACTCGATACCGCTATCCATACTCCGAGGATTGTGTGGGAGCGATAAATATCCGTTGTTGGATGGTACCGACACTCATCATGATTTTATTACAAATGGTAGTGTGTGACATATTGTGATGGATGCGGATCCACTCGGTCGAGCGATACTCGACTACGAACGGGGCGGACTACGCGGCGACTGTCTGTACCGCGACGGCGCGGAAACGTGGGACGGACACATCTACGAGAACTACTTCAGACCACCGGAGGAGTGGCGCGACGAGTGGAAAGACCTGCTCGATTCGCTCGACCGCGTCCGGTCGTCGATATCGGCTGTGGCTCGGGACAGTACGCCGAATTTCTGCAAGAGCGAGGCGAAGTCGTCGCAATCGACGTGAGTCCGGCCGCCGTCGAAGCGACCCGCGAACGCGGCGTCGAGGACGCTCGCGTGATGGATATGTTCGAGCATGGCGTTTCCAACGGGATCGCTTCCGTTCCGTGCTCCTCAACGGGACCCAACTCGGCCTCGCAGGGTCGCTCGCAGGTGTACGGGCATTTCTCTCCGACCTCGCGCGGATTACCGACGAGGAGGGCGTCGCCGTGGTGGATAACTACGACCCGGACGGACCTCGACCCGGACGACATCTTCGGCTACCGGCCCGACCCACGCCGGGGTGTCGCCCATCGGACGTTCCACTTCGAATACGATCGAAACGCGGAGCGAGAAGTCGGACGGAGCCTTCACTTCGTTCTCTTCTCACCCGACCGACTACGGGACGTGACCGTCGGAACGCCGTGGAACGTCGCCGAAATCCGTCCGGGAGATGGCTACTACAAAGCGGTCCTTCGGAAGGGCGATTCGGAACGAGAAGGAGAACATCAGGGTAACACATAACACGGTCGCGTCCGTACGGCGAACCATGGGTGGCAAACGAACGGAAGCGTGTGGTCGATGCGGCCTTTCGACCGTTATCGACGCGACCAAAGATGGCGAGGCGCGCGACATCTACGGGGACGACCGAATCGAGATAGACGAAGACGAGATGCGCACGATGAGCGGCCACGTCGAACTACTGGGTCGAGCGAAGAACCGACTGAATACGTTCGCCGAGCGAGTAACGTACGGGAATTTGCGAGGCGAATAATCGAATCGGCAAAAACTGTGAAACTCGAAAAATCATGCGTGAGAGCCCCTCTCACGCGAATTGGCGATAAAAGATAATACCCTGTAGGACATACGAGCGAGTAATCGAATGGAAGAGAGCATCTCTGGCTTCAAGCTCCGAGGTAGCTGGGGAGACATCGTCGAGCATGGGGAACGAATCACGCAGGCCCTTCGTGAGGCGGACGTGTCGGGACAAGCGTTCGAAGAGTGGAACGAGTGGCGGCCGAAGTCACACGAACGACTCGGCGAGGACGTTGCCGAGAAGACGGCAGAACAAGCACACGTCGGCGAAGGGAAGGGCGAACAAGCGGGCGAATCCCCGGACGATGACCTCCGAACAGCGGGAGAAAAACTGACCGAATCGTACGAGAAACTGGAAAAGGACGACACGGAGGGTGCCGTGGACCGATGGCAGGACTCGGTGAACTACGTGGCTCGCGCCGCCGACTCCGCAAGCCGGAAAGCCATCCGAAAAGTCGAGGATACGGTGTATCAGAAGGTGATGACGCAACTCGCGCCGTACTACTTCGACAACGAACTCGTCAGCGCGAACATCCAGCAGACGAGTCGGATGGAGGACGGCGAGGAAGGGTTCATCTTCGAGGTGAACGTCAACAACGACGAACTGAAAAACGATGTGTCGGAGTCGCTCACGTCCTACGAGGACGAAATCGACCGCTGGCACGTCGAAACCGAAAAGCAGACCGAAACGGTCGAAGCGGCCGAAGGCGTCGAAGCGCCGAAACAGAGCGGCGGCCCACAGGCCGACAGAACCTGACCGAATCGACTTTTCGGCGATGCCGGAACTCCGTTCGAACGGTCGGGAACGGGCGTAATGCGGTTGTGAGCCGACAGCGTAGCGTATCGTATGGGGTTTCCATTTCGGCGGGAGTCGGACGAGACGGAACGACTTCTCACGCTGAGTGACGGGGTCATCGCCATCGCCATCACCCTGCTCGTGTTGGAAATTACGGTTCCGGTCGTTCCGCCGGGCACGCCGAAGTCGGCGCTTCCGACCCTCGTTCTCGAACAGTGGCACGAGTTCTTCGGGTTCGTACTGAGCTTCTCGGTTATCGGCCTGTACTGGACCCTTCATCGGCGGATTTTCGTCCACATCGAACGCCACACGAAGGGAATCGTGTGGCTCAACCTCCTCTTTCTGCTCATGGTCGCGTTCGTCCCGTACGCGACCAGCGTGTTCAGCACCTATCCCGGCCGATTCGGCGTCATGTTTCTCTCCGGCATGCTGGCGCTCACCGGTTCGAGTCTCGCCGGCCTTTGGCTGTACGCCGCGCGGAAACAGGTCGTCGAGGAGGGAATCGCGTCCCGTGCCGTGAGACTGCAAGCGGCGCGATTCCTCGCTTCGCCGCTGGTGTTCGCCGTCTCGATGCTCGTCGCGACGTTCGATTCGACGGTCGCCATCCTCTTCTGGTTGCTCCTGATTCCGGTCAACGCCGCGTTGCAGTCACGACTCATCGAACGCATCGAAGCGTCTCGATAGGGGTCGGATGTTCGATGAAAACGTGGCGGCGAAAACCGATGTCAGTCGGTACACTATTGACGTGAGACGATATACCGGATAGATATGGCTGGAGGGTTGCTGACGGTAGTTATCGCTGGGGTTGCGAGTCTGTTTATGGCGTGGGCCATCGGCGCGGGGTCGAGCGGGTCCACACCGTTCGCTCCCGCTGTGGGTGCGAACGCTCTGTCGGTGATGCGCGCGGGGTTTCTCGTCGGCATTCTCGGGTTTTTGGGGGCGGCCCTTCAAGGAGCGAACGTTTCCCAGGCGGTGGGCAGGCAGTTGATTCACGGCGTGCAGTTGTCGCCGCTCGCCGCGACGACGGGCCTGCTCACGGCGGCGATTCTGGTCGCAATCGGCGTGTTCACCGGCTATCCGATTGCGACTGCGTTCACCGTTACGGGGGCAATCGTCGGCGTCGGCTTGGCGCTCGGTGGCATGCCCGCGTGGGCGAAATATCAGCAGATAGTCGCCCTCTGGATTCTCACGCCGTTCGTCGGCGGCGGAATCGCATACGCAACGGCGCGCGTGCTCCGCCGCGAGGACGTATCCGAGGAGTCCTCGATTCCACTTTTAGGAGGGGTCGTCGGCCTCATCATCGCCAACGTCGGATTCGTCTTCCTCGGCCCGCCGGGAGAAAGCGACTCGATTGCCCAAGCGGTTAGCATCCATCTTCCGCTCCCGACCGTCGGCGGCGTTGATATCGGCATCGTCCTCACGTCGCTCGTCCTCGCCTGTCTGGTCGTGTTGGTGCTTCGACGCGAACTGAACACGAACCTGAATCGAGGACAACGTCGATTCCTGCTCGCACTCGGCGGTCTGGTGGCGTTCTCGGCCGGCGGGAGTCAAGTCGGCCTCGCCATCGGGCCACTGCTCCCCCTGTTGGACCCCTATTCGATTCCGCTGGTGCCGGTGCTCGTCGGCGGCGGACTCGGCCTGCTCGCCGGGTCGTGGACGGGTGCACCACGGATGATAAAGGCGCTCGCACAGGACTACTCGGCGCTCGGGCCACGGCGGTCGATTGCCGCGCTCATCCCAGCGTTCGCCATCGCACAGAGCGCCGTCTTCTTCGGCATCCCCGTCTCGTTCAACGAAATCATCGTCAGCACGATTATCGGAAGCGGCTACGCCGCGAGCGGCGGCGGCGTCAGCGGCAAGAAGATGGTGTACACCATCCTCGCGTGGGTGCTTTCGCTCGCCCTCGCGCTCGGCGTGGGATACGGCGCGTTCAGCGCGGTCAACGCCGTCTTCTGAGTAGAACTCAGTTCTCGGTTCGAATCTCGGCGCGACCGCTCGTCGCGCTTTGCAGTCGGTCGCACAACGCGTCACTCTCTTCGACCGGAACCCGAACCGAAAACCCGACAGCTTCGGCGTAGTCGGCGTCGAATTCGACGCCTTCGCTTTCCAAGATTCCACGGACGGTACCCGAATCGTCGTACTCGACCGAAATACCGAGACGACGGTGCGGGCGCTCCTCGATGACTTCGGCATCGTCCACTGCCTCCTTGACGGCGCGGGAGTACGCCCGGACGAGGCCACCGACGCCGAGGTTCGTCCCGCCGTAGTAGCGCGTGACGACGGCGACGACGTTCTCGATGTCGCGCTGGTGAAGGACGTTCAGCGCCGGTTTTCCCGCACTGCTGGTCGGTTCGCCGTCGTCGCTCGACCACTCCCGGACGAACCCGCCGAGGCCGTCCAATTCCTCGCCAGTGTTCTCCCCGCCCTGAACGCGGTAGGCCGGCACGTTGTGGGTCGCGTCGGGGTGTAACTCCCCGATTTCCTCGACGAACGATTCGGCCGATTCGACGCTGTTTGCCGGCGCGACGTAGCCGATGAACTCCGAGCCACGGACTTCGAACGCCGACTCACCCCGCCCCGCCACGGTTCGATACGTCGTGCCAGCCATTGTCGGGAAATTCGACGGGCATCACTGAAAAGGCGTGGATTCGTTGCGAGAACGAGTTCTCAGCTCAACTGAATCTGATGCACGAACGACAGGTTCTTCAGTTGGTTGAGCACGTCGCCCGGAACGTCCTCGTCCGTGACGAGATAGAGGCGCGGGTCGTCGGTGAACTCCGGGTCCTCGCTGATTGTCTGGCGGATGGAGATGTCGTTGTCCGCCAACAGCGACGTGACGGTCGCCACGATGCCCGGTTCGTCGGCGTTCCGTACGTCGATGGTCAACACCGATAAATCGAGCACGGGGGCCAAATCCATCAGGCTCGGAATCGAGGAGATGTTCTGGAAGATGCGGCGCAGTTCCTCGTCCTTGAGAATCGCATCCGTGGTCGAATCGACGACGCGACGGTCCACGCCGATTTCACGCGCTATCTGCGTGTTCGGAATCTCGATGCCGCCCGAAACCACGCGCCCCTCGTCGCTGACCGAGAACCCGCGTTCGAGGAGGAGCCGGATGACCTGTTGTTGGCTCGGACTGCCCTCGAACTTCTGCATGATTCTGTCGAACATCTATGTCGGATAGACGCGCCCGACGATTTAGTCCTGTTGGGGTTGGAAGCGAAAGGATGAGAAATATCGAATGGACGGTAGCTACAAACTCTCCTTCGTACTCGCCACGTCGCTCCGCCGTTCGTCTATCTGCGTCGCGTCGTCGAGCGCCCGCGCGGTGGCCTTGAACAGCGCTTCGATTTCGTGGTGGGCGTTCTCGCCGTAGACTCCGGCGTGCAGCGTCAGTCCGGCGTTCATCGCCAGCGAGCGGAGGAAGTGTTTGGCCATGTGGCTGGTCATGTCGCCGACGTGCTCCTGTGAGAACTCGCCGTCGAACCGGAAGAGTGGTCTGCCGCTCACGTCCACGACGATGTCGCCGACGGCCTCGTCCAACGGGACCTTTCGGTCGGCGAATCGTCGGATAGCACGGCGGTCGCCGAGCGCCTCGTCGAACGCCTCGCCGAGGGTGATGGCCACGTCCTCGACCGTGTGGTGGTCGTCGATGTGGAGGTCGCCGTCGGCGCGGACCGTCAGGTCGAACAGGCCGTGTCGGGCGAAGCTATCGAGCATGTGGTCGAAGAAGCCGATTCCCGTCTCGACGGTGGAATCGCCGTCGCCGTCCACGTCGAGCGTTATTTCGATGGTCGTTTCCGCCGTCTCGCGGGTCACGGCGGCGGTTCGGTCGCTCATACCTATGTGATTTGGCCGTGGCTACAAGGGAATTCCGCTCGTGGTAACCCGACGGAACTACTCGGATAGATAGACAAATGTCTGACGCAATTATATTTATGGTGCGGTCTAATAGTAACCCGTGCTAAAGCGAGATATGCTCAGCGTCCTGCTGGTCGCCATCGGGGTTCTCCTCTGTGGCACGGTGCCCGGCCTCCTCCTCGGCGCACCGATGGCCGCCTTCGGTGCCTACGGGTTGGTAGAGCCGCGCATCGGGGATCAGCCCCGACGCCCTCACCGGACTTGCCGGACAGACCCGATAGACTTCCGACGTTCGCCAGTCAGTCGAGCGCGCGCTTCGCGTCCGACAGCGAAAACGTCCCCCGATAGAGCGCACTCCCGACGACGACGGCACTCGCACCCGCATCCCGTAGCGTCAAAATATCGTCCACGGACGCAACCCCGCCGCTCGCTACGACCGGAATGTCGACCGCCTCCGCGACCCGACGAACGGGTCCGGTCTGGACACCCTCCATTTTTCCTTCCACATCAACGTCGGTGAACAGAATCGCGCCCGCACCGAGCTCCTCGTATCGCGTCGCGGCCTCCGCCGGGTCGAGGCCGGTCGATTCGGTCCATCCGGAGACGAGGACTTCGCCGTCTCTCGCGTCGAGACTCACCATTACGGCACCGGGATACGACTCGCTGATTTCGCCCACGACATCCGGGTTTTCGATGGCGGCAGTGCCGAGGATGACGCGGTCCACGCCGCGCGAGAGGAGCTCGATGGCGTCCGTTGCGGTGCGGATACCGCCGCCGAGTTGCACCTCGACGTCGACGGCGTCCAAAATCGCATCGACTGCGGTGGCGTTCTTGCGCTCGCCCTCGAACGCGCCGTCCAAATCGACGAGATGGAGCGTTTCCGCGCCACCTTCTATCCACTTCTGTGCGGCGTCGACGGGGTCGCCGTAAGTCGTTTCCGTGCCTTTCTCGCCCTGCACGAGTTGCACCACTTCGCCGTTCTGCATATCGACCGCCGGGACGACTTCGAACGATGGGAACATACCCTGCTTTAGGCGGGGTGGGGTCTAAACCCAACGAGTCGGTACCGTTTAAGACGTCCAGCCGAATGTACGTGTATGGTCGAAATTTTGCTACTCGTCGGTCTTGCCGTCGCGGCGTTTGTTGGATTTAACATCGGTGGCTCTTCGACTGGTGTCGCGTTCGGTCCTGCAGTGGGAAGCAAGACCGTCTCGAAATCCGGTGCGGCCGGGTTGATGACGGCATTTGCGGTCCTCGGTGGCTGGACGCTCGGTCGAAACGTCATCAAGACGATGGGTGGAGAAATCGTCCCGAGTTCGCAGTTTACGCTCGCCGCGAGCGTCGGTGTCCTCTTCTTCGTCGGGTTAGCCCTGCTCATCTCGAACTTGTTCGGCGTTCCCGCCTCCACTTCGATGACCGCTGTCGGCGCAATCGCGGGACTCGGGGCGGCGACCGGAACGCTCGACGGTGATGTCATGTTCAGAATCGTCTCCGCGTGGCTTCTCGCACCTATCACTGCTTTTTGGATTTGTGCCGTTATCGGTCGCTATCTGTATCCGTACCTCGACGTGTGGTTCAAGCTCGAACAGTCCGAAGAGCCGCTGTTCGAATTCAATCGCGTCGGCTCGGTACCGTATCCGACCGTCTCCTCGAATGCGACGACGAAGGAGGTCATGGTGACGTTCCTCGTCGTCGGTATCGGGTGTTATATGGCGTTCTCGGCGGGTGCGTCGAACGTCGCCAACGCGGTTGCACCGCTCGTCGGAAGCGGCGACATTACCGGAAGCCAAGGCGTCATTCTCGCGGGTGCCGCAATCGCTATCGGTGCGTTCACCATCGCCCGGCGCACCCTCGATACGGTCGGAAACGACCTCACCGACCTTCCCCTGTTGGCGGCCCTCATCGTCGAAGTCGTCAGCGCGACCCTCATCACGTTCCTCTCCCTGATCGGCATTCCCGCCAGTCTCGCCGTGAGCGCGACGATGTGTATCGTCGGACTCGGGTGGGGTCGGGCGACACGAACGGTCAGACTCTCCGACGCGGCCGCCGCCGCAGTGCGGGGCGACGACGGGAAAAAACGACAGGAGATGACGGTCAACGTTCTTCCCGAGGAGCAAGACAAGGTGGCGAAAATCGGCGAAGAAGAACCAAAGACGCTGAAGGCGAGGGATTTGTTCGACCCGTCGACCACTGGTCGCGTCATCGTCCTGTGGATTTTGACGCCGTCCATCTCCGCCTTCGCATCGTATCTCCTGTTCGCATTTGTTCCGCTCTCGCCAGCCTGAACGAGAATCCCCTTCGTCCGCTCGAATGGCGGCCCCTCGTTCCGTTCGAATCGTGCCTGGTTCCTCATCACAGGCGACGAAACAACAACTACTAACCATCCGGCGAACCAACCCCCGGGTGATGCCTACCGTAGAATACCTCAACTACGAAGTGCTGGACGACCAGGGCTGGGATATTGACGACGACGACCTGTTCGACAAGGCCGCCGGCGAAGACTTCGACGCGGAAGACTACGGCACGCTCGAAGTCAACGAAGGCGAGTACATCCTCGAAGCCGCCGAGGCACAGGGCTACGACTGGCCCTTCTCGTGCCGTGCCGGTGCCTGTGCGAACTGCGCTTCCATCATCAAGCAGGGCGAAATCGATATGGACATGCAGCAGATCCTCAGCGACGAGGAAGTCGAAGACAAGGACGTTCGCCTCACCTGCATCGGCAGCGCCGCGACGGACGAGGTCAAAATCGTCTACAACGCAAAGCACCTCGACTACCTGCAGAACCGCGTCATATAAACGAATCGGACTTTCGGGTGGGGATTTTTTTACTCTGGTTCGAGAGCGACGCGTCTCAGAGGCTCCGTTCGAACTCGTACTCCATCGGTCCAGCCAGTGCGAGCGGTTCGTCGCCGCTTTCCCGGTAGTCGTGGCGGTACAACGGTCGGAATTCGCCGAAATCCGTCTGCACGTAGAATTCGAAACACGGGAACCCGTCGTGATGGCCGTGGACGTACACCGCCCCGTCGTCCCACACGACGGCTTCGAGGTAAAAATCGACCGGGTCGGCGTGTGCACGGAGTGGATTGCTCGCGCTCGCGTGCATGTCGAATTCGACGTGGTCGTCGTGCCACTGGGGGTCGGTGCAGAATATTCCGTTCGTCGAAGCCTTCCCGCTTCGCCTGTCTTCGCTTCCGTCGGGATAGGTGATTCGCTCGACCGACTGCCCAGTGTCAGCGTACGAGAGAAGCGTTCCATTGGTAAAATCGACCACCGCTTCCTGCTCGACCCGGCATCGGCCGGTGTTGACGGCGTGTGGCGTAAACCCACGGTCGTCGCCTTTGAATTCGAGTGCCCCGTCGCCCTCGCTCGGGCGTGAAAGCCACGCCGACGGAATGAAAGTCGCACCTCGTATTTTCACGAGGGCGACCCCCTGCGTACTCATGGAGAACTCGAACACACCAAGGTAAAATAAAATTAGTGGGAAACGTTCAATTTCCTTCAAATATATCGCAACAGCTAAAACATCTCACCGAGGGCTACCGTTTGGTGCATACTTCGATTCCCGACCTCCTGCGATTGCTTGCCCTGCCCGTCTTTGGATGGGCCGCGTGGCGCGACGTGAAGACCCGGCGGGTGCCGAACGAGACGTGGTATCCGCTCGCGGCGCTCGCCGTCGTGTTGCTCGTCTGGGACGGCGTGACCGCGATGGGTGCGTCGCCGTTTCAACGCAAACTGTTCCTCTTTCACGCCGCGGTGAGTCTCGGGTTCGTCGCGCCGCTCGTGTTCGCGTTCTGGTGGTTCCGGGCGTTCGGCGGCGCGGATGCGAAAGCGTTTCTCGTCATCGCTCTGCTGTTTCCGTCCTACCCGACGTACTACCTCGCCGGATGGGCCTTCCCCGTGCAGGGAACCGTCCTCGGCGTGTTCTCGTTGACGATTCTGACGAACACGGTCCTGCTCGGGGCGCTGTATCCCGCCACCCTGTTCGTCACGAATCTCGCAACTGGACGGGTTTCGTCGGTGATGTTCGTCGGCCGAGTCGTGGACTGGGACGACATCCCGACGGCCCACGGCCGACTGCTCGAAACGCCCACAGGGGTCACGCGCAACGGCGTCGATTTGGATGCGGTTCGGATGTATCTGCGGTGGCGAGGGACGACGTTGGCAGACCTCAGAAACGGAGCGAACGACCTCCGTGACCCGGCAAGCCTTCCCACGACGCCGAACCCACCGACCGACGGTATGGTGACCGATGGCGGAACGGTCATCGAGCAAAATCGGGAACGGACGTCGGAACCGGACGGCTACGAGGACCCGTGGGGGGCCGCCCAGTTCCTCGACAGTATCGACCACGGTGCCTACGGGACGACGCCGACGAAACTCCGCGAGGGACTGGAGGTGCTGGTGACCGAAGACGAGATGTGGATATCGCCGGGAATCCCGTTCATCGTCCCCATGTTCGTCGGATTGGTCATCGCGTTGGGCTACGGCGACCTGCTGTCGGGTGCGCTGGCCGTCCTTGGACTAGCGACCATCTGATTTTAGAGGGTTTCTCGAACCAATCGCGTGAGCCGTGGCCGGATTCCGACCTCCCGGCGAGTGATGATGACGGTCGTGTCCGCCCGCCGTCCAACGGCTTGCGGAACCGACCCGACGAGTTGCCGCCGGAGCATCCCCTGTCGCGTCGAACCGAGAACCGTGATATCGTGTTCCGAGGCTTCCTCGACCACCGTTTCGGTGACGGAGCCGGTTCGAACTCTCGCTCGACGGTTGCGGGAGCCACGCGGGCCGCGATGCCCGCGAGCAGTCGCTCGATGGCGGTATCTTCCTCCCCGACTCGAAGCAATCGGATTTTCGCGTCGTTCGCCACCGCGATTGCGCGGGCAACGTCCGCCGCGAGCTCGGCGTGCGGGCCTTCCGCGACGGGGACGAGAATCGAGTCCACGGATTCTGCGGGGCCGAGTTTCTCCACGAGAACGTCACACGGCGTTCTGGCGACGAGTCGGTCGATGTTGCTCCCGAGGACGATTTCGCTCGGGCCTTCGCGCGCCTGCCAGCCGACTACGAGCGCGTCGCAGTCGAACTCCACGACGGCGTTCGTGAGCGCACGAGCGACGTCGAAGGAGACGAGCAACTGGCCGCTGACCGGAACGGCACCCTGCGCGGTTTCGACCACGCGGTCGAGGATTTCCTGTTCTTTCCCGCCGAACTCGCGGATGATGACGTCGTCGTTGTAGAGTGCGAACGGCGATTGACGCTCGGTCACGAGCACCCGCAGGACGAGAACGTCACCGCCCCGTTCGCGTGCGATATCGACGGCGGTTCGGGTCAACTGCGCGGCGTTCGCGGGGTCGGCCACGGCGACGGCGATGCGATAGTCACTCGTTCCCCCCATTTTCGAGAGATACGAGGGCCGATAGCAAAAACGTTAGCTCCCGAGGAGGGGGAGCGTTTCGAGCTGGAGAGAGGGTCGGTTTGGCGATGTCGCTGAACTCGACTGAGCTGTCAGTTCACTTTCGAGAAATCGGTATCGACGTTTCCGTCCCGGTCCAAATCGACGACGGCGTCGAACAGGGCGAGGAAACGCTCGATTTGCACTTCGTCGTGGACACCTTTCGAGAGGTGGAACAGGCCGACGGCGTCGTTTTCTTCGAGCAGTCCGAGGACTTTTTCGACCGTCTCGTACACCCGCTGTTCGTCGGCGTAGTAGGCCATCTCGGTGATGGAGTCGAAGCTGATACGGCGTTTGCCGTCGGTTTCGGTCAGGAACTTTTCGGTGACCGAGAGGATGCCTTCGAGGTCGTCGGGGGCCGACACGTAATGAACGTCGTTCGTGCTTCGGCGGGAGTAGCCGCGTTCGATGCTCAGGGTGTCGAGAATGTCCGCTTTGCTCTCGTCCACGTCGTAGTGGTCGAGTTTCTGTTTTACCTCGCGGGCCGTCGTCCGTGTCGAGATAACGAGGAAGCGGTCGGTGTCAGTTTTCAGAAAATCGGTGTCGATTCGGTCGGTTTCGCCGGTGCTCGGGTGTAACAGAAGGACGCCAGTACCGCCGGGTATCGAATCGGGCGTGTTCTCGATGTCGAGTTGGTAATCCATATCATCCGGTAACTAGTGGCACCGACTTAAAATATGCGGGAATGGCCGTCAGAACACGGTGTCGGCGGTGGCCGCTCCGACGACGCTGAAGATGGAGCCCGACACTGATGGCTTTCGCCGTCGTGAACTAGGACTCCCGTGGACGTGTGGCCGTCGAAGAGGCCATCGTGGAGGAACGTCTCCGGCGCGGCGAACACGATTGCGAGGATTGCGACCGACCCGAAGGAGACGAGCATGAGCGAGATGAAGCGGGTTGGTATCCCGGCCACGTCCGCCTCGCGGTCCGGGTCGCGGTCGTGGTCCGCTTTGTAGAGCGCGCCGTATCCGATTCCGAACACGAGACAGACGGTCGCGACGGCGTGAATCATGGACATCGTCCCCGCCACGTCCCAAACTTCTTGCGTGACGACGAACGGACCAGCGAGGAGAAACCCACCGAGAATCTGCTGGGCCGTATCGGCGAAGGCGTATCGTTTTCTCGAACCGACCATATCGCTCGAAACGGAGTCGAGAAATAAAGCACTGGCCGTTCGGCTCGCCGTGTTTTTCGGTCGATACGTTTCCGACTCAGTGTGTTTCGAACCCGTTTTGTCGGGGACGGCCGTTCTCCCGTGCATGAGTGTCCGCGAGGAGTTCGACGATTGGGCGGCGGACGGCCGCGACAAAGGGATGGAAGACCGCCACTGGCACACGGCGAAGTACGCGCTCGCCCGCATGCCGGTCGAGGAAGGCGACACCGTGCTCGATTTGGGCTGTGGGAGCGGCTATGCGGGACGTGCGCTGCGCGAGACGAAAGGCGCGGGCCGGGTCTACGGACTCGACGGGTCACCCGAGATGGCGCGGAACGCGCGGGGATATACGGACGACTCGGACGTCTCGTTCCTCGTCGGCGACTTCGACCACCTGCCGTTCGCGGAGAACAGCGTGGACCACGTCTTCACTATGGAGGCGTTTTACTACGCGAACGACCCCTACGAGATGCTTCGGGAGGTCCGGCGGATCCTGCGCCCCGGCGGCACCGTCTTCTGTGCGGTGAACTACTACGAGGAGAACGTCCACTCCCACGAGTGGCAGGACTCGATTTCCGTCGAGATGACGCGCTGGAGCGCCGAGCAGTACCGTGATGCGTTCCGCGACGCGGGGCTGTACGTCGCCGAACAGGACAACATCCCGGACCGGGAAATCGGGATTCCCGAGGAATCCGAATTCCCGACCGACAGTTGGGAGACGCGAGAGGCGATGGTCGAACGCTACCGCGAGTTCGGTACCTTGTTGACCGTCGGCGTCGCACCCTGAACCCCTTCATTTCGGATGGAAATCCGGGACAATTCGAGTCGTCCTCAGCGCAGTTGGAACTGCTGAGAGCTGATGGTTTCGTTGCCGCTCGGGAGGTGCAGACGGCAAAATCGAACAGACCTCCCTGGAGCGACCGCTCGGCTTTCTGGGCCGTCATCGTAGTTGCTGTGATTGCAGGAGGATCGACCCCGTCCCGTAGCGAACGGTCAGCCACGGGAAAATCAAATTCGTCTCGTACCGACGGGGCTGTCTAAACACATCATCGGTCGTCGCGCGAAGAATCCCGCTTCCGGAGGATTTAACCAAACAGCAGGGCGTCTTTTAGGTGACATGGTGAAAGTAAGCGTAGTCGGTGCGGCAGGTACTGTTGGGGCCGCCGCAGGCTACAACATCGCACTGCGTGGTGTCGCGGACGAACTGGTTTTCGTGGACATTCCGGACATGGAAGACAAGACGGTCGGACAGGCCGCCGACGTGAACCACGGGGCCGCCTACGACTCGAACACGACCGTTCGACAGGGTACCTACGAGGACACCGCCGGGTCGGACGTCGTCGTCATCACGGCCGGGATTCCGCGCCAGCCAGGACAGACGCGTATCGACCTCGCGGGCGACAACGCGCCCATCATGGAGGACATCGGGTCCTCCATCGCCGAGCACAACGACGATGACTTCGTAACCATCACCACCTCGAACCCGGTGGACCTGCTCAACCGCCACCTCTACGAGACCGGCGACCGAGCACGGGAGAAAGTTATCGGCTTCGGCGGCCGTCTCGACAGCGCTCGGTTCCGCTACGTGCTGAGCCAGCGCTTCGATGCGCCTGTCGAAAACGTCGAAGCGACCATCATGGGCGAGCACGGCGACGCGCAGGTTCCGGTCTTCTCGAAGGTTCGCGTCGACGGTGCCGACCCCGAGTTCTCGGACGACGAGAAAGATGAAATCCTCGGCGAACTCAAAGAGAGCGCGATGAACGTCATCGAGAAGAAGGGCGCGACCCAGTGGGGTCCGGCGACGGGCGTCGGTCACATGGTCGAAGCCGTCATCCGCGACACGGGTGAAGTGCTCCCCGGTTCCATCAAACTCGACGGCGAGTTCGGCCACGAAGGCGTCGCACTCGGCGTCCCCGTCAAACTCGGCAAGAACGGCGTCGAGGAAGTCGTCGAATGGGACCTCACCGAGTACGAACGC
Organism: uncultured haloarchaeon; assembly: GCA_963811185.1. GTDB lineage: Archaea > Halobacteriota > Halobacteria > Halobacteriales > Haladaptataceae > Haladaptatus. The sequence goes on from CAWEQN010000012.1 coordinate 441,247, forward strand.
GAACAGCTCGGTGAAGCCGCCGACAAACTCGCGGAGCAGTACGAGAAAATCGAGTAAGCGAGTTTCGAGCGGACTCACGGTCAGTTTTTTCGCGACGGGTAGCACGGGGAAGAACGCCGTTTTAGCAGCCGCTACACCGCTCGTTTCACCCTCCACAACTGAATTGTTCGTTCGAATCGACGTGTCCCTATGAACCGTCGGCGATTCGTCGCCCGGACCGCCACCGCGGCCGCATCCGTGACCGTCGCTGGGTATCTGGGGACGGAGAGGAACGACGGCGCGAACAGCACGGAGAAACGAACCCACTCGCGAAACACGACCATGACCGATACGAACGACTCGAACTGTCCGACGTTCGGCGAGGCGATGGACGAACACGTCTGCAGTCGCGGCGGACCTCGTCCGAACGCGCCGGTCGTCCTGCGTCCGGAAGCCGGGGTGTGGAAACTACGCGAAAACGGCGTCCCGACGTTCACGGTCACGCTCACCAATCAGTCCGGGTCGGATTTCGCCATCGACACCGACGCGTGGACGGTTCGGCGAAAACGGAAGGACTCGTGGTCGGTCGTCGAATCCAACGACGGAACCGGGAAGACGACGGCAGTCGGGTCAAACGACGAACAGACGTGGTCACTAAGCCGAGAACAGCATCCGACGCCACACATCCCGGACACCACGTTCATCGTCGTGCCCGTCGAGTCGGGCCTCTACGCCCTGACCGTCACCGGGAAGCTTTCGATAGCGGACGAATCGAGAGTCGAGTGTACTGCGCTGTTCGAGGCGAAATAAGGGGGTTCGTTCGGTCGTTCTCCGCTCGCGTTGCTAATCCAATCGTCCGCCAAACCTCACAAATGTGCTACAGATAAGCCGGTTCCCGGCGTTACGTTTCCGAATGGCTCAAGCGACCGTCTGTTTGACGTACGATTTCGACGCCGTCTCCGTCTGGATTCACACGTTCGGTGCGGGTAACGCGCCGACACAACTGTCCCGCGGGGTGTACGGTGCGTGGGTTGGCGCACCCAGAATCCTCGACCTGCACGACAAACACGGGATTCCGACGACGTGGTTCGTCCCCGGACACACCATCGAGAGCTTTCCCGAACGCGCCGGCGAAGTTCACGACCGGGGGTACGACGTGCAATGTCACGGCTGGCGGCACGTCAACCCGAGCACGTTCGACAGCAAGGAGGACGAAAAGGAGGAGTACGAGCGCGCGATGACGAACATCCAGGACATCACCGGGAGCAAACCGGTCGGGTTTCGGTCGCCCGCGTGGGAGTTCTCGGAAAACACGCTCTCCATCCTCGACGAACTGGGATTCGAATGGGATTCGAGCGCGATGGGCAACGACTTCCGACCGTACTATCTCCGCAAAAACTGGAGTGCACCACAGGACAAGCCCTTCCAAATCGGCGACAAAAGCGACATCGCCGAAATACCGATTTCGTGGAAACGGGCGGACTTCCCGGCGCTGATGTTCGTCTGGGAACAGTCGATTCTGTGGGGATTCGCGGACGAACGGTCCGTTTTCGACCTCTGGGAGGCTCAGTTCGATTGGATGTACGAAAACGTCGACGACGGGATTTTCACGCTAGCGATGCACCCGCAGGTCATCGGACAACCACCTCGAACGGCGCGACTGGAGGGGTTGATTCAGCACATGAAAACGAAACCGGACGTCGAGTTCGCGGACGTGAGTACGGTCGCGAACGAAATCAAAGAAGGTGACCGCGATGTCTTCGAAGTGATGGGGTAGCTATCCGGTCGAGTTTCCACCGCCGGAGGTTCCGCCACCGCCACCGGACGTGCCGCCACCGGAGGTTTCGCCGCCGCCACCACCGGATGTGCCACCACCGCCGCCGGAGGTTCCTCCGCCACCGCCGGAGGTTCCGCCACCACCGCCGGAGGTTCCGCCACCACCGCCGGAGGTTCCGCCGCCACCGCCGGAGGTTCCGCCACCACCGCCGGGTTGCTGAGTTCCTTGGCCTTGACCTTGACCACTCTGCGCTTGGCTTGCGGCCGTCTGCTGGACTTGTTGCGGGGAGGCACCGTTCGCCGCCGCTTCGACCCCCTGCTGTGCACCGTTCTCCGCGGCGTTGAGGATGACGTTGATGTTGACGTTCTGGTTGACCGCTCCCTGTTTGACGGCACCGGTCGCGCCACCCAAGGCCGCTGCTTTCACGCCTTTCGCGGAGACCCCGGGGTTTTGCTCGGCCGCATTGGTCGCACCTTGTGCCGCACCGAACGCGGCGTTGAGGATGACGTTGATGTTGACGTTCTGGTTGATAGCGCCCGTCTGGACACACCCCTGCGCCGCACCGGCCGCAGCGTTGAGGATGACGTTGATGTTGACGTTCTGATTGAGCGCACCTTTCGCCGCGCCGAGTGCCGCATTGAGGACGACGTTGATGTTGACGTTCTGGTTCACGGCCCCCTTAATGGCACCCTGTACCGCTCCGGCCGCGGCGTTGAGGACGACGTTGATGTTGATGTTCTGGTTGATAGCGCCCTGTGCCGCGCCGAGGGCGGCGTTGAGGATGACGTTGATGTTGACGTTCTGATTGATAGCGCCCGCTTGGACGCCACCCTGCGCCGCGCCGAGGGCGGCGTTGAGGATGACGTTGATGTTGACGTTCTGATTGACGCTCCCCTGTACCGCACCCTGTGCCGCGCCGACCACCGCGTTCTGGATGACGTTGACGTTGACGTTCTGATTCACGACCCCCCGAACGCCACCTTGCGCCGCGCCGACCGCGGCGTTCTGAATGACGTTGACGTTGACGTTCTGATTGACCGTTCCGGCTTTGACACAGCCTTTCGCCGCACCGAGCGCGGCGTTTTGCACGACGTTGACGTTCGCGTTCTGGTTCACGGCTGCGCCTTTGACACAACCTTTCGCCGCACCCAGGGCAGCATTCTGGACGACGTTGACGTTCGCGTTCTGGTTGACGGCCCCCTGTGCTGCGCCGGTCGCAGCGTTCTGGATGACGTTGACGTTGACGTTCTGATTGACCGTGCCGAGTAACGCCCCTTTCGCTGACCCGAACGCGGCGTTTTGCACGACGTTGACGTTCGCGTTCTGGTTGATTACCGCTCCCTGCGTGGCACCCTGAATCGCGGCCTGTCGTTGTGCCGCAGTTATGCTTGCACCCTGATTTTCAGCGCTGGCGACGCCTTGTTTCGCTCCTTTCAATGCCGCTTGCTGTAGGCCATTACTTGCTCCACCACCCTGTTGCGTCGTGGTCCCCTGTGCGGTTCCCTGTGTTCCCGACGTTATCGGTTCCAAGGTCGTCCCTTGGTCCGTCGTTGGCTGTGCGAGTGCTGTCGATGAACCGGCGGATACGAGCAGTCCGGAGAGGAGTGTTCCCCGCCTGAGGAAGCTCCGGCGAGTCCCTCGAGCCGCATCCGGTTCGTTCTTTTGTGTCATTGTTTCTCTCCCACGATAGCCGACGTATCGGACAGAAGGATACGGTCTGTCGTCGCCAGCATCGTCGGACTTCGATATCGTTACTCACCGTCTTCAAGCCGGACAATTGTTCACTCCGTCTCGAACGACGAAGATAACTCCTCGCTGATATTAATCTGCAATGTTCCGACCGTATATTCGATGTATCCTTCGGTATACTACGTTATGCGGGGTTAGGTGTCGATGGAAGTAAACGGGAAACAAAGTGGGTAGCGGCGCAGCGGCCGTGTGACAAACGCCCTACCTCTCTCCGAAATCTACCTTCTCAAAGGAGACCGTTTTGAGACATTGGCTATAACCGTTTTTCTAACCGACGCCGTCCTCTTAGCTATGGCAAAATACGTTGCACTCGTAGATATCCGGACGAGCGTCCAGAACGCCCAAGAACTCGCGTCGGCGTGGGGCGACATCCGTTTGGAGTTCGAGGAGTTCGGCGTCGAACTCGACGGGAGCTTTGCCGTCCTCGGCGAGTACGACTTCCTGCTCATCTTCGAGGCGCCAGACCGCGATACGGCCTTCCGGGCGGGCATCGCGGTGGAAAGCTACGGGATGGACATGCAGACAATGGAAATCATTCCGATAGACGACTTCGCCCAGTTGGTCCAGGATTGATCACTCACCGGTCTATTCAATCATCAGTCAAAAATGGCCGTCCCTTTCCGAGAGAAAAAACCTATTCCCCGTCGATACGTTCGTGTAGGCATGAGCGAGTCGTCCGAAGTCGCCCTCGCGTTCGACGGGGACGAGTTACTTCCCGCAATCGCACAGGACGCGGACACCGGGGACGTTCTCATGCTGGCGTACGTCTCCCCCGAAGCCGTCGAGAAAACCCTCGAAACCGGGTTCGCCCACTACTACTCCCGCAGCCGGGACGAACTCTGGAAGAAGGGTGGAACCAGCGGCCACCTCCAGCACGTGAAAGACGTTCGCGTCGATTGTGACGCCGACACACTGCTCTATCGCGTCGAACAGGACGGTGGTGCCTGCCACACGGGGTACGAGTCGTGTTTCTACCGCAGTATCGAATCCGTACGTCGGGACGAAGGAGCACCGATTGCGGAAACCGAAACCGTCGCCGAACGGGTGTTCGACCCCGACGAAGCGTATGAGTGACACACTGACCGAACTCCGGAACGCGGACGAGGCGTGTCGGGAGAAAAACGCCGCCATCGCGGAGTACGGCGAGACATCGATGAGCGCCGTCGCCGATGCCTACGACCGCGCGATGCATCTGTTCGACCGCTACGAATCGCGTGCGACCGGCACCGGCGACTTCGAAGCGTTCCTGCAGTTTCAAGGCCAGTTCGCCGATTTCGTCGAGGGCCTTCCCGACGACCTGCCTGCACGCGAGGCGTTCGAGCGAGCGGAATCGACCATCGACAAACGCCGGTTGAGCGAACGCGACTTCGAGAACGGGCGGGACGCGCTCGCACCGGCAAAGGAAATCGTCGCCCTGTCCGACGAGCGCCAAGCGGCACGCAAGCGGTATCACGACGTACGCCACTCCGTTTCACAGCGGGTAGCCGAACTGGACGAACGAATCGCGTCCCTCGAACGGTTACGGGAACTCGGCGACGCCGATTTGGACGCTCCGACGGAACTGCTTCGGGAACCGATAGACACCGCCAACGACGACATCACTGAGGCGTTCTCGGAATTCATACACGAGGCGACTTCCCGTGAACTGGTCGAATTCCTCGCCGCGACCGAACATTATCCGCTCATCGAATTTCAGTTACCGCCGGAAAACCTACGGGAGTATCTACTGCATCGGGATGGCGGGGAACTCACCGTGCCCGAACTGCTCGAATACTCCCATTACTCCCGGTCGAAGCTCGACCATTACGTCTCGGACCCGGCCGCACTGAAGCGTGCCGTCGCCACGAACGAGACGTACCTCGACCGACTCGGCCCGGAACCGCTCACCATCGACTGGCCGCCGGCACCCGCGGACGAACTCCGATGGTGGTGCGAGGAGGCGATTCGCGTCGCGGACCGTTTCGCGCCGCCGGAGGCCATCGCACAGCTTCGTAACGTGGAAGACGTCACCCGACGGGACGATTTCGAACGCCTTCGAACGGCGGCCGAAGCGCGGTCGGAACTGACCGACGACGAACGCGACAGACTCGCCCGTGGCGACGTCGAAGACGAACTCGAACGGGTACGGGACGAAAAAGGAACGCTGACCGAGGCGCTCGACAACTACCCGTCGCGGTAGCTGTTCAACTATGGAAAACAAAACGGCGGGTCAGGCGTCCGCTTTGGCCGCCCGGAGCGTGTCTTCCATTTCTTCTGCCAACTCCTCGGCGCGGTGACGTTCGCGTGCTTCGGCGTAAATTCGAATCATCGGTTCCGTCCCGCTCGGGCGGGCCAACACCCACGCGTCACCGAAGTCCAAGCGGTAGCCGTCGCGGGTGTTCAGTTCGGCATTCGAATCCGTCGCCGCCTGTTTTGCGGCCGCGAGGAGTGCGTCGTGTTCCGCATCGGTCGTGTACGTGATGTTCGTCCGGACGTTGTGGTAGTCGTTGTACGGCTCGACGACTTCGCTCGTGCGTGCGTCCACCAACAGTTCGAGGAATTTCGCGGCGGTGTATGCGCCGTCGCGCGTGAGTCGGTAGTTCGGGAAGAAGATACCGCCGTTGCCCTCGCCGGCGACCGGAATCGACACGTTTTGGTCCCTCAGCTCACGGATTCGGGTGATGATGTTGGTGCTCCCGATTGGTGTCAGTTCGAGGGTTGCACCCGTCTCGCGGGCTACGTCCACCAACCGCTGGGAGACGTTGACGGCTGAGACGACGGCGTCGCCGGGGTCGAGTTGGGCGGCCGAGAGGGCGGCGAGCGTCGCGTCGCCCTCGATGTACTCGCCGGTTTCGTCGTAGAAGATGGCGCGGTCGGCGTCGCCGTCGTGTGCGATGCCGACGTCCGCACCGCTGGCTTCGACCAATCGGCCGAGGTCGCGGAGGTTTCCGGGAACGGGCTCGGGGTTCCGGCCGGGGAAGTGGCCGTCGGGTTGGCTGTTGGTCGTGACGACGCGACAGCCGAGTTTGCGGAAGAATTCGGGGGAGGTGAGCGATCCGGCACCGTGGCCGGGGTCGAGGGCGACGGTGAGGTTCGCGTCGGCGATTTTGGTCGTGTCTATCGAATCGAGCAGTTGGGTGATGTAGCGTTCGCGGGCGTCTTCGATGACGTGGCTGTGGCCCGTTTCGCTCCAGCGCACTTCCTCGAAGGCCTCGGTGAGAAATTTTCCTTCGACCCGCTCCAAACTATCGACGGCGAGTTCGATGCCGTCGTCGCCGATGAGTTTCACGCCGTTGTACTCCGGCGGATTGTGGCTTGCGGTTATCATCAGCGCGGGGATACCCTCGCTTTCGGCGTACGCCTGTGCGGCGGGTGTCGGCACGATACCGAGACGGTCCACGTCTGCCCCGACGCTCGCCAGTCCGCTGGCGGCCGCGTCCGCAAGCATGTCTCCCGTTGCTCGTGTATCTCGTGCGAGAGCGATGCGGTCGGTGCGCCAAACCGTCCCCGCCGCCTTTGCAATCTTGAGCACGAACTCCGGGGTCAGTTCGTCGTTGGCGACCCCTCTCGTCCCGCTCGACCCGAACACCTTCATGTGGGGGCGTGGGGTTTCTGCATTCAAAGAGATTCCGAATACCGGCGCTACTCCGTCTCTGCCCCGTGTCCGGTCGGCGATTGTATCGGCTGTTCCCAGCCGAGAATTCCGAGCGACCCGACGACGAGAACGCCGCCAGCGACCGCCAGCGCGGTCAGCGGCGAGGTGACGTCCGACAGCAGACCGCTCCCGAGTTGGAAGGGAATGACCGCCAGCGAACTCACCATGGCGAGCGACGAGAGCACGGTTGCCCTCCCCAGCGTCTCGATGCGGTCGTTCACGTACTGCGACGCGAGCGACCGCGTCGTCTCCGCGATACCGCGTGCGAACAGAAATGCCGGAATCGCCAACATTGGCACGGCACGGAGCGCGACGAGCGCGATACCGACCGCCAACGGAATCGTAAGAAACCACGTCCGAAGGCCGATGTGCTCTCGAATCGCGCCGGTGTAGTAGCTCAATCCCGCCGAGAGCAGGCTGATTGCGGCGTAAAACCACCCCAAAATCGGCTCGACGTTGCCCGGTACGACGCCCACCTGCGGTAGGACCGTCTTCAAGACGGGTTGGACGTACATGAACACGAGATAGGACACCGCCGAGAACAGGACGAAGTAGTAGACGACGAACGCCCGAAGGTTCCGGTGGGAGAGCGTCTCCCGGATGACGCTCGCCGCTTTTCGCACACCGAGTTCGTCGGATTCGCTCTCCTCGTAGCTCGCGGGTTCGTCCATCCCGAGGAGGACGAAGATGCCGATTGCAGTCACCCCGGCCGCGACGAGAAACGGGTAGGCGAGGTCGATTTTGGCGAGGTAGCCCCCGAGAATCGCCCCACCGACGCCGACCAGCAGGGCGAGCGCTTGTCCGCGTCCACGGACGTGTGCGAACCTGTCCTCCGAGAGGTCGTCGGTCAGCGTGTCGTACAGCCACGCATCGCTGGTGCCCGACCGGAACGTGTAGCCGAACGACCAGCAGGCGTACAACACTGCGAGTTGGACGAGGTTTTCGGCGAAACCGATGCCGACGAGCGTTAGGGAGATTATCGTCGTTCCGATGAGCAGACTGTTCCGGCGGCCGACCCGGTCGCCGACGTACCCCGTCGGAATCTCGGCAACGAGCGTCGTGACGTTGTAAATCCCTTCGAGCACGGCGATTGCGGTGAAATCGAGACCGAGCGAGAGGAAGTAGAGATACATGATGGGCCGATAGAACTCCACCGCCTTCGTGGACTTGTAGAGGTAGTACAGTCCGATGTTCCGTCCGACGCGACGGCGCGACTGACCCATATCGATTCGCTCGTCCGCATGCACCCTGTTCGTTCCGCGCAGCCGATTACACATGGAAAACTGACATCTTTCCTCGGGACTTTATCGGCCGTCCCCGAATCTCGTCCATGGACGACGAGCGACCCGACCCGGCCGACGCGCTCGCCGCAATCGGCAACGAACGCCGCGTGTCGATGCTGTACGAACTCCAGCAGGCGTACCGCGACGGGGAGTTCACGCTCCCCTACGCCGACCTCAAGGCACGGGTCGGCATCCGCGACAGCGGCAACTTCAACTACCACCTCCAGCGTCTGGTCGGGCAGTTCGTCAGGAAGACGCCGGACGGCTACGCGCTCACCTACGCGGGTCGCAAGGTCGCGAGCGCGTTGATGGCGGGCGTGTTCACCGAACAAGCCGACGGAACCACCTTCGATGCTCCGGGGACCTGCTACTCCTGCGGCGACGACTCTCTTTTCGCTCGTTACGAACGGGAGCGCGTTTACATCGCCTGTGAAGCCTGCGGCGAAGAACTCCTGCACAACCCGTTTCCGCCCGCACCGACGACACGACGCGACGACCTCCTCGACGCGTTCGAGGCGTGGACCCGACGCTGGAACGCCCTCGCCGCTGTCGGAACCTGTCCCGAGTGTGGCTCGGAGATGGTCGGTCGGTTCACCGATTACCAACCCGAACTGAGCACCGGAAACGTTCCGTATCGCTTCCGTATCGCCTGCGAGGAATGTTGGGCGATGGCCAATCTGCCCGTCGGTTGTCTCGTCCGCGACCATCCGCGCGTCGTCGGCTTTCACGCCGAACGCGGCATCTCGCTCGACGAACGACCGTTGTGGGACCTCGACTGGGCGCTCCACGAGGAATTTTTGACCGTCCTCGCCGACGACCCGCCGCGTGTTCGTCTCCGGATTCCTGCTGGTTCCGACGAACTACGACTGACGTTCGACGACGAAGGGTCGGTGGTTTCGAGTCGCGTGGTCGAACAGTGAACGTCGGCTACGGACGGGGTCGTGACTTCACGGGCATCGAAAGTTTGAGCCCCTACAGTAGCGACTGTGGGGGTTTCAGAACAGAAGCCGCAACACGCCGATGACGACACCGGCCCCGATGAGACCTGCGCCCCAGAGCATCGAACTACCGGGGGCGGCACCGATAAGAAACGAGACGATACCGGAGATGATGAGCGAGACGCTTGCGTGGCTTCGGAGTGACATGGGGTTTCATTGGTGGTGTACTTAAAAAATCGGCTGGCACAACACGAAAGCAATTCAAGAGGGGTCGCGTTTCGGCGCGCGGTGGCACGCACGAAACGGTTATTCGTCCGATTCGTTGTCGGCGAGCAAGTCGCTCGCCGAGAGGAGCGCTTCCATCTCGACACCGGCGTCTGCCAGATTCTCCCGTCCGCCTTCCTCCCTATCCACGACGACGTGGATTTTGTTCACTTCCGCGCCGGCGTCACGCAGGGCTTCCACGGCATCAACCGCGCTCTGGCCCGTGGTGACGATGTCCTCCAGTACGACGACTTCCTCACCGTCGTCCAATCGGCCTTCGACGAGGTTGGCAGTGCCGTACTCCTTCTGTTTTTTCCGCGCAATGACGTAGCGGGTGTCCGTCTCGACGCTCGTCACGGCCACGAGGGGGACCGCACCGAGGGCCACGCCCGCCAACTTCGTCCCGTCGAGTCGCTCCGCGAAGGCTTCCGCGATGAGCGAGAGACAGTGCGGGTCGGTCTCGAAGAGGTATTTGTCCACGTAGTAGTCGCTCGTCCCGCCGTGGGAGAGTTCGAACTCGCCGTACTGGACGGCGTCCGCCGCGCGCAGGGCCTCGATGAGTTCCTGATTCGCCATGTGCGAGTCGGGGCGGCGAGGCGGGTTAAAAGTAGTACTTTTTCCGACGCACTCGGATTGCTATCGCGGGACTGCCATACTTACCACGGTTCGTTCTTGAGACCGAGTAGATACGCGATGCCGTTCGTGACGAGATGGAGGAGCGGCGTCATCACGAACACGACGACGAGGACGGGAATCGTGAACGTATCGAGGGTCCACGTCGGCGCGGCGAGCAAGACTAACAGGAGCGACACCACGACGAAGTCGAGTTGGTCGATACCCGGAAACGCCGCGCCGCGCTCTCGCCCCGTGCGTCGCTTCAGGAACGACGCGGCCATGTCGCCGAGCATCGCGCCCGCCGGGAGGGCAATGACGGCGGCGATTGGAAATTTGTCGGGGAGGGTCACGCCCAGTGCGCTCGTTGCCGGGGAACGAATCGCGTTGAGAATCAGCGCCAGTATCGCTCCGGCGACGATTCCGACGGCCGTCCCGCGCCACGTCTTGCCGTCGCCGAGGAGTCGCTTTCCGTTCCACGTCCGTCCGCCGTCGATTGGCGTGCCGCCGCCCGCGAGCACCGCGAAGTTGTTCGGCACGTAGGCGGGCAACATCGCCCACACCGCGACGACGACGGTTTCGAACACGTCCGCACCGAGACCAGTCATGGGATGATAGATACCCTCCGGGTCTTAAGACCCAGCGGTCTGGACCGGAATAGATGTCGATGATTGTCACGGGTGGGATATACAACCATAAGGTACGGGGGCGCAAACACCAACGCATGATACCACCGATTGCCAGTCGGTTCGTAGCGGGTGAAACGCCGGCGGAGGCGCTGGAGTACACGCGGGATTTGAACCAACGGAACGTCAGCGTCATCCTGAACCTCCTCGGCGAACACTACCACGAGCGGGGACCGGCCGACGAGGACGCCGAGGTGTATCTCCGACTGCTCGAAGACATCGAGCGCTCGGACCTTTCGGCCTGCGTTTCGGTCAAGCCATCGCAGGTCGGGTTGGACGTCGGCACGAACGTCTACCGCGAGAACATGGAGCGAATCGCGGACGCGGCCGACGACACGTTCGTCTGGATAGACATGGAGGACCACACGACGACCGACGCGACCCTCGACCTGTTCGAGGACCTCACCCGTGAACACGACGGCGGCGTCGGTGTCTGCGTGCAGGCGAACCTGAAACGAACCAAGGAGGACCTCGAGCGACTCGCCGACCTACCCGGCAAAGTCAGACTGGTAAAGGGTGCCTACGACGAACCTCCGGAACTGGCATATAAGAAAAAAGAGCGTGTCAACGCCGCGTACCGCGAATATCTCGAATTCATGTTCGAGGAGTTCGAGGACGGAATCGCAGTCGGAAGCCACGACCCCGCGATGATAGAGTATGCGAAGGAACTCCACGAGGAACACGGTACGGACTTCGAAATCCAGATGCTGATGGGCGTCCGCGACGATGCACAGTACGAACTGGCACAGGAGTACGAAGTCTGGCAGTATGTCCCGTACGGTGGCAAATGGATGTCGTATTTTTACCGCCGTGCGATGGAACGTAAGGAGAACCTGCTGTTTGCGGCGCGTGCCGTCCTCGGCAGATAGTCAAAAACATTGCAACTAGTTTATAATCCTGCAACCAAACGCTACACCTAAATGTCTTCGTGGAAACGTGACGCCGCCAGCGGTCTCATCGTTTTAGCCCCCCTGTTGGTCTCCGCGTACATCATCGCGTGGCTGTTTATGAAAATCGCCGCGCTTCCGTTCCTGCTGGGTCTTAAGAGCTTCGAGTACTTCGGTGGAGTCATCAGTATCCCCGGCGTGCTCGTCCGTGTCGCCATCGTCCTCGCCGTCTTCACCGCGCTCGTGTTCAGCGTCGGCTACCTCATGCGGACGACGCTGGGAAGCGTGATGGAGAACACCATCGACGGCATCATGAACCAGGTCCCCGGCCTCCGTATCGTTTACAATGCATCGAAAATGGCCGCCGAAACCGCCCTTTCTGACACGAACCAACTCCAGAAACCCGTCAAAATCGAGACGTGGAACGGCCTCCGGATGACCGCCTTCAAAACCGGAAAGAAGGCCGAGGACGGCCGTGAGCTCCTCTTCTTGCCGACTGCCCCGAACATCACCACCGGGTTCGTCGTCGAAGTCGAATCGTCGGATATCACCGAGACGGACGAAACCGTCGAGGACGCCCTCACTCGAATCCTCAGTGCCGGATTCGGGGAAAACAGCCAGGACGGAATCCCGATCAACGTCACCGACGAATCGGGAGACCGACCGGAAACCCCGCCGTCGACCTGATTCCTACGAGGTATTTCGTTCTCCATTCATCACGAAACATGACACTGTCGATAAAAATCAACTATCCTTTTGAGGATTGCACGACTGTATTTCCGTATGGAATGCCCCGAGTGTGGTGGTGAACGACAACCGTTTGCCGTCCCGTCCGAACTGCGTGAGGACGTGCCGTTCCAATCGACTTCCGTCCTCCTCTGTACGCGCTGTCTCGCTTTCGAGCCGACCGACGAGCCGGAAACGGAGCTGTCGAACTACGCCACGATAAGCGATGCACTCCCGGATGACCGGGAAACGGCCGCGGCGATGGCGCTCGCAACGTCCCTCTTCTCCTCGCTCGCGCTCCACCGTCAGCAGATCAACGCACTGCTCGACTACGTGGAAGCGAACGGCGTCGACCCACTACTCGTCCTCGACCGGCTCGCTATGGACCCGGAGTTGCAACCCGATTTCGACATCGAACTGCGCCGACGACAACTGCTCCAACTGCGGGACTGATTTCTGTCGAGGCCTCAACTTTCATCATCCCGACCCACGATTAGAGAGACATGCCGAACGACTGTATCTTCTGTCAAATCGTCGCCGGAGACATCCCGAATAAAACCGTGTACGAGGACGATACCGTCCTCGCATTCCTCGACGTGAATCCGCTCGCACCCGGTCACACCCTCGTCATCTCGAAGGATCACTACGAGACGCTGGGCGACCTTCCCGAGGAAGCCGCAACCGACCTCTTTTCGGTCCTCCACGATCTCACGCCCGCCGTCGAGGCCGCGGTGGACGCCGACGCGAGTAACGTGGCGTTCAACAACGGTGAAGCGGCGGGACAGGAAGTTCCGCACGTCCACGGACACATCATCCCCCGATTCGACGGTGACGGCGGGAAGCCGATTCACGCGATTGCCGGGGACCGTCCCGACCTCTCCGATGAGGAACTGGACGCGATTGCCGACGACATTCACACCGACTAGTAACTGTACATTTTTATATCAGCACGAATCTATTTCGATTCGAACACGTGAAACGAACTGCCGCATTCGTCGGTGCGACCGGTGGGGCCGGGACGACGCGTCTCTGCGTCGAAACCGCCGCCATGCTCTCCCACGTCGGACGCGACGTGGCGATTCTGGACGCCGCCTTCGACACGCAGGGACTGGCCCGCCACGTCCCAGGTCGCATCGACACTGACATCACCGCACTGTTGACCGACGACCGTTCCGAGACCGCAGACGGTGCGTTTTCCGACGCCCTCATCCACCATCCGGTCCAAACCTCTGGAATACTCGCACTTTGCCCGGCATATGCTCCGTTCGAGCGCCTCGCACGTGCGAAGACCGTGGAGGCCGCCGAAGCGTTCGAATCGTTCGTCGAACGCGCTAAAGACGATTTCGACCACGTCATCATCGACACCCCACCCGTCGCCGCAAATCAAGCCGTCGCGGCCGTCAACGCCGCTGACGCTGTCGCCGTGGTCGCACCTGCGTCCCGACGCGGAGCGGACGCCGTCCAAGGAATCCATGGTCGCCTCGCCGACCTCGGCACGGACGTGGATACCGTCCTCGCCAACCACGCCGAATCCCCGGACGAGGACCATCCGCTCGGCGATATCCCCACGATTCCGCTAAGCAATGTGACCACAGTCGAGGGCGTTCCGGCGAGCACGCCCGACCTCGACACGTCGTTTTCACCTGCGATCGTCACAGCAGTTGAAGCCGTGTTCGACACGTCGCTCGATATCGAATTTCCAGAAGAGGGACTCTTCGACATCGACCCGGACGACTACGTGCCGGAATCGCTCCGCCAGTAATCGATCCTCGGGAAAGCCACGACGGGAGACTTACAGCAAATCGCCGACATCGCTCATCGTCTCCGCCAACACGTTCCTCTTTTCGACAGTGGCGTCCCCGTCGAGTGCCAGTGCGCCCTCCACCGTTTCTGCGGCACCTTCCAGCGGGTCGTGTGTCTCGATGAACGTCGCCAGTGCGAATTCGGTTTCGCTCGCTCCCGAGAGCGCGAACGCTTCCGACCGGGAGAGACTCGCGGAAAGCCAGTCCCGAACGAGTTCGTGACCCATCGACGAGAGGGGAGAAACACCGTTCACGCCGAGCAGATGGAGCGTCTTTGCGGCCGTCATCGGTGCAATGCCGGCACGGCGAGCGCTTTCACCGATCGATTCACCAGCGGCGTGTGATTCCACGATGCGTACCGCCGTCTTCGTCCCGCACGGCAGTGCATCACTGAACGTCGCTAGCCGGTCGTGGAGGTCCCGCTCCGTGTCGTCCACGGTTGCGACACCGTGGTCTCTCTGTTCGGTCGTGACTTCCAATCCAGCGGCGATATCCGACAGCGCCATGTCTACTCCTCGTTCCTCTCTTGACTTTAATGTTTATGACAGGTATCAAAATTGGTAATTGGGCGCTGTAACGTACCGGTAATCGGTACGCTCTCTTCCGCCAACCCCGACTCGTTTCCCGATTTCAGCGCTCGTTTAAATACCATTTCGGACGAAGTTTCAACTGTGATGAGTACGACACAAAACCCAACCGAAACGTGTCCCGAATGCCACAGCCGAGTCCGCACGCGCGATGCGGAAACCGTCTGTACCGAGTGCGGCCTCGTCGTCGCCGAGGACAACCTCGACCGTGGTCCGGAATGGCGGTCGTTCCGTGACGACGACACCGACCGCAAGCGAACCGGCGCGCCGCTGACGCGCTCCCGTCACGACCGAGGGCTCACGACCGAAATCGGTTACAAAAACAGTAGCGTCCGAATGACGGGGCGCAAACGACGCCGCGTGATGCGGATGCGCCGCCAGCACAACCGTGCCCGAATCTCCTCCAAAGCCGAGCGCAACCGCGTCTACGGCTTTACCGAAATCCGTCGTCTCGTTGGCGCACTCCAACTCTCCGCCAATATCCGCGACCGTGCCTGCGTGCTATTCGAGTCCGCTCAGTCCGAGGACCTGCTTCGTGGGCGCTCGATAGAGGGCTTCGCCTCCGCGGCGGTGTACGCGACGTGTCGAACGTCCGCCGTCTCCCGCACGCTCGACGAAATCGTCGAACGTGCCCGGGCCGACCGCTCGGAACTGACCGCCGCCTACGATGCGCTGAACCGCGAACTCGGGCTTCCGATCGGTCCAATCGACCCGCGCGAGTACCTGCCGCGATTCGCCAGCCGTCTCGACCTCTCGATGGAGAGCGAACGACGTGCCGAAACCCTCGTCGCAAAGGCCGAAGCGGCAAACCTCGTCAGCGGTCGCAATCCCAGCGGCGTGGCCGCCGCGTGTCTGTACACGGCGGCTCGCGACTGTGACGAACGCGTCACCCAACGTGCCACCGCAGAAGTAGCCGACGTGACACCCGTTACCCTCCGTTCGACGTATCACGACCTCCGGGAGTAAATCGACCGTCCGAGCTCCGCGAACTGTTCTCTTGCCGTACTTCCCGGTGCAGTAGCCGCCACGGGGCGTCCATGACGTTGTGCGTCCGCGACGGCCGTCGATTCCGGGAGCGTCGTTACTGGTGCACCGAGCGTCCGTTCGACGATTTCGACCGGGGGGTTATTTCGAACGCGATTCAGTACAACGCCACACAATCCCGCATCGAGTTCCCGCGCGAGAACCTTCGTCCGCACCGCGTCCGCCAGCGCGAATCGCCGTGGAATCGTCACGAGTACGTAGCTTTCCGCCGCAACCAACGGAAGCCCCGCATCGGCCGACATCCCCGCTGGACAGTCGATTATCACGTGGTCGTACTCGTCGGCGACTCGTTCTACCGCACTCACGAACCCCGTCACGTCGCATGCCCGCGCCCCTGCAAGCGTGCGGCCACACGGAAGCATCGACACACCCTCGACGTTCGAAATCGCTTCCAGTGGCTTCGCGCGTCCAGCGAGGACGTCGTGTAAATCCGGTCCATGCGACGTCGGCAAGTCCGCCATCGCCAGGTCGGCATCGACCACGACTCCGCCGAGCTCCGCCCCGAGGTTCAACGAGACGGTCGATTTCCCGATACCACCTTTGCCGCCGGTCACCGCTACGATCATATCGTCTCCCGAACCGTGTGGGTTTCTCGCGTCGAAGCAATGCGTTCTCGCAACCTGTCCGCTCGTTTTACAACGGTATCGAGCGCCCGCTCGTCCGCCGCGACTTGCCGTGTCAACTCCTGCTCGTGGGCCTGCTCGGCAACGGTTTGCAGTTCTATTCTCCCCCCGCTCGCCTCGTGTCGCTCGATTCGCGTCTCGACGGCCGACAACCACGATTCGACAGCCTCGGGAAGTTCCGCTCGGCATGGTGTCGGCACCACGTCCGCAGGCGGCCGAGCATCACCGAGTGCTCGGACGACGCCTGCCGCTGTCGGTTCGATGTCGAGTTGCCCATCCACCTCCCCCCCACGGCTCCGCTTATCGCTCGCCGACTCCTCCGTTTCGGGCGCTCGTTCGGTCCAAACGATTTCCGCAGGTGGCGACTCGATATCTTGACCGGTGGCAACCGCGTAGCCGAGTGCACGTCGTTCCCCCGCTCCGACGACGCCTTCGAAGCCCCCTTCGTCCCATCCCGCTTCCGATACGCCGTGCCGGCGAGGTGGCTGTATTTCACCACCGAGGCGATTCCCGACGCGAATTCTGGCGGGAGTCGCCGTCGGATTCTCGACCACCAGTTCGACAAGCGTGATGGGTCCGACCGGTCCCGTCTCCTCGTTTACCGTCCAGTGAAGTGTCACCATGCCCCGGCTTGGGTTCGTCTTCGCCCTTAAATCTGTAGTACGGGCGAGTGCAGGCAGTTAGCAGCAGCCTCCGCCGTGTCAAAGCGGTCACTGGCGAGTACGACCGGTGCTCGAATCCGTGCCACCCGGGCGAGTGCAAGCGCGGCAGTCACCGAATCTCCCTCGAACGTTCCGGGGGTCATCGTCCGTCCCTGGCCCGGAACTGCTTCGATTGCTGTGACGAACCGCTCGTGAACCTGCCGAACCAAGTGACGGCGGGCACGCCGTTCGAGGTTCGCCTTCCGGTCTCGGAGCCGCAACCGCTGTTCTCGGGTGTCCCTGGCGTACTGTTGGCGTCCGCGCGCCGCTTCGAGAGTTTGCTCGGCGGCGATGCGTTTCGTCTCCGTCTCGGCTAACTCCTGTGTTACACTCCGGAGTTCGGATTCGGCGTTGTCGGAACTCCCCTCCACCTCCCGCAGAGCCTGTACTCGTCCACGAAGTGCCGCAACCCGTTCTCG
This sequence comes from uncultured haloarchaeon, assembly GCA_963811185.1. Lineage (GTDB taxonomy): Archaea > Halobacteriota > Halobacteria > Halobacteriales > Haladaptataceae > Haladaptatus. The sequence goes on from CAWEQN010000012.1 coordinate 458,958, forward strand.
CAACCTGATTTCTGATCCACTCGCATCTGCGACGCGTCTCCGTTCCGCACGGAGCGAGACATCGTCGATGTCAAGCGAGCACATCCTCTCTTCGACGTGGGCGATTTTCCCGTCCTGTGGCGCATCCATGCCGAGCGACCGCGCGATAGCGGCCAGGGCCGGTCGGAGACGAATCGCCATCTCCGATGTTATCCATCCCACGTGCTCGTGTGCCGGCCCGGGGTCTGCACAGTCGATACTGATACGCTCCGAACCGATATTCGACCGAACTGCTGCCACGACGTCTTTCGGCGCTGTCGACTCACCGGAGAGGTCGATTGCACGCCCTCGAAACGTCCCGCTCTCCGTTTCGACCTTCATAGGTCCGCGTTTCGCATCGCGTCCGGCGACGGATGTTCGGTTCCGACGGCAAATTTATCGTAGGGCGTGCTCGGCTTGTCGCGGCTTTCGTATGCGTTTGCCGCGGTTCGAACCGTCTCCGGTATATCACGAAACTCGTTCAGCGGTTCGGTACGCTCCAGTTGAACGTCTTCCCCATGTTTTTCGTACAATCGAAGCGCGAGAAACCCGCCCAACTCGGTCGATTGCAGGAGGACAGCCCGCCCAAACCGCCTGACTACACACTCTTCGTGTGTTGTACAGATGTTTCGAAGCGTCTGCCGGGCAGCACGGGAGTACGTAATTATCAGCAACACACCAATCCGTTCGTTTCTGATATGTTTTAAAATTAACTACCGCGTTCTGACGTTCCACTCGTTGCCATCGAATTCGGCAACGGCATCGAACAGCGTTTTTAGGGTATTGATGGTTTGTGAATCGTGTGCGTCGGGTTCGAGATGGAAGTGGGCGGTGACGTCGGCGGTGGTGAATCGGCCGGTAAGCACGTGCAGAAACTTATAGACGGTCTGAACGTCGGAGTACTGGAGCAGTGCCGTTAGCGAATGGAAACAGGCAACGGTTTCGTTGCCGTTCCCGTGCCACTGTTGGAGCACTTCGCTGATTTTGATACCGAGGCCGGTCAGGTCACCGGGGTTCGAGAGGGAGTCGATGACGGCATCGGTCGGTGTCTCCTGCATCGACGCCGACGTTGCCACCGACCGAACCGTCTCGCCGACGCTAACGAATCGGAGGTTCGCCGGACGACCGCCGGCATGGGAGAGCCAATCCTGGAGGCATGCATCCGGTGAGCGCGTGAACGTGACCCAGAGAACGTTCTCTTCTTCCGCTGGTGCCTTCGTCAGCATATCTATACACGCCTCGTCGGTTTCTGCGCTCATCGAGGGGGCGAGAACGAGAATACTGGATTCGTCACCGAGCGTTGCCGAAGGCCCACTCATCTCGGGCGACCCTCGGCGACGTTGTGCGTGCTCGCTCCGTTGTCCATCCCGTACCATCGCTTGTGTATCATAGAGCCACCTGCATTATTATGAGTTTGATAAGTTTCGGCGCTTCTGTCGACTCTGTCGCATTTGATACACCTACGCACGCAGTTGTTACAGTTCTACTATATTCAGAGCATGTTTATCTAGTTTTCTATCTCCAATATTCTATCATTTACCGACATCCTCCACGTCGAAATCTACCGTTTCGTCGTCGAGCAGTTCGATAATTCGATTGGTCGCTTCCCCCTTCGACTCCGCGACGACGACGATTCCTGTCGCTCTCTCGTCGCCACGCGCTCGATACGCGGACAAATCGCGTTCGGTTTCGAACTCCGTCGCGTACGTTTGCAGTATCGTCAACACTCGCCGCTGTGTCTCGCGTAACTCGTCCGCTCCGGCTTCGAAATCCGAAAGCGCATCCTCGATGTTTCTGAGTGCGGAGATCCGGTCCATCTTACGTCGTTCGAAGGTGGTTGGTCGATGGCTCGTACACCTCGCCTTTCTGTTTCAGCTTGTCGATTTCGTGTTCCGCCTTCGACGCATCCATGCCGATTTCGTCCGCTCTGTCGAGTACGACATCGACCGGTGCACCGTCGTCGTACTCTTCCTCGATGTTCGCGATGAGCTGTTTGATGTTCTTGATGCGGTCGCGCTGTGATTTCGAGGTTCCAGTTTCCACCACGTCGGCGTCGAACTGTCCCGTTTCGGGGTCAACGCCGATATCCTGCAGACACGACCGGACGATTTCGATGACCCGGTCCGCGTCCTTCTGTTCGACCGTATCCGAAAGCCGAACACGAGCACTCGCTTCGGCAAGACGAACGAGCGCTTCCAACTTCCGGGCCGTGACCGGAATCGGTGCGTCCTCGTCCGTCCCTTTCGAGCGCAAATCGACGTAGAAATCCCGAATCGCTTGGCGAGCATCGGCGCTCATCGTCGGATAGACGTTCGATTTCGAGTAGGCGATATACTTCCGGAGGAGTTCCGCGTCGATTGCCGGTGCAACCTCCTCGGTTTGGCTGTTGACCTGCTCTTCGGTTATGTTCGGCGCGTTGATTTCGGTTCGCTGTGTGTTCAACTCGCCCGCGAAGTTGGTCTGAAGGATGTGTTCGGCGAGTCGCGAGTCGTGGTCGGGGTCGGGTTTGTCCGTCACCGTGAAGATCAGGTCGAATCGGGAGATAAGTGCGGGTTCGAGGTTGATCTGCTCGCCGATGGATTCGTACTGGTCGAACCGCCCGTACTTCGGGTTCGCCGCACCGAGCAGTGAACAACGGGACTTTAACGTCGCGTTAATTCCCGCTTTGCTCACGCTAATTTTCTGCTGTTCTAGCCCTTCGTGCATCGCAGAACGGTCCTCCGGACGCATCTTGTCCAATTCGTCCACCGCCGCGATGCCCTTGTCCGCGAGCACCAGTGCACCCGCTTCGAGCGTCCACTGCTGGCCGTCCCCGAAATCGTCGCGGACCGCCGCCGCCGTCAACCCTGCCGAGGACGAACCTTTCCCGGAGGTGTAGACGGAACGGGGGGCGATATGCTGAATGTACGACAACATCTGGGACTTACCCGTACCAGGGTCACCGATGAGGAGCATGTGCAGGTCGCCACGAATCCGCGACCCGTCGGGGAGATGTTTGGTGACGCCGGAGAACAACTGCAGAATCATCGCCAACTTCTCCTGCTCGTAGCCGTAGATGGCCGGGGCGATGGAATCGACCATCTGCTCGTAGATGTTGCCCTCGTTCGAGAGTTCGACGATTTCCTGTTTGTCCTCGTCCGTGATGTCCATGTCCTCGAACTCTTCGTCCTCGATTTCGACCGAGGTTCCGTCCATGTACACGTCGAAGACGGCGGACTTCTCTTGGCCGCTTCCCTGCTGTTCGAGGTGGAGAACTCCCGTCACGATGACGTGGTCGCCGGGAGAAACTTGTCCGGTGATGTCATCCTCGATGTGGATGTCGATGCTTTGCGGCGTCTCACCGCCACGCAGTCCTTCCGGACTCTCCTGTACCCGAATCTTCTGGGAGTCGATGAACTCGGACTGGTCGAAGTTGATGCGGAACGGACCTTGCCGCTCACAGCCCTGACATTCGTGGGGTTCCTGAAAATCGCCGCCCGCTTGCGGGATGTACGTAAGCGTGCCACAGCGCTGGCACTCGAAGGCGGCCTCCTGAATTTTGGGACGTACGCCGGTTGCTTTGCGAACGATACCCTGCACGCTCACCATCGTGTTGACGTGCCGGGCACGAATCGCGCGGATATCCGTGTGTTCCGGCAGTCCACGCAGGCGGACGTGTGCCTGCCCGAGGCTCACGTCCACGGGAAGGTCGTACAGACGGAGCGCCTCCTCGGCGTACTCCTCCAACTGCTGTGGTTGAGCGAGGTAGTCGTCAGCGATGTCCGCGTCGTATCGGTAGAGGTCGTCCCAATCGACGTATAACGAGCGTTTTTCGTTGGGATACTTCTGGGCGAGGTCCCCGATGGGGTCGCTGTAGTATCGCCGATAGAACTGCTCGAACCTGTCTATCAGTTCCGCATTTTCCGCGCGAGCCATTCATGGGTCTTTGGTGCCCGGTCCGGTAAGAAGTTTCGCAAATTCCCGTCAGGCATGTGCCACTGGTGCCGACTCGAAGTGCCGAACCAGTTCCGGAACTGCCTCGGGGAGATACACCACGTTGCCAGTCCCGAGTCGGACGCGGACGACCTCACCTGCCGTTTCCATCCGACAGAGCAGTCGGCTCACGCTCGACCGCGACCACCCTGTTTCGGCGATGAGTTCCTGTTGGCGCATCTCTCCGTCTCGTGCCGTTAGTAACTCTACAACGTACTCCTCCGGCGTCTGGCCCGTTTCGAATGCGAACGCCGTCATCGTTCGCTGTTGGGGCTGGCGTTCCTGCTGTTCCGACGCTTCTCGCTCGCCATCGGGATTCGTCCCGTCTCCCGATAGCATTCGCTTTATCCGCCCGAGAAGCGTTTCATCATCCTCATGTCGCTGTCCAACAAGTCTCATACCCGTAAATTATTATGCATTACTAAAGCATAAGTTATTTGGTCATTTCAAGCCACGCCGTCCAGGGATTATATTATTCATAAACATCTCCACAAATCGCTCCATTTTATATAAACAACTTGCACTTGCAACCACACGTGGCACCTACCCGTGAACGCAACCCCCATTGGCATGCTTGGACCACTCGGACCACTTACGGTCGGCAAGAAGGCCGCAAAATACGGGTATCGACGCTTCGGGAAGAAAGGTGCTGTCGTGTTCGGTATCGGTGCCGCCGCCGGTTATCTCGTCCTCAAGAAGAAAGTCAAATCGATGCTGAAGGGGGAAACGACCGACTCCAGTTCGTCCGACGAAGGGGCTGGAAAAGGCGAAGGAACGGCGTAGGTTTCTCCCTCTTTTTACTCGCGTCGCTCGGTGCTGTGACTTGCAGAATTCACATCGAGTTACGGACGGATTTGTGACTCACGGTGCAGTCGTCCAAAAATGGGATCGCCCGGATTTGAACCACGCGAAGACGGTCTGTTCGCATCGAGGCGCTTTGCGCCTCACAGTCGCCGTGCGAACTGCGTCTTCTCTGATTCAAATCGGACTCAGAATAGGTTTGCGACTCACGAGAATGTTCGTCGCAAAATCTATGGGATCGCCCGGATTTGAACCGGGGTTATCGGCACCCAAGGCCGAAAGGATACCAAGCTACCCCACGATCCCGTACCCTTCAGTAGCGCACTCCCCGTGTAAAACGTTTCGTTTGCCGGACGAGCGTGTCACTCGTCCTCGCCGAACAGTTCGAGGTCGGCGACGATTTCGAACGGTTCCTTCCCCTTCCGAATGCCGTCCAGAATTTTGAACGCCTCGTCGGGTGCGAGGAAGTGACTCGTGATGACCCGCCCGAGGTGGGTCGGCGAGAATCCGTGAATGAACTCGTATTCGAGGAGCTTTCCGAGTGCGTGTTTCGTCGGTACGTCGCCTATCATTCGGTCGTTCAGTCGTTTTGCGGCCTTACCGCCGACCGTGATGTTGGCCAGCGTTTCCTCGATTGCTGAGCTCTCGTCGTAGAGGGTGCGCACGTCTTCCATCTCGCCTTTGAGGAGTTTGAACGCGACTTCGTCCTCCGACATCTCCATGCTGTTGTGATAGCTCCCGTCGGGTTCCACGAGGACGTACACCTTCCCTCGGTCGTGGTAGTCGGGCCGTCCCGCACGGCCGAGCATCTGGTGGAACTCCTGAACGGTGAGCCACTCGATACCCATCGCCAGCGAATCGAAGATGACCTGCGAGGCCGGGAAGTCGACCCCTGCGGCGAGTGCGGCCGTGGTGACCACCGCCGCGAGGTCCTGCTCCGCGAACATCCGCTCGACCTTTTTGCGCCGTCCGTAATCCAATCCGGCGTGGTACGGCGCGGAGTTGTACTCCAACTTCCTCGAAATCTCGTGACAGCGCCGCCGCGAGTTGGTGAAGATGATGGTCTGGCCGTGATACCCCTTCGAGGATTCGCGGTTGAACTCGCGCTTGACGAGTTTGTTCTCCGTGACCGGTTTCTCCTGCCCGCTGGCGAACGTGACGTGGCGCTCCAGCGCGACCGGTCGCTCCTCGAACTCGACCAAGTTGGCTCGCAACGACTGCGCCAAATCCTTCGGGTTTCCGACCGTCGCGGAGAGGTACACCCACTGTGCGCCGCCGTAGTCGTTGCGCTGTTCGGCCCGCTCCTCGCAGTAGTATTTCAGGCGCGAGATGAGGCCGTCGAGGCGGTGGCCGCGCTCCTGTTCCTGCAAGGTGTGTACCTCGTCGATGACGACGGTTCCGATGTCGCCCAAATTCCGTCCGGTGCGGAGCGCGTGGTCGATTCCCTCGTAGGTGCCGACGATGATGTCCGCGTTCGGGTCGAAATGGTTACCGTCGTCGCGCACCCGACTCGCACCGACGCGGATGGTGACGTTGGCGAGGTCGCCGTACTCCTCCTTGAAATCCTCGTGCTTCTGGTTCGCCAGCGCGACGAGGGGCACGAGAAAGAGCATCTTCCCCTTCCCGTTCAGCATCCGGTCCAGTCCGGTCATTTCGCCGACGAGCGTCTTCCCGGTCGCCGTCGCGCTGACGACGAGTTGGTCGTCGCCGGCGAGGAGGCCGTTCTGTACCGCGAGGCTCTGGACGGGAAGCAGGGTATCGAACCGCGATTCGAGCAGGGTCTGGATGCCGGGGTGGAGGTTGAGCGAATCGACTCGCTCCATTTCGATGTCCTCCACGTTCGCGCTTATCTCGTCGAACTTCGTCAGGTCGGGGTCGAGTTGCCCCTTGAGCAGGTTCGTAATTCGCTTCAGGTCCTGTACTTCCAGCAGGAGGTCTTCGAGTCTGTCCTGCGCGGCGCTGGTCAGGTTTCCCCTGAACGAGAGCTCCCGCTCCAACTCTCGCGTCGCACAGTCCGGACAGATGTACTCGTCGCCCGTATCGATGGCCGTCTCGCCGTTGATGGGCGAGTAGCGGCCCTTGTTGGCGCACAACCGACACGTCCGCACCGCCTTCGCGTCCAGTTGGTAGCCGTCGAGCATCTCCTTCAGTTCGTTCCGGGCGTCAGGCGATGTCTGCTGGGAGATACGTATTCGCTTTGCACCCCGCGCGAGCTCGACGAACTCGTCGGGACTGCGTGGTTTCTCGTTCGACCCGTCCTTCAACAGAAATCGTCCGGGTCGTGGCCCGGCGTCCGTCTCCTTCAGTTCGAGGACGGAGCGGAACTGCCGCTCACCGCCCCGCTGGGCAACCACCTGATAGCCCCTGTCCGTTTCGTGGCAGAAGAGCGTCTCCGCCTGCTGGGCCTGCTTCGACACGGGACATGCTACACACCGGAACTATTTCAGCGATTCGACCGACACGGCGACACACGGCGGGAAAATCATCGTGGTAGGCAATGCCATTGGCCGAGGAAATGCGGCCATACCGTTCTTCAATCAGCCAATACCGCCACCGAGAGACCGTTATTCCGGGAATACCGTTTTGCAACCGGCTCATAACAAAGCGGGTCGCCCCGCTAGCCGTGGACAGCGCACAGTAGCGCTCAAGGTGGCATATGAAAGGCACGCAAGAAGAAGAACTTCCACGGCGATTCGACGACGACATCATCCTCGAAATCGAGGACGGTTCCGACCGCGAGCGGCCGCTCGTTCGAATAACCGATACACAGAAGGATGCCGCGTGGGTTTCGGCGTCCATCGACGCCGTCATCTCGCTCTCGGAATGTCGCTAAGTTAGTTTACTAATTACTCTTCGATGAGTTGAATCTCGTCGTCCCCGTTCGGCACTGCACAGAGGAACGCGCCCGGTTCGTCGCTCTCGTTTCGATACCAGTGAACGACTCCGGCCGGAATCAAGAGTGAATCACCCGCGCTGACTTCGTACTCCTCGTCGTCGATGCCGATGACGTACTCGCCTTCCAAGACGAACTGTTCGTGTTCGACCTCGTTCGTGTGTTCGGGCACGCTCGCACCGGGTTCGAGCGTGAACCGGCGGATGGCGAAGTTCGGCGCGTCCTGTTCCTCGCCGATGAGTACGCCTTTTGCCATTCCGTCGGCCGCCCCGACGGCCTCATACTCGATGTCGTCCGCGTGTCGCACGATTGGTTCGGACATACCTGCCCATTCGAACGGGGCGGGCTAAGGCTTTTGCACCGCTTCGATTTTCTCGTTCGGAACGAAATCGCCATCGGGCGTAACTCTCCCTGACCCAAGCGCGCAGTATTTCGCGCCGACGCCCCGCGAGGAGAGCGGACCGCGTCGGATACAGCGGAAGCCGACGTTCTTCGCCGCGTTGTAATCGTCGTTTGCCTCGTTGCCGCATTTGAGACACTCGAATCGGTTCTTCTCCACGTCGCGGTTTTGTGGGTGCGTGAACCCGCACGCCGTACAGCGCTGGCTCGTGTATTCGGGGTTCACCTGCACCACCGTGATGTCACGCTCGGCCGCGCGATACGCGACGAACTCGAACAGTCGCTCGAACGTTCGTCGATGGAAATCGGTCCCCTCCTCCAACTGTGTCCCTTCGAGTTCGCCGAACGCGACGACCGAACAGCCGTGTTCCTCGGCTTCCGAGACGATTCCTCCTGCGACTTCGTGGAGTTCGTTCCGGGAGAAGTTCTCCATGCGCTCGCCGGCACGCCGGAGCGTTCGTCGTGCACTTCGCGTGTTCGTCTCCCGCAGGTCGGCACGGAGGTCGGCGAACTCGGCGTGTCGGTGGGTGAGTTCCGTTCCGGAGAAGAAGCGTGCCGTGCTCGTCACCGCGAGGTTTTCGACGCCGAGCGAGACGCCGAGGACGGTGGCATCTTCGGTCGGCAGTTCGACTTCGGGACGAGGACGGCGGAATCCGAGGTGTAAATCGAAGTTCCCATCGCGGTAATGGAGCGTGCTCTTTGCTGGTTCCCACCTGTCGTCGTCCAAATACTGCGACTGATAGCCGCCTTCCGAAAACACGAGGCGACAGCGAACGCGGTCGCCCGTCGTCGTCAGGCTGATGTTTCCGTCGTCAAACAGCGTCAGCGTCCGGCTATCGTAAACGACGGTCGGGCTGGTGAACTCCGGCTTTTCCGCATCGTCGCCGCGTTCGAGCGCGCGCTTGATGGCTTCGGCGGCGCGGTGGGTGGCGAGGACGGCGTGCTGGCTTCCGAGGTCGGTGCGCTCGCGTAACGGCTCGTAGGCCAACTGCTGGACCTCGTTCCGGGTGTGACAGACGTCCCACGCGACGTTGACCGCGATTTGGCACCCGCGTTTCCACTCGCGTACCATCGACAGCAGTCGCTCGTGGTCCTCGGCCTCGACCGCGAGGCGCGTTACTGCCGTCCGCCTGAAATATTCGGGACCGCTCACGCTATTTTCTCCCCGGAGCGGCCCCTTGAATACTTCGGGACGCCGCTCGCCGCTCATTGCGACGAAGCTTAAGGCGTTTCCAGTGCTATACTCACCCATGCGAAGCTTCAAAATCGGGAGCGTGCTCGGCATCCCGATACAACTCGACCTCACTTTCCTACTCATCCTCCCCATCTTCGCGTGGCTCATCGGGACGCAAGTGGGAATTTGGGTAGATACGCTGAACGGACTCTGGGGCCTCGGATTGACCGCCGGGCCGCTTTCCTCGGGAATGATGCCGTGGTATCTCGGCGTCGCCGCCGCAATCGGACTGTTCGCGGGCGTCATCCTCCACGAACTCGGCCACTCCGTGGTCTCGATACATTACGGCTACCCCATCGACTCCATCACGCTGTGGATCTTCGGCGGCATCGCGCGGCTCACCGACCAACCCGAAAAGTGGTCCGAGGAGTTCCTCATCGCCATCGCCGGACCAATCGTCAGCATCATCCTTGGAATTCTTTCGTTTCTCGTGTTGTTCGTCATCCCGACGGGATTCGATGCCGTCCGGTTCGTCTTCGGCTACCTCGCGTTGATGAACATCGTCCTCGCCGCGTTCAACCTCCTCCCCGGGTTCCCGATGGACGGGGGGCGCGTCCTGCGCGCGCTCCTCGCGCGAACGCGCCCGTTCGCCCAGGCGACACAAATCGCCGCCGAGGTCGGCAAACTGTTCGCCATCATCTTGGGGATATTCGGCCTGTTCGGCGGCAACATCATACTCATCGGTATCGCCTTCTTCATCTACATCGGCGCGACCAGCGAGGCCCAACAGTCGGTGCTCTCGGCGACGTTCCGCAACGTCCGTGTTCGGGACGTGATGACGACTGCCGAGAATTTGCACACCGTCTCTCCGGACACCTCCATCGCGGACCTCCTCGAAACCATGTTTCGCCAGCGCCACACCGGCTATCCCGTCATCGAGAACGGCGAACTCGTGGGCATGATAACGTTGGACGACGCTCGAAGCGTCAACCAAGTCGAGCGCGACGCCTACAGGGTTCGTGACGTGATGTCCACGGACGTGAAAACCGTTCCCGCGGACAGCGATGCGATGGACGCGTTCGAAACGCTCCAACAGAACAACATCGGTCGGCTTCCGGTCATCGACGCCGACGGCGACGTGACCGGCATCATCTCACGAACCGACCTGATGACCGCCTTTAACATCATCAACAAGAGCGGGCGCGTGGAGGACGAGTTCGCCCTCCGTGAACAGCCATCGTAGACCTCAAACCCCTACTGAACACCTTTTGCCGTCGTGTTTATGCCTCTTCCTCGCGGAGTGTACAGTATGTGTGGACGCCTTTCACTCTTCGCCCCACAGGACGAACTCGAAGACCGGTTCGACGCCACGCCCGTCCGTGAGATTCGTCCACGGTACAACGTCGCGCCGGGGCAAGAACACCCCGTCGTTCGCAACGACGCGCCCGAGGAAATCCGCTTCCCGACGTGGGGATTGGTGCCCCACTGGGCCGACGAGTTCGGCGGTGGGCACATCAACGCCCGCGCCGAGACGCTGGCCGACAAGCCGAGTTTCCGCGACGCCTTCCGCGAGCGTCGGTGTCTCGTACTCGCCGACGGCTTCTACGACTGGAAGAAGACGCCGACGGGAAAGCAACCGTACCGGATGACCAGAACGGACGGCAAACCGTTCGCGATGGCCGGATTGTGGGAAAATTGGCAAAATGGGGAACGAAAAACCTCGTTCACCGTCGTCACCACGGAACCGAACGACGTCGTCGGGCAAATCCATCACCGCATGCCCGTCATCCTCGCACCGGAGGAGGAAACGACGTGGCTCTCCGGCGATGAGGACGAACTAAAATCAGTGCTCGACCCGTTCCCCGCCAAACGGATGCGGTCCTATCCCGTTTCCACGAGGGTCAACAACCCGGACAACGACTCGCCGGATATCGTGGAGGAAGTCGTTGCCGACGAGGACGCACAGACGGGACTCGGCGATTTCGCGTAATCGAACCGAAAACGGTCGTCGCGGCGGTCGGAATCAGTTCTTTTTGCGGACCGTCGAATGACGTTTCCTGCTTCCCATGTCCGACCGGGACGACGGCATCGTGGAATGCATGTCCGTCGGTCGTCCGTGACCGGAACCGCCGCCGCTCTTTCCTCCGGTGTCCGCTTCGCTGTCGTCGTCTTCCTCCTCTTCTTTCTCCTCGTCATCGTCTCCCCGGATACTGTCGAACAGGGAACTGAACTCCGCGATGGCGTTCTCGGTCGAAAGGAACTCGCTCTCCGCTTCGTCCTCATCGTCCTCCCCATCTCTCGTTTCTTCGTGCCCGTTTTCGGCTTCGGCCGTCTCCTTCTTGTCGGAACTCCCCAACGAGAACACCGAGGACAGCAGGTCGCTCACGCTTCTGCCTCTGTCGTCCGTCGTTTCGTCCCCGCCGATTCGTTCGAGTCGGCCGAGGCGTTCGTCGTCGTCGAGGTTCGACCATTCGTCCGAGAGGTCGGCTAGTTCCAGCAGGTGTCGGAGCGAGAGCACCGAGTCGGTGTCGGCGTCCTGCATCAGCATCGGGAGGTCCGCGGGCGTCACGTCGTCCGAATCGTCCTCGAATCCGGACGCCGTGAGCAGTTCGCCGAGCGATGCGTCGGCCAGTTCCTCCGCGACGGCGTCGGCACTTTCGCGGACGGATTCGGCTGTCTCGTCGGGCAACTCGTCGCCGTCGGTGGCGTCGAGCGCCGACCGGATTTCCGCCATCCCGTCTTCCAGGCGTCGTTCGAGGTCTGATTCGTCGTTGCTCATCGTTTCAGTGGTGTTTGTGCGCCGTTTTCGGTCGTCGGCCGTTCTATTCGTCTTCTTCGTCCGCGCCCTCCGCTTCGTCGCCGTCGTCATCCGACTCCGAATCGTCGTTGAACTGCTCGACGATGGCATCGACCATGTCGTCGCGTCCGAGGTTGGCCTTCACGCCGACCTCCTTTGCGACGGACTGCAGTTCGGAGTAGTCCATCGTTTCGAGGAGTTCGCGGTAGGTCTCTTCCCGAATGGCTTGTACGTCGTCCGGATTAAGGTTGACGTCGGATGCATCGGTACTTCCTTCCTCGGCATCGCCCTCTGCTTCTTCCTCGTCCTCGGTGTCATCCTCGTCGGACCCTTCTTCGACGTCACCCTCGTCGGATTCCTCTTCGGTGGTTTCCTCCGCTTCATCCTCCTCATCGAGCGTCTCCGCCACCTGCTCGGCGGTCTCCTTCGCGTCGTCGAGCGTTTCGGCCGCTTCCCGATTTTCGACGTACTCGCGGAGCGAGCTCTCGATTGGGTCACGAAACTTCGGTTGGCTCAACGTCTTCCCGAGTGCCACGGCGAGCGCGCTGGCGAGGCGACGAAGCAGTGACGGATTCTCGTCGTCGCCGCCCTGAAGCGGTAGCTTGGAGAGGAGTCGACCGACCACGAGACGGCCCAGTTTGCGCCCCGCGAGTGCGCCGACCGATTCGCCGAACGACCGGCCGAGCGATTCCCCGTCCACTTGGTCGCCGACGCTCTCGCCCTTCACCAGCGAACCGACATCGACCTGGTCGGACAGTTCGTCGGTAATCGCTTCCTTCGGGTCAGGTGTGTCGCTCATTCGTTCTCACCACCGTCGTCCGCAGTATCGCCGTCTTCGCTCTCCGTTTCATCGTTCGCGTCGTCCTCGTTCCCGCCGCTCTCCTCTTCATCACTCTCTTCTTCCTCGCCGCTCTCCGTCTCGTCGTCCGATTCGCTTTCGGACGGGGTATCGAGGAGCGAGTCCAACAGCACTCCGCCGAGAAGCCCGCCGAGCCATGCGCCGAGGTTGCGCCCGACGAACTCCCCGACGGTCGAACCGAGCGTCTCGGCGGAGGCGTCATCGCCCAGTCCTGCATCGAGCGACGTGTCCGAGAACACCTCGTCGAAATCGATGTTCCGGATGGCCTCGCCGACGTCGAGCGACGAACTGTCGTCGCTCATGCTTCGGACTCGTCTCCGGACTCCTCGTCGGAGTCATCGCCGAACATCTGGTCGATGACTTCCTTGAGGAGCGTCGTCAGCAGTTCGTCGAGCGGGATGTCGGACAGCGCACTGCGTATCGAATCGCCGGCCGACTCCATCGCCGACGAGACGCGGCCCGAACCCGATTCGGACTCCTCGTCGGATTCTTCGCCGTCCCCGCCGAGGAGTCTCTTGAAGAGGCTTCCGCCGATCAGGTTCTCCAACAATCCGCCCGAACCGCCGCCGAGCAGGTTCCCGACGCCGGAGAGCAGGTTACCTAACAACCGACCGGGACCGCTGACCGCCGAAACGTCCAACTCAACCTCGTTGAGGTCCACTTCGAGGCCGAGCAGGTCGAGGAACAGTCCTTCGAGGTCGAGGTACAACACCGTCGTCTCCCCGTCCTCCCGATAGCCGTACTCGTCGTCGTCCTCCGACCCCTCGGAATCCTCTTCCGATTCGTCCGACCCCTCGGATTCCTCCTCGTCGTTTTCCTCCGATTCTTCCGTTTCCTCTTCCGATTCTGCGGACTGCTCCTCCGATTCCTCGTCTGCTTGCTCGTCGTTCTCTCTCCGTCGTCTCCTCGTCGTTCTCTCCACCGTCGGTCAACAACCGCCCCCCGTTCCGGGCGTGTTCGTTGGCGTCTTCGTCGGCGCTGGAACTGTCATTCTGCTCGGCTGTTTCTGTCATGGTAACCAACGTAAATTGAATCCGGACGACTTTACTAAGCCATTCTGGCCTTTATCCGACGGGTTCGGACGCCTCACCCTTGTTTCCCGTTCGAACCGCGAACTATTTTGAATGTCAATAAATAGTTGATTTATCCGAATCTAAAATCCTTCCCGAATCGGATGGGATTTTCCTCGAAATCCGCAATCACCCTCATTTTTTCCCAACCTCCCCGGTTCGAGACGGTACTTTCGTTTGCCAGTTTTCGAACAAAACTCGTTTACGGTGTGCTGTCATCTCACATAGTATCCTGGCGGTACCAATGATTCAGCTCATCGACATCGACGTAGAACATACGATGGCGGAGTACGCGACGGACACGGTCTTGCGGAATTCCGTCGAAGCGATGCAGAACGCGGTCACTGACGACGTAGACGCGCTCGACGGCCGGACCGTTTGGATGGTGAATTCGACGGCCAGCGGCGGTGGCGTGGCGGAGATGATGCCGAAACTGGTGAGTTTGTTCCGTGCACTCGGTGTCGAGGCGAAGTGGGCGGTCATCGACGTCGACGAGCCGGTTTTCTTCGAGTTCACGAAGGGGATTCACAACCTGCTCCACGGCGCGGGCGACCCAGAACTCGTGGACCACGAACGGTCGATTTACGAAGCGACGAGTCGGTCGGTGGCCGACGAACTCGCCGACCGCATCGGTCCGGACGACGTGCTCGTCGTTCACGACCCACAACCGCTCGCGGCGGGTGCGATGGTCGTGGAGGAACTCGACGTCCCCGCCGTCTGGCGCTGTCACATCGGCTCCGAGGAGCGCTCGGAGAAATCGCGGACCGCGTGGGAGTTCCTGGAGCCGTGGATTCGTGACTACGACCGCACCGTGTTCACGCTTCCAGCGTACGTCCCCGACTTTTTGGCGACCGAGGCGGACATCATCCCGCCCGCAATCGACCCGTTCAGCGCGAAAAACCGCCGTCTGAAGCCACAGGAAGTCGCAATGGTGCTGGCACGGGCGGACCTCATCGACACCGACCATCCAGTCGAACCGTTCGACCAACCCGCCCGGCGGTTACAGGACGACGGTTCGTTCGCTCCGGCGACGGAACCGGGCGACATCGGCCTGCTCTTTCGTCCCACCGTCTGCCAGATTTCACGGTGGGACAGCCTCAAGGGTTTCGTCCCGCTACTGCGTGGCTTCGCCGAACTGAAACGCGACGCTCGGTCGGCGGACGAATCGACCCGCTCCGACGACCATCGGGAACGAATCGACGACGCTCGACTCCTCCTCGTCGGACCCGACCCGTCGTCGGTCGCCGACGACCCGGAAGGTCGGGAGGCGCTCGAAAATCTGGAGGAGGAGTGGCTCTCGCTCGACCCGGAACTTCGGGAGGACACCGCCGTCATCGTCATGCCGCCCGACCAGCACGAGAGCGCGCTCGTCATCAACGCCCTCCAGCGGTGTTCGACTGTCGTCGCCCAGAACTCGCTCCAGGAGGGGTTCGGTCTCACGGTGACGGAAGCCATGTGGAAACGCGCGGTGTTGATGGGGTCCGACACCGGCGGTATCACCGCACAAATCCGCGACGGCAAGGACGGCCGGTTGGTGCCGGACTCGGGCGACCCGGCGTCGGTCGCCGAAACCCTCGATTCGGTGCTCGAATCCTCCGACCAGTGGAACGATTGGTCTTACAGCGCTCAGCGGCGCGTCACGGACGATTATCTCGTCTTCGAGCAGGTGTCACGCTGGCTCGAAACCCTCGGCGGACTCGTTCGATTAGAGGATGAACACTAACGGGATGAACACGACGAATCCGATGACGAGGCCGACCGACAGGTACCATCCCGGGTTCGAGAGGCCCTCTCCGGCTTCCAGTCCCTCCGGCAGTACGTCGCCGATGACGAGGTACAACATCGACCCCGCCGCGAAACCGTAGCCGAACCCGAGGAACTGCTGGGCCAGTCGCACGAAGTAGAACGCGATGACCGCGCCGACCGGTTGTGGGAGGCTGGTGAAGAACGCCGCACCCCACATGCGCCCGTTCCCGATTCCGTCCACGTCGTTTATCGGAATCGCGGTCGCCAACCCTTCCGGGAAGTTGTGAATCGCCAGCGACCCCGTGATGGCGATGGCGACGAAGGGAACGGTAAACCCGAGGATGTGAATGCCGCCCGAGTGATCGAGTTCGGCGAACGAGACACCGATGGCCAGACCCTCGGGGAAACTGTGGACGAACAGCACCAGCAGGATGTTGAGAATGGTTTGGAAATCACCCTGCGCGATGTCCTCCGGTTGGAAATCCGGCCCGTAGTGCTCTACGACGTAGTGTGCGCCGATGACGAGGATGATTCCGCAGACGATGCCGGCACCGACGAGCAGCCAACTGCTGTCTTTCTTGTACGCTTCGAAGAGCAGTCCGAACACCGACGCGGACGCCATCAACCCTCCGGCGAACCCCCAGAGGCCAACGTCCAGTCTGTCGCCGATGTCATCGACCCAAAACAACGGAACTGCCCCCAGACTCGTCCCGAACGCCGCGATTAGCCCCGCGACGAAGACGAGTACGTATGGACCCCAGTTCATGTCCATTCGTTTGGACTGCGCACTTGTATGGCTTTCTGCTGTTTTTGGCCGACCTAAGATTTCTATCGGCCGTTTAGGGATTTTAGATATTGGAATCTATTCGGTTATCGGAAAATTCAGCCGCTACAGCTCGAATACGAAAATACCTCCCGGAGAAGCCTCAAAACACGTCATTTCGGAGGATTCAGTCATACCTCGTCGTTTGCCCTCTTTCGACGGCCGAACTTCTTGCCCACAACGGCTATCCGGGATGGTTGAGTACTTCCCCGTCGATGTCCGAAAAAACGCTTCACGAGGAAAAGATATCGCGCGAGGAAGTGGCGGATAGACTGGAAGCGGTCGCGGAACAACTTCGTGGTGACGGCGACGCGAACGTCGATGTCGGCAACAAGACGGTCACGCTCTCACCACGGGGAAACATCGCCTACGAAATCGGCATTCGGGAGTCCTCGTCCGTGCTCCGGGGTGACCGCGAAACGGTCACGATAAAGCTGGACTGGAAACCGAAATAACGCTATTTCGCGTCTCAAACTGTCTTTTTCGCCGGATACATCGGCCGACTAGCGACGCCGCTCACGGTATATCGCTCGGAAAAACGTCCAGGTGCGAGAATCGAACCGGAGCCAGAGGGTCCTGCTCACTTCCTGTGAGACTCGTTCGGCTATCGCCTCACGAGCCTCGTCGTTGTTGCGCGGGCTGCCGCTGGCGGGATTCGATTCTCTCACACGACTTTCTTCGCGTGCAATTTGCTCGTGACTGGTTTCGTCCACGAAACCAGTCACTCAAGGTCTGACTCTCGAAAAAGGTCCAGGTGCGAGAATCGAACCCGCGTCCCAGCCTCCACAAGGCTGGAGGATAGTCCACTACCCCAACCCGGACACGCATATCGAGGTAATCGGGAGAGATTAAAATACGTTTCGGAAAGGAAGCCACGTATGGTGGTTTCTGCCGTGTCACTCCGACTCACTCGCTTTCGGTCGTCGGGTTTTCCAGTCGAAACCGCCGGGTGCGGTGGCCGTCGAACCACGGACCGGGGTCGCTTTCCTCGAATCCAACGGTTTCCGCGACCGCGATGGTGTCGGATTCGGGTTCCGGAAGCAGGATTTCGACGGGCATGGTTTCCCGTTCGGCGAAGCGTATCGGTTCGTCGAGGAGGCGTTCACAGGCCGATTCTCCCCCGAAGAGGTGTGTGACGTGGACCGTCTTCTCGTCGGCTTCGTATCCGACGAAGCCGTCTATTTCCCCGTCCGATTCGGCCACACGGACCATCCGGTCGTGAACCACGTCGGCCATCACCTCGGTCGGAACATCGGCCAGGGCGGCGAGGCGTCCTCCGTCTGCCTCTACTGCATCTCTGACGCGCATGGTCGGTGTTCTCCCTCCCTCGCATTAACTCTTCAGCCAAATCGGGTAACACGACGTGACGATTCTCGTTTCCTCGGAACGGAAATTCGCGGTTGGGAACACCTTCATTTCGCTCGGGTGCTAACGAGTGACTATGAGCGACATATCCGGGGATTCGTTGTGCGATTTCTGTCGCTTGCCGTGTCCGGAGATACCCGTGACGCTGGCGTACGGCGATACGACGTACGAATTCTGTTCGGAAACGTGTCGGAGACGAAATGGCGGAAAACGACCGCGTGTTTACGACCTATCACGGGTTTCGACAGACATCGACGGGCGTCTCGGCGCTGGACGACTACCTGCCACAGGGACTACCACGCAACTCGTTCGTCCTGTTGTCCGGCGAAGGTGGCACGCGCGACAACGCCATCGAAACGGAACTCGTCTGGCGTGCGCTTCGGCGTGGCGAACCGGCAATCATTATCAGCCTCACCGAACCGCCGATTTCGGTCATCGAACAGTTCCTCTCCTTGGAGTGGAACGTCCTGCCGTATCTCGAATCGGGACTGCTCCACGTCCTCGACTGTTTCACTTACCGCGTCGGCGACCGTGACCGGATGTTCTCCCGGATGGACGAGTGGAACCAGTTTCTCCACCGCGTCACAATGTCCGTGACGACGACGGTTCGTGACCCGAGCGATACGAGCGAACTGCAGAACAAACTCGACAACTGCCTCGAATCGCTGTCCATGAGTGATTCCGGAATCGTCGTCATCGACTCGCTGACCGAACTCGGCACGCTCGTCCAACCAGTCCAAGCGTACGATTTCGTCAAAGACATCCGCGCGGACGTTTGCAAAGGTCGATTCGTCACCGTCTTCGCAGGTGCGACGTTCGCCGGGGAGGACGACGTGTTCCCCCACGATATGGGCTACGTCATCGACGGTCTCATCGATTTGCAGTTGAACGGGTCGCTCGTCGACGACGTGCTCATCAAACGGATTCGAATCCGCAAGATGAACGGTGTGCTGACGATTCCGGAGTGGGTCGCCTACGAGTACACCGGCGGCGACGGACTGGTGACGTTCGACCCAATCGAGGAGATAGAAGCGGCGAAAGAACCCGAGGACCCGGATGACCCGAATGGCCCGGACGATCCCGAGGACGCCAACCATCCCGCTCGGAACGCTCGGGCGGACCCCGACCCGTCCGAATGAGTATCAGAGGGACCCTTCGCAGACGGCGAAGCCGACTTTTTCCGCGGCGTGGCGCGTCTCCAAACCCTGGCTCTGTTCCTCTTGAATCTTGACCTCGACGCCGGTCCCGGTGAGGTTTCGATAGCGAACCTGTGCCGTGTCCGAGTCGTTGAAGCTCTGCATGTCGGCGTAGAATTTGGGCGAATCGTACTGCTGGGTGAAGGCGATTCGCGTCCATTGGTTGGTCACCACCGGACCAGTTCGTCGCACTTCGAACGGTTGTCCGTTGATCTCTCCCGTTTTTCGCTGGAGTGCGATGTATCCGACCGTCTCGTCCAGATGCCCGTCTTCTGGCTTCCTCCTCCTGTAACGTCACGCCGAACGAACTACTGGAGAGGCTTGTCACCCGCGTGACGATTGGGTCCGAGTCGTTGAACGTCTGTGGTTGGGTCAGAACCATCGGCGCTGACCCATCGAAGAAGTCCCCCAACGAGATGGTTGCACCGTTGCTGGAGACGGTGGCCCGTCCGGCTTTCACCCGGAACGTCTCGCCGTTGTCGAGTTCCAGCGTCTCCTCGCTCGGTTTCGCGCCAAGCGAGTGGAACGTCTCGCTGGCGTGCGCTCCGTCGAGATACGCCCACTCTTCGAGTTTGTACTCGAAGTCTCTGTCCGCCACGTTTTCGAGGCGAACGTGCGTCGAGTCCCCCCCGTCGAACGACAGCGGCTTTGCGATGGCGACGCCGTTCGGTTGCACGACCGACGTGGCCTGTTGCCACTCCTCTCTGGTGTCCTGTTTTCCGCTCGTTATCGTGTTCGCCAACAGCGTCCCACCCTCCGGTGTGAACGCAGTCCCATCGACCGTCCACACGGCTTTCCCGGTCGCCTCTGTCGAGACGATACCGCCGGTCACGTAGAACGCGTACGTCTCTCCGGCCGGGACCGTACCGGTAGCAACCGTCGCGTTCGGCGGCCGTCTCGGGCCGCCGCTCGGTCCCCACGACGTGGTAACGGTCGCTCCATCATTGCCCGCCGGGAGGACCGTCGTCCCGGCCGTAATCTCGTACGTCGATTCCGAACCGTTGGCGCTGTTGTCGATACGGACGAGCTGTGCGGATTGCATCGGTATCTCTCCGAGCGTCGGTGGGTCCGCCAACGGCGGCGTCGTGTCGGGCTCGTCAGGCTCCCCGTCGAGGGTCATGTGATTACTGACATATTCCGAGTCGGTCTGTGGCCCGCTTCCGCCGAGGACGCCCGAGACTGGTCCCCACGTATCCGGCGCTTGACCGATGGATATCGCGTACCGTGACGTGTTGTCGTTTCTGACCTGAACGTTTTCCAGTTGCAGGTATTCGAGGTTCACGGCGGTGCCGTCCTCCATCTGCCCTTCGCGGATGTAGATGGCATCGTGATTTTTCGTCGATTGGTAGCTGACTCGCGTGTTTTTCACGACGATGTTCTGGCAGGGGACCCGTCCTGAGATTGCCCCTCCACAACTCGAATCCGAATATCGGTGGTAAAAATCGCTCTCGGTGATAGTGAGCGTTCCGTTGTAACTGTCGATTCCTCTCGAACTGTCCGTCGGATCGACGGCTTCGATGTTCACACCACGCTGTAGCGACCCGTTCGACCACGCCTGTCGTGGATGTTCGGCGTCCTTGATGGAGACGAAGTTGTTCACCTCGGAGTTTCCACCGAGGCGAATGCCGTTTTGCGTGTTGCGGGCGAAGCAGTTATAAATCTTCATCGCTCCGGCCGGCTTTTTGGCGTATATCGTGTTCTCGCCCCACAGTTCGAACCAACAGCGGTTGAAAACGAGGTCGCCGCCCCCGGACTCGACCAGCACCGCGCGGCGGTTGCTCGCCTCCTCCGGCTCACACGCCCCTTCGTGGAAATAACAGTCCTGAATCAGGCCGCGCGTTCCGTCCGCCGCTGACAATCGGAAGTACGTCCGGGCCTCGCTCGAATCGTTCGTCCCGACGTTGGCGTCGGTGGCCGCTCGGACTTTCCCTCGCGTGATGAGTCGCCTGAGTTCCCAGTTCCCCGCGTCAGTGTTCATCCGAACCAACGGCGGAATCGCCGTGTTCCGCATGTCGAACTCGAAGCCGTCCAGCACGAACCCGTTCGACGACACGTCGAACCATCGGACGTTATCCCCGGAGACGCCGGGAACGAGTCGTGCGCCGTTCGGTGCGACGAGTTCGAGGTTGTCGGTACCCGACGGAACGGTGAGACCGTCGAGTTTGTACGTTCCCGCCGGGAAGGTAATCGTCGTGTTGCTCCCGACGAGGCCGTCGAGAACGGCGTCGATAGCCGTCCCTCCGCTTTTGTCCGCCCCCTGTTCGACGATGTCGTAGGTCGGCATTAGCTATCTTCCTCCGACGACGCTTCGACGGTCCGGGCGAATGAACGTCTATTCCGACCGATTCCGTCGGGTGTTCGCATATTTTCGATGCTGATTTCTCGTAGTATCATCGTTTGTACAACCACCATTTATATTATTGTTATAGGCCTCCTAACGATATACTATAAAATTCAGGGACATCATAACAATATAGAAAAGCACTGGATTTATCTCTGAAACAGATGTTTGGAGAATCTCATACGCGAACGAGAACCGACCGACGAACGCTTTTGAAAACCATCGGGGGCACGATGGCCATCGCTGGATACGGGGGGTACGTTTCCGCCGTCGGAAAGGACGGTCCTGAAATCCGGCCAAATCAATGGTCCGGTCCCCGTTCCGGACCCAGTCGAACGGGGACGACGGGCGACGAGGGGCCGACACCGTACGCCACGCTCGACTGGAGGATGGATTTGGATGGCAGTATGTACCACATCGAGCCAATCGTTACCGATGAACTGGTGTACCTCGCCGTCACGTCGAACAACACTCCCGGAGACAGCGCCGGATATCTCGGTGCGTACGACATCGAAACCGGCGAACGACGGTGGGAACGAACCGACATCCCGAGTCCGAAAACACCCGCAACCGACGACGACAAAATATACGTGCCGGCGAAGATGTTCGAGACTTCCAACCCTGGAGACGGCGGATTTTACGCGCTCGATGCCGTATCCGGCGACACGATATGGACGCGGACGGACCACGACGTGTGGTCGCCGCCCATCGTGACGGACGACCGGATACTCTCCTCGAATCGACACGGAACGTACGCATTCGACCCCGAGACAGGGGACACGGTTTGGACGGCGGACGGCGTCACTGGATTGGCAGAGGATGTCGGCGACGCGCTGAGTTACACTAACGGAACGGTCTTCGTGAGCGATGGAAACGCCTTGGACGCCACGGACGGGTCGGTGAAGTGGCGGGCATCTCCCGACGACACGACGCTCGGCAATCCGGCCGCGACGGATAAAATGGTCTACTTCACCCAGAACAACTATCTCACCGGTGACGACGATACGGTGAAAATACAAGCCCGGTCGCCCGATACCGGCGCGGTCCAGTGGATGTACGAATCGTCGGACGAAAACCGGTGGAACGGTCGGCCCGCTATCACCGACGAGTACGTGCTGTTGGTCGATTTTGACGGGGAGTCCACCCTGAAAGCACTCGACGCGATGACGGGGGAGCGTGCGTGGACGACGGCGATTCCGGGGTCGTCCGTCAGCAATCCGGTCGTGGGCGATGGGACGATTTATCTCGGCGGCAAAGCCTCGGGACAGGGGGTTATTCACGCCATCGACGGTTCGACCGGCGAACGGTACTGGTCGTATTTGCTCGACAGCAGCGACCTCCAAACGTCACCAGAGAACCCGCCGGCCGCCGGTGAACCCGTCGTTTCGAACGGTAAACTGTACGCCGCGACGTATCCGGCCAACACCACGTTCGACTACGAGTACACCTTCTACTCGAATTTCTTCGTTCTCGGGTCCTGTGACCGGCGACCGGACGGAGATACCCGATTGCCGGGTGGAAACTGGCCGAACGGCGGAGACGGCAACCCCGACGAACCGAATGACGGGGACGAACTCCGGCCGTTGGACGCCTGTATCGAAGTCACGCCGGACCCCGATTCGACCGACTTCGACGGCGGGGATGTCCTCCGCCTCGATGCGTCCTGTTCGACCGGGAACGAACTCCGGTTCGAATGGGACATCGACGGGGATGGCGCGTACGAATGGTCCGGGGGTTCAGTTCACGTCTCCCTCCCGTCCTGCGGGTCGCTGGCCGTCACGGTTCGTATCACGGACGGGGATGGCGAGACGGACACGGCGACCGTTTCGATGGCTGTGAACTGATAGCGACGCGAATTCGCGGCTTCGTCCCGTCTCGATTCTTCCCTTGTTATACCGAACGAGTAACTGGCAGATATGCTTGACATGCAAGCAGTTATCTGGCCACCGTGGCTATGGCCGCGCATGAATAACCGACCACAGGACGTGGTTCGGTGCGTGTAGTCGCCAAGTTCGGAGGCACCAGCCTCGGGAGCGGGGACCGCATCAACCGTGCCGCAGATTCAGTTGCCGCCGCCGTCGAAGCGGGACACGAAATCGCCATCGTCGCCAGCGCGATGGGCAACACGACCGACGAACTGCTCGACGAAATCCACTTCGACGCGGACGAACCCGACCGCGCCGAAATCGTCAGCATGGGCGAGCGCACGAGCGTCCGGATGCTCAAAGCCGCCCTGTCCGCGCGAGGCGTGGACGCGATTTTCCTCGAACCGGGTAGTGACCAGTGGCCCGTCATCACCGACACGCGCGGCGAAGTCAACGTCGAGGAGACGAAAGCACGCGCCGCTGAACTCGCGGAAGAACTGGACGGCACCGTCCCGGTCGTCACGGGTTTCCTCGCCGAAAACGAGGACGGCGGCGTGACGACGCTCGGACGCGGCGGAAGCGACACGACGGCCGTCATGCTCGGCACGTACATGGACGCGGACGAAGTGGTCATCGTTACTGACGTCGAGGGCGTCATGACCGGCGACCCGAGCGTCGTTGAAGGCGCGCGAAACGTCGGCGAAATCACGGTCGACGAACTCCGAAACCTCTCGTTCCGTGGCGCGGAAGTCGTCGCACCGTCGGCGCTCTCGTACAAGGACGACAACCTGAACGTCCGCGTCGTCCACTACCAACACGGCGACTTGCTGGCCGGCGGGACGAGCGTCACTGGACAGTTCGAGAACCTCATCGACATGCGCGAGTCGCCGCTCGCCTGCATGACCTTGGCGGGGCGAGCGATTCGAAACCGGCCCGGTATCCTCGCCGACCTCTCCACCGCGCTCGGCACCGGCAACATCAACATCGACGCCGTGGCGAGCGGCATGGACAGCATCACGTTCTACGTGGACACCGAGGAGTCCGAGCGCGCCGAGAACATCCTCCATCAGGAAGTCATCGACGAGGAATCGCTCTCCAGCGTGACGGTGGACGACCCCATCGCCGTGATTCGTGTGACCGGCGGCGAACTCCCCAACGAACCCGGAATCATCCACGAACTCGTCTCCCCCGTCGCCGAGGCACACATCAACATCCACGACCTGATTACCAGCGCCACCAGCGTCGCCCTGTTCGTGGACTGGGACGACCGCGAACGGACGCTGGAAATCCTTCAAAACCACTTCCAGCAGTAGGGACGACTTCGACGCTCGGTTCCGTTTCCCATCTGTATTTTACCCGTTTGTCAGGTAGAAAAATGCACCGTCAATCCATCCTTGGTCGAAATTCGAGCGATATTCAGTTTTATGAACGGGCGTACCACAACGGTAATTACCCAGTTCCGTCACAACTTCTACAATGGTGTTCGAATCGTGGTCCCTCTCGGGCGTCGCAGGGCGACGTATCATCGCGGCCCTCGGCGGGATATACACCGCCACTGGTATCGGAATGTCGTTTACGCCGGTTGCCAACGATTGGACACTCGGTACGCATCTCGTCTTCTTTCTCATCGTCTCGGGTCCGGGACTCATCCTCCTCTATGCCTACTTTCGGTTGCCGAGAATGGCGATTCGCTTCGAACTTTTGGGTTCCATTGCGAAATGGTGTCTCGGCGCAATCGCCATTATACTCGTCATTCTCGGCCTCATCGTACTCGTTTCTCCGACCGCGAAATTGACGACGACGACCCCTATCCTCACGGCACTCGCCAGCCTCTCCGGCCTCGGAATGGGGTTCAACGACGCGCAGGCCGAAACCCGTGCGCTCAATGCCGAGGAACAGCGATTGGAGGCCGAACGGTACAGCAACGAACTGAAACGCTACGAGACCATCGTCGAAACCGTCAACGACGGTATTTTCGTCATCGACGAGGACGACCATTTCACTCTGGTCAACAAGGCTTACACCGAAATTGTCGGCTACGACCGCCAAACACTCCTCGGCTCACACACTTCGCTCGTCGTGGAACGGGGGTTGGAGGACCTCTCCAGCGAAACTCTACATGACCTGCTGGCGGACAAGGGCGCGGAAAAGACGTACGATGCCGTATTGAAAACGTCCTTCGAGAAAACCATCGAGGTCGAAGCCACCGTCGCAGGACTTCTGGACGTGAAAGATGCCAAACACCACCTCGTCGGCGTCGTCCGCGACGTAACCGAGCGCAACGAGCGTGAGCAACAACTCGAACAGCAGAACAGACGCCTCGACAGCTTTGCGAGCATGATCGCCCACGAACTCCGTAACCCGCTGATGATCGGACAGATGTACTGCAACGAGCTTCCGGCGGAGATGGCCCCTGTCGCGGTCGATTACATCATGGAGTCGTTCGACCGTATCGAGGACATAATCGACGTGCTGTTGGTCATCACGCAGGGCCACGATGCGATTCCGGAGAGCACGCCGGTCGGGCTTGCGACCGTCGCGGAGAACGCGTGGACGAAGGTCGAGACGTCGGATGCAAAGCTCAACGTGCTCATCGATACCACGATATCGGCGGACGAAACGTACGTCGAGCATCTGTTCAGAAACCTGTTCGAGAACGCCATCGAACACGGTGGTGCGGACGTCACCGTCACGGTCGGCGAACTCCCGACCGGATTTTACGTGGCTGACGACGGTGTCGGAATTTCACCTGCCGACAAGGAAACCGTCTTCGAGATGGGGTACACGACGGCGTCTAGCTACGGCGGCATGGGGCTGGGGCTGGCGTTCGTTCGGGAGCTATCCGACGTGTACGGCTGGACGTGCTCGCTGACCGACAGCGACACCGGCGGGGCGCAGTTCGAGTTCTCCGACGTCACGAAAACGACGGCGACGACGAACGAGTGAACGACGGCCG
>CAWEQN010000013.1:0-27993 GCA_963811185.1 uncultured haloarchaeon
GATATATTCAATAATTAATCAAAAATAAATAACAAATTACGTTCCGTGAGACGGTTAGAGCGAATGGTAGTACTCGCTGAGGATACGATACGGACGGTAGACATTCATCGTAGAACTATCCGTAGAATCGTTCTATCGCAACGATAGCTCGATGAAATATCACATGTGGATACAAGCATAAGATAACAGACCTGAATCTATTTGTCCAATTTGTATTAAGTCTACATTTTGTGTTATAGTACATGTAACATGCAACCCACTCGACGAACCGTTCTGGCTGGTATCGGCACGACACTCGCAATCGGTGGCGGTGCAACGCAGGTGTTCGGACAGCAAAACGACTCCCCGACCTTCAAAGTGCTCAACGTATCGACGACGGAAGATACGGTCAGCTTTTACAACAACAGTGACGGGTCCGTCGACCTCTCCGGATGGGCCGTCGACTTCGAATACGGTAGCGGGAGCACAGACGAAACCGGTACGATTCCAGAGGGAACGACGGTCGGGGCGTATGAATCGATCAGGATTGCCTCCGGCGCGGGAGAAACGGACGGTGCCGATGTCGTCGTCCAACCGCCGTTCGACGAAAAAGTCATCAAACGGAACGGTAGCGACGTAATCGCGCTCCTCGATTCCGACGGCAACGAAGTAGCAAACAGCGAAGACGACCTGTTCATCGGGGGCTCCGGCAGTGGTGGTGACGATGATACCTCGACAACGACGACTGAAGAGCAGACGACGACGGACGAAACCACGACGACGGACGAGGGGACGACAACTGACGAGTCGACCACGACGACCGATAATAGCGACGAGACGACGACCACCACGACCGATAATAACGATAAGACGACGACCACGGACGGCGGCGACTCCGACAAGAACGGGTCGAACGACGGTTCCAGCGGGTCGGACGAGACCACCCA
Source organism: uncultured haloarchaeon (assembly GCA_963811185.1). Lineage (GTDB taxonomy): Archaea > Halobacteriota > Halobacteria > Halobacteriales > Haladaptataceae > Haladaptatus. Next base: position 927 of record CAWEQN010000013.1, read on the forward strand.
AAACGGGACGGACGACTGCTAAGACCGACCGATTAGCTCGTTTTTCCACACGACGCTTGAATGTCGGATCACGACTCGCTCTTCCGAGAGAGAAACGGTCGCTGGCCGACCATGAATGGTCAGTGGCAGTTCATTCGCCCAGAACTGTCGCCTTTCTGTGGACAATTTTTCCCGATGCAATCCGCGAGAATATCACCTCAGTCTTATTTTCATCACTATAATGGGCTAACGGCTCAGAATCGTTTATGAAACGTCTAAAAGATTTTGAGGCGCTTATGAAACGTCTATAAATCGACATTCTGGGCTGAAATGTCGTGAATTTCTCTTTACTCTCGACCTGTTATATGACCCCTCCAGTCATAGATGGAAATACATCCCCGAGAAATCATGCCGAGCCCTTCAATGATACAGAACGAACGCGCATCGAACTTCGAATTCCCCGCCCGGTACAGTGTCGAAACGGCAGCCAAAAAACTCCTCACACCGATTCAGTTCATCGGCTTCTGGTCGGCAATCGCACTCCCGCTCGGATATCTCCCCTTCCTCTACGGGGACCACCTCGCGCCCTCCGTCGAAGTGCTCGGTCCCCTCCTCGTGCTGAATCTCATCGCGATGCTCATCGGCCACGGTTACAAGAGCGACTGAACCACCACGGATGCAGTAAACGTCCGTGTGCACCCGGCACGAAACTCCCCCGTCCTGAATTCACCTGCTCCGAACCCACTCACCCTGAACTCATCCCTTGCTTTTGATTCAGTACTCGTTTTCCCGAATCGACCCCTCATACCGTCGAAATCACCTACACCCGTACGTTTCAACCGTCGCCAGTCCGGAATCGCGTTCCTCGCTCGGCCGTCCGAACCCCCGAACCGGTGTAAGTTATCTTGTCTTTCTCTGAACTGTTATTGCTGGAACTGCGCATAGATTTTAGGCTTACCAAAAAATGGTAGCTAGAGTGATAACTATTAACCCCATCGAGTTCCTACGGGAGATATGGCTCTCCTCGCTAATCTGGTGCTGGTGTTCGTCGCAGGGCTGATTACGGCGTTGGCGACGGGCGTCGGCGCGCTCCCTTTCTTTCTGGTAACGGATGTGAACGACCGTTGGAACGTCGTGCTTTGGGGTCTCGCATCGGGAATCATGGTCTCCGCGTCGGTCTTCGGTTTGATTTCGGAAGGCCTGTCGAGCACGAACGGTGGCAGTGTACAGGGGGTCGTCATCGGGTTACTGGTCGGTGTGGCGCTGGTCGTCGTCAGCGATTACGTCATCTCCGGCGCGGACGTGAACCCGAAGAAGTACGAGCAGGCCGATTTCAAGAAACTCGTCCTCATCCTCGGCGTTCTCACCGTCCATAGTTTCCCCGAAGGCGTCGCCATCGGCGTCTCGTTTGCGGACCTCGGCTTCCAAGGTGGCTACCATCTCGGTGGGTTCGTCGTCCCATTGCTCGCCATCTTCATGACCGCCGCCATCTCGATTCACAACATTCCCGAAGGGGTCGCGATTTCCATTCCCCTCAACTCGATGGGCGTCGGCAAGTGGCGGATGGTCTGGTGGTCTATCTTCTCCAGCCTTCCCCAACCGATAGGCGCGCTCATCGCCTTCTACTTCGTGCGGAGCGCACGCGGGTTCCTCTCGATGGGGTTCGGATTCGCCGCCGGAGCCATGATTTACCTCGTCCTTTCGGAGTTCATCCCCGAAGCGCTCGAAGTTGGGGAGAGCCTACCGGGCGACGGCCACCGGGAACTGCTGTCCGGTCTCACCCTCGGCATCCTGTTGATGCTCCCGCTCGCGTTCATCTGAACATCGTTGCAAACCTGCCCACTGCCACCGCAGTTCTCGAAAACCATGATTTCTGAGACTCTCTCAAAAACGATTTTAAATCGAATGGGACGATTTCATACTGTCAAAACGGAATAGACAGGTCTGTTCATCGATGGTAAACGATGTGAATCCATCCCAACGCTCTGCCCGTTATAAGGCATATCTCGTCTACGATTTAGCCGGGTACGGGTGTGCTACCATGTCGGGAACAACCTACAAGAACGATGGCGAATCCATCGCCGTCGGTCGCCGGAAACTCACCGCACTGCACGCGCAATTCAACGAGCATTCGCTGACGACGCCGATCCAGTTCGTTGGCTTCTGGTCGGCAGTCGTCTGTCCGTTCTGCTATTTCGTCTTACTCCTGAATGGTCTCTCTGGCGCAGAGATGACCGCTTTCCTCGGCCTGCTTGGCTGTAACGTCGTCTCCCTCCTCATCGGACACGCGTACGGACAAGAATAGTATCGTGAATAGTACCGTGACCGTCTAAACACCTTTTCTTCGGTCGATTTAACCGTCACGCTCGAATACGGTGAGATATGAAGCTCGAAACCGTATCGTTGGGTGACACCGGCACGAAAGTGAGCGAAATCGCGTTCGGAACGTGGCGGTTCGGCCGCGAGAACGACGAAGGCGAGGTCGAAATCGGCGAGGACCGTGCCCACGAACTGCTCGACGCCTACGCCGACGCGGGCGGCAACTTCATCGACACCGCCGACATGTACGGCGACGGCGAGAGCGAGCGATACATCGGCAACTGGCTCGCCGACCGCGACCGCGAGGATTTCGTCATCGCGTCCAAGATTTACTGGCCGACGCGGAAGGACGACCCGAACGGCCGCGGTCTCTCCCGAAAACACCTTCGACGGCAGATGGACCTCATCCTGGACCGTCTCGGAACGGAGTACATCGACCTGCTCTACATCCACCGCTGGGACGACGAGACGCCCGCGGACGAGTTCATGCGGACGCTCGACGGTTTCGTCCGCGACGGGAAGGTGAACTATCTGGGCACCTCGACGCTCGAACCCAACGCGTGGAAGGTCGTCAAGGCGAACGAGATGGAGTACGAACCGTTCCGCCTCGCACAGCCGCGATACAACCTCGTCAACCGGGAGACCGAACCGAACTACATCCCGATGTGCGAGGATTACGACATCGGAATCATCCCGTGGTCGCCGCTGGCCGGTGGCTTTCTGACCGGCAAATACGAACGCGGCGAGGAACCGGCGGAGGGCACCCGTGGCGCGACCGACCAGCAGTTCCGCGACAGCTATCTCACCGAGGAGAACTTCGACGTGATGGACGTCGTCGAGGAAGTCGCCGACGAAATCGGCACGACACCCGCGAAGGTCAGCCTCGCGTGGTTGCTCGAACACGACGCCGTGACCGCACCCATCATCGGCACGCGAACCGTCGAGCAGTTGGATGAGAACCTCGCCGCGACCGAAGTCTCGCTCTCAGACGACCAGTTCGAACGGCTCACAGACGCGAAATCCGCCTAATTTCCGAAATCCGTCGAATCCCCGAAATCGCCGAATCGAGCCAAGCGTTTTTGACGAACAGCGAACAATCCAGTAGTATGGACGATATCTCGCTGTCGATTCCGGACGCCATCATCAACTCTTTGCCGGAAGACGGGGACACCACAGCCCAGGATATGCAGGAAGCCGTCGCCGGATGGGAACGACGCTTGAACCGCCTCGACGAGGATGACCTCGCCGGTGTCGCCGTCGATGTCGTCGAACGGTTCGAGAGTCGGTGGGAGCAGTACGACGATTTCGTCGCGGAACTGCGCGCATGGGGACAATCACCGATCTACGCGATGGCGTGGCGGGACCTGTACGCCTCGCTCATCCAGCAGTTGTACGACCACGAACAGCTTTCGTCACACATGGACCGGGAGCGAAACGCCCGTCTCGTCACCGACGGAATTCGACCGGGGCGGTGACGAATGAGCAACGACGACGCGCCGTTGACCCGCGTCCGCCGGGCGAAGAGTCACCCTCCCGCGCCGTCCCGCATCGATGGCGGGGCAATCGCAGTCGGGATGGTCGTCACGCTCGGCGCGCATCTCGTTCCCGCACTCCTCGTGCTCGTCGGCGTGTTCGACACCTTGTTCGGCGCGGCGGTACTCGCCAGCACCCTCGCGTTCCCCATCGGAAGTTACGTCACGGGACGATACGCGGGTGGGACTTCGGTTCGCGGCGGGGTTCACGGACTGCTCACTGCCGCCGCATCGCTCGGTGTTCTCGCCGGAGCGACCGTCCTGTTCGTCGGTACCGACGAAACGGTCGCGGAACTCGGTCGATGGCTCGTCGCGGACGGCGAAACGCCGGTGCTCGCCGGAACGGTCGTCTGTCTTCTCCTGGTGGGCGTGGTTGCCGGTGCACTCGGTGCGAAGCGAGTGTAATCCCGTCCGGCGCGAACTGGGTATTTATACTCGATGCAGGACAATGGCCTGTATGGAACTCACGCTTCGGTTTTTTGCGAACTTCCGTGAGGCCGTCGGACGGAAAACGCTCGAACGGGAGTACGCCGACGGCACGTCGGTCGGCGAGGTGCTCGAATCGTTGACCGAGGAGTACGACCTCGATTTCTTCGAGGAAGGCGAACTCAGGCCACAACTGTCCATCATGCGGAACGGGAAGGACGTCGTGCATATCGACGGGCGGGAAACTTCCCTCTCGGACGGTGATAGGCTGAGCATCTTCCCGCCGGTCGCGGGGGGATAGATGCGACGCGAGAAATCCTTCCGGGGAATCAGCGAACGGTTGGCACGGAACTACCTCGAAAACCTCGGCGGGGAGATACGGGACGACGGCGACGTCGCCGCGGACGGGTGGGACGCCTCGCTCACCTCCGAGAAAGTGAGTATCGGACCGACGATGGAACTGACGGAAGTGACCATCGTCTTCGAGGGTGACGAGGACACGCTTGACTCAGTCGTCCCGAAGTTCTCGCAGAAGGCCATGCGGGCGGGTGGATAACCGGAGACCGTACTATGTGCGACGAACAGACACACCCCATCGACGGTCAAATGGTTCTGTTGGCAGGTGCCAAAGCGAGCGTGCCGCTCGAACGGTTATCGGAACTGCTCGGAGAGGTGCAAACCGACCTCGGGCCACGAATTGACGACTACCGGTGGGAGTACGAACGGGTTTACGAGAACCCTGAGCGGAGCGTCTTCCTCGTGGAAGTCGGACACTGGGAGGAAATCGGCGACCGCCTCGGATTCGAACGTCGTGAGTGGGACGCGATTCGGCGAGCACACAAAGCACAGTTCCGTCGAATCGGGCGCGAGGAGGGCCGGAAGGAGGAGTTCGAGAACGCGCTGGAGATTCGGGAACCAGTATCAATTTCCCGACACGATTGAGTGGTCGGCTCGAACACTGATTGCATGGTTCGGCTCCCCGTCAACCTCGTCCCCAACCCTACGGCGAGGCGGTGTACGACCTGCTCGGCCGTCTCGGAATCACGGCATAGGGGATTACGTCGTTCCACCTCGCGGTTGCTCCAAAAACGAAACGAACGGCGAAACACGAATACAGCCAAACAACCGAACGGCTAACTGATGCGAACGGAGAGGTTCGCGTGTGGAACGACATCAAAAGCGGGAAATCGGGTCCGTCCTCATCGGGCTAACGAAGGCCCTCGAATTTCTCGTCTATTCTATCGCCTCGAACGCGGATTCCAAATCGGCGATGAGGTCCTTCGGGTGCTCCACGCCGACGGAGACGCGGAGAAGCGAATCCGAGATGCCGATTTCGGCGCGCTCCTCCGGCGTCAGAGGCGCGTGAGTCATGGTCGCGGGATGCTCGATGAGCGATTCGACGCCGCCGAGGCTGACGGCCAGCGGGAACTCGTCCAGTTCCGCGACGAAGCGCTCCACGTCGGGAAGGCCGCCGTCGAGTTCGAACGAGAGGACGCCGCCGGCACCGTCCATCTGGCGCTGGGCGAGTTCGTACTGCGGGTGGGATTCGAGTCCGGGGTAGTGTACGGTGGATACTTTGTCGTGTTCGTCCAGATACGCCGCAATTTCGGCGGCGTTGGATTCGTGCTGGCGCATTCGAAGCGGGAGCGTCTTTAGGCCACGGAGGGTGAGGAAGGCGTCGAAGGGCGCGAGCATGTTGCCCATGCCGACCTGCTGGAGGAAGCCGATTTCGTCGGCGAGGTCGGTGTCGTCGGTGATGGCGACGCCGCCGATGGAGTCGCTGTGGCCGTTCAGGTATTTGGTCGTGCTGTGGACGACCACGTCGGCACCGAGTTCGAGCGGTTGCTGGAAGTACGGCGAGAGGAAGGTGTTGTCCACGCCGAGGGTCGCATCGACGGATTCGGCGATAGAGGCGATGGCTTCGATATCACAGAGTCGGAGGAGGGGATTCGTCGGCGTCTCCATCCAGATGAGTGCGGTTTCGTCCCTGACGGCATCGGAAACGGCGTCGGTGTCGCGGGCGTCCACGAAATCGACGGCCACGTCGAGGCGCTCGCGGAACAACTCCTTGAGCATCGTCTTGGTGCCGCCGTACAGGTCGTCGAACGCGACGACGTGGTCGCCGGGGCGAACGGACGCCGTGATGGTTGCGACGATGGCCGACGTTCCGGAGGCGAAGGCCATCGCGTAATCACCGCCTTCGAGCGCCGCAAGTCGCCCTTCCAGCGCGTGGCGGGTCGGATTGGAGAGACGCGAGTAGAGATACTGGTTCTCGTCGGGGTCCAAATCCTCGAGACCGATGTCCGGGTCGATGCCGCCCGCTTCGTACGTCGATGCGAGGTGAATCGGCATCGTGACGTCGCCTGCTCGTTCGTGGTGGGGTGGTTGTTCACCGTGTGTTACCGCCATCGTTTCGAATTTCGGGGAGTCACCGGATTTGTCGGCCATACCACCATCCCGTTCGAGAACCAGACTTAGAAGCTTTCGATACAGGGGGTGATGCCATGCACGGCGAGAATGGCGATTCCTGCTGAATTATCGTGAAGCATCGGGGTGAAAAATTACTGGGAGTTCTCGGCTAAACTCATCCGTCGAATCGGGGATTTCGGCGGCGAATTCGCTCGCGCGCGGATTGAACCATGCTCGCTACTCACGTTTTACATATGCTCGAGATTCACATCTCAAGTCTATTTATTTACATATGTCTGTTCAGTACTACCAAACCCAAGTGACTCCATAGGGAAAATTTGTACCCTCGCCGTCTGCTGAATTTTGATAGCGTTTGGCATTACTGAATATTGTTATTTTGATGATATTAATATATATCTCAACGGCGAATAAATACTTTATCTTCTGTTGAAAATTACCATCCGATGTCCGGTAAATCCGACGAGAAAAAGGTGGAAGAATTGGCAGATGATAACGGGCGTTCGTTCGACGGTATCAGCCGTCGTGAGTGGCTCAAAACCGGTGCGGCTGGATTCGCAGGTGCAACAGCGCTCGGTGGCGGTGCGTTGACCAAGGGTGTAGAAGCGGCGTCAACGGATCCTGGTGACCCGCAACCGTCGGACAATATCGTCGGCGGAGGAACGCTGTACGATAACAAAGTTTCGGGCAGTTCACCGGAGTACACAGTTACCAGCGCGAGCGAACTCGATAGCGCGCTGTCGGACGCCGGTTCGGGAGATCTCATTTGGATTCCCGACGGCACGACCATCGATATTTCGTCTTGGTACAAAACCAAAATCCCGAACGGCGTAACACTTGCAAGCAATCGCGGACAGAACGGTTCACGCGGCGGGAAATTACTCATTGAGAACAAGGATGGTCAGTACCCCTACGGTGGTAACGGACGACTCACCGCAGGACGCAAGGTCCGAATCAGCGGCATACAGTTCGAAGGACCATCGACGAAGCATCAACCAGCGTCGGGCGAGGATTACGCTGCAGTCGCCGTCTTCGTGAACGGTCCGGGAGTGGAAATAGACAACTGCGAGTTCTGGGCGTTTACTAACGCAGGCGTCCGAGTCGGCCACGTCGGAAACGACGTAGAGGCGGTGAACACACACATTCATCACTGTTCGTTTCACGACAACCTCAGACATTCACTCGGGTACGGTGTCGTGAATGGGTATTCGACCTCTGACAGTTCCGTCGTCGGATATCACGGCGAGGCGGGATGTTTGATAGAATATTGCCATTTCGACTGGAATCGACACGCCATCGCCGGCAACGGAACGTCAAAGTGCAATTACACCGCTCGGTACAATATTCAGAGCGAGAACAACTGGTTGCACGCGTTCGATATGCATCAACCCGAAGGTGAGTCCGGGGGCGGAACGATTCACATTTACAACAACACTTTCAGGCTCGTTTACCAAGCGAACGGGAACGGCAAGGCAAACTCCATCAACATCCGCGGGATGCCTGCGACGGAAGGGAAAATCTACAAGAACTGGTTCTACAACACCAATCGCTGGGACAATGGGGCATCAGACGAAGGTGACGGATGGGACAAGACCGGCGATGAAGATACTGCCATCAACCAGAACACGGCCACGTGGGGTGTCACGGAAACTCCGGACGACAACAAATGGCAAACAACAGAACCGTCCTGTGACTACGGTGCACCCCGACCGAGTTGTGGTAACGCTGGTGCGAATCTCACATACAACGGTGACGCGGCGGCCGTTGATGCGAACGTGGACTCCGACGGGAAGGCCTCGGCGGCGAAGTTCAGCGTGACGAACCACGCCGACGTCCATCTGAACATCACCGACGTAAGCATCGATCCGGCGAACTCGTCCATCACCACATTGACCGATCACACCTACGCAGAGGGCAAATACAAGAGCGAGTTGCACGTCAACGCTGACCTGCAAGACACGACCACAGACGTGAACGGTGGGCTTTCCCTGCCAGGATCGATGAACCTGAAGGACGACGGTCACAGTGAAAGCTCCCACCGCTGGGCCGTCCTTTCGTCCGGTTCGACCGCGACGCTGTACTTCTACCAGTTCGAAGACAGCAACGGTGCCGTCGAGATGTCCGGGAAGGACGTGACGTTCACCGTCTCGTACGTGCTGGACGACAGCGCCGGAACGACGGGAACCGAAACCATAACCGTCACGCTCTGAGGCTCACAAAACGCCGTTTGCAGTATCTTTTTATTCGATCCATCGTCGGGACCGTCCCGAATCGCGTCCAAACCGAGGGTACCTGCGGTCGAGAGACTCGACGCCTGACGGTTCCGAAAAAAGACGTATCGAATCGGCTCAGTCGTCGCTCGATGCCGCCGCGCCGCCGCGACTGACGCCCGTTCCCGGCCCGCAGTCGATGCCGAGTTCGTCCAGCTTTTCGTCGGGGACGACGCCGTCCTCCCAGCCACGCACGTCGTAGTACTCGGCTTTCATCTCGTCCAGTTCGGCGAGCGACCCTTCCGAACCACCCTTGCCGGGGATGGCGTCGGGGTTGCCCTTCACGAACCGCGCGGGGAGCGAGTCGTCGTCGCCGTCGAAGCCGACGAGGTTGTTGTAGTAGCGTTCGAGGTTATAGACGCGCTCGCCCGCTTCCATCAGGTCGTCCTCCGTCACGTCGAGGCCGGTCATGCCGTTGTACTGGAGGACGTACTCCTCGACACCTTCCGCGAAGGCGTTGAACTTGCAGATGTCGAAGGAGTCGCTGATGGCGTGAAGGTCTTGGAAGGTGGCACACAGTTCGCCTTTCCCCTTCCATTCGGTCGGTTCGACCTTCTCCGGGATGCCGAGGATTTCGGCGGCGGGCGTGTAGCCTCGAAGGTGGCAGGCACCGCGGTTGCTGGTGGCGTAGGCGATCGCCATCCCCTTCATGCTCCGTGGGTCGTAGGCGGCCATCGTCTGGCCTTTCACGTCGAGGGACATCTCGGCGTCGCCGAGTTCGGTCGCCGCACGGCCCGAACCCTTGGCGAGTAACTCTGCGAGGTCGTCGCCGTCCTCCTGGCGGGCGATGCGCTCTATCATATCTATCATCGTGTCGGCGTCGCCCCAGTCCAACCCTTCGTCCAGATATCCCTCCTCGGTGGCTTCCATCGCCATCGCCATCGTGTTGCCCACGTCGATGGTGTCGATACCCATTGCGTTACAGCGGTCTATCATGGCCGCGATTTTGTCGCGGTCGTCGTTCATCGAGTTGGGGCCGAGCGCCCACGCCGATTCGTACTCGTAGGACTCCATCCGGACGTTCATGTCCTCGCCCTTGTGGTGGACCTGTACCTCGACTTCCTTCTTGCAGGCGACCGGACAGGAGTGACAGGTTGGTTCGTCCACGAGGATGTTTTCGCGCACGTTCTCGCCGGAGACGTTTTCGGAGTCGATTTGCCGTCCCTCGGGGTTCTCCTCGCCCTCGCTGTGTGTGCTCGTGAACTTCCCGTTGCGGGTCGGAAGGCCGTCCATCTCCTCGGTGAGGTTCATCAGGACGTTCGTCCCGTACATCGAGAGGCCGCCCTCGTTCGGCGCGGTCACGTCGGATTCCCGGATGACCTGCATGGCCTGTTTGTGGCCCTCCTGGAACGTCTCCGAATCCGCCGGTTTCGGCATCTTCGTCGTGGATTTGATGACGATGGCCTTGAGCCCCTTCGACCCCATGACCGCACCCGTCCCGCCGCGCCCGGACGCACGGTCGTCCTCGTTCATGATACAGGCGTATCGAACCGTGTTCTCACCGCCCGGCCCGATGGCCATCATCGAGAGGTTTTTGCCGTAGGACCCTTCGACTTCCTCCTCCAAGGTGTCCCGCGTCTCGTGAACCGTCTTGCCCCACAGATGGGAGGCGTCACGGAGTTCGAGTTCGCCGTCCTCGACGACGGCATACACTGGGTCGTCGGATTGCCCCTCGAACAGCAGGCCGTCGAATCCCGACCACTTGAGTCGTGCACCCGACCAACCACCGTGATGCGAGTCGGTTACGGTGTTCGTCAGCGGCGACTTCGTGCAGACCGCGATTCGCCCGCTCATCGTGACCTGTGTCCCCGTGAGCGGCCCGTTCATGAACGCCAAGAGGTTGTCCGGTCCCAGCGGGTCCACGTCCGGCCCTTGGTCGAACACGTACTTTACCCCCAATCCGCGCGCCCCGATGTACTTCTTCGCATCGTCGTCGTCGATGCTCTCGTAGTTTACCGACCCGTCCGAAAGGTCCACCCGGGCGACGTGGTCTTGAAATCCGCCTAACTCGGTCATGGTAACGTCTAGTGATTATATAGGAGCGCTATCATGGTAGGTATTGCCAGACTGACGTAACCGGAACCGGTTACGTCGGGCGAACGGAAAACGAACGACGGGCCCGTGGGAGGGGGATGGCTGAGTTACTCGTTACTGCTGAACGCGAACAGTCCGCCGCCGATCGATGCCGAGTAGAGTCGGCCACCAGCGAAGGTAGACTTGCCGTAGGTGCCGAACGGTTTCTTTCTTGACGGACCGTACTCCGAGCGGATGGTTCCATCGGAAGTATCCGCTCTCGTGAGTTACGTCGTTCGGTCGAACGAATAGACCCACTCACCGCTCGTCGCGACGACCCGTCCATCGTCCACGGCCGGGGGGGCATAGACAGCGGCGAAGGTTTCGAGCCGAGTTCGTTCGTCGCCGTCCTGCGGGTCGAGCACGTAGACGCGCCTGTCGGCCGCGCCGATAAACACGGCATCGTCGGTGACGACCGGCGTGGCGAGTCCCGTGGACCGTCGCCAACCATCGTTTTCCACCCCAGGGTCGAACGTCCACAGGGAACTGCCGTCCGACGCGTCGAGGACACACAACAGTTCCTCGGAGAAGTCGCTGACAGGAACGTAGATTCGTCTGTCGGCGACGACCAACTGGTCTATCGAATCGGCGGAGAAATACTTACGGGTGTCCAGGTCTATCTCCACTGTCCACCGCTCGGACCCATCTGACGGGTTCAACGCGGTGACGCTTCCTGAATCCCTCGCGCTTGCAACGTACACCCACTCGTCACCGGCCGCACACGAGGCGAACGAGCCTTTTTTCCGCCACTGTTCCGTCCCGTGGGCGGCGTCGTATGCCACCATTCCGTTCGTGGACGCGACGACCACCGTGTCGTCCACGACGGTCGGTGGGGAGACGATGCGATAGTTATCCATGACGTCCGAATTTTTGTACGAGTAGACGGACCACCGTTTCTCTCCGGTTTCGGCGTCGATGGCGTACACCTTGGGGTCTGTTTCGACGAGGCCGGTTCCCCCGACGTAGACGGTTCCGTCGTGAAGGACCGGTTGGCCCGCGCCGTTGCTCATCCCGGACTGCCACTGGACTTCCCCGGTCGTCGCATCGAGGGCGTAGAGTCGCCAGTCACCCTCTCCTCGCTCGCCGTAGCCATAGTAGAGCGTTCCGTCTCCCAGCGTGAGCCCGTATCCCGTCTCTCTGCCGCCGGGAGCGAACGTCCAGACGGTTTCGCCCGTTTGCCGGTTGAGCGCGCGAAGGGTGCCGCCGGAATCGGGAACGTACACCATCGAATTTCCGAAGAGTGGCGACCCTTCGGGATAGTAGTCGTCCCGTTCCTCGGTATTGACCACCCATTCGACAGCGCTCGTCGGTCCAGTCAACGAGTAGAGGAATCCCGCCATATCGGTGGCGTAGACGTGGTCGTCCGCGATGGTACATCCGGTTTGTGCCCTTCCTTCACCCCTGAGCGGAACGTACCATAGTTTCGACCCATCCGTCGTGTCGTAAGCGACGAGGCTCGGGGTTCGGTTTCGCGAGACCTCGGTCCGCGATTCGGCATAAAGCACGCCGTCGGCGACGGAGAGCGGGCCGTAAACGGCCTCACCTTGTGGCGTGTCCCACAGTTCGGAACCGGTCGCGGCGGCGAACGCTCGAAGGCCGTCCCTGTCACCCGCGAAGACCCGTCCGTCGGCGACAGTCGGGACGGTGATGTCCCCGCCGTGCCCGTTCAGGCTCGACCGCCATCGAACGGTGCCGTCTTCCCCTGAAACGGCCATCAAGTGCGAGTCGGTCGTCCTCGACTCGGTGTGGCTTCCGGAGAGGAACACGGTCCCGTCCACGGCGACGGGTGTTTTGAGGAGCGTGAACGCATCGGAACCGCCGGAGTAGTACTCGTGGCTCCACTCCTCGTGTCCGTGGTCCGTGTCGAGCGCGGCCACGGTTCGCCCGTGAGCGACGTAGACCGCTCCGTCAGCGACCGCGGGTATGCTCGTGTCCCAGTTTCCGATGGGTCCCGTGTCACTCACCGTCGCTTGCCACCGTTTTCGGCCACGTTCGACCGAAATGGCGTAACACCGCGTCTCGGATTCGAAGGCGACCAGCAGATACACCGTCCCGTCCGCGAGAACCGGGACGCTCATCGACGGCACGAAACCGATGTTTCCACCATGGTCGCCGCCGCTACCGCTGTCGCCGTCACCGCCTCGACAGCCGTCGTTGGGGGACTCCGTGTCGTTCCCGTCTCCGTCACCCTGGTCCGACCCGGAATCGGAACGCCGCTTTCCACCGGGAAGCGTGAACGTCCAGACGATTTCGCCCGTCTCGGTGTCAAACGCTCGCACCCGGAAGCTTCCGGTGACGATGACTCGGCCGTCGTCAACCACGGGGGGTGCCCGCTTTCGGCGCATCGACGCGTACGTCGTCCGCCATCGCACGTCGCGCGTCTCGACGTCGTAGGCAACCAGCGTGTCTTCGTACTCCGAGTGATAGACGGTGTACGCCACACCGTCGGCGATGATGGGGGACGAGACCCTGTCGGTCGAACGGACGTTGTCGAACAGCCGTTCGCTCCACGAAATCCACGACGACCCATCGATACCCGCTGCAGTTCGGCTGTAGCCAGTGTTTCCGGCATCGTGTCTAACCATCGGCCAATCCATCGTCAAGTCGTCCGTCGGGAACGACCAATCGGAGGGCGGTTCGTGAGTTTCGGTCGGCATTCGCGAACTGGCATCGGCGAGACTCACCGCACCGACGGCGAGCCCGACCGTTTTGAGAAAGGTACGTCGCGTGTTCTTTGTCATACGTTCTAGTGGATGAACGGAACCCTGATTCCTATCGGGTTTCTAAATAGTTCGTCGTGATCGACCCGCACTGTTTCGTGTAAAAAATAGCACTAATCTGAGGCCGATGTAGTTCGAGACTAGTATCGTGGATATTTCACAACGGCGTCCGATAGATCTGAGGCTCTGTAGCCATCAATATGGCACGGTTCACTGTTCATGTAGAGAATAAAAGTGGAGGGAAGGAAGTATATCAGTATCCGAACCCACAACCCGTCGCTTAACTCTTGGATAATTGTGAACAAATCGTCGGATTCCATCATCGAACGTCACCGATAGGTGGTCTCGAATCGACAACTACCGGTGGTTCCGGGGGCAGGTTCTCACTATCCTCACGGAAAGCTAGTCGATTATGTGATATTTGTGAACGGTCACAAGCGACCCCAGATGCAATTCCGGCGATAACGGCGGCGAGTTCGACAAAAAAGAACGAATTCCGAAGACTTTCGACGACTATTCGCCGCGGTCGAAGGAGTAAACGAAGGCGAGGTCCTCGTACCGAAGGTCCGAACTCGGGACGTACAGCGTGTCGTCGGTGACGACGGGTGATGCACCGACCGACCCGGATATTGCCCAGCGTCCCGTCCGGTTCCCGTTATTGTCGAGCACGTGTACCCGCCTGCTCGCCGCGAAGTAGACGGTATCGCCCACGACGACGGGGTCGGTGACGAGACCTCGCCCGTCGTTACTGGCCGTGAATCGCCATCGTTCGGTTCAGTTGCTCCGGCGATGCCCGTGGCACCGACCGCGAAACCGACCGTCTTCAGGAAGATCCGTCGTGTATCTTCTGCCATACGATTCGGTGAAGGAAACGGACCGTATTTACCATCAGATTTCTAATCATTCCATCGTGTGATTTCATCTATGTCTAAATAATATATATTAGACAGATGTCGGGAAATTCGTGTCCGATGAAAATGACGGACACCGCTTATCTCAGGACGAGTCGATATCTCCATTCGTCTGCTCTGAGACGATGATTTTTGACATATATCTCGGTCGTTCGAAGTTGGAACTGAAGGCACTGTCAGTATTTGGCCGCCCGACTCGTCGCTTAATGATCGTATAATCGTGGATAGTTCGGCGAATTCCGCGGTCGAACGTCGACGTCCCCAACCACCGCCCTTTACACGACTCACCGCTAACCGCCGAACGAATGTCCGTTTCCGCCCGTCGCCGCGTTCGGTGGCTCCTGGTCATCGTCGTCGCGGCCGTCATCTGTTACTTCTCGGTATTCTCGTCGCCGGATGTCGGCGTGGAAAAACTCGGCCCGCTCGGTTTCGTCGGGCGCGACAAATGGTTTCACGCGACCGGTTACGCCGTGTTCGCCGCGAGCGTTGCCGGTGCGCTGTCGGCATCCTTCGACCGTCGCAAGGCGGTGATTCTGGCGGTTGCGGTCGTCGTCGCCGTCGCGTTCGGCATCGCCATGGAGTTCGCACAGATGCTGGTTCCACGGGACCCGTCGGTGTGGGACGCGCTGGCCGATACTATCGGGGCGGTCGTCGGCGCGCTGGTCACCGTTGGCTGGTCGCTCGTCGCCCGACGAGACGAAGCCGATTTACGCTCGTAACCGTTTTCTCCGACAATGAGTACGCCGACGCCCGAGAGCTACGAGCGGGGCAAGGGCATGGACGCCCACAACTCCGTGATGCGGGACATTCGCGCCCGAAAAGAGAAACACTACGACCCACACGAACCGACGCGGGTGTGGTTGGACGAGGACAACACGCCGGACGGCGTCTACCAGAGCCTCACCATCATCCTCAACACCGGTGGCTGTCGCTGGGCCCGCGCCGGTGGCTGTACGATGTGCGGCTACGTCGCCGAATCCGTCGAGGGCGGTAGCGTCGGTCACGACGCGCTGATGGACCAAATCGAGGTCTGTCTCGACCACGAACGTGACGGCGCGGACGAGAAGAGCGGCCTCATCAAAATCTACACCTCGGGGTCGTTTTTGGACGAGCGCGAAGTCGGTGCCGAGACGCGAAAGGCCATCGCCGAGACGTTCGCCGACCGCGACCGAATCGTCGTGGAGAGCCTGCCGGACTTCGTCACGCCCGAGAAACTACGGGACTTCCGCGGCGTCGGGTTGGAAACCGACGTGGCCATCGGGCTGGAGACGGCGAACGACCGCGTTCGTCACGACTGTGTGAACAAGTACTTCGATTTCGAGGATTTCATCCAGGCCAGCGAGAACGCCGCCTCCGTCGGCGCGGGTATCAAAGCATACCTGCTGATGAAGCCGCCGTTTCTCTCCGAACCCGAGGCCGTCCAGGACATGAAGGAGTCCATCCGGAAATGCGCCGAGTACGCCCATACCGTCTCGATGAACCCGACGAACGTCCAGCGATACACGATGGTCGATGAACTGTACTTCCGCAACGGCTACCGCCCGCCGTGGCTCTGGAGCGTCTGTGACGTGTTGGAAGACACCGCCGACGCACCGGCAATCGTCGTTTCCGACCCCGTCGGACACGGTAGCGACCGTGGCGCACACAACTGCGGGGAGTGTGACGACCTCGTGCAGAAAGCCGTCAAGGATTTCGACCTGCGCCAAGACCCCTCGGTGTTCGAGGAAGTGACCTGCGAGTGCGAGCACACGTGGAACGCGGTCATGGACCGGGAAACGAGCTATAGTCTCCCGCTGGCCCGGTAGTCAGGGCCGACTTACCGGCGCTACGGCGTGGATAACAAAGTACGTTCCACACCAAGCGTCGTCCGGGGGGAGGGCTTTAGTCCACGGTGATGACGAACACAGGAGGAACGTACGAGACGGTGTTCTGTTCGAACGGCTGGGTGGAAATCCGGCATCCGGAGCGAACCGCACAGTGGATAGCCACGGACACGCCGACCGAGGTACGGCGCTGATGTACGCCGAACCCATCGTCCTGTGGCCGTTTCTCCTCCTTTTTGTGGGGGTACTCGTTATCGGAATGGTGTGGAAACTTCTCACGAGATAGCCGACGCGACAGCGTCCACGAATCCGAAAACAGCACCTCGTACCGTCCATCGACGACGCGATTCTCCCGCCGAAACTCGTCTACGTTCTCAGAGTTTCCGGGCCATCATGACTTCGTCCACGAACTCGTCGCCGACGAGGTAGTGGTCGGCGCGGACGGCTTCGGTCTCCCAGCCGTAGTTTTTCAGTAGTTCGATGGCGGTTTCGTTGGTGGTCGGGAGGCTCTGGTAAACCTTGTTGTAGCCGGTTTCCTTCGCCCAATTCATCGCGCGTTCGAGCAGTCGGCCGCCGATGCCGTGTTCGCGGTAGGGGCTGCGGACGCCGACGGTCAGCTCGGCGGTGTGACGCAGTTTATCGAGTTCCGGGGCGTCCAAGTGAACCCACCCAGCGATTTCGCCGTCGTTCTCCCCACCGGTGACGGTGGCGACGTAGAACATGCGTGAGCGTCGGTCGTTGTGGCGGAGGAGCGCACCCTCGTCGCCGATATCGGCGGCGACACGTTCGGCGGAGACGGACGCCCCTTCGTCCGCGACTTCTCGAATCGCGGTTTCGATGCCTCGCCAGTCCGACTGGTGGGCCTGTCGGATTTGGTACGAGAGGTCGGTCTTCTCGTAGGAATCGACCCCGTCGTCCAACGCGAGGTGGAGCTCCCCTTCGCTCTGAACGAGGAGGCCGGCGTCGACGAGCGCGGCGACGGAGGTGTGGAACTCCTCGGCCGGGACTCGAACCTGCGGTTCCGTCGTTCCCGAGCGGGCCGGTTTCGACCCGGACGGCGAGTCGACTCGTACTTCGTCACGGACTTCCTCGACGGTGGCCGACCCGCTGGTTTCGACGTGGTGGTAGATACGTTGCTGAATCGCGTCTTCGAATTCGAGGTCGGCAGGTACTCCCATAGTAGGGGGTACCACCTCGAGGGGATTTATTATTTATCGCCTAAAAACTCACGTCTCGGATTATAAACTCGCAAGTGAATAAATCTATTTTTCTTCGACGTGGCGCACGTCGGTCGCCACGCCACGGGTGGATTCGGTCATCTCGGGGCCGCTCATCTCGGCGCGACCGACGGCAAACGCCTTCGGTCCTTCGATGATGACCTCGTCGCCGGTACGGATGTCGTCGTCCGCATCCACGACGCCGGGTGCGAGCACGCTCCCGTGGGGAGCGAAGGCATCGATTTCGACGCGCTTGACCGGCGCACCGCTCTCGACCCAGTGATGTGCACCGGCGAGCGTGAACGAGAGGGTACCGTACTGGGGCACCATCGCCGCGAGTTGCTCGCCGTCGTCGTCGTGCACCCGTAGTTTGGGATAGCGACTCTGGATGTTGAGTTCCGAGAAGAGTTCGTCGCCCGCGCCGTCGCCGAACTGGTAGTCCGCCATCGCTCGGACGGTGTTGTGCTGGCGGTCGCGTTTGCCGTACTTCGATTCGCCGGTCAGGGTGCTGGCGAGGTTGGCGAGCGATTCGGTCGTCGTCGGGTGGGCTTCCACGGTGTACTCGAACTCCATGCCGAGTTCGTCCTCGACGCGCTTGCAGACATCGTGATAGCCTTCCTCGGGGACGTGGGCGATGACCCTCGGATACTCGTTTCGCTCCAGATAGCGGCGCAGGACTTCCGCCACGAACTCCTTTTCGTCCTCGCTCCAGCGCCCCGTCACGACCGAATCGTAGTGCTGTGCGGGGTACGTGAGTTCGAGTTCCTGCGGGACGACGCCGATGGGACTCGTCATCGACACCTTGTGTGCGCGGAACTGGATGGCGTCGTGGTACTGGCCGTGACTCTGGGATTCGCTGTAGGGTTTTTTCGCCGAACACGGCAACAACACGAGCGGGCGGTCGAACCGGTTGTGATAGCGGGTCGTCACGCGGTCGGCGAACCGCTGGATTTCCACGCGGCGCAGGCTATCCTCGCTCGCGGCGGCGAGTTCCGTGTTCCGGATGACGGGGGTTCGTTCCTCGACGTAGTTCCACTGCTGGTCGAACTCGCGGAACGCGGCGGTGAGCCACTGTTCGTGGCGGGCCTGTCCCTCGATGTAGTCGCGGAGTCTCCCCGCACGGATTCGTTCGCGGACGATGGCCAACTCGGCCCGGAGCGCGTTGACGTTGTGTTCGACGCAGTGTTCGCGCGTGAACTCGTCCAACGAGCGTTGACAGGCCGGGCAGGAACACGGCAGTTCGTGCAGGTCGTCCAGATAGTGTTGGCCTTCCGTGGTGAGATATTTGCCCTGTGTGCCTTTGACGACGGCCAAATCCGAATCCACGAGGTCCACACCGGCGTACACCAATGTGGCGACGTTCTCCGGCGTGGCGACGCCCGAAAGCATGAGTGCGCTGTCACCGGGAATCGCGTCGCGGGTTTCGATGACGGCGTCCTTGAATCCCGCCCCGTGGCCGACGATGCCGCGAGCACCCGAGAGAACGTAGGCGTCGGCACCGAAGTTCTCGGCCGTCTCCGGCGAGACGACGGCGGCGCTCGGGAACTCCACGTCCGGATAGTCCACCGCGAACGACTCCATCACTTCCTCGTCGGTCCCGCTCGGGAACGCTCGGTGTGGGAGGACGGTCAGCTTCGACTCGTCGCCTTCCGGCAGGTCGCGGTCCTTGAACCAGAGGCTTCCGCCGTCGGAAACCACGTCGTCAGCGAGTCCGGGCGTGGTCACTGACTCGGAGAGGCGGAGTTCCCCGATTCGGGCCGCCC
This sequence comes from uncultured haloarchaeon, assembly GCA_963811185.1. Lineage (GTDB taxonomy): Archaea > Halobacteriota > Halobacteria > Halobacteriales > Haladaptataceae > Haladaptatus. The sequence continues at coordinate 20,387 of CAWEQN010000013.1, forward strand.
CGTCGCGGCCGTGGACCTCGAAATAGTCGGTCATACCCGTGTTTCGGGCGAGCGGATTGAACTATCTTGCGTAATTCGGGCGATTCTGCGCGTATCATATATAACCGTCTCCCCGATACCGGGAACGGCTCGAATGACATGAGAGGGCGTGGAGCGTTGGATAGCGACCAGTTCCGTCTCAAGTCATTCTTGACACAAAACTAATAAGTGTTGAATAGTAAAGGCATCTATGAACACTCGACTTGTCGCCCGAGGACTGGCGTTCTATACCGCAATTGCGGGATTTATCACGGTTGGTTGTATCTATCTCCTCACTCACTCGGGACTCTACACCATCGTTGCCACAGTCGTCGGGTTGCTTTTAGTAGTGCTCGGAGGCGCACAGAGCGGGCCGGTGAGCGCATCTGCCGTTGAAGGTGCAGAAAATGCAGAAATGGGGCTGATAGCCGAAGATATGCCACTCCGTCCGTCTCCGGGGGAATTCGGTATTCGTTCGGTTCTGATTTTCTATGGGTTAGGACTGGTTCTGTGGTCGGTCATCGTTCTCACCGCCTTCCGCACGGGATTTCACTGAAAGAAACGCACTACTGACTGTCGGTTTCGTCACCGACAGACCCGAGAACGGTTACTGTTTGCCGAAGACGTGTCTCACCTCGCACACCTGCTAAAACCCATCTCCGACTGCGGATACGGCGAGCGATTTCGTTATGGAGCCGTACCCGCACCTGCCGAGTCGCACCGAGGCCGCAACCGTACCGCTCCCGTCCACAACGCACCACATTCCGAGAAAGCAAGCAGGACAAGGCTTTCGAGTTTTGCCGCTCGGTAGCTGCAATCGGAGCCAAATCAGAACAGGATACGTCCGCATGCCAATCAACGGCACACGGGAACGCTCGAAACGGCGTCGCCACTCCCACACGCTTGTTTTCGAAAATGAGGATAACTACTGGGTCGAAATGGTGCTTACCGACTGTTCGGATTCGCGCTGCCGGAGGTCGCGTTGGTGCTGGAACCGGCGAACGTAGCGAACCCGGCGAGCACCGTGACGACGACACCGACGACGATATCGTTCCAGAAGCTCGCGCCACTGGCCGACCAGATGAATGTCGGGATGAAGAACAACCACAGCCCGAACAGAACGTTCACACCGGTGGCCCATCGTGACATCGTTGAATTGGAAGTCGAACTCATTGTTGGTCACTTCATACCGGGTGTCCCGGTACACATCGATTTGACACGCTTCGGCACGGGAACTCTGGCTCCCATAACAGACCATTTATTTGAATTCAACAGGTTTCACCATCGGATGACCGGTGCAGACGCTCATACTTCCGTAAAATCCCGCCCGAAGAGAAGGAACGTGTAGCCGTCGGGTCGAAGTGAGTTGACGCCGCCACTGACCCGGATGGGCCACACTGGTCACGGGGATACACTCGCCCTCCACAGCGAGTCCGTGACGCAGCCAATATGTCGTTGTCCAGTACCGGGACCCATACCGTCCCGGCATCGAATCGAAAGGACGGACCCGCCCCAATGGTTTCGCTTTCGAGTTAATGGAATATATACGTCCGCCGGAAACGATGCGACTGCGTCGCTCAAACGGTGGTCAAGTCCACGGTTCGCACCGCTTCGGGAACGACCGAGAGCGCCGACTCGGGCCAGCCACGGTGGGCGAGCGTGAACTCCGCTTCCGGGTTCTCCTCGACCAATCGAGCTACGCCGTTGGCCGCCGACGTGTAGCCCGCCGTGTCCATCCGCTCGGGAATCTCGGCGGTGAGCGGATACGTCTCCGATAGTGCACGCGGGAACGGGCCGAACGGCGGAACGACGTTCCACGACTCGTCGTAGTTACTGCTCGGATTCCCTTCCGTCAGGAGCACTCTGCCCTCGGGATTCAGCCGCGAGAGTCGTTGCTGATGCCGAACGACTTCCGGCCGGGCCGCGCTCTCGCTGGAGAGATAGAAGAAGGCCCCTTTCGAGGCGGGGTCGGCGCGTTCGAGTTGGGCGGCGTGGTCGCCGAGCGTTCGGTAGCCATCGAGCATGGCGGGGTGTGCACGCGCTCGGTTCTCGACCAGTTCGAACAGGTTGCCCGTCCGAATCGCCTGTTTGATGGTCCGAATCTCCTCGAAGGTGACGTGGAGGTTGTGCTCCGCGAGCAGTCGTTCCTGCTCATTCGCCCCACAACTCCGAATTTCCTCGGGCGTGTGGTTCGCACAGATCGGACACGAACAGGGGAAGTACTCCAACTCCTCCAACTGCTCCGTCCCGCGAACCGTGAGATAGCGCCCGTCACGCGCGTACAGCGCGTACGCCGCCGAATCGAACAGGTCACACCCCATCGCCACCGCCAGCGCGAACATCATCGGATGGCCCGCGCCGAACAGGTGGACCGGCGCGTCCGCACCCAGTCCGCGCTTTGCGCCAGCGACCACGTCCACCATGTCGCCGTAGCGATACTCGTTCATCAGCGGGACGACCGCACCGACCGGGAACACGTCGAGCGACGTTTCCTCAGCGTGGCGGCCCGCTTCCTCGCGCAGGTCCGGATACGTCGAACCCTGTACCGGCGCGTTGATGAGCATTTCCCCCACGTCCACCGTTTCCGCGAGTTCGAGACGCTCTTGGGTCGTCGCGAGTTCCTCCTCGGCCTGTTCGCGGTCAACGTCCGGCGGCGTCGGGATGTCCACGGGCGTCCCGATGTCCGACCCGATGTCGTGTTGGAACTGCAAAATCTCCTCCGTCGTCACCGTGATTTCGCCGTACTCGGCCAACTGGAACGACCCCGAGTCCGTCATGATGGCTCCGTCGAAATCCAGCAGTTCGTGCAGGCCGACTTCGAGCGCCTCGTCGCGGAAATCCTCGCTCTTGAACAGGATATAGGAGTTCGTGATGAGGATGTCCGCGCCGAACTCGGATTCGAGTCGCGACGGTTCGACGGTCTGCATGTGCGGGTTGACCACCGGCAACAACGCGGGCGTCTCCACCGTCACACCCGCACGCGGGACGGTCAACTCCCCGATTCGACCCCCGCCGTCCTGCGCGCGAATCTCGAAATTTTCTCTACTCATTACCGCGGCGTAACCACGGTGACGGGGTAAGAATTCCGCTCTTGGATTCGAACCGTTCGACATCGCTTCCGCCAGCATTGTCACACTGTCCCTCGATAGCGACACGGTTTTTTGCAGGGGTGTTGAAAGCCGAGACAGGAATGCTCGACAGGAAGTACATCCGGGACCATCCGGACGAAGTGCGGGAAGGTCTCGAACACCGCGGCGACGACGTTGATTTGGACGGATTCCTCGATTTGGACGCGGAATGGCGCGATCTAAAATCGACGGGGGACGACCTTCGCCACGAGCGAAACGAGGTCAGCCGAAGCATCGGCGAACTCAAACAGGAGGGCAAAGAGGAGGAGGCACAGGAAGCCATCGAGCGCTCGGGTGCGCTGAAGGCGGAATTGGAGGAAATCGAGGAGCGTGCGGGCGAACTCGAAGAAGAACTCGAAACGCGAATCCTCGAAATCCCGAACGTTCCGCACGAGAGCGTCCCGCTCGGGGCCGACGAGGACGACAACGTGGAACAACGACGCGAGGGCTTCGACGACCTGCGCGAACTGCCCGCCGACGTGGTTCCCCACTACGACCTCGGCGAGGAGTTGGACATCATCGACGAGGAGCGGGCCGCCAAAACGACCGGAAGCGGCTTTTACTTCCTGAAGGGCGACGGCGCGCGACTCGAACACGCCATCATGCAGTTCATGTTGGACGTGCATCGCGAACAGGAGTACGTGGACATCTTCCCGCCGATTCCCATCAACAGCGAGTCGATGACCGGGACGGGTCAGCTTCCGAAGTTCGCCGAGGACGCCTACAAAATCGAGGGCGAGGACCTCTGGCTCTGCCCGACCGCCGAGGTGCCGGTGACGAACATGTACGCCGGGGACATCCTCCTGCGCGACGACCTGCCGCTGAAACATCAGGCGTACACGCCGAACTTCCGGCGCGAGGCCGGTGAACACGGGACCGAAACCCGCGGCATCGTGCGCGTTCACCAGTTCAACAAGGTGGAGCTGGTCAACTTCGTGGAACCCGAGGGGAGCTACGACCGCCTCGAAACCCTGCTCGACGAGGCCGAGGAGGTCCTGCGCCGCCTCGAACTGCCCTACCGCGTCCTCGAACTCTGCACGGGCGATTTGGGATTCAAGGCGACCAAGCAGATAGACCTCGAAGTGTGGGCACCCGGCGACGACCTCGAAGACGGTCCCGAGGAGGGCGGCCGCTGGCTCGAAGTCTCGACAGCCTCGAACTTCGAGGACTTCCAAGCGCGGCGGGCGGGCCTGCGCTATCGCCCCGAGCGTCACGAATCGACCGAGTACCTCCACACGCTGAACGCCTCGGGCCTCGCGCTCCCGCGCGTGATGGTCGCCATCCTCGAATACTACCAGAACGACGACGGCACCGTCACGGTTCCCGAAGCGCTCCGGCCGTACATGGGCGGCACGGAACTCATCGAGGGCCACGAACCCGTCGGCGAGAGCGCGCTCGGGTCAGGCGAGAAGGAGTAAGACGCGGCTTTTTCCGCTCGTCCATTTTCCCGCAGGTCCGGTCGGCAGAACTGCATGGGCGTCCCGTAACGTGTCGGGTATATTTTGAATTAAGAAGGGAAACTCCCGCCATCTATTTCCATCACGAACGATGAATTGGAATATGATTTCGGTAACGATGGACATGGTACAGTATGACTGTCCATACATCGACGTGACTGACGAGACGGACGTCTCGTTTCACACCATGCACTGGGACTTCAACACCGCCAAGCGGAAGTTGGAGACGAGGATTCTCGTGCAGGGGGACGACCCGGAGGCGCTGACGAACGGCCTCGGTGCGCTCCAAGCACACGACCGAATGTTGGAGTTCGAACTGCTCTCGCGGCGAGGGGAGACGGCCGTCATCAAGTCGTTTATCGGCCAGACGAACGCGATGCGAACCATTCGTGACCACGACGGCTACATCACCGGACCGTTTCAAATCAGCGACGGGAGCGAACTGTGGAGCGTCGGGTTCGACACCGCCGACAACACGGACAACGCCCTCTCGGAGTTGGAGGACGGAAACGACGTTCGCGTCGAGAGCCGAAACGCCACGTCGTTCGAGGAGTACCTCGACGTGATTCAGCATCTCGGCGCGGCGAAAAACGTCCTCGACGGCTGTCGGGCACTCTCGGAGACGGAGCGCGAAACACTCACGAAAGCCGTCGAAGGGGGATACTTTCAGACGCCTCGGCGTGCGACGCTCGGCATGTTGGCGGAGGAGTTCGACGTCTCGAAGACGGCGGCCTCGAACAACTTGCGACGCGCCGAGGGAAAACTCCTCGAACGCGTCGTCAGCGCTCTCCCCGAACTCGATTCCGACGACCCGTTGGTTCGCGAGTAGCCGGGCCACAGTCGAAATCCAACCGAAATCAGAACACCCCGTCCGCCGTCTCGACGGCGACGTCGACGTGCGAGAGCCGCGGGTCGTCTTCGAGTGCTTCGACGACGTTCACCTGTGAATCGGCCGATTTCGTCGCGTAGAGTTCGTACGAGTCGGTGTCTCCGTTCTCCCTCCACGTCACTACCAACTTCGCCCGCCGGAACAGGGTACCGTCTCGAAGCCGTATCGAGTCCAGCGAGCCGAGCGGAACGGCGAAATTCCGTTTGTCAAGGGACAATGCCTGGTCCGGCGTCGCGTCGGCGATTTCTCGACGGCCACGTTCTCCCGTGTCCGCCCGCAACAGCAACGATTTGAACGACTCGCCGACGAAACACCAGACGAGACGCTCCTCCGTGACGAGGAGTTCCCAGTACTCCATCGAGGTCGGTCGTTGGCGGAACCACCCCGAGAGGTGGGCGAGTCGCGTTTCGTCCGCATCTTCGTCCCCGTCGTCTCGTGTCTCGGTCATACTCATTTTATCCCTCCAGAAGGATGGCGATGTCCTCCGGGACGGTTCGTCGGTCCTGCGTTATCAGCGAGACGCCGACGAAGAGCGCGATGGCGACGAGGAGTGCCACCGTCCCGACCGGGAAACCGTCGGTAAACGGGTACAGTTTCGAGATGGACGCGCTGACGCCCGAGAGGCCTGCGGTGTCGGCGACTCGTGGCACCGCACTGTAAAACAGGTTAACTGCCAACCCACCGAGGATGGCGGCGATTGCGCCTTCCTTCGTCGCACCCTTCCAGTTCAAGCCGAGGGCCGCGATGGCGAAGAACGCCGCCGCGAAGAACCCCCATCCGATGGTGCCGAGGATGCCGACCAGCGTCTGCGAGTAGAAGACGATAAGTGTCGAAGCGATGGTGAGACCGGCCAACGCGGCCTGCGTCACCCGAAGTTCGGTTTTGTCGTCGTCGATGGGTCTTCCGAGCGCCCGCGGGATGTCGCGGGAAACTGCCGCCGCACCGATGTTGAGGAACGAGTCGCTCGTGCTCATGATGGCCGCGAGCAGTGCCGCCAGAATCAGCCCGGCCACCGCGCCGGGCGTGTGGTTGAGGACGAAAACTGGCCCGACGATGGACGGGCTTTTCGGTGCCGTGGCCGACCCCGCTTCGACCATCGCGCGCATCGACAGTCCGGTCGAGAACGCGAGCAGGCTCGAAATCGCGTACGTCGCCGCCGCGATTGGCGCGCCCCAGCGCAGGATTTTGAGATTCCTGCTCATGTAGAACTTGGTGACGAGGTGTGGCTGTCCGGCCGCGCCGACCGAAAACAGAATCCACCACCCGAGCGCCGTGAAGATGGTCGCTGTGGGCGCGCCCATCGCACCGAACGGCGAGATGAATGCCGGGTCGGCCGTGGCGAGGTTGTGCGAAATCGAACTCATTCCGCCGCCGAACGACAGCGCGTAGGCGAAGACGAACACCGAGCCGAAAATCATCGTGATGGCCTGCACGAAGTCGGTCCAGACGCCGGCAATCATGCCGCCGAGCATGCTGTAGAGCAGGAGGATGAGCGCGCCGATGAGCAGTCCCCACATCACCGAGAGGCCGAAAATCGCGCGCATGACGTACTGAAGTGCGGCGAGGTTCGTCGCCAGATACGCCATCACGCCGACGACGACGGCAACTGCGGTAAGCCCGCGAACCCACGCGCTCTCGTATCTGACGTACATCCCGTCCGCGAGCGTCAGCACGTCGCGAATGTCTGCCAGCAATCGCATTCGCTTGGCGAGGAGCACCCACGTGATGATGAACCCGAGCGGGGCCGTGAAGAAGATCCACAGCGCCGTCGTCCCGAACGAATAGACGAGTTCGGGGCCACCGACGAACCCGAACCCGGACTGAATGACCGAGAAGGCCGTCAGCGCGAGCACCCACGTCCCGATGCTCTTTCCGGTGATGAGGAAGTCCTCGGTGCTCTCGGTTCTGAGGTATCCCCAGACGCCGATAGCCAGCACGACCAGCAGATAGGCTCCGCCGAACAGGAGGACGTACGGACTGTCGGTGACCGGAATCTCCTGAAGGGGAATCGGAACGGGACTCATCGTCGGTTCCCTCCCTCCGCCTGCGGTGATTCCTGAGTCGCGCTTGACGGGGGTTCCGACGCCGCGTTTTCCGACGCCGTCGCCTCCGTGT
>CAWEQN010000014.1:0-96067 GCA_963811185.1 uncultured haloarchaeon
ATGGTTACACGACGACGATGAGCGGGCCGAGCAGTACCCCCATGAGATGGACGCGACGACACCCCAATCGTGGTGGAAGAAGACCGAGGACGGCGCTACACGCGAAGAGTCCGACGCCGACGATTCCCGCGAACAGGAACGACGCCGCGACCAGCAGACAGAGGACGCCGATGGAGAGCAGTCGATAGTCCAAACCGCCGACCGTTTCGAGGTAGGTGTCGCCGAGCAGGAGCACGAACACGAATCCGACGACACCCGCGATGGCGACGCTGGCGAGGAGCACCGGAAGGTCGAGCGACCCGTTCGTTTGCTGCAAGGCGACCATCACGCCGGTTCGCGGCGTGCCGAGCGAGACGAGCGCGAACAGGCCGAAAATCGTGTTCGAGGTGTTGACGCCGCTGCTCGCCACGATGAACCCGCGCGCCTCGGTTCGACGCGGGACGAGCGCCAACGCAAGGACGGCGGCAATCGCGCTCGATACGCCGGGGAGATAGCCCACGATTGCCCCGGCGAACGCACCCGCCAGTGCCGTCACGGCAATCATTCGTCGGGTCATCGTGAGTTCCGTTCCGGCCTGCTCCGGGACGCCCGTCCCGCCCATTGCGTCAACGAGCACCGGCGCGCCGAACAGTCCCGCGAACAGCGGCGTGAGGACTCCACCGACCCCGAACGGTGCGGGTGGCGAGAGCGGAAGCGTCAGGATGCCGAGTACGGCACTCGTGCAGAAGACGACGAGACCAGCGACTTTGCCGCGCCTTGTGGGTTCCGTGAGCACGAGAAACGCCGTGACGCAGATGAGAAGGACCGGGAGATGATTCTGGAGATGCGGATAAGCATCCGTCATCACCATCGTGACCGGAATCGCCAGCGGGACCGCGAACGCCACCGCCAACCCGCTTCCCAGCGCCGAGAGCCGAATCGCTTCCTTGCCTTGCCCTTCGATGACCAACCGGTGGCCGGGGAGCGCCCCTGCCGCCATCACGGGGTCGGGGACTCCGAGCGCCAGCGCCGGAATCACGTCGAGGAAGGAGTGGACGACCCCTGCCGCAAGTATCGCCGCCCCCATCAGTTCCGGCGGGCTGGCTATCGACCCCGCTACCGACGCCAGCAACAACGCGAGGTTGTTGACGTGAATCCCCGGTGTGAGTCCGCTTATCGTGCCGACGACGATTCCGCCGAAGACGAACGCCAGCGTAGTCATCGCCGCCGGTGGATTCATCAGGAGTCGGGTTCCGAGCACCTCCATCGACCCCGATTGGTTCCGTGTTCGTATTTAAACGTTCATGGCCGCGACGAATCGGGTGGGGACCGAGGTCCGTGACCCACGCGCAATCGGTCGTGGAGGAGACGGCCTCGAAACCCGTTCATACCCGGCGTGGTAGGATGTTCCGGGACACCTACTTCTATTTCCCTACGGCGAGAACCCGAGCGTATGACCGACTCCGAGAAATCCGACACGCCGACCGTGCTCGTTTTGAGCAGAGGGACGCACGGTATGCCGATATCCGACTACGTCGCGGAACTCCGGGAGCGACTGCCGAACCACGAAATTTTGCGTGCAAAAACGCCCGAGGAGGAACACGAGTACATCGCCGAGGCGGAAATCGTGACCGGCCTCCACATCGACGACACCCTGATTTCCCGCGCCGAAAACCTCCGGTTGTTCGCCGCCGCGTCCGCCGGAACGGGGCATCTCCCGCTCGATGCACTCGAATCGCGCGGCGTCGTGGTGACGAACGCCTCGGGTGTTCACGGGCCGAACATCGCCGAGCACGTCATCGGGGCGATACTCACGTTTACGCGCAACTTCCTCCGTGCCGGACGACAGCAGGAACACGGCGAATGGCGGCATTTTCAGGCACATGAACTACAGGGGAGCACCGTTACCATCGTCGGACTTGGTGCCATCGGACGGGCCATCGCCGAGCGGTTGGACGGGTTCGGCGTCGAGACCATCGGGGTCCGCTACTCACCGGAGAAGGGCGGTCCGACGGACGAAGTGGTCGGCTTCGACAGTCTACACGACGCGCTCGCGCGGACGGAGTACCTCGTACTGGCGTGCCCGTTGACACCCGAGACGCGGGGCCTTATCGACAACGCGGAGTTCAGCACCCTCCCGCCGGACGCCGTGTTGGTGAACATTGCGCGAGGAAAAGTGGTCGAGACGGACGCGCTCATCTCGGCGCTCCGTGGCAACGCGATTCGCGGCGCGGCGCTGGACGTGACCGACCCGGAACCACTACCGGAAGACCACTCGCTGTGGAACTTCGAGAACGTCCTCATCACGCCGCACATGGCGGGCCACACGCCGAAATACTTCTCCCGACTCGCCGACATCGTGGCCGAGAACGTCGAGCACGTGACGGAGACAGGGTCCTACGACGACCTTCGGAACGCGGTTCGCTGACGGAACGACGCTTCGGCTATTTTCCCCGCCATCGACAGGTGTACTCCGCATACATTCCGTCCGAGTACGACGAATCGAGGAGTTCGAACCCCGTTTTCTCTAGCATGGGTTCGAGGAGAAAGTCGTACGTGCTGAACTCCTTTCGGAAGTGATTCCGGAGTTCCTCGTCGGTGAACAGGGTCGATTCCATCCGTTCGAGCCACGATTCGATGGTCTCGTGACTGTCCCGCGGGTCGAACGAGTAGACGAGGTCGCGCAACCGAAAGATGCCGCCGGGTTCGAGCGTGTCCCCGACGGTTTTGAGCGCCTCGACCTTCCAGAAGTCGGGAAGGTGATGGAGCGCGTTTTTCGAGAACGCGAACGACGCGAGCGGTCCATCGTGCTCGTAGGTAACGACTCCCTCGTGGACGAACTCGACGTTTCGAACCGCACCCTCGTCGGCTTTCTCCCGCGCCACATTCAACATGGTTTCGGAGACGTCTACCCCCACGACGCGACCGCAGTGGTCCGCGACGGCGAGCGGGAAAACGCCCGTTCCGGTACCGAAATCGACGACCGTGTCCTCGCCATCGAGTCCGTGTTCTACGAGGATGTCGATTTCCTCGGACGGGTCGAACGGGATTTTTTGGTCGTACCGGGCGACCTGTTCCGGGTCGAGATGTTCCTCTCCGGCGTGTCGCCGCTCGTCGAGTATCCAATCGAGCGTCATCGGTTCGCACTTGCGTCCGTACGGGAGGTAAGCGTATCGCAAGTGTGAGAAGACCTGTCGCGGGTCCCGTGTACGCTACTTTCAGCCGCCGGATTCACGACGGGCCGTGACCTCGGAAGCCGTGACTCGTTCGGGGACGGTTTGGTCAGCAATGCAGGCAGGACGTTCGTCCATCAAGAAATAAAGAGGGCTTCGGAAGGGACCGAAAGAGCGCCGTGTCCCTACCAGAGTTGTGCGGCGGGCGTCTCGCAGGCGTCGCAGATAGCCGCCTCGTTCCCTTTGTACGTGTCGTGAACCAGCGTGCCGTTGTCACACCACTGGCATTTCTCCCCCACGAGGCATCCGATAACGCCTTTCTCCGTCGTCAGACTCATATCGTGAGCAATGTCATCCGCCCGGACCATGAATTTGCTGGCCCCCTGTGCAGGCAGTTTATCCCGTCGCGGGAACTAGATAATCACATGAGCGAACAACCATCCACCGACATGCCCGAAAGCGACGACGAGTGGCGCGAACGACTGTCCGACGAGGAGTATCGCGTGCTCCGCGAGCAGGGAACCGAACGGCCCTACACCGGCGAGCACCTCGACAGAAAGGACGACGGCACGTACGTCTGTGCCGGGTGTGGCGCGGAACTGTTCGATTCGGACACGAAGTATGACTCCCACTGTGGCTGGCCGAGTTTCTACGACGTTCCCACGGACAACGTCGAGACGCGAACCGACACCAGCAACGGAATGGTCCGCACCGAGGTCGTCTGTGCCAACTGCGGCGGTCATCTCGGCCACGTCTTCGACGACGGCCCGGAACCGACCGGTAAACGCTACTGTATCAACAGCGTCTCCCTCGACTTCGCCGAGGAATAGGACGCGTTGGGGAAATCTCAGGAGAACCGTCTGTATCGTGGCGACTGACGGTACGACGATTCGACTCACTACGGAATCCGCCACGTTATCGAGAACTTGAAATCGGTCGATAGAAGGAACCGATTCCGAATCACACGCTCGCCGCCGGGTCATGATTCGGCGGCGAGAGGTGTTCGGCCAGAAAGTCGTACACTCGCCGTCGGGAGTCGCGGGCGAACCGTGATTCGTTGAGTTCGAAGTCGTGACCACCGGGGGCGTCGTCGTAGCATTCGTACTCGAAGTCAGCGCCGACCTCGCGCAGGGATTCGACGAGCGACTCGACTTCGGCATGGTGAACGTCCCCGTCGTTGGTCGCCGCGTGGATTCGGAGCGGGGTTCCGGTGGCGACGGCTTGATGGGCGGGCGAGCGCTCACGGTAGCGCTCCGGATCGTCGTCCGGCGTGGTGCCGAGGTGGTAACTCGCCGTGTAGAGGCGATGATACCCCTCGTCTTTGTGCTCCCAACGCTCCAGCAGGTCGGAAACGGGTGCGCCCGCGTAGGCAGCGGAGTAGGAATCGGGATATCGGAAGATGGACAGCAGGGCGTGGAGTCCGCCGTGACTCCAGCCGACGACGCCGATTCGTTCGTCGTCGACCTCGTCGCGGTCGGCGACCCAGTTGCGGGCGGTCAGCGTGTCGGCGATTTCGTGGCCCCCGTAGTCGATGGCCTCGTAATGCTCGCGGCCGTAACCGGTACTCCCGCGATACTCCGGCGAGACGACGACGTACCCCTGTCCGAGCAGTTCCCGAACGACGGTCGCGTATTTGGTCGAGAGGTTGTCGTGAATCCCGCCGTGAACGAGGACGACTGCGGGACGAGGTGATGAGTCGCCGGTCGGAAAGAAGGCGTACGTCGGGATTTCGAGTTCGACGTCGGAATCCGGAACCGGCGGTCCGAGCAGGGTGAATTGCCGGACGCGAGCGTCGGGGAGTTCGTGGTACCAGCGGTTATCGTCCAACTGCCGTTGGAGGATGTCGAACCGATGGTCAAGCCGGTTGTTGAATTCGTTGCCGTCAGTCCCGCTGAGCCATCGGCGTACGTCGCCGGCGTGTTCGTCCATTGTCAACACATTGACCTCACGGATAATAAATGCACTGAGGAACTAGTTAGGAATATATATGTGTTACTTCTTAGGTACTATTTTCGTGAGTCAGTCTCCCGACTCCACTCCGGTGGAATCAGTCGGATTTCGTGTGCCGCTCCCTTCGCTGTCGCCGTGCTTCCCGAACTAGCGCGCCGACGCCGATTGCGAGGACGCCGAGGGCCAACACCCAGGGTCCGGTCTGTGTGTCGCTTCGTTTCTCGGACATCTTACTCCCGAATCGGGTTGTGAGTGCCGTTGATATCCCACTCGTGGATGCAGAACGGTCGACCCTCGTTCCCTGCGATTTTCCAGTTTTGGTTCGACTCGTCCCACGAATCCTCGCGTCCACACGCCACGCACTGCCGTCGGTCGGGTCGGATGAGTTCAGCCATCTAACCGAGAAACGACGCGAAGACACTTAAACCGACGGCAACAGGGCATTTTACCGTAGGCGTCCAACGTATCCCTGATGCTCCGAAGACGAACCTTCCTTGCCGTCGCCGGGGGAGGCGTGGCCCTGTCTGGGTGTGCAGGCGTTCGCCACGATGGGAGCGACCGAACGACGAAAACGAAATCGAGGACGAACACCATGACGGAATTCAACACGACCGCGTTCGAGGACGGCGGCCACGTTCCGATCGAGTTCACCTGTAGCGGAAACGACCGCTCGCCACCGCTCGAAATCTCGTCCGTGCCCGATGACGCGAAATCGCTTGCCATCGTCGTGGACGACCCTGACGCGCCGAGCGGGATATTCACCCACTGGTTGTTGTGGAACCTCCCGCCGGATACGCGTCAAATTCAGGGCGGCGTTCCGGGAACGAAGACGGTCGAGTCACTCGGCGGCGCACGACAGGGAACGAACGGATTCGGCGAAGTCGGCTATCGCGGCCCCTGCCCGCCGAAAGGTGACGGCCCGCACACCTACCGATTTACGCTGTATCTCCTCGACGGGCAACTCGAACTCGATGCGGGCGCGAAACGCGACGCCCTGCTGAACGCGATGGATGGCAAGCGACAGGGGAGCACCCGATTTACGGCGGAATTCGGTCGGAGCTGATTTTGAAAGTGATTTCACGTTCCCACGCCGACGGAAGACAATGCTCGACCTCGATGTACGCCCCGAAAAGACCACCGAGACTGACGAAATCGGCGAAGTAGTCGCCGCCGCGTTCGGCCGCCGTGACGAGGCGGACATCGTCACAGCACTCCGGGAGTCACCCGCATTTCGTCCGGAATTGTCGCTCGTCGCTAGCCACGAAAGCGAAATCGTCGGCCACGTCATGTTCTCGGAAGTCGCGCTCGACGACCACGAGGCACGGACGGCGCTCGTGCTCGCTCCGCTCGCAGTCGCGCCTGACCACCAGCGTTCGGGCGTCGGGAGCCGACTCGTGCGTGCCGGCCTCGACGCCGCTCGAACGGCGGGCGACGACCTCGTCTTTCTCCACGGTTCCACCGACTACTACGAACGGTTCGGCTTTACCGCGGCCGTCGACGCCGGGTTCGAGAATCCCATCGACCTACCCGACGAGCATTTTCAGGTGTTCGATTTGTCGGGCGAGGCGTCAGAGGAGGCCTCGGGAACGCTCACCTATCCGGTCCCGTTGCGGGAGTGAAATTCTCACCCTGATTAAGCTCCCAGAAATCGATAGGAACGGCGTGCTACTGAAAGAGGATGAGTTCAGCCAGTGTTAATTCGTTTCAGCCCATCTGAGGTGGACTGATCCGGGACGAAAAGCGGACGTTTGTATCAAGTTCATTTCGAGCAGTCGGCATTCAGACGGTGGGAAGTTTCATCTTTCGGCTTCGCCGTGCACCGCTCGCTGTAGGCCGCTCATAAACGCGGTGTATGCAATCACAGCGCCGAGCATGAACAACGGATAATAAAACCACAAGCCGGCTCCCAAAATGTGCCCGACCTGAGGATTTGCCATCATGTAATTATGTCAGTGAAACGACTAGAAGGATTAAACCATCACAACGAGGCCGATAGAGATCCCGAATCCATACTTCACAAACGACGAGGTGTTCGAACTCATTATGAACATTCAACTGCACTGTCTCATATATTTCTTGGTTTATTTTTCGAAAATTGTCACAAATTCGTGCTGAATACGCACCTTCTATTCAACAGGGCCACTGAAATCCATCACCGCAATATCATTTCAACAACGCCGAATTTTTCGAATTCCGATTTTCGACCGGCAGTCGATACAGGGAAGTCGCCGGGGAAACGACCTTGAACTCCATGATAAAGATGGTCGATTTGCTGGTTCGCAAGGACGGCATGAGCCACGAGGAGTTCGAGGAGTACTGGCTGACCGAACACTCCGACCTCGCCAAGGAACTCCCCGGCCTCAAGAAGTACGTCACCTCCGTCTCGAAGGACCCCGAAAAGGCGGGCTACGACGGCGTCCTCGAACTGTACTTCGATTCGACCGCCGACATGAAGGCCGCCTTCGACTCCGAGAAGGGCGAGGAAGTCATGGCCGACGCCGCCGAGTTCATCGACATGGAACGAGGGCCGACCCTCATCCTCGACGAAACGGTGCAGTTGGACGAACTCGACTAGTTCGACGAGCCGAACCGACGTAGTTCGGCAAAAGAAACACAGTTTTTCGCGTTGTAGCGAACCCATGGAGACAGTCCAGCGTTCGTCGTTCTCGTGGCGCGACCTGCCCGCCCTTTTCGTTAGCATCGCCGTCTGTGAACTGGCGGGAATCGTCCCATCCTTTCTGACCGCGAACGACGTGGCGACGTGGTACACGACGCTTCAAAAGCCCGGCTTCACGCCGCCGAGTTGGGTGTTCGGTCCCGTGTGGACGACGCTCTACCTGCTGATGGGAATCGCGCTCTATCTCGTCTGGCGACGCGGCGGGAACCGATTCGCACTCGTGATTTTCGCCGTCCAACTCGTCTTGAACGCGAGTTGGACGCTCGTCTTCTTCGGTGCCCATTGGCCAGCAGGTGGACTTGCCGTCATCCTCACCCTGTTCGTCGCCATCGTCATCACGATGGTCGCGTTCGCTCGCATCGACCGACGGGCCGCCGTCCTGCTCGTTCCCTACCTGTGCTGGGTCGGCTTCGCCACCCTCTTGAACTACGAACTCTGGCGGCTGAACTGAGGGATTCGGAGGCGAAAACCGGGAACGCCGGGGTTAAAAGTTCTCGGCCGCAAAGGGGGTGTAATGAGCGAACAGAGCGAGTACAGCGAGGGAGACCTCCGAAACACCGGGATGGCTCTCAGACACGACCGGGAGTGGGATTACGAACTCGACCGCATCATCGAAGCGGTCGAGGAACGCGACGCGGAAAAGGTGGGACTCCAGTTCCCCGAGGGACTCAAACGCCGCGGCCCGCGGGTGGCCGACGACCTGCGCGAACTGCTTCCCGACGACGTGACGATTCTCCTATCGGGTCAACCGTGCTACGGTGCCTGCGATTTGGACACCTACCTGATGAAGCGAACCGACGTGTTCGTCCACTTCGGCCACTCGCCGATGAAGAACACGGACAAGGTCATCTACGTCCCCCTGTTCTCGAACGTCGATGTCTTCCCCATCATGGAGGAGTCGCTGGAAGAACTCGAAGTCGGCGACATCGGCCTCGTCACGACCGCCCAGCACATGAACCACTTCGAGCGGATGCGCGACTGGCTCGAAGAGCGCGGCTTCGACGTGCACACCCGCCGTGGCGACGACCGACTGACTCACGAAGGGCAGGTCCTTGGATGCAACTACGCCTCCGCGGACATCGACGCCGACCAAGTACTCTACGTCGGCGGCGGGAAGTTCCACCCGCTCGGACTGGCGATGGAACACCCCGACAAAAACGTCGTCATCGCCGACCCCGTGAACAACGTCGTCACCGTGGCGGACACGGAAAAGTTCCTGAAACAGCGCTACGGCGCGGTCCACCGCGCGATGGACGCCGAGAAGTGGGGCGTCATCTTCTGCACCAAAATCGGGCAAGGTCGCTGGGACATCGCACAGGACATCATCGACGGGAACGACAACGCCTACCTCATCACTATGGACGAGGTGACGCCGGATAGGTTGAGAAACTTCGACATGGACGCCTTCGTCAACACCGGATGCCCGCGCATCACCACCGACGACGGTCCGCGATTCCACAAGCCCATGCTCACGCCCGGCGAGTACGAAATCGCCGTCGGCAACGAGCCGCTTGACTCCCTCGAATTCGACACCTTCCACGGCACGTGGTAGGAAAATTTTTGTAGCGGTCTTCTCTCCCTTTCTCACCCTTCTTACTGCAACCGAGTACCAGGCTTGAGGTGCTCCCTTCGCGCCGAGGACACACGACGCACCGATTCGTAGACCGAACGCTCTTCCACATCTCATCCAGTGCCGACGGCGGACAAAGCGTTCCTTCCTAAAGTATTAATGCAACGCAATTGCGTATCATTTGGTATGGTAGAAAGCACGGAACCTACCGAAACCGGAGAACAGACGGAGGCCGAGGTGTTGACCAGCGGTCACGTCGAACGGACCATCCTGCATCACATGGTCGGTGACGACTCCGAACGCTCCACGCCGACGACCGTCGGCGGGGTATTGGACGACATCGCGGCGGTCATCAAACGCGGCGGATACGCCAACATCGGGCCGAAAACGGCAGAAAGCGGCACCGTTCGGCAATCGACCGTCCGGCGGACGTTCATGCAACTCCGCGAAAAAGGTCTCGTTCGGCGCGTCGAGGAACTCTCCGAGTCGGAACTCCGCGATGACCGGTTCGACTTGGGAACTTCAAACGGTGACCCGTCCGACCCAACCGCTTATTCCAAAACCTCGGACGACGCCCGCGTCACCGACTGGATTCTCACCGACGACGGCCGCCGGGAAATCGAACGCCTCGACGCCCGCTACACTGCCGAACTGGACGAACTCGCCGCGCGATACGGCCGTCCGCGCGGCGAGACGACAGATAGAATCGACGCGTAAATTCGGCTTCCGTGTTTGTGTTTGCTCGTTCGTCGGAACTGCATCGGAACGAGTTCCGACTGGTTCTCGTTCGCTCCTTCGTCGCTCACGAAAACTCGGGAAGACGCGAAGTGTCTTCCATGCTTTCGCTCGTTGCACTCACGAAAACTCACCAACAACCTCGAGCATACAGCCATCGCCGGGTTCGTAGTACGAGAAGTGGTCGGGAACGTAATCGACCTGATGGTCCTCGTAGTTCGCCGGCGGCGTCCCCTCACAACCGGATTCGCCGACGGCGGAGTCGAACTCGGCGGTTCCGTAGGCCCACGTGAGCACTTGGTCGTCGGATTTCCAGAAGTTGTCGAACTGGCCGACGACGGTCCCGATTGCGGGACCGTACTCGCCATCGACGGCGACCGATTCGTCGTCGGAGGCACCGCCGAGCAAGGTGACGGATTCGACGTAATCGTTGTAGCCGAGGTCGTGGAGGGATTTGATGGTCTCCGGAACGACTCGCCCGCCGAGCGAGTGACCGATGATTCGGACGCGAGCGCCGGTTCGGGCGCGGTAGTCGGCGATGAAGTTGGCGAGTTTCGCGCCGTTTCGCTCCGCGATGTCCGTCGCGGGCCACCACTGGTCGATGCGCGTGTCCGAATCGTAGCTGAACCCGATGACGGGATGGCTGTAGCCGTTGTCACGCAGGGCCGCTTCGACCGTCGCGAAGTGGTCGGGCGCGTCGTCCTTCCCGACCAACCAACCGTGAACCGAGATAACGACTTCCTCGGGATTGGCGCTTCCGTAGCCCGGAATATCTCCGACAGTGCCGTAATCCCACTTCGTGTGGCCGTCGGTCAACTCTTCCTCGTAGAGCCAGTTGATATCGAAATGCCCGCGCGTCGTCGCGCGGGGGAAATCCGCTGACCCGGTGATGTTCCCGTCGTCGCCTTGGAACCCGGCGGCGGTTCCGGTGAGGCCGACCAGTCCGACCGCCGCAGTGGCCGTCCCTTTCAGCATGGTTCGACGGTTCATCCCGGTCGGTTCGGCGTTTTCGCCGGTATCGCGCGTCATGAGAATCCGTACCAAATAAGGGAATTTAATCCTATTGGAACTTTAATTATCTTTTAGAGATTCACAGCGGTCGGAGAGCGAAACCAGCCAACGCTGATTACTACTGGACATACACAAACCTTTTTGTATTCCCAGTAGGTATTGTGTGATAGCCATGAGCGCAACTCGTCCATCGACGATCGAAACCGCTATCGAAGGTTGCCGACCCACCGACAAGACCCCAGTGACGCTCGACGCGGCCGCACTGCCGTCCTCACGCGACGACCTGCGCGACCTACAGACCGAACTCGCCTCGAACGACTTCGTCCCGGCCAGCGTGACGGTCCAAGCTTGCTTCGACGTGGACTGCTCGTTCGCCACACAGGACGAAGCCGACCGGATTCGGGAGTACGTCCGAACCGCCGCGTTCCTCGGTGCCGGAACCGTCACCGTCGAATTCGATGCCGTCGAAGACGAGTCGAAAGTCCGTCCGTCCCTCGCCGCGCTGAAGGAGCGTGCCCGCCGCGAAGGCGTCACGCTCGAACTGGACGGCCCACTGACGCTGAACGCCTGATTTCATCCGATCTAAAACCTGCTTCTTACGTCGCCCCGCCGCGTTCGCCCGACCATGGGAAAACGCGCGCTGGAACGACGCCTCTCTGCCGTCTCTTCGTTCGACCAGCCACGCGTCGAGCTGGAGCAGTATTCGACACCCGCCGACCTCGCCGCCCATCTCGTCCACCTCGCCGACGTTCATCACGATATCGCGGGAAAAACCGTCCTCGACCTCGGAACCGGGACGGGCATGCTCGCCATCGGGGCCGCGACACGCTCGCCGGTGTGCGTCCTTGGACTCGACCGTGACTCGGCCGCGTTGGCACAAGCGGGGGAGAACGAACGCCGGGTCGAACCGTCCATTTCCATCGACTGGATGCTGGGCGACGCGACTCGTGCGCCGTTGTGTTTCGGCGACTCGGAGGATTCCGTTACCGTCCTGATGAACCCTCCCTTCGGAGCACAACAAGGCAACGAACACGCCGACAGGGCGTTCCTCGAAACGACCGCACGCCTCGCGGACGTATCCTACTCGATTCACAACGAGGGGAGCATGGCGTTCGTCGAGTCGTTTGCCGACGACGCCGACGCCGAGGTGACACACGCATTCCGCGCGGAACTACCGCTCTCGAAGCAGTTCGAGTTCCAGCGTCAGGAGCGGACGGTCCTCGACGCCGAAGTCTTCAGAATCGAGTGGCGTTAGCCGCCGTACTGTTCCTTCTTCGCTATTTCGACTTTCGTATCGTTGACGGACGCGATGATGCGTTTTTTCTTGCGGCTGAACGTGATGCCGTCGATTCCGACCGTTGAATTTTTCTTCGGCATCGGTGCGAGACCAACGGTGGAGTTGTTCCGCGACAGTCGCAGGGCGAACCGACCCTTCCGTGGGACGACGGAGACGTTGTTCCCGGCGAGAACGGGATTCGCCGTCGCCGGGTCGGACGAAAAGACGTGTTTCCACCGGCCGTCCGGCGGTTTAATCCACACCTGATACGCCGCGCCGCCGCCTGTGACGGTCCAGCCAGTCCGACTCACGTGGACCGCTTTTGCCCACCCGACGCCGCCGACTCTGACCGTCGCTCCGCCCGCAAACGCGAGTTCCCCCTTCGACACCTCTCGCGACCATATCTCCCGGTTCGGGTTGATGACGATGATGCCACTGGTGTTCACCTGTGTGGTCTCACCGCCGACCGACACGTCGATGGCGGACACCTTTCGGTTCGGCACGTCCTCCGCGTACGTCACGGTGTAACCCTGAACCGTCACGCCGGTATCGAGGGCGTTCGCCCTGTTCCGATGGACGGTCGTGAGGTTCAGTGGGACCGCGACACCGGCCATGACGACGATGGGAATCAACAGCAGGACGGTCCCGACTTGGCGCGCGGTCGGTGAGAACGACCGTCGGTCGGTGGTTCGAACCGCGACGGCCACCAGCGTCGCCATCGTGAGGACGAACAGGACGCCCAGCGCGCGGAAGAGGACGAACGTCTCCATCCCGCGATACCACCACAGCGCCCACAGCGACGACGAGACGAGGACGATGAACCCGCCCGCCCACACCCGAAGCGCGCTCGGTCGAACGCCGCGCGACCTGAGGAGGTAGACGCCGGCGACCGCGCCGAGGAAAAATCCCATCGTGTGGCCCTGTATGGCGATTCCGTACCACCACGGTCGGGAGAAACTGGTCGTCGCGTGGCCAACCGTCTGTGGGTCACGGAACGCCGAGTACAACGTCGAAATCACGCTTTGAATCGAGAGCGCGATGACCGTCCCGAGCGGGTATCGAACCAGCGCGAACCCGACGAACGCGAAGAAGACGCCGGAAAAGCCGATGACTGGCCCCCACGAGAAGATGCTCGTGAAGAGCGCGATGACGACCACGCCGAGCGGAAACAGGACGAACGCTCGAAACCACGGGTTCGTCCGCCACGAGGAAAAGGAGGTTTCCCCGTCGTTGGGCGGGTAGTGTCCGAAGTAGTACTCGGCCAGCGGCGCGACGGCGAGCGTGCTCGTCATGTTTCCGAGCAGGTGGTTCGGACCGACGTGCGAGAACGGTCCCGTCAACATGCCGAGCGGATAGAGATACGACCACGACGCGAACGCCACAGTCACGGGGTTGTACCAGTGATTCCAACCGTCCTGCACGAACAGATACACCGCAACGACCCCCGAAACGCAGACGACCGTCCCCCACGGAATTCCGAGGAGAAATCGCTTCCGGAGCGTTCTCCTCCACCGCCCACGCGGACGGTCCAATCCCCAGATGACGAGCATGGAAACCAACAGGCCGAGCAACATCACGAGTTGCATCGGCCACCCATCGAGCGGCGACACCATGTCCTGACCGTGTGACCGCGATACCATAAAACGAACACGTCCGGGTCCGTAGCGACCACCGTCCGGCCACATCTTCCCCCCGGAAAACGTTAGGTGGATTCGTGTGAACATCGACGCATGACAACGACGCCGACGGAGGGCGAGACGAGAACCTTCTCGCGAACGTTTACGACCGAGGACGTTGCCGCGTTCGCCGACGTATCGGGCGACCGGGGGACACACCACGTCGAAGGGAAAACACCGATGGTTCACGGCCTGTTGACGGCGACATTGCCGACGAAAATCGGCGGCGACATGGATTTCATCGCGCGGACGATGACGTTTCAGTTTCGACGACCGGTGTACGTCGGCGAGGAGATAACCTGCGAGACGACGGTCGAGGAGGTCGTCACGGGGTCGGAGCGCCACGAGATGGTCGTCTCCTTTTCGTGTGAAAACGAGTCGGATGATATCGTCCTCGCGGGCGACATCGACGGCGTGATTTTCAGGGATTAGAAGTCGGGTAAGTCGTCGGGCGCTTCGAACTCCGCTTCCCAGTCCACGTAGTTTTCTTCGAGCACGTCACAGACGACCTGTCCGAGTTCGGTTAACGATGCGTTGATGGACGAGGCGGCGTTCCACGAGTCGATATCCGGGTGGATTTCCCTCACCTTCCAGTCCTCCGGGATGCCCGGCGCGTGGTAGCCGACGCGGTCGGCGAAATCGTCCCAGAAGAAATCGAACTCCGAAAAGAGGTTCAAATCCAGCGCGGTCTCGAACTCGCGTTCCTCCAGTTCGGTGTGTTCGGCCCACTGGTTGAACGACTCCTCCCACGCGCCGTCGTGGAGAAACTCCTCCAGTTCGTCGCGGTGGTAGTCGCGCTCGCCCGCGACCGACACGTCTTCGTACTCCTGAATGTCTGCCTCCGGGCGGAGCGTCGGCGGGTCCGGGGCAGGTACGTCGAGTCCCATGGACGCGGATAGAACCGGCCGCCGGATAAGCGTTCCTTCGGCGTCGGCGAGTCAGGTGCGGATTTCGACCGCGTTGAATCGACCGAAACCGGAGTTACCGGCAGTGAAACCGTCGTTACGTGCGTGGACGGTCTGTTCGATTTATCCACGTTCTGGCCGACGAACAGCGCGGAATGAGGGATACGACACGCACACTCGGGGTCGGATTGGTCGCCGTGTTACTCGCCGTCAGTGCCGGAATCGCTGGTATGGGGACGATGACCAGCGGCGGCACGATGGGGAATCAAACGACGACGAATAAGACAACAGCGAATCGAACAACAGCTCCCGCGAACCGAACCACCACGACGAACGCGACGGGCACTGCACGGGTTCGCGTCGCGCACATGTCGCCGGACGCGCCGCCGGTCGATATCCTCGTGGACAACGCGACTGCCGTCTCGAACCTGTCGTACGGGAACGTGACGAACTACACTAGCTTGCCAGCGGGCGAACACAACGTCACGATTACCGCCGCGGGTGACCTGGGCACGGTCGTTTCCTCGGCCAACGTGACGTTCAACGAGAGCAGGAACTACACCGTCGCGGCGACCGGACTGGTCTCCGGAAGTGGAGATAACGCCTTCGAACCGGTCGTCTATGAGGATACCTTTACCGCACCCGGACAGGGTAACGCTTCGGTCCGTCTCCTTCACGAAGCACTCGGAGCAGGACCGGTGGACGTGACGGTCAAGGGAACCAACACCACGCTGTTCGACAACGTGTCGTTCCGCAACGCGACGGCGTACAAGGAGGTCCCGGCAGGCAACTACACGCTCGAAGTTCGCCGCGCGAGCGCAAACGACACCGGAACGGTGCTCAAGACGTTCGACGTCTCGCTGAACGAGAACACGGTTTACTCGGCGTTCGCGACGGGGTACGTCGACCACGGCCTCGTCCCGCAGGGGACACCCGACAGACCGTTCGACCTAATCCTCGTTACCGACTTCACCCCAGCGGGGAACGCGACGACCGCGGCAACGACGACTGCGGCACCGAGGACGACTGCAACCAGCACGCCAACGGCAACTGTAACGACAACGCAAACGACGATGCCGCAAACGATGACGCCGCAAACGACCTCGGCGAATACGATGACGACGCAGCAAACCACGTCTACGAACGCGGCGACAGCGACTTCGGCGAACACGACGACCGTCCCACCGGCGAATCAAACGACGACTTCGGCGAATACCACGACCTCGATGAACACCTCGACTGCGTCGACGACGACATCTGCGAACGCGACGAGCACTACGCCGACGATGAACGGGACGATGGCGACACGAACCAGCACGAGTGAGAACGTGGCGACCTCGACTGGTTCGTCCGAGAGCACGGCGACGAGTACTTCGGCACCCCCGATGACGGTAACCAGCACGTCGGAAGGGATGACTACGACGATGGCCGGTGAAACCGGTTCCACGAACACCAGCACGTAAACTATCGACGTTTGGTGAACGGGAGAAGAACGGGAAATTCAGTCGATTCGGTCGACGACTTCTTGGAGCTGTTCGATACGTCCTTCGCGGGCGGCGTTCCGAAGGGCCTGCTGGTTTTCGTCGGGGCATTCGAGGTCGGGAACGGGTGTCGGCTTGCCGTCTTCGTCCAGCGCGACGAAGGTGAAAAACGACGTCGTCGTCTGCCGTTCGATGCCCTTTCTCGGGTCCTCGGCTCGAACGTCCACCTTCACGTCGATACTCGTCCGGCCCGTGTCGAAGACGAACGCCTCCACGACGGCGACTTCTCCGCGGTCGATGGGCGAGATGAAATCCACGTGGTCCATCGACGCCGTGACACACTGGTTTCCACAGAATCGCATCGCCGAAATCGCCCCGCAGATGTCCATCCAGTGGAGCACCGCACCCCCGAGCGCCCGGTCGAGGTTGTTCGTGTCGTTCGGCAGGAGCAGTTCGGTCATCTCGGTGTACGAATCCATCAAGGTCGCCGTGTCTGCCATACGCGCTCCTTCTCGGGCGACGTATTTAGGTGAACTGTAGACGAGCGGTTCGCCGTATCGCCGTTTTCCGCGCCAGAGTTATGAACGTCGCCGACCGCTAGTTCTCCAATGAGTCGGGAGCGGTCAAAGCGGGAATCGGAACTACTGGCGACCGATAAAGTCGTTTCGGCTATCGGCGACGGTATCTATCAACTCGGCCCGGACGGTCGCTTTGCGTCGGTCAACGACGCTGTCGTGAACGTAACCGGATACGACCGCGAGCAGTTGCTCGGCGAGCACGTCTCGCTCCTCGTGGACGACGCCGATGTACGACGCCTCGAAGACGAAATCACGGACCTGCTGTCGAGCGAACCGGACGGCGTTCGAACGACGGAGTTGCTGATTCGAGGGGCGAACGGGGAGAAAATCCCGTGCGAACTCCGCTTTTCGGTGGTGGTGACCGACGGGGAGTTCGTCGGTACCGTCGGCGTCGCACGGGATACGTCGTGGGAAAAGCGGCGGGACGCGGCGCTGAAGGCACAGCGCGACGAACTGGAGCAACTGCGTCACATCAACGCCGTCGTGCGGAGTATCGACCGAGCGGTCGTCCGCGCGGACACCGCCGGAGGAATCGAACAGGCCGTCTGTGATCGTATCGCGGCCGCGAAACCGTATCAGTTCGCGCTCGTCGCTCGCTTCGATCCGGAACTGGAAACCCTGGCTCCCGAAGTGTGGGCCGGTATCGAAGAGCGGTACGCCGAGGGACTGCGGGAGACGAACTTCGTCGATTCCGACAGCGTGGCCGTCGAAGCGACCAGAACACGGTCCGTGCAGGTGGTACGGGACACGACGACCGAGGTCCACGACTGGGAAGGTCCCGTTTCGGACGCCGGTCGCTGGTCGATGGCGTTCGTTCCGTTGGTGCACAGCGACACCGTCTACGGCGTCCTCGGGGTGTACTCCGCCCGTCCGCTCGCGTTCGAAGGGCCGGAGCGTGACGTGTTGGAGGAACTCGGCGAGATGGTCGGCTACGCGCTCTCGGCGGTCAAAACCAAGCAGGCGCTCGTCGCTGACCGAACCATCGAACTGACGTTCCAGTTCTCCGACGACGACTACCTGTTTACCGTTCTCTCCGAGGAACTCGATTGTGTCGCTCGGTTCGAGGACGCGATACTGCACCCCGACGGGTCCATGGTGCTGTACGCCTCGACGAAAGGGGCTTCCCCCGAGCGCGTCCTCGATTTCTGCCGGGAGTTCGGCGTCACGCATCTCCGCGCCATCAGCGAACGGGAGGACGAATGTCTCCTGGAAATCCGCTACGACGAACCGATGGCGTTTTCCACGCTCACGAACCACGGCGGAATCATCCGGTCGGCGACTGCGGAGGACGGTATCGCACGCGTCACCGTCGATATGCCGGAGACGGGTAACGTCCGAGAAGTCGTCAAAGCCATGACCGGCGTGTTCGAGGATTCCGAACTCATCTCACGACAGACGGTCGAACAGCCGACGGAAACGCGCGCGCGGTTTCGGGACACGCTCGAAGACAGACTCACCGAGCGCCAACGGACCGTTCTCACGACGGCGTACCGGGCCGGATACTACGACTGGCCGCGCGGGAGCACCGGGGAAGAACTCGCGGAATCGCTCGACATCGCGCCGCCCACCCTGCACAAACACCTGCGACTCGCGGAGCGAAAGGTGCTTGCCGGCATCTTCGACCGCGAGAACAGAGACTAATCGTTTAGCCCTCTCACTCAATGTCCCTCGGTTGTTGTCCTCTGGTATGACAATCGATGCCCTACCGAGGAAAAACGACGGTGTTCGATTGGACGAAACGACGCCATCTTCCTTAGATACGCTCTTCAAAGTGTTCTCGGAGCCGATTCGACGCGAAACGGTCGTTCTCCTGCGACATGAAGACGAACCACTCTCCGTGACGGACCTCGCCGAACGTCTCGACGACGATGTCGAGCGGACACGCATCGCACTCGTTCACGTTCATCTCCCGCTACTAGATGACGTTGGAATCGTTGACTGGAATTCGATGCGGGAGTCGGTCGAATTCGAGGAGTTTCCCGACGAATACGAGGGACTGTTGAACGTGGTCGAACGGGACGTTCGACAATAATTCAGAATATCTACCCCCTATTTAAAAACTCAACTATTGAACGCATAATCGCATGCGAGTCGGCATATTACATCGATGAGTGAGCCAATCCGTGTTGCAAGGAACATCCGAACCGGTCGCATCGGCACAGTACTCGTGGGGTGGCGAAATGACGCTCGTTCAGACCATCGTCGAGACGATGTCGTCGGCGAGCGGTCGGTCCCCTGAAGAACTATCCCCCCTCCACCACGTCGTCGATGTGGACGCCCTCGAATCTATTTTCGGCCCCCGCGGCGACGGTCAGCTTCGGCCCGTAACCGGCGAAATCTCGTTTCTCTACGAGGACTACGAAATCGTCGTCAAGAGCCACGGCCGCGTCCTCGTCCACCAAGTCGATTAATTCGATTCCGGAAGAGCTGAGGAGAAAAATTGTCCCGTCATCGATACTGGTAAAAATGGAGGGAGAGTACGCACAGTGATGACCGACCAGCGCCCGCCGTCATCCGGAGGCGGCGAGGGAAACGTACGAGTAGTCGGAACGGCCCACGTCTCGGAAAAGAGCGTCGAGCGAGTCGAAGAAGCCATCGAGGAGGACCAACCGGAAATCGTCGCCGTCGAACTCGACGAAGGACGATACCGGCAGATGCAGGGCGAGGTTGCCGAAGACCTCGACCCGTCGGATTTACTCCACGGAAACACCGTCTTTCAGTTTTTAGCATACTGGATGCTGTCCTACGTGCAGGCGCGGATGGGTGAGGAGTTCGATATCCAACCCGGCGCGGACATGAAAGCCGCAATCGACGTCGCCGAGCGAAACGGAAGCGGCGTCGCGCTCGTGGACCGCGACATTCAGATGACGATTCAGCGCTTCTGGGCGCGGATGAGCCTCCGCGAGAAACTGCGGATGGTGGGCAGTCTCGCCCTCGGCGTGACCGACCCGCTCACCATCGGACTCGTCGGCGGTGCCGTCTTCGGCGTCTTCTTCGCCATGATATTCGGCATCTTCCTCTCGCCGCTTCTCGGACTGAACGGGCCACTGACGTTCGGCGCAGGAACCGGCGCGTTCCAACTCATCGGTGGCCTCGCGGGCGGCGCGTTCGCCGGACTGGTGCTCGGGAGTCTCGCGCTTTCGATGGCCCTGACGCGACGCATCGACCTCGCGCTCGGCGGCGGACTGGTCCTCGGAATCGTCGTCGGTGCCGCGGCGGGAATCGGCGCGATAAGCATCGTCGGCACGAGCGTGTTGGCCGGAATCGGCGCAGTCGTGCTCCGAATCCTGACCTCGCTCGTCATCGGCGTCGGTATCGGCATGGTCCTCGGCGTGCTCGGCGGGTTCGCCCTCGGAAGCGGGACCATCGAGGAGGAGGAACTGGACGAGGAGTTCGACATCGAGGACCTGACCGACGGCGACGTGATTACGGCGATGATGGAGGAGTTCCGTCGGTTCTCACCCGGCGGCGCGGAAGCGCTCATCGACGAGCGCGACGCCTTCATCGCGCACAAACTCGTCGCGCTTCGGGAGGCAGGCCACGACGTCATCGCCGTGGTCGGCGCGGGCCACCGCGCCGGAATCCAGGGGTATCTGGACAACCCAAGTACCTTACCCCCGATGGAATCGCTGGTCGGTACCGAGAAGGGCAAACGGTTCTCGCTTTTCAAACTGCTCGGCTACTTCATCACCGTCGCGTTCTTCGCCTTCTTCGTCCTGCTGGCGATGGCCGGCGTGCGACACACGTTCCTCATCGAGGTGTTCGCGGCGTGGTTCCTGTTCAACGGCATCTTCGCCTTCGGACTGGCGAAACTCGCCGGGGCACACTGGATCAGCGCCCTCGTCGGCGGCGCTATCGCGTGGCTGACGAGCATCAACCCGCTCCTCGCGCCCGGTTGGTTCTCGGGCTACATGGAACTGAAATACACGCAGGTGAACATCACCGACATCGCCAAACTCAACGAAATCATGAGCGACGAGGAGTTGCCCCTCGCCGACATCATGAGCAAGATGCTCGACGTGCCGCTCTTCCGTCTCATCGCCATCGTCGCCATGACGAACATCGGGAGCATGGTAGCGACGTTCCTGTTCCCGTTCGTCGTCCTGCCCTTCCTCGGGCCACAGGTCGGCGGCGTCGCCGAAATCACGCGGCTGATGGTCGAGGGCGCACACAACAGCGCCGACCTCATCTGGGGTGTGCTGACGTGAGCCAACGAACGAACAGCACGACCACGGGCGTTCGGTTCAGCACGGTCGAGATTCGCGACTTGCTGGTCGCGTGGGGTGCGCTCGGCCTCGCCTTCACGCTCTTCCTCCAACCGGGATTCGGGCAGTCGCTCCTGCGTCCCGGCATTTCGTTCTCGTCGTCGCTGTTCGTGCGGGCGTTCGGCGTCTCGCTTCTCACGGCGGGCGTCGGCTTCCTGCTCCACGAACTGGCACACAAAGTGGTGGCGATTCGGTTCGGCCAACTCGCCGAATTCCGCGCCGACTACCGGATGTTGGCGTTCGCCATCGTCGGCGCGCTCGCCGGGTTCCTGTTCGCCGCGCCCGGAGCGGTGTACCATCAAGGGATGATTACGAAGCGCGAGAACGGCCTCATCGCGCTGGCGGGACCGATGACGAACGTTGTTCTCGGAGTTCTGTTCTTCCCGCTCATCTTCGTCGGTCCGGATATCGTGGCGGAAATCGGCTACCGCGGCGCACAAATCAACTTCCTCCTCGCCGGATTCAACATGCTCCCGTGGGGACCGCTGGACGGAAATCAGGTGAAGCAGTGGAGTACGACCGTCTTCATCGCCGTGTTGATTCCGAGTGTGTTGCTGGCGCTGTTCGGTCTGTTCGTGATGTGACGCCGTTCACGATGACGAAACGGTTTTGATTCTGATTATGCCGAGCAATACAGCGACTGCGACGACGGCCAAGAAATCCCCTGTCCGGTCATGTGAGCGTAACATTGTCGCAAACGAGTTCCAACTGGATTCGCGTCGAGCGGAGTCCGCGATTCCAAATACTGAGCCACATGAATACCGCACCCGAACCGCCGCTGCACTCGCACCGCACTACATCCTCCTCCCCCGAACCCGCGAACAGCAAACCTTTACTCACCCGGGACACGCGTTCCACCATGAGCGAGGACGAGGAACTCACCTATTCTGATGCGGGGGTAGACATCGACGCGAGCGAAGCGGCGACGGCGGCCCTCGTCGGCGCGGTTTCGGACATCGACAACACGACCGACTACGCTGGTTTGCTCGACATCGGTGACCAGTATCTCGCGCTGGCGACCGACGGCGTCGGGACGAAACTGCTCGTCGCGGAAGCGCTCGGCGACTACTCCACGGTCGGCATCGACTGCATCGCGATGAACGCCAACGACCTCGTGGCGAGCGGCGTCGAACCCGTCGCCTTCGTGGACTACCTCGCCGTGGACGAACCCACCGAGGAGTTCTCCGAACAGGTCGGGCAAGGACTCGCGGCGGGTGCTGAAGAGGCGGGCGTCGCCCTCGTCGGCGGCGAAACCGCGGTCATGCCCGAGGTCATCTCCGGGCTCGATTTGGCGGGTGCCTGTGCGGGACTCGCGCCGAAGGACGCCATCTTCCCCGGCGAGGCCGAAGTGGGCGACGTCCTCGTCGGCTTCGAATCCGATGGCATCCACTCGAACGGCCTGACCTTGGCGCGCAAAGCCGCGACGAAGAACCACGAGTACGACGACGCGTTCCCGAACGGCGAGGGCACCGTCGGCGAACAGCTACTCACCCCGACGCGACTGTACACCTACCTGCTTCCCGCGCTCCGCGAGCGAGACGTGCACGCCGCCGCGCACATCACCGGCGGCGGGTGGACGAACCTCCTGCGGATGGGCGAGCACGGGTACGACGTGACCGACCCCTTCCCGGTCCAGCCGATTTTCGACTTCGTGCAATCGGAGGGCAACGTCTCCGACGAGGAGATGCACCGCACGTTCAACATGGGCACCGGGTTCGTCGTCGCGCTGCCCGAGGCCGACGCCGAATCGCTGGTCGCGGAGACGGACGGGGAAATCATCGGCACCGTCGACGAGGGCGAAAGCGTCGAGGTTCGCGGTCTACGTCTGGCGTAAATCGAACACTCTCGGAACCATCCCCCAAGCAGAAAACTTATTCTATCGGACAAATTCGGGAGAGGTATGCCGACCCCGACTCGCCGTTCCCTCCTCGCGTCCGTCGGTGCAAGCCTCGCTCTCGCCGGGTGCGTTTCCGATAGCAAGGCAAGCGACCCCGACCTTTCCGTCTCGCTCGAAAACGAAAGCGATGAATCGCGGCGAGTGCGCGTGTGGGTCGTTCGGCAATCGACCGGCGAAACCGTTTTCGACGCACAACGAACGGTTTCTCCGGAAGAAGACGTCACGCTGTACAATTTGCGCCAAGCACATCCCGACGGCGTCGAGTCGTTTCGAATCTGCTGTGAAGCGCTCGACGCTGCATCAAGTAACACCTCATCGAGAGAGTGCGTGACCGTCGAAACGGACGAATGTCACGGAAGCACCGTCGTGAGAATCCAAAAGGACGGGTCGGTGACGCCGACGTACTCGATTTGCTGAGAATCGAGAAACACTGCCCATCCAGAAAACATATTATATCAAACAATCTTGGTGGGAGTATGCCCACCCCGACTCGCCGTGCCCTCCTCGCGTCCGTCGGCGCAAGCCTCGCCCTCGCCGGGTGTGTTTCCGACTCCAGCGGCAACGGAGCTTCAACCAACAAATCGACGGATTCGACGGCCGACACCACGACCAGCACCGCCGCTCCCTTGTTCCCCGGGACGAAGAAACCCGACCCGGACCACTCCATCGAAGTGCAAAGTCACTCTGAGGAGAAGCAGACGGTCCGCGTCTTGGTCGTCCGTAAATCGACCGAGAAATCCGTTTTCGAGGCGACGAAAACGTTCGAGGCGGGTGAAGCAGAAATCGTGTACAATCTCGAAGATTCCAATCCGGACGGCATCGAATCGTTTCGTATCTGTAGCGAACTCGTCGAGTCGAACGGGACGAATAGGCAAACGACGAACGGAGTCGAGACGAAAACAGCGGACGGGACGGAGACGACAACGGTGGCCAAAACGACGACAACGGCCGAACGAAAGTCGGTCGCTGATTCCCGACACTGCACGGCGGCGAAAACGAACAAATGCTACGGCGATTTCCGGGTCGTCGTGGAGAAAGACAGAGCGTACCCATCGCCAATCTCGATGTGCTAATCCCGATTACACGATGACCCTGTCTGTTCCTCACGACAACTCCTTCACGTACATGTACCCCGACGTGTCGATGCGCTCGTCGTAGAACTTCTCGTCGCGGCGGTAGCCCGCCGACTCGTAGAACTCGATGGCGCGCTCGTTTTCGGCCATGACGCCGAGTTCGATTCGCTCGCCGCCGCGCTCCCCAATCGTCCGTTCGACATGCGAAAGCAGTCGGTCGCCGATTCCCTCGCGCCATCGACCGGGAAGGACGTAGATACGCCCCAAATCGAACGTCGCCGAATCTCCATCGGCGGGACTCGCACCGACGAATCCGACGACTTCGGGTTTTTCGTCGTCCACCGCAACGCCGAGGATGGAGCCCGAATCCTCGACCAGCGAGCGGAACGTCGCGGCGTCGTAGTAGCGTTCGAGGAACTCGTCGGTTCGCTCCGTCCCGATGATCGGCGCGTGTGCCGAATGCCACGCTTGCTCGGCGACGTGTTGGATTCCGTCGGTGTCCTCCCGCCTCGCCTGACGGATTTCGATGCTCATGCGAACACGTCGGCGAGAGCGGCGAAAAAACTGTCGCGGACCCCCGTCAGTGAGAACGGAGTTTGCGGCGGTCCTCCGAACGCACCGTCTCGTAGGCCGCGAGGACGACGAACAGCGCGGTGAGCAGTCCGAGACTGATGAGGGACGGAATAAACAGCGTCACCGGAATCAACAGCACCGCGACGATTGCGACGATGGCGCGCGCGACGCTGACGGTGCCGTGGTCGCGGAATCGGTAGGCGTTGTGCCCACAGAGATAGAGCGTTCCGCCCCCACAGAGCGCGACGGCGGGGATGGTGGTCAACGGTTGATTCAGGTGTGCCAACGTTTGCTCGATGCCGAGTGCGATGAAGATGATGCCGCCCATCATCATGAGATGGATATAGCTGTAGGAATCGCGGGCCAGTATCGTTCGTTCGCGGTCGGACGCCCGGGCGAAGTGCCGTTCGGCGGCCAGCGTGATGTAATCGAAGTAGAGCCACCACAGCGTCGCGATGAGGACGAATCCGAAGAGGACGGCGAGAAGCAATCGCCGGGTTATCGTCAACCCGGTCATGCCGACGCCGACGGCGACGATGGATTCGCCGAGCGCGATGATGATGATGAGTCGGTGGCGCTCGATGAAGTGGCTCGCTTGCACGTGAAACCCTTCGACGCCCCGAACCCGTGCGATGCCGTAATCGGCCACGATTGCGGCAGTCCAGAGTGCGGCCTGCAGCGTCGGTCTGACGAACGCAGAGACGATGAGCAGAATCGGCGCGCCCAAAAATCCCGGCGCGAGGCGGAGTATCGCCGCCCGCGTTTCCGGTGGCGTCGTCAGTCCGTAGAGGACGACGTGCAGGGCGCGAACGACGAAGTACGCGACGGCGAAGTAAACCGCGTCGGTGCCGAACGCGTGCGGAATCGTCAGCGCGACGACGAGCATGGCCGCCATCGCCAGCAGGATGACCAACCGCTCGGGGAGGATTTCCTCGGCGGGGATGGCGTTCGTCAGCCACGAGTAGCCGACCCACGCCCACCAGACAACGGCGAGAAGCGCGATTCCACGAATAACGCCCGGCCACGACAGGTGAGTTACCAGAAAACCCGTGATTTGCGTAACGGCGAACACGAACACCAGGTCGAAAAACAGCTCTAACGGTGTCACGTCCCCTTCGCGCTCGGTCGGACCCACGGATTCGACATCGCTCGTGTTCATCGTTGACATGCTTTTTTGTATGTCAAGCGACGGATTGCAGGAGTATAGTTTCGATGGGAGAATTCGCCCGTTTCGACCGCCTTATCGAACCGCACGGCGGACCGTTACGACCAGTTCGCGCAGTACCGGAAAGCCGTCGTACGCCCAGAGCACGAGCGTGCACGCGGAAATCACGCCGACGAGGACGAAATACGATGTGAAGTCGTGATGGACGAGGTGGGCACGGTACTCCGCGAGGAGTTGCCCCACCGTTCCGGTGAAGCCCGAATCGTGGTCGGGCGGGAGCACGACTACCGGCCAGAGCATGTGCTCGATTCCATACCAGACGCCCTCGTTCACGTGTTCGAGCGCGTCACCGACGTTGTGCGAGAGGAAGCCGATACCGAACGCGAGTCCCAATCGCGGGCGGGTCGTTCGACGTGTGAAGGCGTGGGCAACGGCGATGACGATGAGGGCGGTGAACAGGGAATGGCCGATGGCGTACCCGTTCTGGAAGACACCGTACTGCCAACTCAACGGCTTGTCGATGAGGTCGGGAACGACCGACGCGACGGCGGCGACGACGATTGCGGTTCCACCGGGCGGTTCGTGATAGCGAACGTGAACGAATGCCGAATAACAGAGGTAGGCGAAAATCGCGGATTCCCACGGCCACATGATTCCCCGTACGCCCCCGCCGGTCATACGTCTGTGGTGGGAAACGGTATCGTTCGACAAGGTCGAGAAAACGAGAACTACAACCGGGGCGACACCCCAATCCGATTTAGGACAGTCGAGCGGCGATGTCGGCTTCGGTGACGATTCCGATGGTTTCGCCCTCTTCGGTCACCATCACGGCTTTGTAGTGGTCGAGGAGGTTGCTGATTTCGTTGAGCGTCGCCGACTTCGAGACGGTCGGGAAACTCTCGTCCATGAACTCCCGGACGGCCTCGTCGCGGGCGTCCTCGCTGACGTGGACGAGACTGCTCTGGCTTATCGACCCGACCGGAACGCCCTCTTTGATGACGGGCAGTTGGGAGTACCCTGCATCCTGCATCTTCTGCACCGCTTCGCTGACCGTGTCGGAGGGGCCGACGCTTACGACGGATTTGTGAAGCAGGTCGCCCGCACGGACGATGTCGCCTTCCGATTCCTCCAACGCGTTGACGATACGCCGGAGCGTCGAGAGTCGCGGGTCCACGTCGTCACCCTCGATGCGGGCGATGAGTGGTTGCGAGACACCTGCCCGCTTGGCGAGTTCACTCTGTGTGAGTCCCAAATCAGTTCGGTGTTCCCGAAGGTCTTGGGGTGTCGGGAGTTCCATGCGTAGAAATTACCAATGGTTATGGTATAAATCGTTCGGACCGCTTATGAGTCGCCGAACTCGATGTTCTCGTCCTCGGCGAATTCGATGGTTTCGACGATCGACAGCGGGACGTCACGGAGCGCGCCGCCGATTTCGCTCTTCGCGATTCGCTGGGCGTGTTCCTCGCCTTCGGCGTTGAACACCTTCATTTCGAGGACGAGGCCGACGAGCGAGGTGTGGGCCGCGATGAACGCCGAGTCGAACGGTTCGCCGCAAGCGGGACACCCTGTCGCGCCGACTTCGACTTCCACGTAGTCCATGTTCTTCTGGTTCAGCCGTTTTCCCGCTTCGCTGACCGCAACGCCGATAGCATCGTCGATGTCGGCGACGTCGCGTACCAACCAAGCCGCCTCTAACGCAACGAGGTAATTGCTCATACCCGAACCAGACGCCGGAGGGTTTCGTGTCTTTTGGTTTGCGGGCCGAAGCGAACGGTCGGAGATACGACCGTTTTACAGGTCCCGAACCATCTCGACGCACGCGAGTTCGACGCCGCCCGCCACTTCGTGTTCGACCGTCTCGACCCGCTCGTACCCGGATGCTTCGTAGAAGTCTACCGCGTTCAACGAAGCGTGCAGGGACAGCGACTCCATCCCTGCACGCCGTGCCGTCGATTCGAGATGCGAGAGCAGTGACGACCCGACCCCGTCCCGCGCGTAGTCCGGGTGGACGTACACGGCCGAAAGGATACCGAGGTCCAGTTCGACGCGACCGAACCCGACGAGTCCACCCGCTGCCACTGCGACGATGACCGACTCCGATTCGTCCCGAATCGACTCCAGATACGGTGCCGTCCCGAGCGGTTGTTCGGCCCACGCATCCACTTGTTCGTCGTGATACCCCTCCGGCCCGAAGGCGCGAATCGACTCCTCGCGGAGGTCGAGAATCGAGTCGGCATCCTCCTCGTTCGCGGGACGAATCGAAGGCATGGAGGAAGTGACAACGGAAGGGACCCTAATCGTATCGGGTAGAAGCGCGAGAAACGGCGAGCGGACTCTACGACAGGCCGACGATGGCGTAGATGAACAGGAAGCCGAAGTACAGCACGACGAGAACGCCGAGCGCCTTGAGACGGAAATATTTGAGTTCCTCCGTCTCCGTTTCGTAGGTGTCGTAAAACGCCTCGACTTCGTTCTCGGGCAGTTGGTCCCCGTGTTTCAATCCGCGATGGAGCGCCAGATACTCCGCTTCCCGGAACGGGCGACCACAGTAGGCACATTCGTAGGCCGATTCGCCGGACGGAACGTGGTAGTCTGTCGTCGTCATGGTGGTGTCGTCGTTCATCGTCATGGAGGTGTGAGCGTCGGTTGTGAAACGACCCACATGCTCGTCATCGTGAACAGAATCATCACGGCGACGAGCGGGTACTGGCTTCGTATCGCCTGCATCCTACTCGGGAACAAATCGTATGCTGTGGCGTGAGCCACCCACACCGCCAGCAGGTGACCGATGAGGATGAATGCCATGTTGACCGCACTCCACCACGGCGGGAGCACGAGTATCATCGCCGTCGGTGGGTCGAGCGGACTCGATAACAGGCCGAGAAGCGTCGGTGACAGTCGAAGGAAATAATCCAGATAGTGAGCGAGATGGTAGCCGACGGCAATCGGGAGGAGCGCCGGGGCGAACTTCCGGGCAATCGCCGCCGGAGTGAGATAGGTATCCGCCGTATCGTGGGCTAGCCGCGCACCGAGCAGATACAACCCGAGGAACAGGGAGAATCCGCCGACCAACGCCACGAGATAGATGAGGTGTCGCGGGACGCCGGTGCGAATCACTGCGCCCTCGACATTTGCCCAGAGCGGGGTGGAAACGAGGCCGTCGTACATCGTCACCCAGAGGATGGCAACGATGAACGCGACTTCGTCGATTCCCGTCACGTATCTCGTCTCGGTCAGTCGCATACCGGGCAACTGGAACGAGAACCCCGAGTCGGTTCGCCGAAGTACTGCGACTCGACCGTAGTACCGAAAGATACGAGCGACTGGGTCAACCCAGCTGAGCCACTGTTCGGTGCCGAACACGACCGTTCCCGCGAGCGTGATACCCGTGTAGATGACGATGATGTCAGACAGCATCTTGGGTTGATCTGAGAGCGGACTGAGGACTTCGAGCCAGATGAGCGCGAGCAGACCGACGACGCTCGGCCATGCGCCCAGTCGTTTCGGGTACTGGATGTCGAAAGAAGGGAGGATGTTCCCGATGGTTCGCCACGGATTCACCGCGGGCCACGTGTTGCCGATGACGTACACCGACATGGTGTACGCGGCCCACCACCCGACCCACACGAACATGATGGCGATGTTGTTCCGCGCCGAGGACGGACCGTACCAACCGGCGGCAACGATTCCGATGAGGACGAGGACGCCAATGGTTTTCGTTACAATGAGCAGGCTGTCACCCGACCGCGACGTGAACCGTTGCCAGTCGTGGATATCCCGGATGAAACTGCGGTCGGTGATGAAACTGGCGAGGAGGAACGATGCGCTCACCACGCCGCCGCTCGTGAGGATGAACAGCCAGAGCGGAACGGACAGGGATTTGGACGAGCCCTGAACACTCACACCGTGTGCCAGCGCGTTACCGGAGAGGGCGATGAAGAGCCACACCAGGGCGAGTAAACGAGTCGTGTACCGAATCGGAGTTCGGCGGTGCATCGATTGTACTAGGGAGCGTCGGTCGATAATAGTTTCCGAAAAGGGACCGCAGGCGTCAGAGGAATGAAAAACGTGTGTGATTCGAACGCGTTCGAACGAGCGCGAATCAGTGATTCGGTTCTTCGGTCGGCGCTTCCATCCTGTCGATTTTTAGGATAAGGATGTTCCGCGTGTCGTCCTTGCCGTCCACACGCCCTTCCACGACGAGTTTCGAGAGCGGCGTCGGTCCGACCTTCACTTTGTCGCCTTCGTGGAAGTCACGGACGGAGCCACGGAGGTGAATCTCCGCACGGCAGAGTTCGGGGTGGTGAACGCTGGTGAGGTCGATTTCCTCGATGTTGCTCTGTTCGACTGGTTCGTCGTTGTGTTCGAGCGGTACCTCGGCGGCCGTATCCAAGTTCTGGATATCGAGCGCTTCGAAGGCCGTCGCGGTCGGTTTGTACCCGCCTTTCGGGCCGGGAACACCTTCGACCAGTTGGAGCGCCTTGAGGCTCTGCATCTGGTTGCGAATCGTGCCGGGATTGCGGTCTACTTCTTCGGCGATGTCCTCTCCTTTGACCGCGTCTTCGGTCTCCCGGTGGAGGTTTACTAGTGCCGTCAGTATCGTCTCCTGACTAGGCGTCAACTCAATACTAGACATTACTCGAATCTTGGTAATTGATTTCCTTAAATCCGCCGAATATCCTGGGAGAATCGTCGTCTACTACGTGTCGGAACTCGACACATAAATACGAATCCATCCGATCGAAAAGCAGGCTTTGAAACCCCCCCGCCTCGTCCGTTCTAGCATGACGAAACCCGTTCAAATTATCGGGGCACCGGTCGACTACGGCGCGAACCGACGTGGCGTGGACATGGGTCCGTCCGCGATTCGCTACGCCGGACTGGCCGAGGAACTCGCCAACGCTGGCATCACCGCAATCGATACCGGCGACTTGAGCGTCCCGCGTGCGGAAGAACGCGACCCGGAAACCCACGAACCGAACGAGGGGAAGGCCAAATTCCTCCGCGAGACGGCGGACGTGTGTGAACGCCTCGCCGACGAAGTAGCCGGCGCAATCGACGACGACGCTTTCCCGCTCGTCCTCGGCGGCGACCACTCCATCGCCATGGGAACCCTCGCCGGGTCGGCCCGCGACGCCGAAATCGGTGCCATCTGGTTCGACGCACACAGCGACTTCAACACGCCGATGACCTCCCCGAGCGGGAACGTCCACGGCATGCCGCTCGCCGGAGCGCTCGCCATGGACGACTTCGCGGACACCGACTGGGCGAACGCGCCCGGCCTCAGCGCCGAAAACGTCGTCCTCGTCGGTCTTCGAAGCGTCGACGACAGCGAAACGGATGCCATCGAGGAGAGCGGCGTCACGACGTTCACGATGTCCGATATCGACGAGCACGGCATCACCGAAATCGTGGAGAAAGCCCTCGATATCGCCACGGACGGCGTCGACGGCATCCACGTCAGCTTCGACATGGACTGGCTCGACCCCAAGGAAGCCCCCGGCGTCGGGACGCCGGTCCGCGGCGGCGTCAGCTACCGCGAAGCCCATTCGGCCCTCGAAACCGTCGCAACCCGCGACACGGCGGAAGACATCCTCCGTTCGCTCGAATTCGTGGAAGTGAACCCGATTCTGGACGAGCACAACGAAACCGCCGAACTCTCCACCGAACTCGCCGCGAGCGCGCTGGGCAAACGCATCCTATAGCATCTTTTTATTGTGAGGGTCGATGTGCGACCCTCGATAAAAATCTGCACCAAAAGCCTGCGTCACCCTCTCAGTCACGCTCGCGGACTCGCAGTGCGAGTCCGCCGCGAGCGGAAGGACGATAACTACGAGGAATCGCACAAATCTGCGATTCATCCAACATTTCGACGGGGAAACGCAGTAATTTATTATACATGGGAGAAATCGAAACTCATGCGAGAACGAGTGAACCGACTGGCCGACGAACTGGAAGCCGAACTCGGCGACGACCTCCACGGCGTGTTTTACGGGGATTTCGTCCACACGGACTACTCGGTTTCGTACCTTCAGGAAGGGGTCCGTGAACAGTTTTCCCCGGCGGAAATCCGAACGCTCGTGGACGTCGTCGTGGACGAACAGGTCGGCACGCACGACCACGACGAACTCACCCACCTCATCGGCGACCTCGAATTTTCGATACGCAGTTTCGAGCATTCGGCCCACTTCCTCGCGTGGAATCCGGTCGAAAGCGAGGGCATCTTCGTCGGGACGAGTCCCGACCCGGCGTGTTTCACACCGACCGTCGCCGCGCTTCGCTCGCTGATTCTCGAATAAAAAAAGAACGTCGCGTTATTCCTCGGCGACCGCCTCTTCGTCTACCGATTCCGCATCGTCCGGAACCGCCGTCGCCGCTTCCGCGGGAACGACGTCCACGCTCGCCACGCGGTCGTCGTCGTCCACGTCCATCACGGTGACGCCCATGGTGTTCCGACCGACTTCCGAGATGTCCGCCGCGCGAATGCGCATGATTTGGCCACGCTCGCTCATCAGAACGAGGTGGTCGTCGTCGATGACGGTCTTGATTTCCGTGACCGGGCCGTTCCGCTCGCCGGTTTTGATGTCGATGAGACCCTTGCCGTTGCGCGATTGGGCGCGGTACTCGTCGAGTTTCGTCCGCTTGCCGTACCCGCGTCGGGTGACGGTGAGCAGGTCGTCCACGTTGCCGTCGGCGGCGACCATCCCGACGACTTCGTCGTCGTCATCGAGTCGGATACCGTGCACACCGCGAGTATTGCGGCCCATCTCGCGGGCCTCCGTCTCGTCGAAGCGGATGGTCATCCCGTTCTTCGTGGAGATGAGCAGGTTCTTCGTACCGTCCGTTACCTTCACGTCCACGAGTTTGTCGCCGTCTTCGAGTCGCGCGGCGATTTTACCCGTCGAGTTGATGTTCTCGAACTCCTTGGCGGCAGTTCGTTTCACGTAGCCCTGTTCGGTGACCATGCTCAACGACTCGTCCTCGTCGAACTCGTCCGTCGTGATGACGGCGGTGATGTCCTCGCCCTTGTCCAAATCGAGGATGTTGACTGCGGATTTGCCGCGCGCGGTGCGCGACATTTCCGGAATCTCGTAGGTCTTCAGACGATAGACCTGCCCGTGATTCGTGAAACAGAGCAGGTAGTCGTGGGTGTTCGCGCGGAACACCTTCGAAATCTTGTCGTCCTCCTTGACGTCCGCGCCGATGATACCCTTCCCGCCGCGGCCCTGCGCCTCGAACCGCTCGATGGGCATGCGCTTGACGTAATCCTGCTCGGTGACGACGACGAACACGTCCTCCTCGGCGATGAGGTCCTCGCGGGTGACTTGCGAGGTGTCCTCCACGATTTTCGTCCGCCGGTCGTCGGCGTACTTCTCCTTCATCTCCAGCAGTTCGTCCTTGATGACGGCGAGCAGTTCCGACTCGTCGGCGAGGATGGTTTTCAGACGCTCGATGCGTGCCGTCACGTCCTCGTACTCGGAATCGATCTCCTCGGATTCGAGCGAGGTGAGGCTACCGAGTTGCATCCGAACGATGTGTTCGGCCTGCTTCTCGGAGAAGTCGAACGTCTCCTGCAGACCCGACCGTGCGCCGTCGCGGTCCTCGGCGTTACGGATGAGTTCGACCACGTCGTCGATGTTTTCGAGCGCTCGCAGTCGGCCTTCGAGGATGTGAGCGCGCTCCTCTGCTTCGCCGAGTTCGTGCTCGCTCCGTCGTCGGACGACATCGCGGCGATGGTCGAGGTAGTGTTCGAGCAGTTCTTTGAGCGTCAATACTTTCGGCTGGCCATCGACCAGCGCCAACGAGATGATGCTGAACGTCCGTTCGAGACGGTGGTTCAGCAGTTGGTTCTCGACGACTTCCGGAATCGCGTTCTGCTTGAGTTCGACCACGACGCGGATACCGTCGCGGTCGGATTCGTCTCGCAGGTCGCGAATGCCGTCGATGGTGCCGTCGTTGACGTGGTCGGCGATTCGCTGGATGAGTCGCGCCTTGTTCGTCTGGAACGGGAGTTCCGTGATGACGATGCGGTCGTCCTCGACCTCGTACTCGGCACGCACCCGAAGACGGCCACGGCCGGTCGTGTAGGCTTGGTGGATATCGTTGCGTCCGACGATGTTCGCGCCGGTCGGGAAATCCGGTCCCTTGACGTGTTCCATCAGGTCCGTTATCGTCGCGTCCGGGTTGTCGATGAGTTCGACCGTCGCGTCGATGACCTCGCCCAGATTGTGCGGCGGGATGTTCGTGGACATCCCGACCGCGATGCCGGACGACCCGTTGATGAGGAGGTTCGGAACGGCCGACGGGAGGACGTCCGGTTCCTGCAATCGCCCGTCGTAGTTAGGCTTGAAGTCCACCGTGTCCATCTCGATGTCGGCGAGCATTTCCTCCGACAGCGAGTCCATCCGGGCCTCGGTGTACCGCATCGCCGCTGGCGGGTCGCCGTCGACACTGCCGAAGTTCCCCTGCCCGTCGATGAGCGGGTAGCGCATGGAGAACGTCTGTGCCATTCTGGCGAGCGCGTCGTAGATGGACTGGTCGCCGTGCGGGTGGAAGTCACCCATCGTGTCCCCGACGATGTTCGAGGATTTGCGGTGACTCGCGCCGCTGGTCACTCCGGAGCGGTGCATCGCGTAGAGGATGCGCTTGTGGACGGGTTTCAACCCGTCACGCACGTCGGGGAGCGCACGACCCGCGATGACGGACATCGCGTAGTCGATGTAGCTCTGTTCCATCTCGTCCTCGACGCGGACGGATTTGACCTTCTCCGCCACTTCGTCCGGAAGGTCCGGCGTGTCCGAGCTCATATATCCACCCACTCCGCTTCGGTCGCGTGGTCCTGAATGAACTGTTTCCGTGGTCCCACTGCATCACCCATCAGCACCGAGAACATCTTGTCCGCCGCGGCGGCGTCCTCGATGGTAATCTGCTTGAGGATGCGGTTTTCGGGATTCATCGTCGTCTCCCACAGTTGTTCGGGATTCATCTCGCCCAGTCCCTTGAACCGCTGGACCTGCGAGGGGTTCCCGTCGCATTTCTCCTCGATGATTCGGTCGCGTTCCTCCTCGGTCATCGCGTCGTATGTCTTCCCGCGATATCGAACGCGGTACAGCGGCGGTTGGGCCGCATAGACGTAGCCCGCTTCCAGCAGCGGTTGCATATAGCGGTAGAGGAGCGTCAGGTAGAGCGTTCTGATGTGCGCCCCGTCGACGTCCGCGTCGGTCATGATGATGATTTTGTGATAGCGCGTCTCCTCGATGTCGAACTCCTCGCCGACGCCCGAACCGATGGCCGTGATGAAGTTTCGAATCTTCTCGTTTTCGAGGACGCGGTCGAGTCGGTGCTTTTCGACGTTGAGCACCTTGCCGAACAGCGGGAGGATAGCTTGGAACTCCCTGTCGCGGGCCTGTTTTGCAGACCCACCCGCGGAGTCACCCTCCACGACGAACAGTTCGGATTTTTTCGGGTCACGCGACTGGCAGTCGGCCAGTTTGCCGGGGAGCGCGCTCGATTCGAGCGCGCTCTTTCGGCGCGTGAGTTCCTCGGCCTTCTTCGCGGCTTTGCGGGCCTTCGCGGCCTCGACTGCCTTGAGAATGATGGCCTGTGCGGCATCCGGATGTTCTTCGAAGTAGACCGACAACCCTTCGTGAACCGCACTCTCGACGATTCCGCGAACTTCGCTGTTTCCGAGTTTCGTCTTCGTCTGCCCCTCGAACTGCGGGTCGGGGTGTTTGATGGAGATGACCGCAGTCAACCCCTCGCGGATGTCCTCGCCGCGGAGGTTCTCCTCGAGGTCGACCAACATGTCGTTCTCGTTGGCGTAGTCGTTGACGACGCGGGTGAGGGCGGTTTTGAATCCAGTCAGGTGCGTGCCACCTTCGCGGGTGTTGATGTTGTTGGCGAAGGCGTGAATCGACCCCTGAAGTTCGTCGGTGGCCTGTAATGCCACTTCGACTTGGATGTTCTCGTCCTCGTCCTCGAAGTAGACGACTTCGTTGTGGAGGGAGGTTTTCGTCTCGTTCAGGTACTTCACGAACTCGCGGATACCGCCGTCGTAGCGGAACGTATCCCCTTTGTTCTCGTCGCGCTCGTCGTCGAGCGTGATTTCGACGCCGGAGTTGAGGAAGGCGAGTTCACGCAGGCGGTTTTCGAGCGTGGAGTAGGTGAAATCCGCCGTCTCGAAGATTTCCGAATCGGGCCAGAATCGCTGGTACGTTCCCGTCTCCTCGTCGTCGCGCATGTCTCGAACGCGCTCCATTTCGCCCGCCGGGTCGCCGCGCTCGAACGTCTGTCGCCAGACGGCGCCGTCGCGTTTCACTTCGATTTCGAACCGCTCGGAGAGGGCGTTCACTACGGAGATACCGACACCGTGGAGGCCGCCGGAGACTTGGTAGGATTTGTTGTCGAACTTCCCGCCGGCGTGGAGGACGGTCAGGATGACCTCCAATGCGGGCATGTCGTACTCCTCGTGGTGGTCCACGGGAATACCGCGTCCGTCGTCCGCGATGCTGACGGAGTTGTCTTCGTGAATCGTTACGTCGATAGTGTCACAGTATCCGGCTAACGCCTCGTCGATGGAGTTGTCCACCACTTCGTAGACGAGGTGATGTAACCCACGGGAGTCGGTAGAACCGATATACATTGCCGGGCGTTTTTGAACGGCTTCAAGCCCTTCGAGGACCTGAATCTGCCCGGCACTATACTCATTTCCGTCGCTCATAAATTCTGATTTTTAGTAGGGAGGCACCACTGATAAAGGTCACGCACGCGCGCGTAGAACCGGTTAAAATTATCCGACATTCCACGATCATGCTACTCCGTTCAGGAGAGAGAAAGGGTGAACCGCCACGCCGATTTCGCGTCGTTTCGATGGAACACACGAGTGAACTCGTACCTTCCTCGTGGGAGACACGACGAGTTTTCTGGATGACTCCACAGATGATACGTTTCCTGTCG
The DNA here is from genome assembly GCA_963811185.1 of uncultured haloarchaeon. GTDB lineage: Archaea > Halobacteriota > Halobacteria > Halobacteriales > Haladaptataceae > Haladaptatus. The sequence goes on from CAWEQN010000014.1 coordinate 36,941, forward strand.
AGTCCCCCCGGCGTCTATCGTAATCGACCGCTCCCGGTCGGGAATTCCGCGCGCAAGCGTTCGCGCGTCGGGTTGCCAACAGCTATCAGTTCGCGTCCACCCGACGTCGCCGCCGACCAACAACAGCGGAGCGTCTCCCGACGCCCGGGTTCCGGTGATGAGGTTCAGCCCGTGGGACTGCATGTACGAAAGCGTCACCGACTCCGACGACCGATTTCGGAGCGAGAGCGCGAGTTCGGCAGTATGTGTGTCAGTGATTTTCGCCTGCCGGAGCGAGAGCGACCCGGTGACGGGTCCGGTTTCGAACGTCCCGGCGTTACTCACCGTGACGACGCGATTCGATTCCGATTCGTCCCCCGTCGTGGTCGCGTCTGTTCCCTCGTTCGTGTTCATTCCCGCGGTCGAATTCGTCCCGTCAATCGTCCCGGTTGCGTGAGTCGTGTTCGTCGTCTCAGTCGTGTCGGTCGTGGTCGAGTGGGACGTAGACGACGTGGAGCCATCGGTCGATTGGCCGAGACATCCCGCGAACGCCCCCGTACCAGCCAATCCCGCGAGAAGAAATCGTCGGCGGTGCATACAGAGCTCATAGGATGGAATCGACAAAGCCACACCGATGACTCAAACGTCGATTTGTCCAATCACACGGCGCAACCGTCGTCCCGATTCGACGGGAAACCGGGCGACGAAAACCCCCTCCGAATGACCGGGAAAATCGTCCGATTCGGCGACACCGAACACCGACGAACGCCGGAAATTACACGATTGACGGCTCGTTGCGACCACTTTCACTTTCACTCCGCCCCATCGGCGCAGTTTTAATGCTCCCGCCGATAAATACTGGCGAAGAATGCCTTCGATGCAGTCTACGCTCGGCGACGAGGGGATCGCCGAAGAGTTGGCCGAAAGCCAGCGACAGATCTCCATTGCCGAGTTCTTTGAGAAGAACAAGCATATGCTCGGCTTCGACAGCGGTGCCCGTGGGATGGTCACCGCCGTCAAAGAGGCAGTCGACAACGCCCTCGACGCCTCCGAAGAAGCCCGATTGAAGCCGTTCGTCCGCGTGAAAATCGAGGAGGTCGGCGACTACTATCGCCTCATCGTCGAGGACGAGGGGCCGGGGATTACCCGCAAGCAGATCCCGAAAGTGTTCGGGAAACTGCTGTACGGGTCGCGGTTCCACAAGCGCGAGCAGTCCCGTGGCCAGCAGGGTATCGGTATCTCCGCCGCCGTCCTGTACTCCCAGTTGACCAGCGGGAAACCCGCGAAAATCACGAGCAAACCGAAAGGGAGCGACGGACAGCGCTACTTCGAACTCATCATCGACACCGACGAGAACGAACCGGAGATTCAGACCGAATCCGACACGCCGCCGGTCGGCAGGGAACTCGTCGGAACCCACGGTACGCGCATCGAACTCGAAATGGAAGCGAACATGCGCGCCCGCCAACAGCTCCTCCGGTACATCAAACACACCGCCGTCGTCAACCCGCACGCAAAAATCGTCTTCGAGGAACCGGGAATGGAGGACGGAGAGGAGATGGTGTTCGAACGCGCCGAGGGTGCCAGCCTCCCCGCCGAAACCGAGGAGATTCGCCCGCACCCACACGGCGTCGAACTCGGGACGCTCCTGAAGATGCTCAACGCGACCGACTCCCACAGCATCTCGGGCTTCCTCCAGGAGGAGTTCACCCGCGTCGGGAAGAAGACGGCCGAGAACGTCATCGAGAACTTCCGCGACCTCCACTACGGCCGGGAAGCCGCGTGGCGACTCCCGCAAGCACACGAGGACGTCGACATCGAGTCGACCATCGAGGATGCCGTGGCGAACAAAGGGGCCGACGCCACCGCTTCGTTCGCGGAGAACGTGGTCGCACGAGTCGGCGAAAACGACCGGGTTTCACACCATCAGCTCCGCGCAGTCATCGCCGTCGTCGCCGACGAAACCGAGGAGGAGTTCGGAACCTCGTTCGGAGCGACGGTACAGGAAAACGCACTCGACTCGGCGTGGGACGCGATTATCAACGACCGCGTCACGGACCTGTACGAACTCGTCGACGACGCGACGAGCGTCCGAAAGGACGACGAGACGGTCCGTGCCCTCGCGGAACGAATCGCCGCGAAGTTCGAAAGCGAGGACGGTCACGACCGAGCAACGAAAAAGCAACTCTCGGAGTACGTCGGCCGCGCGGCCGATATGACCGAGGAACGCGAGGAAGTGACGATTGGCGACACGGCCCGCGAGAACGTCGCCGACGCCATCTGGAACTCGATGGTGACGGTGCCCGACGAGGTGCCGAACGTCCGGGCGGTCGCCGACAGCCGAGACACCGCGAGCGAACTCCTCGACGCGATGAAGGAGACGGACATCATCTCGCCGCCGACCAACTGCTTGTCGCCCATCACGGCGGAACTCGTGGAAGCCGGACTCCGGAAGGAGTACGATGCGGACTTCTACTCGTCGGCGACCCGCGACGCCGACGTGCACGGCGGCGACCCGTTCATCGTCGAGGCCGGAATCGCCTACGGCGGCGAACTGCAAGCCGAAGGGTCGGCCGAACTGCTCCGCTTTGCGAACCGCGTGCCGCTGGTTTACCAGCGCGGCGCGTGTGCCACGACGGACGTGGTGAAATCAATCGGCTGGCGCAACTACAACCTCGACCAACCCGGCGGCAGTGGCGTGCCGAACGGCCCGGTCGTCATCATGGTGCACGTGGCGTCCACGAACGTCCCGTTCACGAGCGAATCGAAGGACGCCATCGCTAACGTCCCCGCTATCGAGGACGAAATCGAGTTGGCGATTCGGGAAGCGGCCCGCGAACTCAAATCGTATCTCAACAAGCGCCAGTCGCTCAAGAAGCGCCAGAAGAAACAGAACGTCATCGCCACCATCCTCCCCGAGATGGCCGAGAAACTCTCGACCATGACCGGCCGGGAACGACTCGAAATCGGCGACTCGCTGGCCCGTATCATGAACAACGTGCTGGTGGAACGCGAAGTCGAGGACGGTCTCGTCAAACTCGTGGTGGAGAACCACGGTTCGACGAACGAATCGCCGAAGCTGACCGAAATCGTGGCGACCGAACCCGAAAACCTCTCGGACGGTGCAACCGCCGTCGAGATGGACGGCGAGTGGTTCGTGACGTGGGAACCCACCGTCGAAAGCGGTGAGGAATCCGTTCTCGAATACAACGTCGCCGAGGACGTCGCGTTCGACGCCGTCACGGTCGAAGGAATCGAAGACGAACGACTGACCAACAACACATGAGCACAGACGACAACGCCGAAGCCCAAGCGAAACTCATCGACCTCGCCGCGGAGTTCTACGACCAGTTCCAGGGGGGGAAGATTCCGGAGATGTCCATCCCGACCCGGACGAAGAGCAACATCGAATACGACGAGGACGACCGCGTCTGGGTGTATGGCGACCGAAAGAGCACCCGAAGTGCGAACAGCGTTCGCGGAGCTAGAAAGCTACTGAAAGCGGTGTACACCATCGACTTCCTCGCGAATCAGTTGGAGGAAGACCGCTCGTCCACCCTTCGTGAGTTGTACTACCTCTCGGAGTCGTGGGACGCGAACGAAGCACAGTTTTCCAACCAGGACGAGTCGAACCAACTCATCGAGGACTTGGAAATCGTCTCGAACGTCACCCGCGAGGACTTCCACATGCGACCCGAGGAGTCCGGCGCGAAGGTGATGGGACCGTTACTCCTCCGGGAGCAGACCAATCGAGGGGACCGGGATATTCACTGTCAGGACGACGTGGGACAGGGCGGTTACCAGATTCCGAACAATCCCGACACCATCGAGTTCCTCGACCACGACGCGGAGTTCGTCCTCTGTGTCGAGACCGGTGGGATGCGCGACCGACTCGTCGAGAACGGGTTCGACGAGGAGTACAAAACCATCATCGTCCACCTCGGCGGCCAGCCCGCACGGGCGACCCGCAGACTGACCAAGCGACTGCACGAGGAACTCAACCTCCCGGTGACGGTGTTCACTGACGGTGACCCATGGAGTTACCGTATCTACGGTTCGGTCGCGTACGGTTCCATCAAGAGCGCGCACCTGAGCGATTATCTCGCCACGCCGGAAGCGAAGTTCATCGGCATCCAACCGAAGGACATCGTGGAGTACGACCTCCCGACCGACCCGCTGAGCGATTCGGACAAGAACGCGCTCGAAAGCGAACTGGAGGACCCACGCTATCAAACCGACTACTGGAAGGAACAAATCAATCTCCAACTCGACATCGAGAAGAAATCCGAACAGCAGGCACTCGCCTCCCACGGCCTCGACTTCGTGACCGACACCTATCTCCCGGAACGGCTGTCGGACATGGGCATCATCTAAGCGGCGAGCGGGAGTTTTCGTTTTAATAATCTATCCGTCTTGAGAGTCATCCGGAGCCATACCGCTCGACGCCGTATGAAGGACATGGAGAACCCGTTGAACCTCAAACTGACCAGCATGGGGGCGATGATTTTCGCGGTGATTTGGGCATTGACCAACTACTCGATGCACGTCTCGAACCCGTTTCTGACGCGACTCGCGGGCGTCGCCGGAGTCGGCCTCGCCGTGTTGGATGCACTGCACGGCGGACTCTCGAACTGAGTAACTCAGACGAACTCGGTTTCCGTGGTCTCCCCGAATCCGGTTTCGACGCGATGGCCCACGTCGCCACGGGCACAGGGCTGACAGTAGTGGTTCTCACCTTCGTTGAGCGTCTTCACCGGGATTCCGGCGACGTACTTCCGTTCGTGGTAGCTCCGCTCGACGCCGTTTCCGACTGCCTCCGCACAGACCGAACAGGGCGTGGTCGGTTCGTAGACTGTCTTTTCGTCGGTCGAACGGACGCGGCCGAACGTCGTCGGCGATTCGAATCCGGGGACATGCCGCGGCGCGAACGTGAGCAAAAACAAACCGAGCAGGAGGGAGATGGTGCCGAAGAGTATCCCCGCCCCGGCCCAGTTGGTCAGCAGGAGGAACAGACCGAGCAGGATGCCGAAGGCGCCGAAGACGAGACTCACGGCGAACGCGAGGGCGCTTTTCGCCGTCCAATCGGTCGAAAAGCCATCGTCGTCGAAATACTCCTCGGAACCGTCTTCGCGCAGTTCGATTCGCTCCGCGCCCGGCGAGTAGCAGTACCACGCGTAGAGCAGGTTGCCGACGCCGCTGGTGGTCGCCAGCAGGAGAACGTGGAGCGGTATCGACCCGAACCCGCGATGTATCATCACCACTCGGTCGCCGTAATCGTGTTTCACGTCCCAGCCTTCGACCGTGAGGTCCTCTACCCGACGGTGAAGGGTGTCGCTCCCCGAATATCCTGACCGATAGTTTCTCGCACCACCCGACCCGACCGCACTCCCACACTGCGAACAGAACGCATCGCCGGGGGAGAGCGCCGAACCGCACTGCGAGCAGAAGTTGGAGGAACCGTAGGGGGGCATGAGTGAACTATCCCCGTCTCGCCTCAAGAAGATTGTGTTGCGATGAACGGTTCGGGCTGGTGAACGGAACTCCACCTATTCGTCCAACGCGACCGCGATGCCGCGTCCCTCGACGTCCTCGGCGAACGCCGCCGAATCGGTTTCCAGCGCGGTGAACGTGTTGTAGTGAATCGGGACGACGAGGTCCGGGTTCAAGTCGGCGGCCAACGCGGCCGCTTCGCGTCGGTCCATCGTGAAACTGCCGCCGATGGGCGGGAGGAACAACGAGACTTCGAGCGCCCGGTGGCCCTCCAGTACGTCGGAGTCCCCCGGCCAGAAGACGGTCGTTCCGGCGAGCGACAGCAGGTAGCCGACGCCGAACCCTTTCGGATGTACTGGGTCGCCGTTGTCCCGCGTGTGCGGTCCGTCTTCCTCGTTGTACGCCGGCATCGACCACGCTTCACAGTCACCGACCGTCAGATGGTCCTCCTCGCCGATTCGCACGACATCGTAGGGAAGTTCCGAGAGCGACTTCACGTCGCGGTCGATTTCCTCGGTGTTCACGCCGTCGTAGACGACGAGCGTCGCGTCCTCGGCCGCGACGCGCTCGATGCCGTCCGAATCGTAGTGGTGATTGTGCGTGACGAAGACGACATCCCCGTCCTGTGCCCGATAGTCGACCGGTTCCGGATGCGCTGCGTCCGGACTGTCGGGTTCCCATTCTCCCGTCAAAACGCCGTATCGGCCGGGGTCGATGTACGCGACGAACCCGTCGTCGGTTTCGAGGCGTACGGTCGCGTAGCCGAACCAGTCCACGGTCAAGCCGTCGTGTTGAACCGTCATGGAGTTCGGTAGGTGGGGTTTCGAAAAAAGGATTCGCATGCCGGAGATAGTCGGTGGCGGTCAGTGCCAGTCGCCCCGCTCGACATCCATCGAACCTCCCTGTCGGCCGCCCCGACGACCCGCCTACCACCAGAGCGACCAGAGGAGGTAGCCGACCAGCAACCAGCAGAGAATCACGAGGAGGGCGATTACCCATCCTACCACGTCGTCACCCGTCTCCCGGTTTTTCGCCTTCTCGCGCGCTTCGGCCATCACGTCGTCGGGAATTCCCTTCCGGGCGAGATACACGCCGACGGGGATGAACACCATGTCGTCGGCGTAGCCGAGAACGGGAATGAAATCCGGAATCGGGTCGATGGGGCTGACCGCGAGTCCGACCGTCACGAGGACGATGGCCTTCGAATACCACGGTGTCCGAGGGTCCCTGCCCGCGATGGCTAACGCCGTGACTTCGCGGCGGAGGTCCCGTGCCCGGTCGCGCCAGTTCGGCATCGTTCGGGTGGTTGTGATGCGGGAAATTAATCGTTCCGTCCGGAACCGTGCGCAGGTCGAGCGGAAGCCAACGTGAAAAATAAGCGATTTCGGCCGTTACTGCATCTCCGCCAATCGCTCGACCCGCTCCAGCGAATCCGCCGATTCCGGCGTCTTGTCGTCGCGCACGCCGAGGAATCGCGGGAATCGAAGCGCGAACCCGGACGAGTAGGTGGGCGATTGCTGTATCTCCTCGTATCCCACCTCGAAGACGACTTTCGGGGAGAGGTCAACGACCTGCCCGTCCTGCGTGGCGATGTGGGGTTCGAGCAGTTCGGTCAGTTCGGCCAGTTCCTCGTCCGTGATTCCGGTGGCGACTTTGCCGAGGGTTTCGAACTCGCCGTTTTCGGTTCTCGCCGAGAGCAGGAACGTCCCGAGGAAACTCGCCCGGCGGCCCTCGCCCCACTCCGCGCCGGTGACGACGAGGTCCACCGTCTCCACGTCGGGCTTTCGTTTCCGCCAGTTCTTCCCGCGACGGCCCGGCGAGTACGTCGAATCGGGGTTCTTGAGCATGATTCCCTCGTGGCCCGCATCGAGCGCGTTCGCTTCGATTTCGGCGATGTCGTCTTCGTCGTCCGTGACGGTGAGCGCGGAGACGCCACCCGAGAGGATTTCCCGGAGGCGGTCGTGGCGGTCGGTGAGCGGCGCTGTCAGCAGGTCCTCGCCGTCGGCGTGCAGGCAGTCGAACGCCCGGAGTTCGACGGCGACTTGCTCGCGGGCACGCGCCACGTCGTGTTTCCGCCGGAACCGCCGGAGGACTTCCTGAAACGGCAGGGGTTCTCCGTCCTCCATCGCCACGACTTCCCCGTCCACGATGGCCGGGACGGCGAGGTTCTCCTCGGCGTACTCCACGATTTCCGGCAGCGCGTTCGTCACCTCCTCCATGTTCCGCGAGAAGACGCGAACCTCCTCGCCGTCGTAATGCAACTGCACCCGCGCGCCGTCGAACTTCCACTCGACGCCCGCCCGCTCCCAATCCTCCAGCGCGTCCGTGACGGTGCCCGCCTGCGCGAGCATCGCCTGCACCGGCCGCCCGACTTCGAGTTGCAGTTCGTCGAGCCCGGATTCGCCCTCGTCGCGGGCGACTCGGGCCACCCGGCCGTAGTCGTTCGACACTTGGAGGGCGCGCTGGACCGACTCGGCCGGCACGTCGAACGCCGCCGCGATAGCGTCCCGGACCGTCCCCTCACCGACGCCGATTCGCATCTCCGAGAGGACGAGACGGGCCAGATACCGCGCTTCATCGGATTCCGTGCGGTTGAACAACCCGAACAGGATGTCGATTTTCGTGTCCTGGCTTCCCGACCCCTCGGTCGTTGCGAGCGCGTCGAGTTCGTCGTCCACTTCCGCGACGGTCAACTCGTCCCGTCCCGCGCCGAACGCCGCGAGTCCCTGTTGCCCCCCGAAATCGTAACTCGCCGCTACCGCGCCGATGTCGCCCAGTTCGGCGAGTCGGTCCTCCACGTCGTCCGCCGAGACGTTCTGCCCGGCGGCGCGAGCGATGGCGGTGTAACACAGGTTCGGGCCGATATCCAGCGTCGTCGAATCCCACGCCGGAAACACCCGCCCCTGCACGAACCGCGCCAATACGTCGAGGTCATCGTTCGCCGACGAGAGGAGGTCGGTCACCGCATCGATGATGTCGGTATCCGCACTCAGTTCTTCGATTTCTCCTGCCACCTCGGCGAACTCCGCGAACTCCATTGTCGGCCGTTGTCCTCGGCCGGAGTTAAGCACATGGCTTTCGAAGTCGGGGACGCGAACGAAGTGAGTCGAGCCGAGATGCCACCGAGCGCGTGGAGTTTCGAGGGGAGTATCCCAGACCGGGATCGGAGACGATTCGTGGCGAGCGCAGTGGAATTACAAATTCAACCGGAACGAAACGTATTCCGACACGAACGAACGAAACCACACGATAATTCGCCCACTAGCGGGAAGAAAGCCCGTGGATTGAAGCGTCTGGACCGCCCACCCCCTCGCATGACTTCGGACCTTGCGTCGCAGGTAAAAGACGTGTTGACGGTAGACCGGGAGGAGTTTCAGGCTCGTGTCGAGGAGGACGCAGAGGTCATTAAACGAGAGCTACAGGACGGAACGTTCGACAACCCGCAATCCATCGTCGGGTTCGAGTACGAGTTCTACGCCGTGGACGGGGAGACCAAGGCGCTCTCCCGGGTTCCGCGAAGACTACTCTCGCTCATCGGCTTCGAGAAGGAACTCGGCTTGCACAACGCCGAGATGTCCACGAGTCCGCAACCCCTGAACGAGTACGGATTGGCGGCACAGGAAGCCGAGGTGAAGGCTCGACTGTCGGCGGCGGAGGAGCGTACGGGGGCCGAAGGGATGCGCCTCGTGAGCGACGGCCTCTGGACGATTCCGCCAACCGGCGAGACGGCGAAACGGTATCTCACGGACGGCGTCGATGACGACGGCATCCAAATCTCGGCGAACATGAGCAACTCGGTGCGGTATCACGCGATGGCAAACACGGGCGAAGCAGTCGGGATGGAACTCGATGCGCCGCACGTTTCGCTGTCCGCGAAGACGGTGATGCCCGAGAGTCTCATCACGTCCATCCAACCCCACTATCAGGTGCCACACGCCCGCGACCTGCCGACGTACTTCGAGTACGCGGTTCGTATCGCGGCCCCACTGTTGGCGCTCGGCGTCAACTCGCCCTTCTTCCCGCCGGACCTGTACGACGACGCACCGGCGGAGGAAATCGTGGACGAGGCGTGGATGGAGAACCGAATCCACGTCTTCGAATCGGTGTTGAACGCCGAGGACCCCGGCAAGGTTCGATTCCCGGAGGACATCGAATCGGCAGCGGACGCCATCGACGACGTGGTGAACGACCGAACCATCGTCCCGATGCCGGTCTCCCGTTCGGACCGCTTCGACGACGAGTTCGCACATTTCCGCTTGAAACACGGCACGTACTGGCGGTGGGTTCGCCCGGTGTTCGGCGGGTCCACGCGGGCCGACGCGAACGCCCGCATCGAGTTCCGACCCATCGCCTCACAGCCGACGGTTCGGGATTCCATCGCGTTTCAGGCGGCGTTCGCGGGGCTGTTGGAGAGCACGTTCCGTCGGGAACATCCGGTACACCATCTGGATTGGGTGGTTGCGCGGGACAACTTCTACGCCGCAATGCGCGACGGGCTCGATGCTGACCTCTACTGGATAACCAATTCCGGCGAGGAGACGACCGAGAAGGACGAACTGTTCAGCGACCTGTTCGCTCACGCCAAAGACGGCCTGCAAGCGCGAGGGCTGTCGGACGAACAGGCGGCGAAATATCTCTATCCGCTCCGCCAGCGTGCGCGTCACGGCGTGACGCCGGCCGACTGGAAGAAACGGGAAGTCGAAAATCGGCTGGACGATGGCGACTCGCTGGAGGATGCGATTACGGGCATGCAACGTGCCTACATCGACCAGCAGAAAGAGACGTTACTCGACGGTAGCTTTACGGACTGGAATTAGAGGACTTCGTCGAAGTCCTTGTGGCCGGTGATATCGACGCCTTCCTCGGTGATTTCGGCGAGGAAGACACCGTTGCCGCTACCGGTGTCGCGCTCGACGGCGCTCTTGATACCGCGTGCGGCGACCGTTTTCGCCTCCTCGTTCGAGAGGCCTTCCTCGTAATCCTGTTCGAGGACACCGTAGGCGAGTTGCATCCCGCTACCCGTGACGGTGTAGTCGTCGGACATGACGCCACCGGCGGGGTCGAGGCTGTAGATGTGTGCGCCTTCCTCGTCGATACCGCCGAGGATGGGCGAGACCATGAAGAAGGGACCGCTACGGAGCATGTTGGCCGCGAGGGTCGAGAGCGCCTGCATGCTCATCTCCTCGCCGCGTCGGGATTCATAGAGGTTGGATTCGATGCGCATCGTTCGGATGAACGACTGTGCGCCACCGACGGAGCCGGCCATCGTCAGTGCGGCCGTCGGATGAATCTGTTCGACCTTCTGGACGTTCTTGTTGGAGACGAAGCGGCCGCCGAGACTGGCACGCATGTCGGTCGCCATGACGACGCCTTCGGCGGTCGTGAGACCGATGGTGGTCGTCCCGGTTTTGTTGACGTTTTCCATATCGTCTTTCGAGAAGTTGCTCTCGGGGAGCGAGCCGATTTCCGGCTGGTACGGGCTGGTGTCGTTGCCGCTGAGGCGCTCCAGATTGCGCGAGAAGTCGGAACCGTGCATTGGGGTACGCATTACCCGACCGTAGTCCGTCAGCACTGATAAAACCAACCCTTCCGGGGTGTGACTGCCGGAGAAAAACGAACCGCCGGGTACGATTATGCCTGTTTGGTGCGCTCGGAGGCCTTCTCCAAGGACGCCATTATTCTGTGCATCGGGAACGGAACGCCTGCACGCCGAGCGACGAGGGCGACCGGAAGCAGACAGATTCCGGCCAAGACGGTCAGCTGGTACAGGGCAAACAGTGTCGCGCGTCGTATCGGTGCGAACATTGCAACTTCACCCGTCCCTGCGCCACACCCCTATAAATCCGTTATTGCCGAGAATAATTCATAACGATTTATATCGGACAAACACCCCGTCGCAGTCTTGCGATTCAACCTCGCTTGTTTAATGCACAAATTTAGACGTGTCTGTCCTACCCGGCCGTCGTGGTCACGACATTCCAACGTCGTCAATATGCATAAGTTATGGACATCATCAGGGTCTCATGCGCGATACCATCCGGACGTCATCGCTCACGAGTGCCCTATCTCCCACGAATATTCCCCTCTATCTAGCCGAAAGGATTGACGCAAATGGCCACCAACACACACCCGTGAACGTCGTCGTCGAACTCCGACTCCCACGCGAGGGATTCGCACTTGGCGAGCTGTTCCACTATCGTTCGGACGTTCGAGTCGAACTGGAACATATCGTCCCGACACGGGAGTGTTCGATTCCGTTCGTCTGGGTTGCCACCGCCAACCCGTCGTTTCTGGACACCGTCACGCTCGACGGGTCGCCCATCGACTCCATCGAGGTTCTCAGCGAAACTGAAAACGGTGCCCTCTGTCGAATCGTCTGGGCGAACGTGACGAGAGGGATTCACGGGATACTGACCGAACAGGACGTGACGCTCCTCGACGCCGTCGGTAACGTCGATGGCTGGCTGTTCCGAATCCGATTTCTGGACCACGAATCGACGACGAAATTTCGAGAAGCCTGTGACGACCGCTCGATTTCCTACGAAGTCCGGCGGATTTACTCCGTGGACGAGTTCCCGGCGAAACAGTACGGCTTAACCGACGAACAACGCGAAGCCCTCGCGACGGCATTCGCATCCGGTTACTTTCGCGTTCCCCGGGAAGCGTCGCTCTCGGAACTCGCCGAGACGCTCGATATCTCCCCCCAAGCCGCTTCCGGCCGCCTCAGACGTGGCTTGGAGCGGATGCTCGGTGCGACGCTGTTCCCCCGAACCGAGCCGACCGAAACATCCGAGGGGTAATAAAAGCACGAACCACGAAACCCCAAGAATTCCATTTCTGCTACCCCTCCCAACAGAGGATGTGGGCCATATCGTTTTGCGCGCGGATGCCAGGAGGTGCCTAAAATGTGCCAGGAACCGGACGGCCATGGACCGATTCTCAACGAAACGAATCACGTTGAGGGGCCGATAGCGGAAACCGTCATCCAAGCGATAGCCGAAGTCACCGAGGGTAGTTCGACGGAGATAGAACCGCTCTACGAGAGTATCGACCCCGACGCGCTGGAGGACCTGTTCGACCGACGCACCGGAAAGAGCGTTCCGACGCGGGTGGAGTTCCGGCACAAAGGACTCTCCATTGCGGTCGAAAAGAACGGTCGAATCGTCGTCTACGACGCTCGGTAGCGTCGTGCTAACCGAATTCGACACGCCGAGGGGGGCGGTTCGTACGACCGAACAAAACGAAGGGAACGGGAGCGAGAATATCGCTTAGTTCGGCGTCAGGCCGACGATTTCGCGCGAGAAGATGTCGGCGTAGCCCGAGAACGACATTTTCAGCGAGGGAACGCCGGGGAAGGTGAGCGTCTGAATGCCCATCATCGGGCGCTCTACGTCGGCACCGAGGCTTCGAACCCCGCTTTCGATTGCGGTGTACAGCTTTGCTGTCTCCTCGACTTCGAGGTCCGAACAGACCCCGGCGACTCGGGTGGGGAGTTCTGCGACCACGTCGCCGTCCCTGACGACGGCCCAACCGCCGCCCATTTCGTTGATATGTGAAACCGCGTGCCGGAGGTCCTCGCCGCTACCGACGGCGATGACGCCGGGGGTTTCCCACGTGAGACTGGTCGCAACCGCTCCCTCTATCGGCCCGAGTCCAGTGACGAAGCCGGTGAAACCGGTCCCGTCCCCGTCCGGGTGTCGGTCGAGGAGCGTGACTTTCAACAGGTCATCTTCCGGCGCGGCGACGAGTTCGCCGTCCACTTCCTGCGGGGTAACTCGCGTCTCGCCCGAGAGCAGTCCTTCACGGTATTCGATGGCGCGAACTGTTCCGTCGGCGGCCACGTCGGCGGGAACGCGGAACTGTTCGGGGACGGTGCTAACGTTCACGCTGTCGTAGAAGTGGTCGGGATACTCGTAGGAGCGTGGCGCGACGGTCGTCTCGTGGTTGTTGTAGACGACTTCGCCGCCGTTGATGACGGTCGTGACGTTGACGGTTTCCAAGTCGTCGATGAGCAGGATGTCGGCGACGTTGCCCGGCGCGAGCGACCCGAGGTTCGACAGTCCGAAGTGGCGGGCGGGGTTGAGCGTCGCCATGCGAATGGCGTCCGCAGGCGCGACACCCTCCTCGATAGCCCGGCGCACCACCACGTCCATATACCCCTCGCGGATGAGTTCGCGGGGCCACATGCCGTCGGTCGAGAGCGAAATCTCGGCCGCACCGATTTCCTCGTACGCCTCGCCCACTGCCGACATATCGTCCCGAATGGAGCCACATCTGCCGATGGCGTGAATCCCGTTTTCGACGCGCTCGACGATGTCCTCGCCCGTAATCGACTCGTGGTCGTCGTCCACGAAGGTGGCGAACGCTTGGAGTTTTTCGCCCGAACAACCGGCACCGTGACCGGAGACGGTTTTGCCTTCGATATGGGCGCGTTCGTACAGGTCTTCGGTCGGGGAATCCCGCCCGACGGCATGAACCCAGTCGGTTTCGCCGACGCCGACGATGCGGGCGTCGCCGAGGAGGTTGGTGAGCGACTCGGCGTTTCCGCGTGCGGGTTCGAACGTGTCGATGAGCGGTTGGGGCGGGACGGTCGCGTACACCCGAATCGGGAGATACGACGTCGCGGCAAGCAACTGTTCGACGCCTTCAGCGCCGAAAGACGGTCCGAAGCCCGAAACCTCGGTGACGACGGTCGTCGTCCCGCCTTCGAGGGCATAGTGGTAAGCGTTCTCGAACGTCTGGTGTAAGTCGAGATGCGTGTGTGCGTCGATGAATCCCGGCGTCACGACGCGGTCGCTGGCGTTGATGACGTCCGTCTCGTCGCCGATGGCGTCGGTTCCATCCTCCGGTAGCCCTGCGACGAGGTTGTTCTTGACGACGACGTCGCGGGCCTGAAACTCGCACAACTCGGGGAGGAGAACCCGACCGTTCCGAATCACGAGGTCGGCGGGTTCGTCGCCGAGCGTGACGGGTTGCAGTTCGTTCATTTGGGTACTCCTTCGTACACCACGACGCCACCTTGTTCGTGTCGGTTCACTTCCCCGCGCTCTTCGAGCACGTCGAGATGGCCGACCGCTTCGCTCATCCCGGGGAAGTACTCCGTCGCGGGCAGGTCGCCGAACAGTCCTTCCATCACGTCGACTGCCGTCGTCGGGTCGTCCACGAGCGCGCGAACGTTTTCGGTCCGCTCCTCGTGTGCGTCGAGGATTTCCCCGATTCGCTTCGAGGGGTCGTCTATCTCCTCACGGTGGCCGGGGAACACGTAGTCGAGGTTTCTGTCCCGGAGGTTCGAAAGCGAGCGATTGAACGCCGGAAGAACGCGTGGGCGACTCCCGCCCGCCTCGGTTGGTGGTTGGAGAAGCGGATTCGGCGTGATGTCGCCGAGCACATGGTCGCCGACGACGGCTTTCGACTCGCCCTCGTGTTCGAACGTGAAGATGGTCTCGCCTGGGGAGTGTCCCTGTACGAACTCGGCGGTCAGGTCGATACCATCCACCGTGACCGATTCGCCGTCGGCGAGTTCGAGGTCGGTTTCGACGCTCGGGGCGGTCGAGAGATACGCTTCCGGTAAGTTGGTGACCGTTTGGGCGGTGGTCTTGGCCATCCCGTTCCGGTCGAAGAAGTCGGAGAAATATTCCTGTTCGTATCGCAGTCGGTCCCCGAAATCCCCCACGATGTCGGCCGCTGACGTGCTTGCGACGACGCGAGCACCCGATTCACGAAGCCGTTTTGCCAGTCCGAAGTGGTCAGGGTGCGGGTGCGTGATGAGCACCTGCTCTACGTCCGTCGGGCCGAGGTCGTGCCCCTCCAACCCGTCGAGCAGTGCAGTCCATGCCTCTTCACTTCCCGGACCGGGATCCACCAGCGTTCGCCCGGCCAAGTAGGCGTTCACTGGTCCGATTTGGAACGGCGTCGGAATCGAAAGCCGCGTAAACATACATGTCTCCTTTCTTTGCCCGTGGTAAAACCGTTTTTGAACCGGGGTCAACGGTGAATTCCGACGGAACGATTATATCTGTCCCTGTCGTAAGGACATAATTGGGAGAGCCATGAACACACACTTCAAAGACGCGTGGTACCACCTCCGACATGCCGGGAGTCATCTCGGGCGTGGTCTCCGCGAGGAACTGCAACCCGCCGAGCGAAAAGCCCGCGAGTTGACCGGTCGGGAGCGCCCGCCGGTGCCGAGTCGAAGGGAAAAGATGCGACGAAACCTCCGTGATGCGGAGCGTTCGGCGAAGCGACGCTCCCGCGATGCGATGCAGGACGCGAAAAACCGAATGCGGATGAGTTAGTCGGGTTAGCCGTCGAACCCGATACACTCACACTCCGCGAAATCGCTGTTCTCGACGCGCGGCGACGACGCATTCTTTCGGTCCACCTCGACGCGACCACGGAACGCCGAACTACGGAACGTCACGTCCTCGGCTTTGATGAGCACCGTGGTGCCGCCTTTGGAGTCGTGTGTGGCCGTCACGTCGGCGAAGACGGTTCCTACGCCGATGACGTTGATGCCGTGTCGGCCGTTCGACCCGTTTCGGAAGGAAAATCGACAGTTCCGGAGTTCGGTGTTCTCGCGCCACAGTTCGACGCAGTAACCGTGTATCGAACCGTCGCCGGAATCCACGAGTTCCACGTTCTCCAGTACGACCGGACCGTCCCCGTCGGTGACTTTGATGGCCCGCGACGAAGAGGTACAGTCGATTTTTAGGTCGCGCACGCGAGCGGAGCGACTGGAGATGCGGAGTCCGTCGTTGTCGCAGTTCGGCAGGCGAACCTCGGACTCCGAGACGCGCGTATCACCCTCCTGTAACCAGAGTCCACAGCAGGTGTACGCCGTTTCGTCCACCTCTATTTCCATGCCGTGAGCCTCGTCGCCGTCGCCCAGCCGGAGGTTCGCGTTCCCGTTGTCCTTCCAGAGGCCGCCCTCCACGATGCACGGTCCTTCCCCGTCCGCCAGGTAGCCGCCGTTGTTCACCCATCCCTCGACGTGGCAGTCGCGGAACGTCAACTCGCCGCGATGGTCGTCGGTGACGCTGATGCCGATGGGATGGCTGGTTTGAGATTCGGCGGACGACTGGTCGGGATACGCGTCGGGCCGGAACGCACAGCCATCGGGCAGTGAGACGTTTACTTCCCCTGCTCCGCCGGGGTGCGTGACCGCCGCGTAAATCGCGCCGAGCGCTTTCTTCCCCGCCGATGCGCACTCGCCTTCGACCGCCACGTTTTCGATTCGCAGGTCGTCGCTCGCCCGCGCCGAGACGGCCTGTGCGCCGACTCCGTCGGCCGTCATATCGAACGTCAGGTCCCGAATGTCGACCGTCGTGGCCGACGATTCGGGGGATGCACCCCACCCACCGCCGACGTCCAACCCGTACTGCTGGTCGGGGTCGGTCACGACCAGCGTGGCGTGCGGGTCGCCAACCACCGCAACCGCCTCGCAGTCGTTGTGGGCGAACCGCCCGTCGAGGTGGTAGCGGCCTTCCGGAAGCACGAACTTCGTCCGCGCGCTCGCGTGGGCTTCCAGCACCTCGTTCAGCGGTTTCTCGCCGTCCAGAGCGTCGGGTTCCGCGTCGGCCACGTTCACCACGTTCCAGTCGGTCATGTTCGGGGGTCGGAATCGATAGCCCTTGGTCGTACTGGCCGCCCGCCTTCGAAAGCAAGCCTTAAGTCCGGCGCAGGAAAACGAAAAAGTGAGCGGGTCGGTAGTCTAGTCCGGTTATGACAGCTCCTTCACACGGAGCAGATCGGCAGTTCAAATCTGCCCCGACCCACTACTTCTGTAGCGAATCAACCAGCGAGCGGCGCGTTTGCGCCGCTCGCTTTAGCGTGAGCCACGAAGTCGTGAAATGGAATCTGAAACCGGCTCCTCAGCGAGCGCAGTTTAACTCTCCAATCGAGGGAGATACTGGATTTTGCTCATATTCAGTGGAACCGCGAAGCTTTTGACAGACCACCTTCTGGAGAGACATGTGATTATCGCAGAAATCACTGTTAATATTCCTGTTCTCAAAGAAACACTGGCGGCATATCCGAAGATGACTGTCGAAGTGGAAGGCGAGCGAAGTGTCGGGGACGGAGACATCATTCAACTGTTGTTTTGGGTACACGGGGACGACCAAGCGGGATTCGAGGCATCGATGGAAAATGATGCTTCGATCGCGGAGTTCGAGCGACTCGCCGAGGACGACGGCAGTCGCTTGTACCGTGCGGACTACTCCGAGGAAGTCGTAGCGATCTCTTCGAATCCGGTGTGGGTCAGACTAGGCGCTGTACTATTGGAAGCAGAAGGGACACGGGACGGGTGGAACGCTCGATTCCGATTTCCCGACCGGGACGCGTTCTTGTCCTTCGTCGAATGGTGGCAGGACACGTACGAGACCATCTCGGTGGATGCGCTGTACCGCAGCGACGACGACTTCGGTGGAACGGGGTTGACCGCGCTCCAACACGAGACGTTGCGCCGGGCAATGGAGGAGGGGTACTTCGACGTCCCGAGACGAACGACACTCGAAGAACTCGCCGAGGAGTTCGAGATCAGCGCACAGGCGATGTCGGTTCGCCTCCGCAGGGGGACCGCAGCAATGATCGAAGAGAGCCTGAAAGACGACAGGATATAAAGGATTGAGTGATAAAACAGCGGACCTTCCCTTCGACAGCCACTACGGTCACGATAGGAAGTACGATGGAACACAGACAACTACTGACTCGCTCTTTCGACGTCCTCTCGAACTACCGGCGGCGTCTCGTCCTCTACCATCTCCTCAACTCGTTCGATGGGGTTGCCCACCAGGACGCGCTGGCCGAAATCATCATCGACGAAACGGACGGACTGGACCTAACGAACGATGCACACCACCGCGTGATGACGAGCCTCATTCACATTCATCTGCCGAGGTTGGCCGACATGGGCCTCATCGAAATCGACCACGACGAACGGATTATCCACCTGCAACCGCTCCCAGAGACTGTCGAACGGCTGTTGGAGCGATCCACACGATTCGACCATCGTTTGGATTGACGTTCGAAGCGCGACTCCACCCCTCGTCACCGATACTCAGGCCGAACCGGCCGAGAACGACGCGTAGTTAACGACGACGAACGCGACGGCGAGCGACGAGCGCAACAGCGACGAATCCGACCGGGGCCGACGTTCTGCCGGGTGCGAGACCCAACCGTCGCCGCCCCCACGTCGAACCGACGAGAGTGGCGGCGAGCAGACTCACACCGATGGCGGCTATCCAGAGGCCGCCGAGGCCGGACTCGGGGAGCAACAGCACGCCTGCGATGAGGCAGAGCACCCCGAGCGCTCCGAGGAGGACGCCGAGCAAGCCATCGAACTGGGGAGTATCGTTCGTGTTCATCGGGGTATAAACGACTGCTGAGACGATAATCGTTGCGTGCGAAGTGGGACGGGTTTGGTTTTACTGAAACTGCGAGGACCGAGTCGCATATCTGGAGATCCTTCGAACTGACTCTCTTGGCCTCGGTATCGTGGTATGCCTACGGGTATTCGGGTAGATTAATCATATTTAGCACGCAGATGGTTTGGAGAACTCTCCAGAGCCACAATGGGTAGGTGTTTGGTCGGCCCGCTTACCGCACGCGAACTCGCTACTGAGAAAGTATTTAGCTGCCCATTCATATCGTATCACAATGAAACGCCGTGCGGTTCTAGCTACCGCCGGAACTCCTTTTCTCGCGAGTATCACCACGTTCGGATTATCAGGGTGTCTCTCCTCGAACGACACTGGACATCAGTTCTCGGTGAGGTCACTATCGTGAATCGTGACGATGAGGGGCACACCGTCGATTTCCGTGTCAAATGGGGGGAGAAAGTGGTTCATCGGTCCACCTACAAACTCACGGCTCGAACGGATGGACAGCCCGATGGTGCGGTTCCCGAACGAACGTGGCCGAGTGACGCGGGCCAGTTCACCGTTTCGGCCCGCAAAGAAGGGGACGACTGGCAGACTGTCGATCCGGCGGACCGAGACTATCCGGACTGTTACGGTGTCTACGTAGATATAAACGAAAATGAAGACTGGCGATATTTACCTCGACGAATAGTAACGAATGCTCCGACGAGGTGCTCGAATCGGGACGGAAGGCAAGCGAGTCCAACACGAGTAGCTGAATCCCTTTATCGAACGGATTACCCATCGTTCTATCCCGTGCAAATCGGTCAGAACCCGGTGCCGCAGTAATTCTCACACCGAATGAGTATCGCGTAACGACTCGCAGGGAGCACATCACACCCCGAACCGGTCACAAATCATCGTGCCGACGTCGGTCGGAAAGTGAGTCGTCGTTACGAAACCGACAACATGGAGTCCGACGAGTCGAAAGTAATCACTAGATACACAGGGACCAGCGACACCGCCAAAAAATGGAAACAAAACCGCGACTTCCAAAATCGCCGAGCGATTTTACAGGAAGTCTTCGATGTTGTCGGCAACCTCTTCAGGAGTGTCGCCGACAGGAACGCCCGCGTCGTTGAGGGCGTTGATTTTGGATTCCGCCGTTCCGGTACCGCTGCCGGAGACGATGGCACCGGCGTGGCCCATGCGCTTTCCTGGCGGGGCCGTGCGGCCGGCGATGAAGCCGGCGACCGGCGTGTCCATGTTCTCCGCGATGAACGCCGCTGCCTCTTCCTCGTCCTCGCCACCGATTTCACCGCACATGACGACAGCGTCGGTGTCGTTGTCGTCCTCGAACAGCGAGAGGGCGTCGATGAAGTCCGTGCCGATGATTGGGTCGCCGCCGATACCGATGGCGGTGGTCTGCCCGATACCGCGCTGGGTCAGGCTGTCCACGACTTGGTAGGTCAGCGTCCCCGAGCGGGAGACGAGACCGACGTTACCCGACTCGAAGATGTTGCCGGGGAGGATACCGAGTTTGGCCTCGCCGGGCGTAATGATGCCGGGGCAGTTCGGGCCGAGCAGTCGCGTGTCGGTCTCCGAGAGGCGCTTGTACACCTTCGACATGTCCTGTGTCGGGACGCCTTCCGTGATGGCGACCGCGAGGTCGAGGTCCGTGTCGAGCGCCTCGAAGATGGCGTCGCCGGCGAACGCCGGCGGGACGAAGATGACGGACGCGTCGGCGTCCTCCTCCTCGACCGCCTCGTGCACGGTGTCGTAGACGGGCACGCCGCTGGCTTCCTGCCCGCCCTTGCCGGGGACCGCACCGGCGACGACGTTCGTTCCGTACTCCATCATCTGTTCGGCGTGGAAACTACCCTCGCCACCAGTGATACCTTGGACGACAACTCGGGTGTCGTCGTCTACGAGAATGCTCATTGTTCTTCCTCCGCGTTTTCGACAGCACGCTGAACCGCGTCTTCGAGCGTTGCTTCGACCTGAACGAGGTCGGTGTTCAGGATGTCCATTCCTTCCTTGGCGTTGGTGCCTGCCAGTCGAACGACGACCGGCTTCGGAATCTCGTCGAGCGATTCGAGCGCCTCGTTGATACCTTTGGCTACCTCGTCACCGCGGGTGATGCCGCCGAAGATGTTGAAGACGACCGAATCGACGTTCTCGTCCGAGAACACCATGTCCAGCGCGTTCGTCACGCGCTCGGCTTTCGCGCCGCCACCGATGTCGAGGAAGTTGGCGGGTTCGCCGCCGTAGTAGTCCACGAGGTCGAGCGTGGTCATGACCAGTCCGGCACCGTTGCCGATGATACCGACGTTGCCGTCGAGTCGGACGTAGTCGAAGCCGTACTCGCCGGCCATGCGTTCGAGGTCGTCCTCGTAGGCGTCCTGTTCCATCTCGGCGAGGTCGGGGTGACGGAACAGCGCGTCGTTGTCGATGTTCATCACTGCGTCGGCCGCGATGACCTCGTCGTCCGAGGTGACCATCAGCGGGTTGATTTCGGCATCGCTCGCGTCCTTGTCCGACCAGAGGTCGTACAGCGTCGTGAGGATGCTCGCGACGTCCATCGCGATGTCCTTGTCCACGCCAGCATCGAACACTGCTTTGCGGGCCTGGTACGGGTGCATTCCGAACGCCGGGTCGATGTGCTCCCGTGCGATGGCTTCCGGCGTCTCCTCGGCGACGGACTCGATGTCCACGCCACCTTTCGTGGAGACCATGGCGACGGGTTTGCCTTCGCCGCGGTCCATCGTCACGCCGACGTACAGTTCATTGACGAAATCGACGGCCCCTTCGACCAGCACCTGTTCGACCGTGTAGCCCTTGAGATCCATTCCGAGAATGTCCTCTGCGGCCTCTTCGGCCTCGTCGCGGTCCTCGGCAAGCTTGATACCGCCGGCCTTCCCGCGGCCGCCGACGTGTACTTGCGCCTTTACCGCGACAGGGTAGCCAATGTCCTCCGCCGCTTCGACGACTTCGTCAACGCTTTCTGCAAGCGCTGAATCCGGCGTCGGAATCCCCGCGTCGGAGAACACCTCCTTCGCCTGGTACTCATGTAGCCTCATGCACTCGAAAGGGAGTTGCCGCGCCGCTTAAATCCCGCCGGTTCACACCCAAGGTTGCGTCCGAGAGCACATATTTAATCGCACACTGAAATGGAGAGAATTCTATGTGGTTGCACGTCCGTGACCGTGTTACTCCCGCGAACTATATTCACCGCAGTATCTATCGGAAGACCGACGACGTGTCCGAGACGATGCCATCCACGCCAGCCTCGGTGAGCGCAGTTGCCTCCGCATCCTTCCGCACCGTCCACGAGTTCACCGTTAGTCCGGCATCGTGCGCTCGTGCGACGAATTCCGAACCGCAGATGTCCAGTTTGGGATGCACGCAGGCACAGTCCAAATCGACGGCCGTGTCGATACAGTTCGGGCCGCGCTGGTTGATGTACGCCAGTCGTATCTCGGAGTCGAACGTTCGGAGGTTCCGAAGCACCTGTGAATCGAACGACGAGAGAAGAATTTCGTTGTTCACATTCCCAACTGCATCCAGCACGCGTTCGGCCATCCCGCCGTGCTTCAGTTCGAGGTTGATGGCCGTCCCGTCCGGAACAGCATCGAGGGCGGTTTCGAGTCGCGGAACCGTCTCGTCCGAATCGAGTATCGTCAGTTCCCGAAGTTCGGACCACGGCGTGTCCTGCACCGTCCCGTACCCCTCCGTCACTCGGCCGAGTTTCGCGTCGTGGAAGACGACGAGTTCGCCCGACCTACAGCGCTGAACGTCCATCTCGATGGCGTCGGCGTGTTCGGCCGCGTTTTCGAACGCGAACACGGTGTTTTCCGGGTAGTCGTCGGCGAAACCACGATGGGCGATATGCTGTGGTGAATCCGATACTGACATACTCACTGTGGTCCCTGCGGACTTATTTTCCTTCCCATCGTTGCCCCACACATGCGAGCAGTACGCTATCACGAACACGGCGGCCCGGACGTGCTACAGGTGGAAGAGATCGACCGACCAGAACCCGAGGACGACGAGATACTGGTGGCGGTTCGCGCCGCCGCGGTCAACCCCGTGGACACCTACTTCCGCGAGGGGTCCTACCAACCCGGCGACCTCCCGTGGATTCCGGGGTCGGATTTTGCTGGAACAGTCGAAGCCGTCGGCGACGACGTCGAGGGATTCGAGGAAGGCGACCGCGTCTTCGGCACCGGCCTCGGCAACAGCCGGCAGGGAACCTGCGCCGAGTACGTGACGACCCCAACCGACACGATTGCACACCTCCCCGATGGCGTCGGCTTCGACGAAGGTGCCGCCGTCGCCCTCGTCGGCGTCACGGCGTGGCGGGCGCTCATCGACCACGGGAATCTGGAACCGGCCGAGACCTGCCTCGTCCACGGCGGGAGCGGCGGCGTCGGCCACATCGCGGTGCAACTCGCGGCCGCCACCGGTGCCCGAGTAATCACCACCGCGAGCGAGGAGTACCACGAGCGCCTCGAAGCCATCGGCGCGGACACCGTCCTCGACTATCATCGGGACGACCTCGCGGACGCCGTCGAAGAAGCGGGCGCTCCCGACGTGATTCTCGACCACCGACTTGACGACTACCTCCAGTTCGACGCGGACGTGGCCAAAACGGGCGCGCGTATCGTCGGCATCGGCAACAACGACGCCAAAGCCGGGTTCGAGAACGTGTCCGCCGCGCGTTCGAAGGAGTTGGCGATAACGCTGATGAGCATGTACAACACGCCGGATATCTCGGCGGTGCTGGTACGACTCGCCCGCCTCGTCGCGGACGGGGAAGTCGCCCCCGAAATCGCCCGGACGTACTCGCTGGACGAGGTGGACGAGGCACAGCGCGACGTGTTGGAAAAGAGCTTCCTCGGGAAGTTCATTGTGGAGGTATAGAACGGGCAATGCGCTTAATTCGCTTCGCTCCCTACCCGAATTACGATGCAGGACAGGCAGGCCGTGGGTTCTGCGGCCTTTGCGCGACTCGGTAGCGAGGTGCGGTCGGCGCTCTCCGAGAGAGGCTTCTCGACGCCGACCGAACCGCAAAAGCGCGCGATTCCGCCCCTCGCCGACGGGAAGCACGGACTGGTCATCGCGCCGACCGGGACCGGCAAGACAGAGACGGCGATGTTGCCCGTGTTCGATTCAGTAGCGGAGGCCGAACCCAGATTCGGGATTTCGGTGCTGTACATCACGCCGCTCCGGGCGCTGAACCGCGACATGCGCGAGCGACTGGAGTGGTGGGGGAAGACGCTCGACATCGACATCGACGTTCGCCACGGCGACACGACGGACTATCAGCGTCAGAAGCAGGCGAACAACCCGCCGGACGTGCTGGTGACGACACCCGAAACGTTGCAGGCGATGCTGACCGGTTCAAAACTCAGAATAGCGTTGGAGGACGTCCACCACGTCGTCGTGGACGAGGTTCACGAACTCGCCAGCGCGAAGCGCGGCGCGCAGTTGACCATCGGGCTGGAACGGTTACAGGAACTTTCCGGGGAGTTCCAACGAATCGGCCTGTCGGCGACGGTCGGCGACCCAAAGGAGGTCGGCAAGTTCCTCACCGGAAACCGGGGATGCGAGATAATCGAGGTGGACGCCGGGAGCAAGGTGAACTTCCGGGTGCACGAACCCGAGATTACCGAGGAGGACGAACAACTGGGCGGAAAACTGATGACGAACCCGGACATCGCCAGCCACGTCCGGGCGATTCGGGACATCGTGGAAACGCACGATTCGACGCTCGTCTTCGTCAACACGCGCCAGACCGCCGAAGCCCTCGGGTCGCGGTTCAAGGAACTCGGGACGAACATCGGCGTCCACCACGGAAGCCTCTCGAAGGAGGCCCGAATCGACGTGGAGGACCGATTCAAAGCCGGAAAGCTCGACGCCCTGCTCTGTACGTCCTCGATGGAACTCGGCATCGACGTGGGGCGAATCGACCACGTCGTGCAGTACCAGAGTCCGCGGGAAGTCGCCCGCCTACTCCAGCGCGTGGGACGGGCGGGCCACCGCATGGACGAGGTGTCGAACGGAACCATCGTCACCTCGAACGAGGACGACGCGCTGGAGGCGATGGCGATTGCACGCCGGGCGACGGACGGCGACGTCGAACCGGCGCACATCCACCACGCGAGTCTGGATACGGTGGCCAACCAAATCGTCGGGTTGGTCATGGACTTCGGCGAAATCGACGCCCGGAGAGCGTACGAAATCGTCACGCGGGCGTACCCGTTCCGCGATTTGGACGAGGAGACGTTCAAGGGCGTCGTGCGGGAGGTCCAGCGCAATCGGCTGGTCTGGTTGAACGAGGAGGACGACCGAATCGAGAAGTCGGGCAAGACGTGGCAGTACTTCTACGCCAACCTGTCGATGATTCCCGACGAGGAGACCTACGCCGTCCACGACATCGCCAGCGGGTCCCAAATCGGGACGCTGGACGAGCGGTTCGTCGTCAACTTCGCCGAACCCGGCGAGGTGTTCATCCAGCGCGGCGAGATGTGGCGCATCGCCGAAATCGACGACGACGAGAGTCGCGTCAACGTTTCGCCCATCGAGGACCCCGGCGGCGAAGTCCCGTCGTGGGTCGGCGAGGAGATTCCGGTGCCGTTCGAGGTGGCCCAAGAGGTCGGCGAGATGCGCGCCGTGGCCGGACCGCAGTTCGAGCACGGTGCTCCCAGAACGGGAGTGGCAAAGGAGTTCACGAACCGCTATCCGACCGACCAGCACACCGCCGAATCCGCGCTGTCGCAACTGGACCGGCAGGCCGAAACGGACTCACCGATTCCGACGGCCGACCGAATCGTCGTGGAGTTCGCCGTCGGAAAAATCGTCGTCAACGCCTGCTACGGCCACAAGGTGAACGAGACGCTCGGGCGCATGCTCTCGTCGCTAGTGGGGCAACGAACCGGGTCCTCGGTCGGGATGGACATCGACCCCTATCGAATCGAGTTGGACGTTCCGGGGAAGGTGGACGGCCACGAGGTCGTGGCCGTCCTCCGGGAGACCGACCCCGAACACGTCGGCCCGCTCATCGAACTCTCCCTGAAACACTCGGATACGCTGAAGTTCACCCTCGCGCAGGTCGCCGCGAAGTTCGGGTCGCTGAACCGCTGGGAGGGGCGCGGCCCGGTGTCGATGGGTCGTCTCCTCGGCGCGCTGGAGGACACGCCGATGTACGACGAGGCGGTGAGGGAGGTGTTCCACGACGACCTCGCGGTCGATGCGACCGAGGAAATCCTCCGCGGACTTCGGGATGGGGACATCGAAATCGTCACGACCGGCGGGCGAACCCCGATCGGAAGCGGCGGTCGCTCCTCGGGTCGGGAACTGCTCGCACCGGAAAACGCCGATGCGAGCGTCATCAAGACGGTCAAAGAACGGATTCGAAACGACCGCGTGCTCCTGTTCTGTCTGCACTGTCAGGAGTGGAAGCGCAAGACCACGGTCGAGAAGGTCAACGACCGCCCCAAATGCGTCAACTGTGGCTCGACTCGCGTCGCCGCCCTCAACCCGTGGGCCGACGAGGTGGTCAAAGCGGTCCGGTCGGGCGACAAGGACGACGAGCAGGAGAAGATGACCAGACGCGCCTACAACGCCGCCAACCTCGTTCAGAGCCACGGCAAGCAAGCCGTCATCGCGCTGACTGCCCGCGGCGTCGGCCCGCAGAACGCGGCGCGCATCATCGCAAAGTTGCGGGAGGACGAGGACGACTTCTATCGAGATATCCTGGCCAGAGAGCGCCAGTACGCCCGGACGCAGGCGTTCTGGGATTAGTTTCCCTTTCGGCGGCGACGTTCGAGGAAGTCGCTGACGAAGACCTCGCGCATCGCATGTTTCTCGTGTGCCATCCGAAAAGCCGAATGCGAGAAACGAGTCAACCGCACGGCGCGCGAAGGCGCACCAGCGGTGCGCCCGCGCGAGGGATGAGCTGAACGAGTGTAACAAGTGGAGCGAATCGGCTGGGGAGGGCGTGGTGCGGTTGTTTTCGGCTCGGTACTTGCAATCCCAGCGAAACCGAACCCGATTCGTAGCGAGCGAAGGACGATTCCCCCGAAGTAGTCATTCAGTACTTCCGTTCCATCAAAACGAACGCCCTTTTCCGTGAGCCGACGAACTAAGCCATCCCAAGCCAAAATACCCAACCATGACACTCCTCCTGACCGGCTACGAACCGTTCGGCGGCGACGACGAGAACCCGAGCGAGATGGTCGCAAACGAACTCGACGGCGCGGAAATCGCAGGGCACGAAGTCGTCGGGGAAGTACTCCCGGTCGAATTCGGAACTGCGGCCGAGAAAATGCAAGCGCACATCGAAACGCACGACCCGGACGCCATCGTCGTCACCGGCCTCGCCGCGGGACGGGCCGGAATCACTGTCGAACGCGTGGGTATCAACATCAACGATTCGGGGAGTACGCCGGACAACGCAGGTGTAGAAGCGAGAAACGAGCGAATCGACGGGAGCGACCGAGCGGCCTACTTCGCCACGTTGCCCGTCGTTCCCGCCGTCGAATCCCTGCTGGACGCCGGGATTCCGGCGGCCGTCTCGAACACGGCCGGGACGCACCTCTGTAACAACGCCCTGTTCTCGACGCGGGCGTATCTGGTGCGGGAGAGTTTGGATACCCCGATGGGGTTCGTCCATCTACCCTGCACGCCGGAGCAGGCGGCCGAGCACGCACGCGACGGTGATGGAACCAGCGGCGCGTCGGTGCAACCGAGTCTGCCGCTTTCGATGCAGGTCGAAGCGATTCGTCGGGTATTCGACGTGACGCTTTCGGGGTGAGCCGTCTCCATGGTTGATTTTCGAGAGGAAGTGGTGACGATGCTGCGAAAGAATCCGGCACTTCGGATGAAAGATAGAAGACTTATCACAACTCACTCAAACGCTCCGCCATGGACTGGGCGAGTCGGTTGTCATCAGCGACCGAAAAAGACCTGACTCGGCGACAATTGCTCTCTCTTCTCGGAGGTGGTGGCGTTGTTGTGAGCGGCGGAAAGGCGGTGGATAACGTGTTTATCGGTTACGGCGTCCTCGTCGGCACCAACTTACACGATCAAGACCTCGAAAAACTCGCACGTGCACGATTCAAACCATCCCCATTTGACACGACTATTTCTGGGACGCGGATTCGGTTGACGGACGACGCCGTTCGTGTCAGCGACGGTAACGACCAGCGAACAGTTTCCCTCTCAGCATCGTCAGATGTGACGACAAAGGCGGACGCCGACTTCGAGATCGATGACCACCCGGTCGAGCACCTTGTTACCGACCTCAAAGACGTGAAGGCGGGAGATTTTGAGTTCGAATTCATGGATTTCGAACCCTTCTTCGATCACGTCAAAACCGGGGAGAACCACCCGTTCACCGTCGAGGCACTCCGTGGGAATCGGTTTTCACAGGTCCCCCCATCCGCAATCGAGGAATTCTCGGGAGCGTCCCCGAAACGACCGAAATCAGTACTCGAAGGACTCGTGTCCGGATTCCGTAAGCACACGTACTACGACATTCCGCGGTACGTAGCCGGGTCGGTCGAGGACAACGTCCTCTTCGGAACAGTCGATTTGCGGAAATATTTCAAATCACCGATCACATACGAGGCGCTCGAATCAGGGGAGAACGCGGGTATGTTCTGTTACGAGTTCACGTGGCGCTCCATCGAAGCACTGCATTCCGTTCCAGCCTATCAACAGCGTGCACCGGTGATGGGCGCGATGGTATACGACGACCGCCACAAGCACGTCTACACCGGCGTCGCAAGTGTAGTTCGACGGAACGGAAAGCTGGTCATCCCGATGACGTTCGTGGATTACACTCACTCGACGCTGTACGACGACCTCCATCTTCGCTGGTTGCTCGGATGAGGGTTGAAGGCCTACGACGACCGCCACCGAGCGACCGAAATCCGCTGGCAACCCTGATTTTCGTTCGCCGTCACCTTTCCAATTCGCGTGACGTGCTCGTGCTGGTTCGACTTCACGCCGGCGCGTCGGTCAGTTTGTCGATGCTCGCAAGCGTCTCACGCATGAACGCCGGGAGGTCGCCGGGATTTCGCGAGCAGACGAGGTTGCCGTCCACGACGACTTCCTCGTCCACGAACGTCGCGCCCGCGTTCTCGATGTCGTCGCGAATCGACCAGTAGCCGGTCGCTTCGTGGCCGTCGAGTACGTCGGCGGTGATGAGCAGTTGTGCGCCGTGGCAAATCGAGGCGATGAGTTTGTTCTCGTCGTCGAACCCGCGGATGATGTCCCCGATACCCGAGGCTTCGAGGCGGATGTTCTCTGGTGCGCGACCGCCGGGGAGAACGAGCAGGTCGTAACGGTCGGACTGGACGTCGTTGATGGCGATGTCCGCGGCTTCGAACTGCTGACCGTGTTTGCTCTCGAAGGGCCCGCCGTCCGGGGTCGCAACGTCCACGTCCATCCCCTCCTCTTGCAGTCGGTAGTACGGATAGCTGAACTCGCTGTCCTCGACGTCGTTTCCCGTGATGATGAGCGAACGCATGACATTTGAGTATCACGTACCCCGTCGGGTAAGGGTGATGGCTACACAGAGAGGGAGCGTATCTAATTTGGGACCCAGTAGAACGGATTCGAACCCGCTGAACCGCCAAACAGGCACACTCACAGTTTTATCGTGCGGAATTTATTCAGCACAGAGACACCAGTGATGAAAATGTCATGGGAGAGAAAACGCGAAATCACGACTTGCACGGATTGCCGAACGGGAACGCGGCCGACACGGGGCGGATTTACAACGGCACTGGGGAGGGGTGAAACGCGCGAACGTATCGGCCGCGGCGGGACGACCGGTGTACGGGACGGGTACGTCCGATTACTGGGTGCTGACCGGCAACGAAGGGTACAACCCGTTCGGCTGAAAATCAGGGAAGCTATTTGAGCGTCGGTTCGACGAGTTCCCGAGCCGCGTCGAAATGACGTTGCTCGATGACGATTTCGCTCGCTCGCTCGTTGGCCTCCTCGGGCGTCCACTCGTCGGCGGCCTCGCGGATGGCTCGCATCGACGCGTTTCGGACGAGCGCCTCGATATCCGCGCCGGTGAAACCCTCCAATTCGGCCGCGAGCGAATCGAGGTCGATGTCGTCCGCGAGCGGTTTGTCGCCGGCGTGGACGGACAGAATCTTGCGACGACCCTCCTCGCTCGGACCCGGAATCTCGATGTGGGATTCGAGTCTGCCGGGGCGCAGGAGGGCGGGGTCGATGGCCTCGCGGCGGTTCGTCGCCGCGAGGACGACGAGGTTCGGGTTCTCGGTCAACCCATCCAGTTCGGTCAGCAGTTGGGAGACGACGCGCTCGGTCACTTCGTGTGAATCGTCGCGTTGGCTGGCGAGCGCGTCGATTTCGTCGAAGAACACGATTGCCGGTGAGGCCTGTCTCGCCCGGTCGAACACCTCGCGAACCGACTTTTCGCTCTCGCCGACGTATCTGTCGAGCAGTTCCGGTCCGGCCACGGAGACGAAGTTCACGTCGCTCTCGCCCGCCAATGCGCGGGCGAGAAGCGTCTTCCCGGTTCCCGGCGGGCCGTAGAGCAGGATGCCGCTCGGCGGTTCCGTCTTTGTCGCTTCGAACAGGTTGGAGTACGACAGCGGCCACTCGACGGCCTCGATGAGCGTCCGCTTTGCCTCGTTCAACCCGCCCACGTCCTCGAAGGAGATTTCGGGCGCTTCGGCGACGAACTCGCGCATCGCGGACGGTTCGACGCTCGCCAGCGCGGTGTTGAAGTCGCCGCGGGTGACTTCGACCGAGAGCAGTGCGTTGTCATCAGCGCCGTCGTCACGCGCCCGGCGGAGCGCCGCCATCGCCGCTTCCGTAACGAGTGTGTGGAGGTCGGCACCGACGAACCCGTGTGTCGTCGCCGCGAGTCGTTCGACGGCCACGTCGTCGGCCAGCGGCATCCCGCGAGTGTGGACTTCGAGGATTTCGCGTCGGCCGCCCTCGTCCGGCGCGCCGATTTCGATTTCCCGGTCGAACCGGCCGCCGCGACGGAGCGCGGGGTCGATGGCGTCCACGCGGTTCGTCGCGCCGATGACGACGACTTCGCCGCGTGATTCCAACCCGTCCATCAGCGAGAGCATCTGAGCGACGAGGCGATTTTCCATGTCGCTCTCCTCGTCGCGTTTTCCACCGAGGCTGTCTACCTCGTCGAAGAAGATTATCGAGGGTGCGTTCTCGCTGGCTTCGTTGAAGATTTCGCGGAGTCGCTCCTCGCTTTCCCCCTTGTACTTGCTCATCACTTCCGGCCCGGAGATGGAGACGAAGTGAGCGTTGACCTCGTTGGCCACCGCCTTGGCGATGAGCGTCTTTCCGGTCCCTGGCGGGCCGAACAGCAGGACGCCCTTCGGCGGGTCGATACCCAACCGACGGAACAGTTCCGGGTTCGACAGCGGCAGTTCGACCATCTCGCGGACCCTGCGCAGTTCCTCGTCCAGTCCGCCGATGTCCTCGTAGGCCGCGCCGGTGACATCCGTCGAGTCGGTGGGGTTCGACGGGGAGGTCGAAACGGATTCGGCTCGTTTCGAGAGCGAGACTTTCACGTCCGTATCGTGGGTCACACGTACGGTTCCGCCGGGATTCGTCTGCGACACGACGAACAGTCCGGCGTCGCCGAGGCGTTCGATTCGCGCTTGTTCCCCGGACTGGACGGGGCGGTCGAGCAGTTCGTGTTTCACCGCTCGCTCCAGTGTGTCCACGTCGTCCATCGAGAAGGTGGCATTCGGAACGACGGTAATCGAATCCGCATCCGAAACCGAAATCGGGTGTACTGCGACTTCGTCCCCGATTCGCACCCCCGCGTTCGTCCGCGTCTCGGCGTCGATTTGGATGGTGTTCTCCGGCACCGTGCTCGAAGCGGGCCACACCTTCACTACGGTCGTCCCGTCGCCTTTGACGGCGACCGTATCCCCGCTCAGCACGCCGAGTTTCTGTCGCGCCGCGTCGGAGATGCGGGCGATGCCCCGACCGCCGTCGCGCTTTTCCGCGCCCCGGACGGTGAGCGTAACCGTCGGTTTATTCGTCATATCCCCTACTCGTCACCGGACCGTCTTCAGGGTTTCCCGGAGAAACCCCTTTGTCCGATGCTAGCTTGTGTTCAATTATGGTTGCTCAGACCGAGCGGGACGACACGACATGGTACCAGTGCGAGCAGTGCGGACTGATGTTCGATGACCAGAGCGAAGCCGAACAACACGAGGACAACTGCGACGCCGAGGACCCCTCTTACATCCAGTGAACGGGGATTCTCACGGATTTGATTTTCTCACTGCCGACAGGTTGAAACGATTGGTAGCCCTGTACCCGTTATGGGATACAACTCCACTATCGGTTGGTCGCTGTTCACCTCCGGCGTCGTCACGCTCCTGTTGAAGGCCTTACCGTACGACTCGCTCTACTGGGGAATCGCCCTCATCGTCCTCGGTATCATCGTGATGGCTCGTCGGCTGTAATCGAGGTATCTCACCGTCCATGCTACCCACACGCATGTGATTTAGACTCAATCTAAACCCGTTATTTGTCAGTTCTAATCCACATGTTCTTAACGCTGCGCTTCTCAGAGGAGAACGAATGGGTGACCACCGGAAGGAGTTCCTCAAAGCGTCGTGGGCCAACGTCCTGACGAACGTCCTCAAAATCGTGGTGGAGGGGGGATTCGGTCTCGCCTTCGGAAGCCTCGCGCTCGTCGCGGACGCCGCCCACTCGGTCGCCGACCTGCTGGCGAGTGCGGTGGTCCTTGTCTGGGGTCGGCTTTCGTTCGAAGGCCCGGACACGAAGCACCCACACGGCCACGACAGGGTCGAACCGCTGACTGCCCTGTTCGTCGGGGGGACGCTCGTGCTCCTCGGGATAAAACTGCTGTACGACGCCGGTCAAACGATTCTCTCCGCCCCAGAATCGACGTACAACGTCGCCCTCGTCGCCGGTCTCGTCTTCGCCTTTTTCGACCGCGCATTCTGTTACTGGTACACGAAACGAATCAATCGGAGCGTCGAATCGGCCGGTCTCGCCGCGCTCGCCGCCGACAGCAAAAACGACCTCTACACCACCAGTGCGGCGGTCATCGGTGTGGCCGGGATGGCCGGCGGATTCCCCGTGCTCGACCCGCTCGCGGGAGGATTGGTCAGCCTGCTCGTCATCCACCAAGGCATCGAAATTTCGCGGGAGAACGTCAACTACCTCGTGGACACCGCCGCACCAAAATCCGTCCGCGACGAGATTCGGGACGAAATCCTCTCACACGACGACGTACACGGAATTCACGATTTTACCGCCTACCACGCCGGAACCGTCTACGAAGTCGAATTCCACGCCGAAGTCGCGGCCGACCACACCTTTATCGAAGCCCACGACATCGAAACCGAACTCCGAAACGACCTCGTCTCGCGCGACGACATCGGCGACGTTCACATCCACCTCGACCCCGAAGGACTCGGGGAATGGAAGGACGCCGAGGAACGACCCGGTTCTTCCTTCATTAACTGATCGAAAAACCGCTTCGTGTCGGCAAACCGTCGTATCAGTCCAAGCCCGCTCGGTCCCGATGGTCGGCGGCCAACCCCTCCGCCTGTTCCCGCGATTGGCACATCTCCCAGCGAACCTGTTCGGCATCGCTGTAGGTCAGTGCCGTCTTCAGTTCGTCGCGCAGGACGCCGACGCCGATTTCGAGTATCTCGCCGTCAGTACCGAGTTCGTACATTGCCCACCGTTCCGGCGTGTTCGCGACCGTCTTCCTGTCGAGTGCCTCCCAGCGTTTTGCGAGCGGCATTACTCTTCGTGGCTCTCTTCTACGAACTCGAACGAGCGCTCGCCGATTTCGTCTTCCTCGAACACGAACACGCGACCACGCGCGATTTCCGGGCTGGCTTCGACCTCGACGGAGTACCCTTCCGAACGGACCGTCACGCCGGGGAACAACTTCTCTTCCTCGCCGGGTTCGATGATGATTCGCCCGACGCCGGTTTCCTGAAGGATGTCGTCGTGCGTGTCCCGGTCGTTGACGTAGGTCATCACGCCTTCCGTCTCGGTCGGGTCGGTGACGAGCACCTGCACCAGTTTTCCGGGTTGGGTTCGAAGCGTCCCTTCCACCTTCTGTGGAATCCCGTGATAGAAGGTCTCGCGACCGTCCGTGTATTCGACGACGATACCGTCCTCGGTGAGTTCGATGCCGAGCGTATCGGGGGAGACGTCGTTGCGGACACTCATACCCGAGCGTTGAACGGTGAGGGGCAAAAGACCCGCGTTCCGGGTCGGTCAAAACGTTGCCCCCACCGCCACTCTGAAGACGGCCACCTGCGAAGGCTGACCATGCACGGCCGCGCGAAAGCACCCGCCGCCGGGACGATACTCAACGCACTCGCCACCGGCGTCGGGTCGGCGTTCGCCATCGACACCGAAACTACCGCAACCGTCGAACTGGACGACTCCGACGAGATTCGCGGCGAAATCGCCGAGGACCCGAACGCGGATGCGGACCTCATCGAACGCTGTGTCGAACTCGTCCTCGAAACGGAAGACTCGGAGTTCGGCGCGACGGTTCGAACCGAGAGCGACGTGCCGATGGCTTCTGGCCTGAAAAGTTCGAGCGCCGCCGCGAACGCGACGGTGTTGGCGACCCTCTCCGCACTCGATGTCGAGATGCGTCGGGAGGACGCCTGCCGAATCGGCGTGCAGGCGGCCCGCGACGTCGGCGTCACCGTCACGGGCGCGTTCGACGACGCCAGCGCCAGCATGCTCGGCGGCGTCACCGTCACCGACAACACCGAGGACGAACTGCTCGCCCGCGACGAAGTCGAGTGGGACGTGTTGGTGTGGACGCCGCCGGAGCAGTCGTTTTCCGCCGATGCGGACGTTTCCCGGTGTCGGCAGGTCGCGCCGATGGCCGACCTCGTCGCCGACCTCGTACTGGACGGGGAGTACGGACGAGCGATGACCGTCAACGGGTTCGCTTTCAGCGGCGCGCTCGGTTTCTCGGCCGACCCCATGATAGACGCCATGCCCGACGTGGAGGGCGTCTCGCTCTCGGGCACGGGGCCGAGTTTCGTCGCCGTCGGCGGGCGGGAGGTTTTAGAGGACGTGCGGAAAAGGTGGAATTCATTGGAGGGCACGACATGGCTAACGAC
This sequence comes from uncultured haloarchaeon, assembly GCA_963811185.1. GTDB lineage: Archaea > Halobacteriota > Halobacteria > Halobacteriales > Haladaptataceae > Haladaptatus. The sequence continues at coordinate 71,934 of CAWEQN010000014.1, forward strand.
AACACAGACGGACGGAACCCGAACGATATGAGTTTAGACGAACTGCGCGAAGAAATCGAATCCATCGACCGCGAACTGGTGGAACTCATCGCCAGACGGACCTACGTCGCCGACACGGTGGCGGAAGTGAAGTCGGTCGAAGATATCCCGACGACCGACGAGGCACAGGAACAACGCGTGATGGACCGCGCGGGCGAGAACGCCGAGAAGTTCGAAGTGGATTCGAACCTCGTGAAGGCGATTTTCCGCCTGCTCATCGAACTGAACAAGGTGGAACAGCGGGAGAGTCGGTAGTGACTAACACAGCGGACAGTTCGGAAATCGCTACGAAGAGCTATTACTGATTGCTTGCATCTGTGCCATGGACGAAAGTGCATGGCCACAAAACAAAGTCGCAGAGTGCTGTTCCCCGGCAGTTGGTGGATTCCAATATTGGCGATACCTATCTCGTTCCTCCTTTGGCTGTCGGTAACGCTCCTGAACACTGCCTTCGCACAGCACGTCGGACTACAGGTTTCAGGGTATCTAGGTGAGACGGCATCAGTGCTAACCGTCGTGAGTTACGCGCTCTCAGTGTTCGCCCCGTTCGCACTCTACTACGACCGAACGTACGTGAGCGAGCAGTCGGAGTGGACGCCAACCCTCCTCTACTTGTTCGTCTTGGTTCCGCTACTGAACGTGCTGATTGCGAGCCTCTATCTGACCCGCCGACATCGGTTCGTTGGAACTCCGTAGTTCGCTCCATTCTGAAAATGGCGGCAAAGTAGACAGAATCCGTAACGCCAGTCCGAGACCTAAACAAGGTGGAACAGCTAGAAAACAGGTAGCCGAAATCGGAGATTTTAGAACCTATGTGGGCCGTTTAGTTTCGAAATTCTCTTCTGTTTGCTGTTCTCGTAATTCTTGCTCGATAAACCACGTTACAGCTCCCCACTGCATACAAAACTCTATTTCCTTACCAGCCCATTTATACGCTGGTTTGCGGGTGATTCTCATCCCATACTAAACCAGTAAACATGGAACCGCGCATTACTGTCATTACGTTGGGAGTCAGTGACTTAGAAAAATCAGTCGCCTTTTATCGTGATGGCTTGGGTTGGTCAACGGAGGGTATCGTCGGAGCAGAGTTTGAAGGCGGAGCCGTTGCTTTCTTTCCGTTAAGCAACGGCTTGCAGCTTGCACTGTATCCGAAACGACAAATCGCGAAAGACGCAAACGTCGATGAATCTGCGTTGAGCCCTGCAGAGTTCACTCTGGGCCACAATGTCGCTTCGAAAGACGAAGTCGATGACATAATGAAGACCGCAAAAGAAGCCGGTGCGAAAATCACCGACCCACCTCGTGACCGTGAATGGGGCGGATACACCCGCCACTTCCAAGACCCGGACGAACATCTGTGGGAAGTCGTCTGGAACCCGGAGTTCGAAATCGAAGAGTAATATTCACTTCAGTACGCATACTTCCCGTTCGGTGGCGGGAAGCGCCACTGCATCGAAATGTGCTACGGGTTGATGGAGACGAAACTCGTGGTGGCGACGCTCCTCCAGCGGTGTCAGTTCGACCTTCGGCAGCGAGATTTGTCCTCCGCCACGCACAGGACACGGTGTTGTATCATCTGTTCGAGGCTCACGACGGCGGCATCGACGAATCGAACCAGTAAGAGTGGACCCTTATCCCCATATCTTCCGCAGTATCTACCGATGGAGAGGCTCGACATAACGACCACGGAGATGGGACGACGGACGCTCGGAAACCTCGATGTCGAAGACTGCGACGGGTACGACCCGATTACGGAGACGCTTCACGTTCGGTACGATGCCGGCGATGAGGAATCGGTCCTCCTCGGTATCGTCGGGGTCGTCGCCGGGCTGAGCGGACGGGAGTCATCCGCGCTGACGCCGCTCTACGATATTATCGATGCGGAATCGTTGCTCTCGATACTGACGACTGCACGCGGGAGCGATATCGAAGTTTCGTTCACGTACGAAGGCTATCCGATTACCGTGTCCAGTGGCGGGGATATCGTCGTTCGAGTGACCGCGTGAAGGATGAATGGGGAGGTGTCGCTATCCGAATGTTCAGACTATGGAACGCCGATTCGGGCCAACGTGCGCCACCCGACGCACACAGTACCAACCAGCGATGGTATCCATCTCTACATCTTCTGTGATGACATCTGCAAATCGGCGTGGCTCGCCGACACTGACCGCGAGCCGGAATGAGCGCATGCTCGACCGCGAAATGGTCGCTTCCGATACGCTCCGCGATATCGTTCCCGACCGTAGTTAGCGACCGCAAACCGCTTCGCGGTCAGTACTCCCAGAGTCGTTCGATTCGCGTGTCGATGTCCGGGTGGTCGTCTTTTAGCGTTTCGACGCTCGTCTCCCCGTTCACGTTGATGACGTGGACTTCGCCGCGACGCCCGGAGTACACGTCCTGAAAGTCGTAGACGACGCCGATGATATCGACGTCCTCCGCGATATCGTCGCTTTCGATGAGCGATTCGACCTGTCTATCGACGTTGTACTCCACGAGGCGGTTGATTGCCCCGTCCCGACCCACGTCGTCAGGGAGCGATTCGACGCCCGCTTCCAACTTCGGTTTCAACAGTTCGAGGCAGTGCTCGATACCCGCAGGCTCGGACACCTCGCCCGTCAGCGCGTCGTACGTCGCGGTGACGGCCCCACAGCCGGTGTGTCCCATGACGACGACGGTGTCCGTTCCGGTGTGTTCGACCGGGTAGAGCACGTCGCCCGAGATGACCTCGCCAGACTCCGTTTGCTGGATGACGCGGTTGCCGATGTTGCCACAGGTGAAAATTTGTCCCGGTTGGTCGTTGCCCCAAATGTGGTCCTGCAGAACACGGGAATCCGAACAACAGACGGTGACGACGTCGGGATGCTGGGAATCCTGTACGTCGTCGAAACGGGAGTCGAACTCCTCGGCGTGTTTCGCGTTCTGTTCCAACAACTCGCTGAACGTCCGATGCATAAGCCGTCGTTGTTTTTCTCATACAATATTCCTTGCTTTTCGTGGAGCGAGGCGACGGTTCGAGAGTCGCTACTCGTCCCGAACCATCGTCTGTCGAACGTACACCGGGACTGTACTCGTCTACCGTTGCCCACCGATGACGACCGTTTGTGTGATTTCACTCGGCGTGACGGGCGCCGCCAAACGAAACAATTCTTGTCGAAACTCCCCCTAATCAAACTATGAACGAGACACGTCGGGCCGTCTTGGACGCGCTCGCCGACGGTCCGGTCTCCGGCCCGGAACTCGCGGCGACCCTCGATATCTCGCGGAACGCGGTGTGGAAGCATGTCGAGGCGCTCCGCACGGATGGATTCGGCATCGAGAGTACGACTGATGGCTATCTCCTGGGGGACGTTCCGGAGTTCGGCCCGGCAGTCGAGTATGGACTGGAAGCACCGTTTTCCATCGAATATCACGACTCCATCGGGAGCACGAACGACCGAGCGCGGGAGTTGACGGACGAAGGTGCGGAGGACGTGGTCGTATTGGCCGACGAGCAGGTCGGCGGCCGAGGCCGCCTAAAGCGGGCGTGGGTCGGCCCGTCGGGTGGCGTCTGGATGAGCCTCGTCCTCCGTCCCACCATGCCGCCGGCACACGCCCCGCTGTTGACGCTCGCGGCCGCCGTCGCGGTCACGCGGGCGGCACGGGAAGCGGGCGTTCCAGCGGAAATCAAGTGGCCGAACGATGTCCTTGTGAGCGAGGAACGAGCGAGCAAGGGCCAGTCGGAACGCGATTCTTCCGCAACGAACGAGTACGACAAACTCTCCGGAATCCTGACCGAGATGGAAGGTGAAGCGAATCGCGTCTCGTGGGTCATCGTCGGTATCGGCATCAACGTCAACATCGCGGGGGACGACCTTCCGGAGGGTGCGACGAGCGTCCAAGACGCCGTCGGTGCGGTGAACCGGCGGTTGTTCGTTCAGCGGTTACTGGAGGAGTTCGACACGCTCCGGACCGATATCGACGAGTATCCTCCCAGCGTGGCGCGACTTGTCGGCGACACTCGGCCAGCAGGTACGGGTCGAGACGCCGGACGGGGACGTGGTCGGCACTGCGGTCGATATCGTCATGCCGGGGGCACTCGTGGTTGAGACCGACGACGGAACGGTGCGCGTCCACGCGGGCGACTGTGAACACCTTCGCCCCGTGAACTGAAAGAATCGACCGGTTTCAACCGCTGGTGTGGACTTTTCCCGTCGCCGATACTTCGGCCGTATCGGTTTCCTGCCCGACGCGGACCGTGAGTACGGGCACGGTCGAAGCGCGGACGACGCGCTCCGCGACGCTCCCGAGGAGGAGGCGGTCGATGCCACCGCGACCGTGGGTTCCCATCACGATGAGGTCGAAATCGTCCAACTCGGCGTAGCGGACGATTTCCTTGCTCGGTGGCCCTTCGAGCAGGTGAGTCGTGAGCGAAACGTCGTATCCCTTCATCACGCGGCGGGCGTCTTCGAGCGCCGACTCGCCCTCGTCCTCCAGCATGTCCGAAACGCCCTCCCACGACGTTTCCATCGGCAAACTGGCGTACGTGGAGGAGTTGATGACGTACACTACGTGTAGTTCTGCCCCATGCGCCTCCGCCAGTTCACCGGCATGCGCGAGGACGCATCGCATTTCCTCCGAACCATCGGTCGGGACGAGAATTCGGTCGTACATGGATGTGTTATCGAATAACACGGGATGTGTTGTCTTAACTCGTTTGGTGGGTGTCACCTTCGAATCGAAAGGGATTGCCACGGAGTTCGTGGAAATCACAACAAAACGTCAACGACGTCGCTCGCACCGGCCCGCCGGACGACCGACCGAACCGCGTCACGGTTTCCGGTGAGATTGTCGGAATCCCCGTCGAGGACGAGCAGTTTCGCGTCCCGGCCGGGTTCGAGGACGCCGCAGTTCAGGCCCGCGATTCGCGCGCCGTTCCGGGTCGCCATCCGGAGGATTTCCCGAGGGGAGATATCCGTCAACTTCGCCGTGAACTCCATCTCGCGGAACATCGACGGACTGTTCAGCATCACGTTGTCCGTCCCGAGTGCGACCGTCGTCCTATCAAGCAGTTCTTTTATCGGCGGTAGACCGACGTCAGTAACGAGGTTCGAGCGGGGACAGACCGCGATGGGAATCTCGCTGTGTTCGATGCGGTCGAGGTGAATCGGTTCGGGGTGGACGACGTGGACGAGGAAATCCGGCGAGAGGTCGAGTGCTGGGTTGATGTCACTCGAATCGGCCTCGCCCGCGTGGATACCGAACGTTTTCCCCGCTCGGTCGGTTGCGGTGCGCTCGCGGCCGAAGTTGGCGTCGTTGGCTCCGCTCGCGCCGAACCCGTCGGCCGCTTCCATCGCTTCGACCGTCTCCCGGCCGAGAATGAACGGGTCGATGTCGAGTCCCTCGACGGCTTCACGGAGGGCGAACACGCCTTCGACGCCTCCCTCGCGGAATTCGAGGAACGACGCGGTTCCCGTCGATTGCATGAATTTCAGCGACCGCCGCATCGCTGTGACCTTTTCGGCGCGGGACGTCTCCCGGAGAAGGCGGTGTTTGAGCCCGTCCGGTGGTGCGACGAGTTCTTCCAGTGAGAGTCCGGCACCGGCCTCCTTGGCGATGGAGTCCCCGATGTGGGTGTGTGCGTTGACGAACGCTGGGCAGACGATGTTCGACGACGATACGGATTCCTCTTCGATAGCGGTAATCGTTCCATCCTCGACCACCACGCGACCCTCGACGGGGTCGAAGTTCGGCCCGGATAGGATGGTTCCCTCCACGAGCATACGTGGCGGTTGTCAGTAGCCGACCTTAAACACCCCGTCGTCGGTATTTCGTGACTATTCTTCTTTCCCTTCGTCCCCTTCCGGTCCGAAATCAGTCAACGTCGTCCGAACGCCGGTTCGGATGTCGCTCACGAGCGCACCGTCGGTCTCCAAGCCGAGAACCCGTTCGGCGGCGTGTCCGACGGGGTCGGTCTCGTCCGCTGGCGTGTACACCCCGAGTCGCCACTGGTCGCGTTGGACTTGTTGGAGCGCCCGCACTAACGTCGATTGCTGGGCGAGTGGTCGGACTTCGTTGTTGACGATGACGCGTGAGGAGGACTCGGTCATCGTCGGGCGACTCGGCACGTCGAGGGTGACATGTTCGGAATCCACGCCCGAACTCTCCGCGATGTCGTCCTCGTAGTCGCGGATGGTCTCGTGGTCGGCGTCGATGATTTCGTCGGGAACGTCACCCATCTCCACCCAGACGGCGCGTTTGTAGAGGTCGCGGTCGGACAGCCGTCGGGCGAGTTCGGTGGTTTCGGGGCTCGTGCGAAGCGCGACTATCAAGTCGTGGTCGTCCATGCGCCGCAGTCGCTCGGCGTCGATGTCCGACGCATCGAGCAGTCGTTCGCTCGCTCGCTGGAGCATCGACTTGCTGATTCGCGTGACGTGGTGGTTGTAGACGGTCGGGTTCATCAGCGCGCGGGCGACGAGCAGGCTTTCGGCGGTCTGAACGTTCCCCTCCGCAAGGACGAGTTTGCCGTCCAGAAACGCCAACTCGTGTGTCAGGCGCTCGTGGTCGATGGTGCCGTACGGGACGCCGGTGTGGTGGGCGTCCCGGACGAGATAATCCATCCGGTCGACGTCGAGTTCGCCGGAGACGACCTGTCCGAGTTCCCCTTCGCCCGCGATGAGTCCCGCGATGGTGTCCGGGTCCAAGTCGTTTTCGCGGAGGATGTCGCCGACTTCCGAATCCGTGAGCAAATCCTTCACGTCGTCGTGGTATTTCCCCGTGCGGCGGTAGATGAGTTCCTCGATGGTGTGGCTGAAGGGGGAATGGCCGATGTCGTGGAGGAGGGCGGCCGCACGGACGCGTTCGGCTTGCACGCCTTCGATACCGAGGTTGTCGAGGGCTTCGCAGGCTAGATGGTAGACGCCGAGACTGTGTTCGAATCGGGTGTGGTTCGCGGAGGGGTAGACGAGACGGGCGGTTCCGAGTTGCGTGATATGTCGCAGGCGTTGGACGGCGTGCGTATCGAGCAACTCGTTCGCAACGCCGACGACTTGGATGTGGTCGTGGACGCTGTCCTTGATGGTCTTCATTGTCGGAACGTCGTCGCGTCAACGTATAAAAACTGGAGGACGAGGCTTTATGTCCTTTCTCGAAGGAAACGAACCATGGTTACGTTTCTCTCAGGGGGAACGGGAACCCCCAAGCTGTTGGAGGGAGCGAACGGGGTCTTCTCGCCCGCCGAGACGACGGTCATCGGCAACACCGGGGACGACGTCGAACTCGGCGGCCTCCTCGTCTGCCCCGATATCGACACGGTGCTGTTCCAGCAAGGGGACGTGCTGAACCGCGAGACGTGGTGGGGAATCGCCGACGACACGACGGCGACACACGACGAACTCCTGCGTCTCGCCGAATCGGCCGACCTCGCTGCGGAACCGCGATACCTCCCCGACGAACGTCAAACGAGCGGACGGGAAATCGCTCGCTGGCGGCGCTTTTCGGGCGTCGCGGAGTTCATGCTCCTCGGTGACCGCGACCGGGCGGTGCACGTCACCCGCACGGGACTGCTGGACGAAGGCAACACGCTCACCGAGACGACGCGGATTCTGGCGGAGGCGTTCGACTCCCCGCTCGATATCGTCCCGATGAGCGACGACCCCGTGGCGAGCATCATCCACACGCCGGAGGGTGAGATGCACTTTCAGGAGTTCTGGGTCGCACGCGGCGGCGAACCCGAAGTCACGGACGTCGAATTTCGCGGCGCGGGAGGATGCGGAGCCATCACCCTCGGCCCTCGCCGCACTAACCGAGGGACCGGTCGTCATCGGCCCGTCGAACCCCGTGACGAGCATCGGCCCGATGCTCGCGATGGACGCCTTCCGCGAGGCGCTCGAATCGACGACGGTAATCGCGGTGTCGCCGTTCGTGGAGGACGAGGTCTTCTCCGGCCCGGCAGGGAAACTAATGGACGCGGTGGGGTATCAACCGAGCACGTCGGGCGTGGCGGAGGCGTATCCCTTCGCCGACGCGTTCGTGCTGGACGATGAGGACGGGACGAAACTCGACCGTCCCGCGATACGAACGGACACGAAAATGGACGACGCCGAGGATGCCGGGCGCGTCGTTCGTGCCGTGCAGAATGCACTGGAGGCGGTCTGATGGTCGGACCGTTCGAATCGGTCGAACCAGCCGAACCGTTCGAGCCACGGATCGCACTCGCCAGCCTCAGCGGGGAATCCGATGCGGAGTGGGCACGCGACGCCGCCGACCACGTCGGTGCGGCGTTTCTGGGCGGAATCGCGCTGGACGAGCGAACACGAGAAGCGGCCCGAGAATTGGTCGCCCGCGACCGCACCGAATTCCTGCCCGCCGACCCCACCGCGTTCGTGGACGACCAACTGTCCGCACTCGCCGACGTTCCCCTTCGACCCGGAATCAACGTCCGTTCGGCGACGCTTCCGCCGATTCGTGCCGTGGGAGCGGTCTGCCAGTGCCACGGCGCGATACTGGAGGTCAACGCCCACTGCCGTCAGGACGAGATGTGTGCGGCCGGTGCCGGACAGTCGCTGCTCCGGAACCCCGACCGCCTCGGCGAACAGGTTCGCGCTGGGGCCGAGACGGGTGCCACCGTAAGCGTCAAGGTCAGAGCCGAAGTTCCCGGCGTAAACCTCCCCGATGTCGCTCGGAAAGCGGTGGACGCCGGCGCGGACATCGTCCACCTCGACGCGATGGATTCCGAATCCGTGGTCCGAGAGGTGGCGGACGCCACGGACTGTTTCCTCGTGGCGAACAACGGCGTCCGCGACGAGAGAAACGGTCGCGGAGTATCTGGAGTACGGCGCGGACGCGGTCAGCGTCGGCCGGCCGAGCGACAAACCCGAGGTGCTCTCCCGCGTCCGTCGTGCGACCGACGCGTGGTTCGCGGAGGTGGTGGCATGACGCCCGCCGAACACGCCCAACTCGCGCTGTTGCTGGAAGTCGCCGGGACGCCGAAACCAGGCAACGTGGACCGAGAACGCGATTTCCCCGACCTGCGATTCGAGCATTTCCTCGCCGGAGCGGTCGGTTCGGGGGCGGGGCTCCGTGCCGCGGAAGCGGGCGCGCCGGTCGGCGAGGCGTTCGAGGAAGCCGTCGCCGGGATGAGCCAGCAGGAGGGTGGCAACACGCAATTCGGCGCATTGCTGTTGTTGGTTCCGCTGGTGAAAGCCGACACGCTCTCGTCGGCGGGAGTCACGGAAGTCGTGGAGGCGACGACCGTCGAGGACGCGATGGGGTTCTACCGCGCGTTCGAGCACGTCGATGTGGCGGTTTCGGACCCGCCGGAAGGAACCGACGAATTCGACGTTCGTCGGGGAAGCGATGCGATTCCCGCCCTCGAAGAAGCGGGCCTCACGCTGTACGACGTGATGGAACTCGGTGAGGATACGGACGGAATCGCCCACGAGTGGACGAACGGATTCGAGCGGACGTTCGCCGTCGCGGAGCGAATCGCGGAACTGGACGGCGGGATTTCTGCCCGCTCGGCACAGGTGTATCTCGAACAACTGGCACACGCGCCGGACACCTTCGTGGCGAAGCGACACGGCAAGAAAACGGCCGAGAGCGTTCTCGTCCGGGCACAGGAGGCGCTTCAGGAGGCGAAAGAAGGCAACCCCGAACTCGTGACGGCGTTCGCCGAGTCGCTGGTCGAAGACGGCATCAACCCCGGCACGACGGCCGACATCGTCGCTGGCGGCCTGTTCGTCGCGCTGGAGCGGGGCGTCTCGCCGTGACCGCGACGGGAGTGGCCGGTCGAACTGCGCGGCGTGACCGAATCCGTCATCACCACGCTCGGGCCGAACGACCTGTGGAACGTGGCGGTTCTGGGGCTTCACGAAGGAAGTCCCGTGACCGCTCGCACGTGGGGCAACACCCGAACTCGGCGGAACTTCCACCGACAGGGGGGTGGCGTCGTCCAGTTCACCCGCGACCCCGTGGACTTCGTGGAGGCCGCGCTGTCGATCCGGGAGGAAGCGGAACCGGTGCTCGACTCCGCGGACGCGTGGGTCGAAATCGAGGTCGAGCAGATCGATTCCGGGAGGTCCGACGGAACCCGTTGGGAGGAGTGGGAACTGACGCCGGTCGAGTCCGAAACCCGTGCGAACGGCGAGGTTCCGCTGACGAATCGGGGGTTCGCGGCCGTCGTGGAAGCGACCGTGGCGGCGTCCCGACTGGAGGTGGAGGGCTACGATACAGCGGAACTCCGGGGTCGATTGGAGTACTTCGAGGAGGTCGCTCGGACCTGCGGCGGCGAGCGCGAGCGCGCCGCGTTCGGAGCGGATTCGTGAGTTAGTGGAGTGGTGATCGGGCTTCGTCGGCGGTTTTTGAAGTCCCTATCGTTCGACAGTCCGGGGTGATTTCAAAAGAGGTATCACTCCCGCTTGCACTACCCGCCGAGTATGAAACCTCGGTTCGTGGGTCGCCTTTCGCTCGCCGACGCGGTGACGGTTTCGAACGCCGCGCTCGGTTTTCTGGCGATTTCAGTCGCTACCACGAACCCGCGATTGGCGGCGCGCCTCGTCCTGCTGGGCGCGGTGGCGGACGGGTTGGACGGCGTGCTCGCCCGGCGATATGGAAGTTCGGCGGCCGGGCCGTATCTGGATTCGTTGGCCGACGTCGCCTCGTTCTCCGTCGCCCCGGCGATGTTGGTCGTCGCCGTCGTGCGCGAGACGTGGGGATTCGATACGCTTCGCGTGGCGGTTGCGACGCTGGGCGGAGCGCTGTTCGTCGGCATGGCAATCGTCAGGCTCGGCCTGTACACGGCCTACGACACCGAGGACGACGTGACGGAGGGGATTCCGACGACGTTGGCCTCCGTCATTCTCGCGGCTGGCGTCCTCGCGGGGTTCACCGACCCCACCGTCCTCGTCGCACTCACCTTCGTCCTCTCCGGGTTGATGGTCTCGACGATTACGTATCCCGACCTGCTGGCGCGTGATGCGCTCATCATGGGCGTCGTCCACTCGCTGGCGATACTCGTCCCCCGGTTCAAAGGGCGGACGTTCCCGTACGCGCTGTTGTCGTTGGCATTGGCGTATCTCGTCCTCTCGCCCCACTTTTACTGGCGCGAGACGGAGGGAAAACCGACGCCGAGCGAAGACGACAGAAGGGAAACGCTCTTGATGGCTACGGGCCGAATTTTTTGCATATGAGTAAAACGGCACAGCCGGGGGTGGACGCATGAGCGACGAAGGTGCCGAGGAAGCACAGGACGTCGAATCCGAAGCGGAAACCGAAGCCGAGGAGCAACAGGAGTCCGAAGCCGAGGCGGAAACCGAGGAAACCGAAGAATCCGAGGCCGGTGCTGGAGACGAATCGGAAGCCGAGGAGGAAACCGAAGAAGGGTCCAAGGATACATCCGAAGAAGATTCGGAAGAAGATCAACGCCGAAGCGGAATCGGAGGAAGAGTCGGAACGCGAACGACGAGGCGGACGGAAGAGCGAACCCGAGAGAAGAATCGGAGGAAGGTTCGGAAGCTGAAGAAGCGTCCGAGGACGAATCAGAACCCGAGGGGGAGTCCGGCACTGAAGACGAATCCGAGGAAAAAACGGAAGCCGAGGAATCCGACGCCGAAGGGTCGGAAACTGAAGGGGATTCGGAATCCGAAGACGAGTCGGAGACTGAACCCGAAGCCAAGGAAGAATCCGAAGCTGAAGAGCCAACTGAGGAGACGAAAGAGGAGAACGCGGAAACCATCGAGAATCGGCTCGAAAGCGCGGAAGAGGAACTCGAAGCGGCCGAGACCGAAGGCGACCTCGACGTCGTCGAAGACGAACTCGACGATATCGAGGAAGAACTCGAAAACGCGGACCTCCCCGAACCCGACGAAGAGGACGAAGACGAGGACGAAGAGGTAGAGGACCCGCGTGAGGAACTGGAGACGTATCTCTCGGACCTGCGTACCGAACTCGAAGACAAACGCGGCCCGTACGCCGAGGACGTTATCAGCGATGTCGAGGACGCCATTTCGACCGTCAAGGATACTCGTTGGACGGACGACGGAAGCGAGGAACTCGTTGACACCGTCGAATCGTTCGTCAACACGGTACAGGGGACGCTCGAAACGGACTTCAGCGTCACCCTCTCCCGTAACTCCGACGATCTCGCGGAAGTCCTCGAAGACACGGCGAGCGCAATCGACGACGCGAACCTCGACCCGGACGAGGACGAGGAAACCATCGCGGACGCTTCTCGACGCAACCGACGAACTGCAGTCGGGTATCGACGACGCCGAGGAGTGGAGCGACCTGAGCACCCGTGAACAACTCAAGCGGGAAGGCTACTACGACGTGCTCAACTACCCCAAGGATTACCCACCGGAGTGGCACGCGCTCAAAATCTGGGAGAAACGGGACCGAGTCGATATGGTTCTGCTCGCACTCGACTCGCTTCAGTCGAACTACATGGAACGACACTGCCTCGAATCGCTCGAACGGATGGGCAACGAGGAAGCCGTCGAACCCATGCTCCAGCGGGCGGGTCGCCGCGACAAAGACGCCATTCGCATCCTCGGTAAAATCGGAAGCAGCGAGGCCATCGATGCCATCATCGATTACGTCGATGCGGACCCCGGAATGGCGAAGACGGTTATCAAAGCGCTCGGCGAAATCGGCAGTGACGAAGTGACACAGGACGTCGCCGACCAACTCGCAGTCGAGAACGCGGAGGTTCGAAGCCACGCCGCTCGTGCACTCGGACTCATCGGCGACACGCGGGCAATCGAACCCCTCTCGGACACGCTGGCGGACGACGAATCCGATTCGGTTCGAGCGAGTGCCGCGTGGGCACTGAACCAAATCGGGACGGAGAAAGCGCTCGATGCGGTACGCGAGTACTCGGACGACCGGGTGTTCCTCGTGCAGAGCGAAGCCGAAAAAGCGCTGTAATCGGTCAGTAAGCACCCCTTACTTTCGGGTAATCGGTCAATAACGAAGTCCACTGAACCCATCTTCGGCGAGAGAGGTTCAATGGCGACCGAATCCGCCCCACTCGGAATGTGTCCGAACTGCGGGAGCGACATCACCAGAGGCTATCTTCTCATCGAATACGACACCGAGGAGGGTGCAGAGCGGTTCGCCGAATGTCCCGACTGTCGGGAAATCGTCCACCCCGCTCACTGAGCGAGGAACGTCGCGAAGAACTCGAGCGCGAACGCGAGCGCGATACAGAATGCGCCGACGCGGCCGATCCACGTGTACTGTCTCACTTCCATCGGCGACATGTCGATGGTGTAATCGTTGTAATCCGGGTCGTACTCGATATAATCCGGTATCTGGAAGAACTCGAAGAAGACGAGAACGGCACCGAGAGCGCCGATAGCGTAGCCCGCCAGTTCGAGTATAATCGGAACGTCAACCATACAGACAAGGCGAAGGTCGCGGACAAAAATCCACCGTTCCGAGTGTTTATATCAGAGGACGGAACCACACCCAGTCGTGTTCGCCAGAGTCGCGTTCGCCGTCCTCTTGGTGGTTTCTCTCCTGCCGGCCTCGGCAGTCGGAGTCACGACGACCACCACGACGGCTACTTCCGGCACGACGACTCTCTCCATCGCCCCAAGCACATTTCCTCGCCGTGTATCCGAATCCGGCGGCGATGAACGACGCCGGGGAGTTCGTCGTCGTTTCGTTTCCCGAAAGAACGAACCTCTCGACGTGGACGTTGTCGGACGAGCAATCGACTTCCGACCTATCAAATCGAACCGTCTCGGGGAGAGTCGCGTTCTCCACCGCGCCGAACCGCACCGAAAATCTCACCACGTTCCGCGTTCTCCCGCTCGAAAACCTCTCGCTCGCAAATTCGGGCGAAACGGTGACACTGCGCCGAACCGCCCCCGACGGTTCGGCGACCAGAACGATGGATTCGGTCACGTACGTCGATGCGCCGAACGCGGAATGCTGGCGGCCGACGACGAAGACGTGGCGGCCGTTGGGTGCGACGAACTTCTCGATCACTCGCTCGGACGCGACTACCGCGCGCGTGTTCGTGCTTCCGGACGACCCGGGCGTTCCCGTCGAAACCCTTCGCTCGGCCGAACACCGAATCCTTCTCGCCGGTTACTCCTTTACCTCCCGACGTGTCACGAACGTCCTCATCGCGGCGGAGCGTCGGGGCGTCAACCGTTCGCGTACTCGTGGACGACGCGCCGGTCGGCGGCATCTCCACGCGCGAAGCGACGGCGCTCGACAGACTCACGGAACCACGGCGTCGTCGTCGATGTCATCGGCGGGAAACGAGGGCGGTACGATTTCCATCACGCGAAGTACGCCATCGCCGACGACCACGCCGTCGTGATGACCGAGAACTGGAAACCCGCAGGTGTCGGCGGCCACTCCAGTCGCGGGTGGGGTGCCGTCGTCGGTGGCGAAACCGTCGAGCATCTCCGAGCGGTGTTCGACGCCGACACGTCGTGGTACGACACGATGTCGTGGCGGACGTTCAGAAAGGGACGGTCGTTCAATCCGACGACAGCGGCGAACGAAACGTATCCCAAGCGGTTTCCGGCCGAACGCGTTCCCGTCGACTCCGTGAGCGTTCTCACTGCGCCGGACGACGCCGAAACCGGAGTCATCTCACTCCTCCGCTCCGCGAACGAGTCCGTCTCCGTTCAGCAGATGACGGTCGGGAGCATCCACCAACCGTTCATTCGAGCGGCGCTCGCTGCGGCGCGACGGGGGGTGAAAGTACGAGTCCTCTTGAGTAGCGCGTGGTACGTCCACGACGACAACCAGCGGGTCGTGCGCTGGTTGAACGAGCGTGCAGACGCCGAAGGGTTGCCGCTCGAAGCGAAACTCGCCTCCCCACACGGGTACGAGAAAATCCACGCCAAGGGCGTCATCGTCGACCGAGCGACACGTCGTCGTCGGGAGTCTCAATTGGAACAATCATTCCGCTCGGGAAAACCTGGAAGTCGCGGTCGTCCTCCACGGAAAAGCGGCCGGACGATACTACAGTCGCGTGTTCGAGGCCGATTGGGGGAAACAGCAAAAACGATTCCCGGTCGGTCTCGCCGGGTTCGTGGCGATAGCTATCGCGGGTGCGATTTGGCTCGCAAAACAGGAGATCAGATTCGAGTCGTAGAATCGGAGACGAGTTCGGTCCGATTTCAGTCGTCGGACTGCTGGTGACCGACCGTCGTGCTCTGAAGTTCCTCGTCGAGTTCCGCGTCGGCCATCTTCTCGACGAGTGCGTCGAGCACCTGCTCGCGCATCCCTTTCACGAACTTGATGCTCCCGACGACGAGGTGGCCCCCGCCGCTGACGCCGCCGCCGACGACTTCCTCGTTGAGTTCCGTGACCATCTCGGGGATGTCGAGGCGAACGCCGTCACTGCGGAGAACGGCGAAGTCCGGACCGTAGCCGATGGTGATGACGGGTTCGCCCGTCTCCTGTACCTTCCGGTCGTGGATTTCGCCGGTCGTCTTCCCCGGTGGCGGGTAGGTGAATCGGTAGGCATGGTTTTCCACGTCCACCCGGTAGAGATGTGCCTCACTCGCCAATCGTTCGTGTTTGACGTGGGGCATCGCGGCGTCGAGTTGGTCGTCGGTGTCGGCCTCCGCGCGCTCGGAGAGGAACGAGACGAGTTCGCGGTGGCGCTCCTCGTCGTCACAATCCACGTTGAGCGCGTCGTTGATGAGGTTGCGTCCGGGGTCGTACTTCAGCCAGAACGCGCCGTAATCGAGCGCTTCGCCCATGTCGGAGAGGAACTCCTCGGAGTAGCCTTCCGATTCGGCCAGTTCGACGTAGTCGGTCATCGCGTCGGCTTTGGAGCGGTCGGAGATTCCGGCGACGGCGGGAACGTGACGGAGTTCGTCGGTGATGCCCGGCGAAATCATCCGCGCGAGTTCCACACACATCATCCCCGTCGTGATGCGGTAATCCTCGTCGTAGAGGTACGGGTTGACGTGGCCGTCGATGTACGGCTCGACAGCTTCCGGGTCGGGGTGGTGGTGGTCCACCACGAGAATCGGGATGTCGTAGTGGGCGAGGTTCGCGTAGGCCGGAACGTCCTCCTCCGTACTCCCGTTGTCGAGCATGAGCAGGAGGGGGAGTTTCTGGCCGTGTCGGGCCTGGTCTTCGAGCGCGAAGTTCAGGTCACGGGTCACGTCCTCCATCTCGTAGAACGGTGCCTTGCTCGGCAGGCGCTTGAACAGGTGACGTTTGGCCTCGGGTGCTTGGTGGGTCTCCTCGATGAAGCGTTTCAGCGCGAGTTCGACCGGGAGGCTGGCACACATGCCGTCGCCGTCCGCGTGGTGGCGAACTCGAATCGGGCGGCTTTCGAGCACCGTACGCCGAAGCTGTTTTGCGATTTCCCGCAGGTCGGGGAACAACTGTTCGAGGGCGGGCCACTCGATGAGCGGTTCGATTTCGTGCGGTTCCGCACGCTCGTCCAGCGCCGTCTCGATTCTGTCGCGGACGACTTCTTCTTCCTCGCCTTCCAACGCGTTGAGGGAGGTGACTTCGACTTGGAGCGAGCCCTCGCGTTCCTCGACGACGCCGACGAGGTGGACGACATCCTCGATTTCGATTTCGGGGTGGGCGCGGACGCCCGCCTCCTCGAATGCGGCACACGGAACGACGCCCGTGTGGTCGCTGACGTGGAAGATGGTCGGGCCGCCAGTCTGCTTGATTTGGACGATTTCGCCTTCGAGGTGGACGGTGTCGCCGACCTGTTCTGCGAGGTGCCCCGTTTCGGCGACTTCGTACTCGTGAGCGACGGCGACGGTTTCGGCGTCGTCGACGTCGGCCGGCGTGAAACTGAGGTCGCCGTTCTCCCGAACTTCGAGGAGTTCGACGACGAGAGAGTCATCGACATCGTAGTCGGTGGAGAGATTCGATTCGTGAACGAGACCCGAAACCGAGTCGGAGAGGTCGACGAACACGCCGTAGTCGACGACGCCGTTGACGACAGCGTGGTATCGTTCCCCTTCGGAAATGTCGGAGAGAGTACAATCCGCCGCGAGTTCGTAAACGACGGGATTACCCGGTCCATCACCGGGATCAGTATCAGCGGGATTCATCTTGTCCGTCCTTTCGGCCGCACTATTTTTAACGCTTTGCAACTGGCGTTCCGTTCGGACGGAATTTCGTGCGGTCCGTTGGAGCCTTCGGTCCCTTCGCAACGTTTAGAACGCGGGCGGTCGGAGTGTAGCGTATGCGGCTGTTCCGGTCGAACGAAATTCTGGGTATCGCGGAGGGCGCGCTGTCGTTCGCACTCGAAGCGTCCCGCGATGCCTATCCGAACGAGTACATGGGCTATCTCCGCGGAGAGGAGGCGAGAAACCTCGGTCTCGACCGCGATGGTCTCGTCATCTCCGACGTACTCGTCATGCCCGGCACCGAATCGAACAGCGTCAGCGCGACGGTGAAAACCAGCACCGTCCCCAACGATATCAGGGCCGTCGGGTCGGTACACTCGCATCCGAACGGCGTGCTTCGCCCGAGCGACACGGATTTGGGGACGTTTCAGAAAGGGACCGTTCACATCATCATCGGCGCGCCGTACGAACGAAACGACTGGCAGGCGTTCGACCGGGAGGGGAACCCCCAGCAACTCGACGTGCTCGACGTCGAACTTCCGGAGGCGGAATCGTTTTTCGACTTTACGCAGGCGGATATCGACGAGGAGTTGAGAGACCAGTGACACACGTACTCGCGCAAGGAACCTTCGACATTTTACACCCCGGCCACGTCCATTACCTCAGCGATGCCGCGGAGATGGGCGATAGATTATCGGTCATCATCGCACGCCGGGAGAACGTAACGCACAAACAGCAACCCATCCTGTCGAATCGCCAACGCCGGGACATGGTCGGCGCGCTCGGCGTGGTGGACCACGCGCTCGTCGGTCATCCGGAAGACATCTTCGCCCCTATCGAGGAACTCGACCCGGACATCATCGTGTTGGGCTACGACCAGCACCACGACGATGCGGCCATCGAGGCGGAACTCGACCGACGAGGAATCGACTGCGTGGTTCGGCGTGCGTCGCCGCTCGACCCCGACGAGGACGATGACGAACTGCTTTCCACCGGGCGTATCATCGACCGAATCTGCGAAGAACGCTGTTGACCGAGCGGTTTCGGGATGACGCCGTATCTCGTTGCTGACGATACGGGCACGACGAGCTGCGCTTCGAGGGACACGTTTCGAGAGACATATAGGCCGGGCAATCGGAACGTCACGTATGAACCGCCGAGCGTTTTTAGCCGGGGTCGTCGGCGCGACATCAGTCACCTTGGCAGGGTGTTCGAGCGTCCTGAACATGGGTTCCGAATCGCGGTCGATGGGTGGCGACTTCGACATCGGAACGAGTTCGATGGACTTTCATCCGGAAAAATTCACGGCGACGGTCGGGGACACCGTCGTCTGGAAGAACACGGGAATGCGCCAGCACACCGTCACCGCCTACGATAGTGGCCTCCCCGACGATGCCGAGTATTTCGCCTCCGGCGGGTTCGATTCCGAGCAGGCCGCCCGCGAGGGCTGGAATCACGGTAACGGCGGGATTCTTCAAGGGCGGACGTACGAACATACGTTCACGATTCCCGGGGAGTATCAGTACTTCTGTGTTCCCCACGTGTCGAGAGGGATGGTTGGCACCATCGTCGTGACGGAGAAGTAACTCCGTCGTTTACTCGTCGTTCACTCGCTTCTCAAAAAACGAAAACCGAACCGTCGTCGTTTAGACTTCGGCTTCTTCTTCGTCCACGTCGACGGAGGTTTCCTCTTCCTCGGCAACCTCGTCGGGGTGGGCTTCCAGCGTCGCTTTCTGGATTTCGACGCGGCGGAGCGGGTAAATCGTCTTGGCCTCGCCGTAAATCGCACTGGACAGACGACCCTCGACGACGCCGTCGATGAGGTCCTGGAAGGTGTGGTCCTGTGCGGTCTCGTGCACGATGTCGATCATCGTGCGGCGGATGGCTTGCTCCTGGCTGTGGTCGGCCTTCTTCGTCGTGAACGCGACGGGCTGAATCTGGACACGGTAGTCGTCCGAGGTCAGCACCGTGATGTACGCCTCGACCTTCGAGGCACCGCGTCGCACGAGGCTTCGCAGGTAGTCGCGCGTGAGTTCGTGTCGGACGAACTCCGTGTACGCCGAGTCGCTCCCCACGTCGTTGATTTTGAAGGTAAGCTTCGTGTTGTTTTCGCTGGCATTGTTCGTCAGTTCGCCAAGCGTCGTTTCGATGGTGCGGCCGAGCACCTTGTCCGATTCGTCTGCGGGGGTCGTTCCAAGCTCCTCTCGGTCGAACTGCTCGGGAGCGAGGACGGTGTACCACCGCTTTTCCTGTGATTTCTTCGAGACTGATCGTTCACTCATAGTTGATGTTTGTGTGTTGGTTTGCCGTCTGTACTACCTGTACTGCCACCGAGAGGTTTACGACGTAATCGTCGATCGTCGTCCGGAGGCCGCCGGTCGTCTCGCGTTCGATGGTCGTCGTTATCGTTCCGTCCGTCCACGCTCGTTTCGATTTCGGGCGTGTTGTCGGGGACGACCGCTTCTGCGACACGTTCGGCATCCTCCAGTTCCGTGTGGATCGTCGCTCGTCTCATACTGCCTCCCGGAACGCCGAAAGGAACTCCTTTGCGTCCGCGTCGAACCGCGCATAGCCGCGCTTTCTGCTTCCCGTTCCGTCGCCGCCGAGTCGGGAGCCAGCGGTTTGCATGGCGTTCCCGAGGTCGGCGAGTTTCGAATCCGAACTCTTGGTCGTCGGTGCCGGTCACGGCCGGAACCGCGACCGCGGCCGCTTCGTCGTCCGTGACGACCAGCGCGATTGGCTCCGGCGACCGGAAGTCACCGAGCAGTCGCGCCGCAGTCGCAACCGGTGCGTCGTCCGTTCGAGCGACGAACAGGCCGTCGTATCGACCCGTCGTCGCGTTCCGAAGCACCGCGTGAGCTGACTTCGCGTGTGTGCGCCACGCGTCCAATGCGGGCGCACGCACATCGTGACCCAGTGCGAGCGCGATGCCAGTACCGGGTTGCTCGTGAACGACCGCGTCGAGAACGTCGGCGTAGCCGCCGAGCGTCGCGAACGGGACGTCGTCGCCGAGTTCGTACGGACGAAGCGTCCGCTGGACGGTCTCGCCCGCTCGCGGCGTCGCGCTCTCCGGTCCGGCGACCGAGAGTGCAACGAGCGAGGCGACTTTCCGGTGGGCGTCACCGTCCAGTTCGACGGGCAGATCGAGTTCAGCGAGTTCGGCCTGCACTGCACCTGCATCGCCGGAAAATCCGGCGTGCAGGAGCGTCGAATGGGCCAACCCGTCCGCGATGTCCTCGGTCGGCGTCGAAACGCCGGGTCGTCGCGTGAGTCGGTCGTCGGCTCTATCGAGCAGTCGTGCGGTGTCGTCCGCGCCGGGCGAGATGCCGGCGGCCACGGCACCGGCGAGCGCCAGTACCGGGTCGGACGACCCGCCGAGTTCGGTCGCGGCGTCGAACGCGACGACGCTCGTCGGTCGTGTGTGTGCGGGGAGTGTGACGTCCCCACCCGGTGCGCCGACCGTCACGACGAGTTCGTCGTCAGCGGCGTCGGCGCGGTGGGCGGGGAACGAGGTTGCACTCACCTGAAACGGGATGCCGGCAGTCGCGCAGGCACGCGCGAGGAGGCCACTGGCCGCGAGTGCATCGCCGTCCGCGTGCGCGACGATCCGAACGAAGTCGGCGTCACGGAGCGTAGCAGCGATATCACTCGCGGAAAGGGCGTCCTCTCCTGCGGTTCGGCCGGACGTGGACATTTAGTTGAGGAGTTCGCTCGCGTAGTCGTAGGTGTACGTGAAGTCCTCGTCGAGTTTGTCGCCGCGGTAGTAGTTGACGAGGCGGCGAACCTTCGACTCGGTGTTCTGCAGTGCGCGCTTGTTCTGTTTGTCCTGTGGGTTCTCGTCGACGTGCTCACGCAGGCGCACGGCGCGTTCCATCAGGTTTTCGAGGTCTTCCGGCAGGTCGCTACCCGCGTCGTTTTCCTCCAGAATCTCGGTCACTTTCTTGCCCGTTGCGAGCTTCACGTTCGGGACGGGCGTGCCGGTCACGCCTTCGTCGCGGAGTTTCCCCCCGATTTGACTCGGGCTGAAACCGTCTTCCGCGAGTTCGACGACGCGGTCTTCCACGTCGTCAGCATCTACGTCGCTCCACTCCGGTGGTTCATCTGCCACAGGTCGATCCGAACCGGACGACCCACGGCGTCGTGTGTGCATTCGTGCCATAGTTGAGGATAGGAACTGCACGAGCCGCGAGAGTGCTGGCGATGGGTACCGCCAGTCGTGGCAGGTGTCACGAAACGTGATTCTTGCCACCTTGCACGTCCGCAATCCCAAGCCGTGAAATCTCACGACGAGTCGGATTTGCGGCTGTGCCGTTCCCTAGTGGACAAAAATGAGTGGAGACAGTTAAATCGTTACTATTCGATTCGCCATGCTATATCGCCACGCGGCGGCACGGATTTCGAGAGGTTTATCAATGGTCGCACGGAAGAAGTGAATGCAGACGCGGGCTTGTAGATCAGGGGTAGATCACTCCCTTGGCATGGGAGAGGCCCCGGGTTCAAATCCCGGCAAGTCCATTTCTTTCCTTCACTCTGGAAGAGCGAAGCTCTTCCGTGCTCCCGTTCGCTTCGCTCACGGGAACTCCGCTCAGTCAGTCAATGAACTCGCTGGAGTCCCCCTCGCTCGTTCCTTGCTCGCGGGACTCCCGGCAAGTCCACTACTGATTCTCCGCATATCAAGGGTTCACAACCGCGAGGTACGGACTCTTGATGCGGACGGATTCACCACTGTTGGGTTAGAAAGCACTCCCTCACAGAGGGGAGTTCAATAGGATTTCAAGCGCGAGTCGCCGCTCGACGATTACATTCGACCACTACGCGTGCGGGAAAGCATGACAGGACGGGTAGGTACCCCGACCCATCGGTGCCGATGAGATCTCCTAGAGATGAGCGGAGAATCTTCGTCGGCATGACAAGATCACACTCGTTGACAATAACCGTTTTTCCGCTTTTCCCGATAGAAAGGAGTTGACGTATACGCGGTTCGAACGGATGACCGAAACGGGTCCGTACTGGGTCGCGCCGGTTACTGACGTCATCCTTGCTCGGGTCGAAGACGTGCAGATCAGCAATGTGGCTGTCCACCCGTGGAAGACTGCACTGACTCTCGCCATCGACCGCTTTCACGAACAATCGAGTTCGCTCGTTTTCCCTCGCCGTTCAGATCCAGTCGTAGACGCGGATGTAGTCCACTTCCATGCGCTGGGGGAACTGCGTGCTGGCGTCGGGGTAGCCGGGCCAGTTGCCGCCGACGGCGACGTTAAGCAGGAAGAACATCGGCCCGTCGTCGAACACCCATTCGCGGCCCGCGGCCTGCGCGTCGTACTTCGTGGTCACGAAGAACTGCTGACCGTCCACGAAGAACTTGATGGCGTCGGGGTACCACGTCAGCGTGAACGTATGGTAGGCGTCCGAGAACCAATTGCTCTGGCTGTAGGACCCGCCGACGCCGGCACCGCCGGAGTCCGGACCGTGGATGGTTCCGTGAACGGTGTCGGGGTCGTTTCCGACCAGTTCCATGATGTCGATTTCGCCGCACTGGGGCCAGCCGACAGAGCCGATGTTGGAACCGAGCATCCAGATGGCGGGCCAGATACCCTGTCCGTAGGGGAGTTTGGCGCGCACGTCCACGCGGCCGTACTGCTTGTTGTACTTCCCTTGGGTGGTCATCCGGGCCGAGGTGTAATCACAGCCACCGTACTGCTCCTCGCGAGCCTCGATGACGAGGTGGCCGTTCTCGGTCCACGCGTTGTTGGCCCGATAGTATTGGGCCTCGTTGTTGCCCCAGCCGTTGTTGTTGCCGGTCTCGAAGTTCCAGTTTCCGGTGTCGATGTAGTCGAACTCATCGCGCCAGCTGAGCGTCCAGTCGTTGTTGTCGAACGACTCGGTGTGGACCTGTCCGGCCGCACTCGCTGTCGAGGTGGCGAATGCCCCGCCGCCGAGCGCGACTGCCGCACCGCTCAAGAAACGCCGGCGGTGGAATCGGTTGCCGGATGGGGTTGTCGTTCGTCGGGTTGCTGTCTGTCGAATCGGATCTGTTATCGGAGTTCATAGTTCTCACAGCATCGGTCGCCACCGACAGCCGAGCGGACGGTTTCGATAGCTTACCGGCGATATATTATCACTGTTCTATCGTCTATTTAATTATTTTTTCTAATAGTGGTAATTATTTGTGGAAGCAATCATTTGGGGTCCAATAGGAAAATCATCCAACAGTTCGACCCGACCATCAGTTTCGGTCCGCGGTGAGGGATTATACTCCCTGCGGGAGTCCAACTCGTACGGAAATCCGAACGACCGGAGGAGAACGGTTGGAACCACAGCCCATGAACGTAGATATCTTCGAAACCACCATCGAAATCGACGAGTCGTACATCGACGAATCGCGAGACGAAATACGAAAACAGATACGGGAGTACGAATCGGGCGACCGCACGACGTTCGACTTGCAGGTCACGATTCCGGAGGGGAGCGCCGGCGCGGTGATGACCGCGATGGCCGACATCCCGTACGGCGAGACGCGAACGTACGGTGACCTCGCCACGAGTCTCGATACGACAGCTATCGCCATCGGGCAAGCGTGCGCCCGAAATCCCGTCCCGCTGGTCGTTCCGTGCCATCGCGTCATCGGGAGCGACGGGGCGCTCAAAGGTTACTCGGCGGCCGATGGGGTCGCAACGAAACGACGCCTGCTGAACCTCGAAGCCGAGACGAGCGAATGCCCTCATCAGACGCAACTATCGGCACACGGAACCCGACGGTAGACTCATCGGTAAGCACTCGATACAGTCCGAGTGGTGCAATACGGGGTGGTACACACCGAAGTGGACAGTGAAAATTCCTGATAGGAGAGGGTGGCGGGGCGGGGATATGGGCTGGAGTGATGGCGCCAGACCAGGACCGTCCGTCAGGGGGATTCGGGACTACCTCGCCACATGTTATCCAATAGCATGCACCAATAAATGCTTTGTGGTGGTTGTGGGAATTAAACTGCGGTCGCAGCTATATAATCCGCGTCGACCGTCGAGAGTACTGTTTTGCCGTGGA
>CAWEQN010000015.1:0-11616 GCA_963811185.1 uncultured haloarchaeon
CGGGGTGAGATTTGGGGGCCGCGGACGGAAACTGCTCGTTCGCGTTCGAGTAGGCGAGTCGAATACACCGGTAACATCGGCAATGTTTAGTGATTTTACCCGAGTCGAGTGGTAATGCGAGCGCGGACCGCCGTCGTCATTGTCGTGCTGTTTCTTGCGCTTTCCGGCGTCTCTTTCTATAGTTTAACGAACAAACCGTCCGGCTCCCTCTCGGTGGACTGGGTCTCCGATACGCCGCGGCCGAATCAGTTGAACCATCATCCGGTCGTTGCGGAGCGAATCGGTAATAAATCGTATATCGTCGCGCCGGTGAGCTCGGTTGCGGAGAAGAACGCGCGATGTGCAGTGACGATGTTGGACAGTAGCGGTTCCACCCGTTGGCAATACGTAATCAACGAATCCGTGTGTGCGGTCCACGGAATCGGCGACCCCGCCATCGATGATGCCGACCGGCGATGGTCGACCGGACGTCATCGCTCCCACGACCGAAAAACGTCTCTACGTCTTTAACGCGGAAAACGGGAGCGTCGAATGGACACAGAACCTCTCATCGTTCGGCTACGCTGGGCCGGCCGTACTCACGAAACCACGTCGCCTCGTCGTTCAACCGGCGTTTTACGGGGTCGTTTTCGCCGACTCCGCGGATGGGACGCTCCGATGGAAGTACGACCTGAACGATACCGTCTACGCGGAGACGCACGTCGTCCACGTCCCCGGCGCTCCACATCCCGATGTCGCCGTCGGTTCTACCTCACGGGTTACCCTCCTGCGACCGAACGGGACGGTCGCGTGGCAACGTTCCGCATTAGCGACGTGGCTCGCGAAGGGTCGTCTCGGTCAGCAAGACCTCCTCGTCGCGTCCGGGGGTAAGAAAGTGACTGCGTTTGCCGCAAACGGTACGCAACTCTGGCAACGAACGGGGTGGGACCGTCCAGCAATCGACGAAGTGTCCGACGGGGATGGCGACGGAACGCCGGAGGTTTACGTCGGGAGCGGTGGGGACACGGTCGCCGCGTTGAACGCACGTACCGGCAAAACCGAGTGGAAAACGACGCTTTCGACCGACGCAAAACTGCTCCCCGCCCCAGTTTCGGGGGACGTCAATGGCGACGGCGACGCCGAGGTCGTTGCAGTGACGAACCACGGCACGGTGGAAGTCCTCGATGCGGATTCCGGGGAGGTCCTCGCCTCCCACGAACGGAAGGTAAAGGTCTGGGTACACCCGACCGTCTGCGATATCGACGGAGACGGTGCGGACGAAATCCTCGTGATGTACGGTGATGGTCGGGTCGTCGAACTCTCGTATCACGACTGAGAATTTTCGCACGGATTCGCGGAGGGAGTTCACGAGACGATCGGCTGTGAGATTATCCAGAGTGAGAGCACCGTATAGCCGACCATCAGTACGACCAGTGGGAGGTGACCGCGTCGCGCCGCAGCAGTGGTCTCGAACCGTTCGACTGCAACGTAATGTGCGGCGACGACGGCGATGACGTGGCCGAGGACGATGAGGACGACCTGCGAACCCCAGAACACCGGAAGCGGGAGCCAAGCGAGGGGATTCGCGGTCCGTACGCTCGGGGAGAGGGGGTGGACGGCGACGGTGGCGAGTTGGGAGAGGTTTCGAAACACGTAGGGATAGTTGTGGGCGACTTCGTAGGCCGCCGCGATGGGGAGGACGGTCGGTGCAAAGTGCCGCGCCGAACCGCGCCAGCCGGGTTCACGTGTCCGTTCGTCGGAACTGACGACGGAGCCACCGTCGGTGTTCGCCTCGGAGGTGTTCGATCTATGCTGGTCGGCACTGCCACTGCCGAGACGTTCGACGAGGCGACTGCAGAGGCCGAACGAGACGGCGAAAATCGAGAGGCCAATCGCGTACAGCAGGATGCTGATCGCCGGTCCGGTCCCCAATGAGTCCTGCACCCCGACGAGGAGGTCTTGGTACGTCCGGGTGTTGGTGAACCCGTCGAAGCTCACGGTGTACACCGCGGTGATGGAAAACAGGACGAGGGACATATCTCGAACGGGAGTGAGGGTTCCCTGCCACGGCGGTCGAAGGGCGACATCAGTACCGCCGTCGTCACGCCGAGTGACGGTTATCGACGCCACCTGATTGAACAGTCGATAGAGAACGCCGAGTGGGTCAGCACGTCGGAACCACTCAGTCCCGTAGAGGAGGCTCCCGCCGAGCATAACTATCGTGTACACCGCGAGGACGGCCGTCGTCAACAGCGGGCCCTTCTTCGGGATGTACGTGAGGTTCTCCAATATCCCGATCACGACGATGTAACTCGCCAGCGCTGGCCAACTGCCGAGTCGGTCAGGGTACGACCCGAGGAGAGCTAGCTCCTCGCCTTCGAGCCACACGAACACGCGGTACAGCGCTCGCCACGGGGACAGGACGGGCCACAGGGTGCCGACGAGGATGGAAAGCAAAGCGACCCCGTGGAACCAGACGGGCCACGTGAAAACGGTCGCGAAGTTCTCGAATTGAACTTGTCGGCCGACGATGCCGATACAGAGTGCGGCGACGAACCCTGCGAAGAAGACGAACCGAGCGCTCAGTCGAAGCGGCATCGAAATCGAGGCAGGAAGGTGGAGGACGCGCATCCGACGGGTCACCCGCGACGGCGTTCGCTCGGTGAGCGCGAGCCATCCGGCGGTGAGCGCAACCGTCACACCGGCACCGAGAAACAGCAACGGGAGGGGAAGCGGGGAGTCGAATTTGGTGGCGGGTATCCGGTGGGCACTCGCCAGTCCAAGGCCGAACCGGAGCGCGAACACACCGATTACCCACTGTATGGCCCACCCTTCCACTCGGCGACGATTCATCGTGTATCGCTCGCTCCCGGGTGAGAAAAACAGCACCGATTCTCGTTGGGCCGCTCGACGTTCCGTTTCGACGCGTGTACCAGAATCCCCTTTCGATGTGACTCGGTAGTCTCGACAAATGAATCGGCGCAAATTTCTCGAAACGACGGCGGTAATCGCGACGGGAAGCGTCGCTATTCTCGCCGGTTGTTCCAGTGATACGGGTGATGAAGCGGATTCGACGCAAACGAAGTCCCCGGCCGAGACCAACACCGTGCAGATGGTCAGCGGGAGCACTAGCTACTACTTCGACCCCATCGGTTTGTTCATCGAGAAGGGAGAGACGGTTACGTGGAAGAGCAAAATCGGTGCCCACACCTCGACCGCCTACGTCGAAGGGACCGGTCCCGCGACGGTGACTCGCATTCCAAACGACGCGAGCGGTTGGAACAGTGGCACGATATCCGGGGGAGGACAGCAGTTCAAGCACACGTTCGACGTTCCGGGGACGTACGACTACTTCTGTATCCCGCACAAGAGCCTCGGGATGGTCGGACGCATTGTCGTCGGTAGCCCCGGAGGACCGGCCGAGGGAAGTATGCCGCCCGACGGGGAGGTACCAAAGAGCCGGCGGATCGTAGATAGCGGCGCGGTTTCGTACGAGAGTTTCACGGGGTGAGACGAATCGACCCCGAATGCGGTCACGTCGGGTTTCCGCGATAGTTCGACGAACCGAGCCGAAGCCGTATCACCGTTCCATCGATGGCAAAAGTAGACGGTCGACCATGATAATCGACAGAACAAAGGGACGGGAGCGGGTGGCTTCGATTAGCATGACAGGCGTTGCGGACAGCGAGGGGGAGACGACGAGCGAAGCGTTGGTTTCCATCCTCGAATCGTTAGGCGTGGAGTACGTGTTCGGCTATCCGGGCGGGCGCGTCATCGAACTGCTCGACGACCTTCCGGAGTCGAACGTGGACGTCGTTCGGCCGCGCGACGAACGCGAAGGAAGCGTGATGGCCGAGATGTACGGCCGGATACACGGTAAGCCCGCCGTACTGACCGGACAAGGCCCGTGGATAGGCAGTCTCGGCGTCATCGGGCAGATGGAGGCGCGGTTGGCGTCCTCACCGATGGTCGTCCTGACAGAAGCGAGCGAGCGCGGCGACTACTCGACACTCGCCCCGTATCAGCAGTCCCGCGGCGATTACGGCGGCCTCTCGCTCCCGAAGATTCTGGACGGCGTGACGAAGGAACACTGGTTCCCGCGCACGCCGACCGAAACCCTGCGAAGCGTCCAACTGGCGTTCAAACACTCGACGGCGGGACGGTCGGGACCGACCGCCGTCATCCTCGACGGGAACGCGATTACGGAGGACGTTCCCGAGAATCCCATCCCACCAGTATGGGACAGCGACGAGCAGGTTCGCAACTGGGAATCGAAGCCAACGGACAGAGACGTGTCGGCAGCAGTCGAGGCGCTCGAATCCGCGGAACGACCCGTCATCATCGCCGGGAACGGAGTCCACTCCGCGGGAGCGTACGACGAACTGCGGGAAGTCGCGGAGGCGTACGACGCAATCGTGGCGACCTCGTATCTGGGCAAGTCCACGATTCCGGAAACCAACGACCTCGCTGCGGGCGTCATCGGGTCGTTCGGACACGAAGGCGCGAACCAGGTCGTCAGCGAGGCCGATACCCTACTCGTCGTCGGGTGTCGGATGAACCCAATGGACACGAACTGGCAGGCACCGTCGTTCATCCGACCGGACGAACAGACCATCATCCACGCCGATATCGACACGCGAAACGCGGGCTGGGTGTACCCCGCCGACGTGGGCCTCATCGGCGACGCGAAGGAGAGCCTTCGGGCGCTTTCGGACGCCGGAAGCGCCGAGAACGATTGGGCGCACGAGCGGGCGGAAACCGCCCGCGAGTCGTTTTTCACGGGAAAATGCGAGAGCAACGCCTCGCCCATCAAACCCCAGCGCGCCGTGAAGGAAATCGAGGCGATGGTGGACGAGGACACCATCGTGACCGCCGACTCGGGCAACAACCGGTTCTGGCTGTTGAACTACTTGCAAACACCTGCCGTCCGGACGTACTTCGGGTCCGGCGGTGTCGGCGGGATGGGGTGGTCGGCACCGGCCGCCGTCAGCGCCGCCATCACCACCGACAAGGACGTCATCGGGGTCGCGGGCGACGGTGGCTTCACGATGACGATGACCAGCGTCGAAATCGCCGTCGAGAACGGCGTCGCGCCGACGTTCGTCGTGCTGAACGACACCAGCCTCGGCATGGTTCGCCAGATGCAGGAGGAGGACGGCGACATCGCGGGCGTCGAGTTCCACGACACCGACTTCGTGAAAGTGGCTGAAGGCTTCGGTGCCGAGGGGACGCGGGTGACGACGCCGGACGAACTGGCCGACGCGCTGAAAGAGGGCAAAGCAAGCGACCTGCCGTTCGTCATCGATGCGCGAATCGACCGCGACGAGGATATGGCCGACCAGTTGGCGTCGTCGTTCTACGCCGAAACCGGCGGACTGCACGAGTAGCGACGACCGTACCGCATCCCTTCACGAAAAAACAGGAAGGAAACCTTTTCCTGCCATCCAGCGAGTAAAAAAGCATGGCGCAAAGCGAAACGGTGCTCGTCACCGGCGGAACAGGCTTCATCGGGTCGTACACCGCGAAAGATCTGCTCGACCACGGCCACGACGTGGTCGCCTACGACCTTTCGACCGATCCGCGTATTCTGGCAAAACTGGGTATCGCCGACGACGTGGAGATCCGACGCGGCGACATCACCGACTCGACGGACGTGATTCGCGCAGTCAAAGAGACGGGAGCGACCCGCATCGTTCACCTCGCGGGACTGCTGACGACGACGGCCCGCGAGAACCCGCGCGCCGGAATCGACGTGAACGTGATGGGGGCGAACCACGTCTTCGAGGCCGCCCGAACGCTCTCGGACCAAGTCGAGCGCGTCGCGTGGGCGTCCTCGGCGGCGGTGTTCGCGCCACCGAAAAACTACGACACCGAATGGGTGACAGAAGACGACCTCGTCTATCCCGACACCCTGTACGGGGCGGCCAAGGAGTTCAACGAACACCAGGCGAAAGTCTACTTCGAGGACCACGACGTCTCCCACGTCGCGCTCCGCCCGACCGTGGCGTACGGGCCGTACCGCGAAACCGGTGGCTCAGCGTTCCTCGCGAACATCGTCGAAAAACCCGCACTCGGCGAACCGTTCTCGGTGGAGTACGGCGACCAAGTCATCGACTGGCAACACGTCGAGGACATCGCGCAGGCGTTCCGCCGCGCGGCGTTCACGCCCGACGAAGACCTGAGCCAGCGCGTCTACAATGTCCGTGGCACCGTAGCGACGATTCGGGAGGCCGCCGAAACGGTCGAGGAAATCATGCCCGACGCCGACCTCGAAGTGTCCGACGAGGGCGAACTGCCGTGGACCCAAATGCTCGACATGACCGCGATTCAGGAGGACATGGGGTACGAACCGCGCTACGATTTGGAGAGCGGGTTCCGCGCGTACATCAACGTGCTCCGCGAGGAGAACGGGCTCGAAACTATCTAAAACGGTCCGAGCGAGGTTTCGTTTTCTTGGGGTTGTCGAACTGTCCGACCGTACACAGAGCGATGGCGTAGCGAACCGAGCCATCAGGAGGAGACGGCGGGACCGTTCGACTATTTATTCGGATGGCTTTCCAGAAATATCTCTAGAAATCCACAAAGGTGCGGCGAGTTAAGCTAGATAAGAGGGGAGAGAAATTACGGCAATCGACTCCGAAACTGGGCGATTGGGGCTGTTGGTACCACACCGAATAATTAGTTCGTGGTAAAAATGGATAGCTGGGAATATTTCTAGAAAGCTATCGATATATCTAACCGTATTTCCAAAAAACGACCGCACGAGACGACGGTTACACGCCGGATACGCGTCCGACGGAACCCCTTTGAGCGGCCCGTCACAAGTTTTCGGTAATGCTCGGTGTCGAGATGGGATGGCGGCGACTGCTGTTCGCCAACTGGCCGGCCGAAGCGGAGATAGTGGAGCGCGGCCTTCCCGAGGGACTGGAGGTGGATACGTACGACGGGAAGGCGTGGCTGAGCGTCGTTCCGTTCACGAACGTCGCGGTTCGTCCCCGAGGACTCCCCGCCAGCATCGGGGTGGACCTCCCCGAACTCAACCTCAGAACGTACGTCACGGCTCCCGGCGAGGATCGACCGGCCGTCTTCTTCTACAGCCTCGACGCCGATGGGTGGCTCTCCGTCCTCGGCGCTCGGTTGGCGTTCGGACTGCCGTACTACAATGCGGATATCCGAATGACGGAGCGGGACGGGACGGTTCGGTATCGCAGTCGGCGCGTCCATCCGGGCGACCAACCGCTTCGATTCGACGCGCGCTACGAACCGACTGGCGAACCGTTCGCCGCCGAACCGGAATCGCTGGCCGCGTTTCTCACCGAACGCTACCGGTTTTACGTCGGCGCGGGGAACGGAAGAATCGCGTACGCGAACGTCGAGCACGACGTTTGGTCGCTCCGTCCGGCGACCGTGGAGTTCCGGAAAAACGAGGTTTTCCGGGCGAACAACTTCGCCGAACCGGACGGGGAGCCAATCTGTTACTACAGCCCCGGCGTCGATATCATAGCCTCGGGTCGGAAGTGGCTATGAAGTGGATTTAGGGTCTGAATTACTGCGTTTGGCTGTACTCCTCGACCCACTCCTGGAGCGTGATACCCATCGCGGACTGGGTGATGGCGTTCGAACTCGCGGAGTTGGCGCTCTTGACGAGTTCGGCTTCGAGGGTTCGGGTCGGAATCTCGCCGAGGAAGTGCGGAATCGCCCGCTGGACGGAAATCGGACAGCCGACCTCGTGGGCCAGCGCGTACCCCGATATGGAGTGAGGAATTTCTTCGGTGGCGTACGTCGGGTCGGGGTCGAGCAGTTGGTCCTCGTCGGCGAAATCCACGTACTCGTAGCACTTCCCCACGTCGTGGAGCAAACACGCCGCGATGATGGCGTCCATGTCCGGGTCGGCACCGTGGAACTCGCGCTGTTCTTCCGCCGACAGCATGGCGATGCGGGTCACACCCCGGACGTGCTCGACGTTCGTCTTCTCGTGGATGTTCCACGCGTACGGAATGTCCTCGATGTCCTTCCATCCACCACGGTCGAGTGCTAGCACCCACGCCTCGATGACTTTCTCGCGCAGTTCCTCGTCCTCGATTGACTGGAGTTCGGGATACGCTGCCTCGACCTGCTCGCGGTACTCCGGTTTGCTCATGTGGGATGGATTTCGTTCGCTGGAACGTAATGGTTCGTGATGAGGATATCGAGCGGGAGTGGCAGCTGTGATGGAGAACCGTGTTGCTCCAACTGAATTCGCTCTCAGAGAAGAACGCTAGTTCAACTGAGAGTACAATTACCGAGCAACGATGAATTTCCGCACTGCACCACGTCCTCCCCATGGGCGATACGAGTCAACCGCCGTGGCGCGCGAAGTCCTCGTGAACTGGGCGGGACCAACGGTCCCGCCGGAAACCGGTGCAAAGCACCGGCGACGACGAAGGAGTTCCCGTGAGCGATGGCGAACGGGAGCAAGCACGAGTTTCGCTCTTGCCCTGTAAGCGAGTGGCTCGTCAGAGCGAAGCTCTGACGGTGGCACACCCTCGGAGTGCCCGCGCGAGGGATGAACGACGACGCGACTAGAAAGAGCGTCGAGTGAATCGGTTGGGGAGGGAGTGGTGCGGTATTCACGCGGCTCGACAGTTGTAATCGCCGAAGAATCCGTCGTCGTGGTCGAAGTGTTCGTGGGTTGTCACTCAGAATCACACGAAAATCGGATACGTCTGTTCGTAGTGAACTCGGTTGGCGGTATCCCATTTCGTATCGAAACTCACCTAAAGCGCGACAGCCAGATGACGGTAATGGCCAGTCGCCGCGATATCGTCCTCTATCTGATACTCGCCGCTACGTGGGGAACCGCATTCCCCGCCACGGAAGCCGCGTTGAAGGGATTTCACCCCGTCCCCCTCGCCGCCGTGCGCTTCGATTTGGCCGCGCTCGTCCTCGTGGCCGTCGCCGCCGCCTCCGGTCGCTCCCTCCGGCCGCGAGGATGGGGGGATTGGACGCCCATCCTTTTCGGCGGTATCTTCAACATCGGGATGCACCACGCGCTCCTCTTCGCCGGACAGCAGTACGTCACGAGCGCCGTTGCATCGACCCTCCTCGGTCTCGTTCCGGTTCTCACGCCCGTCGTCACCTCGGTGTTCCGCCCGGACGAGTCCATCTCCGCACGGGGAGTCGTCGGCGTCCTCCTCGGGTTCGTCGGCGTCATCCTCATCGCGAATCCGAGCGCGGGCCACTTGTTTAGCGATATCGGGGTTTGGCTCGTCCTCGGTGCCGCCGTCGCGTGGGTCGTCGGTGCCGTCTTCACCGACGAAAACGACGCCAACCTCTCCGGCCTGAGCCTCCAAGCGTGGATGCTTACGATGGGAGCGCTCGCCCTCGATGGTGCGACCTTCGTCGTTCCCGGCCAGAGCTTCGCCACCGCCACGCCGACGACGACTTCGCTCGCGTGGGTGTGCTATCTCGCCGTCGTTCCCGGTGCTATCGGGTTCCTCATCTACTTCCGTCTCCTCCACCGCCTCGGACCGATAGAGATGGGACTCGTCGAATACGTCATCCCGCCGTTCGCCGCCGTCTTCGGCTGGGTCGTCCTCGGAGAGGGTCTCACCCCGACGACCGGCGGGGGGTTCCTCGCCATCCTCGGTGGCTTCCTGCTCGTGAAGTGGCCGCGCATCACGAGTTCGATGCGGAACTATCTCGATAGATACGGTACAGGGAGGGCCGAGTCTTCGAATACCGACTGATGACACGATAGTGAGAAAGATATGGGGAGATGCCGGGAAGTCGTATCCCGTTCATCACAGCCACCACTGTTACTCCGCAACCGAGTCGTCAGCGTTGTTCGGAGTTCGTTCGAACTGCTGATAGGTAATCTCCGGTCCCCAATCGTTTCGAGTGTCCTCCTCGATGAGTGTGAACCCATGGTCCTCATAGAGATGGCGAGCGGCTTCGAGGCCGTCGTACGTCCACAGATACACCCGGTCGAAGTTCTCCTCGTCACAGAACGCCATTGCCCGCTTCATGAGTTCACGGCCGAAACCCTGTCCGTGGAGCTCGGGTGCGAGTATCACCCATCGAATGCGTGCACCCTCGTCACCGGCTTGTTGTCCATCGACTACGAGCGCACCCTGAATTTCCTGCTGGCCATCGTCGTTTGGGTCGCCCATCACCAACCACAGTCGATTGGCCGCCTCGTCGTAGCGCCCGAGGAACTCGG
Source organism: uncultured haloarchaeon (assembly GCA_963811185.1). Classification (GTDB taxonomy): domain Archaea; phylum Halobacteriota; class Halobacteria; order Halobacteriales; family Haladaptataceae; genus Haladaptatus. The sequence continues at coordinate 10,181 of CAWEQN010000015.1, forward strand.
CCAATTCTACGGCGACTTCGCGCGAAAACTCGTATTCAAGGTTCCAGTTTTCGCCGTAATATGTCTCGTGGAGTTCGATGATACGTCCGAGTGCACCCGGCACGTACCCTTCGTGAATCTCAGGAATAGGTGGCACCCCCGATTGATGGCACTCGTGTGAAGCTCTGCATATCTAATTAATCATTTAGTTAGATAGCATGTAAAGCTTTCGCACGCTCGCCACTAAGCAGCGCGGAGCGACCATGAGCGGGAAGATATCGGGCCTTCAGGGGGTATCGGGGAGGAGCAGATCGTCGAGAATGAGGTCCACGAGGGCGTTCCGAGTCGTCGGTGCGACCTCCTCGTGTGTGAGCGAAATGTGGTATGCTCGTCCCCCTAGCATCGCTGAAAGAAGCAACGTCGCTACCTGTTCGGCATCGACCGATCGAAATTCGCCCGTTTCGATCCCTTCCTCGATAATCGCTACCATGATATCCTTTGCGTAGTCGTAGTTCTCGGTGAACTGTTCGCGGAACTCCTCGTCGCGCCCCGCCTGTGCCCGCATTTCGAGCAGCGCCATGCTGAACGCTTCCCCCTGTTCGAGGGACATAATCCCTTCATCACCACCACCTGCGGGTTCATCGAGGTCGAGGAGGACGACGAGGAGTGCATCGATCATCAGTTCGAGACGGTCACGCGGATTTTCGATGTCCTGTATGTCAATCGTACTGGCATACCGGTCGAGGACTCGTTCGAGGAATGCACCGAGCAGTTCGTCCTTTGTGTTGTAATGATAGTGAAGCACCGCCGCTGTCATATCGAACTCGTCGGCGATGTTCTGAATCGTGAGGTTGGCATAGCCGTGCTTACAGAGCGCCCGATGGGTCGCATCCATGATCGCTTCGCGGGTTTCGATGGAACTTGCTCGCTCCTGTCTGTCCTCCGGGGGACTCATATGCTAACTAAACACTTAGATAGATAAAACAGGTTCGCAGAAAGTCGGCAACGTTTCGGCGACGAGTTGAAGCCGTACGAATCCGAGTCAGCGGCACAGTTCCCGAAACGACGAGCGTTCGGAACCGAAATAGCGCCGAATTCCCTTCATCCGAGAGAACGGTCGCCTGGCGAAAATGTCGATTCTCGGCGTCAGTAGTCGATTTGCGTGATTTCCTCGACGGGCCACTGACTGAGGATTTCGACGCCGTTCTCGCGGACGACAACCATCTCCTCCACACGGACGCCCTGCCGGTCGGCGGGTTCCATCGTCTCGACGGCCATCGTCATGCCCTCCTCGATTTCGATGGGATAGTCGGGCGAGATGCCGCGCCAGATGAGCGGCACTTCGTACAGTTGCAGGCCGAGGCCGTGCGCCCAGTGGTTGGTCGTCATCTGCCAGTGGTCGGTTGCACCGTACCAGTCGGCGTGTTCGCCCTCCATGTCGGGGAAGCCCTGACAGA
>CAWEQN010000016.1:0-89249 GCA_963811185.1 uncultured haloarchaeon
ACAAGCCGTTCGAGAGCGTCATCGGCGTCACGGACGAACTCCCCGAAGGAACCAGCGAGGACATCCAAATCACGCTGAACGGCGCGTCCTACGATCAGTCCGAACTCCACGACGACCAGACGGCACAGGACGGGAAACTCGTCACCGTCTCCGAGGCAACGCTACCCGAAGGCGGATTCGTCGCCATCCACAATAAGAGCCTGCTCGACGGTGACGTGTTCGACAGCGTCATCGGCGTCTCCGATGCGTTCGAGACGGGTACCCGCCCCGACATCCACATCGAGTTGTTCGAGGACATTCCGGGCCGGAATTTCGAGCAGAACACCCTTCGGGAGGATACGACGCTCATCGCCATGCCTCACTACGACGGAACCTACAACTTCGTCACGTCACAAGGCAAAGAGGACGGCCCGTACACGAAGGACGGGAACGCCGTCGTCGCGAAGGCCGACATCTCCGTCCCCGACGAGTGCTGATAGGTCGGTACTCGTCCGCCGCTCGTACTGCCCACAGTTCGCGTTCGGACTTTTTTTGAATCGCCCGTTCCACCTGTCTCCTCGAAAACGGAAACGGCGGATGCCGATTTACAGCCGTGACAGGAGTATGTCCGAATCCTCGATGCCCTCGATGACGTACTCCATGAACTGGTTCGCTTTCGCCCCGTCCACGAGGCGGTGGTCGAAGGAGAGGTTGAGGTCGATTTAGGGGCGGACTTCGACCTCGCCGTCGATGGCGACCGGTTCGTCCCGGATACGTCCGATGCCCATGATGGCGACCTCGGGGTAGTTGATGATGGGCGTCCCGAAGGTTCCGTGTTCGCTGAAGGAAGCGAGGTTCGTCACGGTGAACGTGCCGTCCTGCATGTCGTCGGCGTCGATGGAGCGCTCGCGGGCCTCCTCGGCGAGCGTCTCCATCTCCCGCGCCACCTCTACGATGGATTTGCTGTCGATGTCCTTGATGACGGGCACCATCAACCCGTTCTCGGTGTGGGTCGCAAAGCCGACGTTGTAGTAGTACTTCTCAACGATTTCGTCGGTCGTATCGTCGATGCTGGCGTTCACCATCGGGAACTCCTTCAGCGCCGGGACGACCGCCTTGAGCAGAATCGGCGTGTAGGTGATGTGAACGTCGTGTTTCTCGTCCAGTCGCTCCTTCAAATCCACGAGTTCGGTGGCGTCGGCCTGGAACCCGGAGGTCAACTGCGGGACGACGGCGGCAGAGCGGGACATGTTTTCGGCGATGCGCGCGCGAAGCCCCGAGAGGTCGCGCCGTTCGGCGCGCTCCTCGTCCTCGTCGATTTCCACCGGCTCGATTTCGGTCGTCGGATGTTCGATGGAATAGGCCGCTCCGCCCTCGGCTTCCGCCGTCCCACCGCCGGCCGCTCCACCACCGCGTCCGGAGAGGTGTGCGTCGATGTCCTCGCGGAGCACGCGCCCGTTCGGCCCCGACCCGTCGATATCCGAGAGGTCCACACCCTCCTCGCGGGCGTACGCTCGTGTTCGCGGTGCCGCGAACACTCGCTCGTCGGTCGTCGCCGGGGATTCCGATTCCTCACCCTCGGCCTCGCTGTCGGCTTCCTCCTCGGCTTGGGATTCTCCTTCGTCCGCTTCTTCTTCTGACTCTTCTACATCATCGGCTTCCTCGTCTTCCGCTTTCTCGGCGGGTTCGGTTTCCTCCGTCTCGTCTTCCTGTTCGGCCGTTTCCGTCGCTTCCTCGGGGTCCTCCTCCTCGGCTTCGGTTTCCTGCTCGGTGTCGGCCTCTTGCTGTGCCTCCTCGGCCGCTTCGGCCTCCTCGCCGCCGCTGGGCGGCGAGTCCGTCTCGATGACGACGAGTACCTCGCCGACCTGCACGACGTCGCCCACGTCGGCCCGGCGTTCGCTGATGGTGCCGGGACACGGCGACGGAACGTCGGTGACGGCCTTGTCCGTCTCGACTTCACAGAGCACATCGTGTTCGTCGATGTCGTCACCTTCATCGACGTGCCACTCCACGATTTCGGCCTCGGTCAACCCCTCGCCGGGGTCCGGGAGTTCGAACTCGTACTCCGTCATGACGACCACCTCGCGTCCGCGGCGGGGGAACGAACGGGCGGTTTTGAGGGGCTGTACTGTCGGTTCGTGCCTGTCGGGGTCGTCTGTCGCTCAGAATTCATAGCTCATCACCGCCTCTATCGCGTACTTCGCCCGCTCCGCGTCGGGGAGATAGTCGTCCTCGATGTCGTTGTCCGGGAAATGCACGTCGTACCCCGTCGCGCGCTTGACGGGGGCTTTCAGCGTGTCGAGCGCGTACTCGTTGACCAGCGCCGAGAGTTCGGCCCCGAGGCCGAGCGTCCGGCGCGCTTCGTGGAGCACGACACATCGTCCGGTCTTCTTCACGGACTCCAGAATCGTCTCGACGTCGAGCGGCGAGAGCGTCACGAGGTCGATGATTTCCACGTCGGCGTCCACCTCCTCGGCGGCGCTCTCGGCGTGGCGAACCATCGCGCCCCACGTCAGTACCGTCACGTCGGACCCCTCGCGGACGGTCCGCGCCTCGTCCAGCGGGAGCGTGTACTCCTCGGTCGGGACCGACTCGTCGAACCCGCGATAGATTCGCTTCGGTTCCATGAACACCACCGGGTCGTCACAGCGGATGCTCGACGCCAGCAGTCCCTTGGCCTGATACGGCGTGCTCGGACAGATCACGCGGACGCCCGGCGCGTGAATCTCGAACGTCTCGGTCGATTCCTGATGGTATTCGAGCGCCTTGATGCCGCCGCCGTACGGCATACGAATCGTCATCGGGAGTTCGATGTCGCCGCCGCTTCGCTCGTACATCTTCGCGACGGCGTACATGAACTGCCCGAATGCAGGATAGAAGAAGCCCATGAACTCGATTTCGGGAACCGGGCGGTCGTCCCGCATCGCCATCCCGACGGCGGTGCCGACGATGCCGTTCTCGGACAGCGGCGTGTCTATCACGCGCTCCGTCGCCGAACTCGTCGAGCAAGACCCTGCGTGGCGCGGAAGACGCCGCCGAGCGGTCCGATGTCGTAGCCGAGGACGCGAATCGCGTCGTCCCGGTCCATCTCCTGGTGGAGCGCCTGGTTCACGGCCGTCACGATGTTCATCTCCTCCGCCTCGACGCCGTCGTCGTTCGGGTCGAGCGGCGCGATATCGACACCCAAGTCGGGTCCGTAGTCGTCCCACTGCTCGGTGTCGAACTCGTCCCCGGAGAAATCGGTGAACGGGTTCTCCCCGTTCTGCTCGCGCTGGAACTCGGTTCGCTGGTGGGCTTCGCGCCACGAGGTGCCGTGCAGGTGGTGGTCGAACATCCGCATCGGGTCGGTCTCGGAAACGCTCCGGGCGTCCTCCACGGCGTCGTCCACCTCGTCCTCGATTTCGTCCCGAATCTCCTCGCGCCGGTCGTCGTCGAGGAGGTTCCGGTGGCCGAGATACGCCGAGAATCGGTCGATGGGGTCGCGTTCGGCCCACTCGCGATTTCAGTTCGTCGTCGCGGTAGAGGTCGGCGTTGTCCGAGGTGTTGTGGTTGCCCATCCGGTAGGTGACACACTCCACGAGGGTCGCCCCGCCGCCCTCCCTGGCGCGCTCGACGGCCCTGCTCGCGGCGTCGTACACCGCGAGCACGTCGTTTCCGTCCACGCGCTCGTGTGGGATTCCGTACGCTTCGGCCTTCTGTGCGAACGTCTCCGCGCCGGTCTGGCGCTGTGACGGTTCCGAAATCGCCCACCCGTTGTTCTGGACGACGACGACGAGCGGCGCGTCGAAGACGCCCGCGAAGTTCAAGCCGTCGTGGAACGACCCTTCGCTGGTCGAACCGTCGCCGATGAACGCCATCGAGACGGTGTCGCGGTCGCGGAAGCGGTCGGTCATCGCCGACCCGGCGGCGTTCGTCACGTTCACGCCGACCGGCGTGTAATCCGGCGAGAAGTTGACGGGCGACTCCCAGTCGTCGAGCCCTCCGGCGATGGTTTCCGGTTCCTGTCCGGTCGTCCCGGCGATTATCTTCGCCATCGGCACGTCCCAGTGCAGGAGCGCCGCGTTCTGGCGGTAGGTGTAAAACACCCAGTCGTCGGGGGCGAGCGCCGCGGCGGCACCGAGCGGCGTGGCTTCCTCGCCGCGTTCGCGGGCGATGAGGCTCGCCTCGCCGCTCCGCTGGAGGTTCAACATCGTGTCTTCGAGCGTTCTCGTCGCGACCATCGTCCGGTACAGACCGACGAGTTCGTCGTCGTCGAGGTCCGGTACGTCGGCACCGTCGAGGAGGCCGCCGTCGTCATCCAGCAGTTGGTGGAAGTCGCGGGGTCGGTCGTCCTCGTTCCACGTCTCCTCAGACATGGGTGGACACCTCCCGACGGGGAATCGCTGTTACTTCCGGGGCGATGCGACGCATCGTGTTCGACGGTGGGGTCGTCGAAGTCAGTGGGTGTGTCGGGTCGGTCATGGGTTCGTATTCTCTATCATCGGTCGCTGTTTCTAGTATGAATGGCGTGACCGCGAGCGTTCGCGGCGGCTTCCTTCGCCGCCTCCGAGAGGGTCGGGTGGGTGTGAATCGTCGCGGCGATGTCGTCCACCGTCGCGCCGAGTTCGAGTGCGAGACCGAACTCGGCGACCAGTTCTGACGCCTCGGGGGCCACGAGTTGCGCGCCGAGGAGATACCCCTCCTCGGCGTCGGCGACGACGCGGACGAACCCGTCATCGTCGTCCAGCGTCATCGCGCGGCCGTTGGCCTGCATGGGCATCCGGCCGGTTATCACGTCGTATCCGGCGTCCGTCGCCTCGTCCTCCGTCATGCCGACGGTCGCGATTTCGGGGTCGGTGAACACGACGGCGGGAACGGCCTGATAGTCGAGCGCCGATGGTTCACCGGCGATGACTTCCGCGACGACTTCGCCCTCGCGCATCCCCTTATGGGCGAGCATCGGTTCGCCTGCGACGTCGCCGACGGCGAACACGTTCTCGCGGTCGGTGCGGCCGCGGTCGTCGGTTTCGATGAACCCGTCGTCGTCGAGGGTCGAGGTCGATAGCGTCCAAGTTCATCGTGTCGGTCACGGGTTCGCGGCCGACGGCGACGAGGACTTTGTCGGCCTCGTGCTCGGTTTCGTTCTCCTCTTCGTCCTCCGTGACGACGGTGATTCCGCCGTCGCTGTCCGTCCATTCCTCGGCACCCTCGCCGAAGTGGAACTCGACGCCGAGGTCCTCGGCGCGCTCGCGAACGAGTTTGCTCTCCTCGTCGCCGTAGCCGGGGAGGATTTCGTCCAGCATCTCGACCACGGTCACGTCGGTTCCGGCCTTCGCGTACGCGCCGGCGAGTTCCATGCCGATGTAGCCCGCGCCGACGATGAGCAGACGAATCGGGCGCGTCTTCGAGCGCGAGCACTTGCTGCGAGTCGAGGATAGGGTCGTCCTCGAACGCGAATCCCGGGAAGTTCGACGGGACGACTGCCGGTCGCCACGACGGCGTACTCGAATCCCAGTTCGTGTTCGTCGTCGTCGGTATGAACCGTGACCGTCGAGTCGTCGGCGAACTCGGCGCGACCCTCCACGAGAGTCGCGCCCGCCGCCTCACAGAGCTGTTCGACGCCGCCGGTGAGGCGGTCCACGACGCCGTCCTTCCACTCGACGGTTTCGGAAAAGTCGATGTCGGGGTCGGCGTGGATACCGCGGTTCCCGCCGCTGGCGGCTTCGTGGGCCGTGTCGGTCGCCGCGATGAGCGCCTTCGACGGGATACAGCCGTAGTTCAGACAGGTACCGCCGTAGGCGTCCTTTTCGATGAGCGTTACGTCGAAACCGAGTTGCCCGGCGCGGATGGCGGTGACGTAGCCGCCAGGTCCCGCGCCGATGACGACGATATCGGTTTCGTCGGGGACGTTGTTTTCGGACATGTGATGGTTGGGGTTACAGTGATTTTCGGGCGTTTCAAGGTCCGTGGGTGTGCGTCGGGGACACCGTCAGACCGTATCCAGTTCCGACCGAATCCGGCCGCGTCTCGCACGTCGGACGGATTGAATAGCGGTCCCCACTACATAATTTCTGGTGGCCCATCCGAGTCACCGAGTGGACCAAGCGAAGGGGAAAACGGGACGCCATGATAGGGGGGTAGTTACGGTGCTTTCGTTAGCAACGAGAAGAGACACACCCCCGAACGGCGTGAGTCTAGGTATGGGACTCCAGGACCACGTGCGAGAAGTCGCCAAAAGTGCCAAAACCGGGACGGTGACGGCATCACGACGAGCGCGTGGTGCCGGAGGAACAGTCGCGCGCAAAACGGCCGACACGGGGTCGGAAGCGGGCGACGAGGTACTGCGGACGGTACGGGAAACAGTCGAGACCGTTCACGGCCGCGTGAACGGGGCAGACAGCGTCAAAACCATACCAACGCCGTCGGTCGTCGCCGGGACGGCCGATCGGGCGACGACGACGCTTACGGCCGAAATCCGGCAGTTTCTCGACGCGGTTGACCATCGGTACGCGGCCGAGAGCGCCGTGAAAGGCGCTCGACACGGGTACGCCGCCGGTCCGTACGGTGCGGTTTTCGGGGCCGGAGCGGGAACGGTGTACGGCGCGTACAACAGCACTCGCCCCGATTTCGACCCGGAGGCCCCGATTCCGAACGAGACCGTCGATATCGGGCGCTATCTGGACGGCATCGGACACGTGAGGACGGGATACGAGGCCGGCAAGCGATTCGGGACGAAAGGAAAAGTCGCCGGAGCGGCCATCGGCGCTGGCGTCTCGGTTTTCCCGCTGGTTCGTAAGCTGTACCCGCACGAACGGTCCGCGGAACAATGTTCCGCGTTGTTCGCCGAGCGAGTCGATGAACCCCTGTCCCACTACGTCGATTCGATATCGATGCCGGCCATCGACGAAATTTCCGTGAGGGGGCGATAGCCAACCCGACCACACCACGCCGGGCGACGACGCTCATCGCGGCGATAGCAGCGCATACGGAGGACTGGTGGCCGTTCGGGCCAGAATGATTTAGTTCTTCGCTGTGTTGTCGTTTTATCGACGGGAGATAGAATAGCCACCGACGGAGAGCGGTTACCACGCGGGAATTCACGTCGGTGAAACGAACGATGCGAGAGTGATTGTACACATGGAACTCGGAATAATTGGACTCGGTTCGATCGGCGGGAATCTGGCGAAGCAAGCGACCGAAAAGGACATCGACGTCGTCGGCTGTGATACGGTCGACCGCCCCGAACTGAAGGAGAAGGGCGTGACGGTGTTCGACAGCGGGGAGTACGAAAAACTGGCGGAGGAACTCGACGCACCGCGAGTGATCTACCTGTCGCTCCCGGCCGGAGAGCTCATCGACGAGCAACTCGAAGAGCTCACGGAGCATTTGGATGAGGGCGACGTGGTGATGGATGGCGGAAACTCCTTCTGGCGGGATTCGATGCGCCGGGAGGAACGCGTGTGGGAAGACGGCATCTATTACCTCGACACCGGTACCAGCGGCGGCCCGCCGGGCGCACGCGACGGGGCCTGTTTCATGGTCGGTGGTCGGGAGGAAGGGTTCGAAATCGCCGAACCCATCCTCGACGAACTGTCCGTCGATGGCGGACTGTTACACGTCGGCCCGCCGGGAAGCGGTCACTTCGTGAAACTCGTCCACAACGGCGTCGAGTTCGGAATGCTCCAGTCCATCGCCGAGGGCGTCGAACTGCTCGAAGCCGGTGACTTCGACGTGGACCTGGAGGACGTGTTCAACAACTGGTCCAACGGGTCGGTCATCCGAAGTTGGCTGGTCGAACTCATGCGCGACCAGATTGGGGAGGACAACTACGAGGACGTGCCGAACTACATCGAGGACACCGGCGAGGTGAACTGGCTGGTACAGGAAGCGTTCAAAGGTGAAACGCCGATTCCGGTCATCAGCCAGTCGGTCATCGAGTTGTTCAAGTCGCGCGGCAATCAGGAGCACGCCTACCAAGCCATCGCGGCGATGCGTCACGGGTTCGGAACCCATCCGTTCGGCGAGGACGACGACATCCTGAAAGAACGTATCGCCGGACGCGTAGACAACGTGTCCCGCTCGCACCTCGAAAAGGACAAAGAGCGGAAGGATGCAGTCCGACCGAAAGACCGCATGGACATGGACGACTAAACCATGGCAAAACAGTTCAGCTACCACCAGCAGGGCCACGACATCAGCGTCTGGGCGGAAACCGAGGAGGAAACCGTCGAGGAAGCCAAGGACGAACTCGACGACCGTGGTTTCGACCTCGACGAGGACGAAATCCGCGACAACATCCGCGTCATTCCGTCGCCGCGCCGAATCAAGAGTTCTGCCGAGGACGTGTTGATGGACAAACGCCGTCGCGGCGGGATGGAGGCCGCCGAGGTGGTCGAGGACGGGATGGACGTCGGCCTCGGCACGGGAAGTACCACCGCGTGGGCCATCGCCAAAATCGGCTGGAAGATAGACGAGGGGACGCTCACGAACGTTCGGGGCGTCGCGACGTCGCTCCAGTCCCACGAACTGGCCAAGGAAGTCGGCATTCCACTCATCAACGTGGACGAGGTGACGGAACTGGACGTGGCCATCGACGGCGCGGACCAGTGGGACCCCGAGAACCCGCACGTCGTCAAGGGCGGCGGTGCCTCCCACGCACGGGAGAAACTCATCGACTCGATGGCGGAGAAACTCGTCATCGCCACGGACGACGAGAAGCAATCGACGCCGCTCTCCCATCCGATTCCGCTCTCGATACTGCCCGAATCGCGGGAAGTCGTCAAGAAATGGATTCGGGAGCAGGGTGGCAACCCGTCGGTTCGCTACGCGGAGAAAAAGGACGGACCGCTGTTCACCGCGAACGGCAACCTCATCGTCGATTGTGATTTCGGCGACATCGACGACCCGGAGGAACGGGCCACCGAACTGGCCCGAATTCCCGGCGCACAGGAACACGGTCTGTTCGTGAACATGGTCGATGAAGTCGTCTACGGCACCGACGACGACGTGAAGACGGTCCGGTTCTGACGGACATCCCTTCTCGCGTATTTCGAGCGGGAGATAGTTGTAACAGACACCCGTAGTCCCTTCGCCGTTTACACCGTCTCGACGTGATTGACGAGCGTTCCGATGTTCTCGATGTCGATTTCGATTCTGTCGTCTTCGACGAGCGTGAAGTCATCATCCGGGACGAGCGACGTGCCCGTCAACAACACCGCGAGGTCGGGAACCTCGTTGTGAGCGTTGAGATAGGAGACCAGTTCCTCGCACGAGCGCGCCATCTTCGACGTCGAAGTCGAACCGTCGAAGACGGCTTCGCCGTCGCGCTCGATTCGCATCGACAGTTCCAGTTCGCGCGGGTCGCCGACCGTCTCCGGCGAGGAGATGCACGGGCCGATGGCACAACATTTCTCGAAGATTTTGGCCTGCGGGAGATAGAGCGGGTTTTCCCCCTCCAGCGACCGACTGCTCATGTCGTTGCCGACGGTATAGCCGACGATGTCGCCGCGAACGACCACGACGGCCAGTTCGGGTTCCGGCACGTCCCACTCGGAGTCGGCGCGGATGCCGATGGCGTCATCCGGCCCGACGGTCCGGTTCGGCGTGGCCTTGAAGAACAGTTCCGGGCGTTCGTTCTCGAACACGCCCTGATACATCTCCCCGCGGCCGCTCTCCTCCTCGCGCGCGTCGTTGCTGGTCTCGTAGGTGACGCCCGCCGCCCACACTTCGTCGGGGACGGCCGGACGCGGTGCGTCCGACGGCAGTCGGTTCGTGTCGAGCAGTGGGGCGTCGTCCAGATGGATTCGCGCCACGTCGTCGATTCCCCCCTGAATCGCGGTGGCGGCGAGGGCCAACTCGCGAAAGGAGGCGATACCCGAGGCGGTGGTGAGGTCGTACAGTTTTCGTTCCTCCTGTGCGAGCAGACGGGGACCGTCGTCCGAGGAAATGCGGTGGTATCGCATGGCACAAGGTTCATCCTTGACCCACAAAGGTCCGACGGCAAAATCGAGCGGAGGAAGCGACGAGTCGGAAACTGTCGAATCCGGAGATGGCTCGGCCACAAGAGTATTAAGAGGCCGTCGTGGGTTCCACGGTCCGGCGGCGGCCTAGCCGTAAGAACGGAGTACCCGAACCACGTATTTGTTCCTCGATGCCCGAAACCTACACCAATTACGTAGACGGGGAGTGGAGAGAATCGGAATCGGGCGAGACGTTCGCCGTCCACAACCCCGCGAACACCGACGAGGTAGTGGCAGAGTTCCAACAATCGACCGCAGAGGACGCGCGCGGGGCGGTCGAAGCGGCCGCCGCCGCACAGGAGGAGTGGGCCGACACGCCCGGCGCGAAGCGCGGCAAACTGCTACGCGCGACCGCGAAACGCATGGACGACCGCGAGGAGGAACTGACCGAGACGCTCGTTCGGGAGGAAGGAAAGACCCGAGCAGAAGCCAACGGAGAAGTGAACCGCGCCATCAACATCTTCTACTACTACGCCGAGCGGGCGATGGATTACGCGGGGGACCGCCAACAGCCCAGTTCGAAGAACCAGAACCTCTACACGGTTCGTGAACCGATGGGCGTGGCCGGACTCATCACCCCGTGGAACTACCCCATCGCCATCCCGTCGTGGAAGAGCGCACCGGCGTTGGCGACCGGCAACACCGTCGTCCTCAAACCCGCAATGGACGCGCCGACCGTGTTCGCCAAAGTGGTCGAATGCATCGACGAGGCAGCCGACGAGGTCGGTGCCCCGGACGGCGTCTTCAACTTCGTCGTCGGGAGCGGCGAGGACGTCGGGAGCGCCATCATCGACCACGAGAAGGTCGATACCGTCTCCTTTACCGGCAGTCGTGCGGTCGGCGAGATGGTGTACGAACAGGCCACCGACCAGCACAAGCGCGTGCAGACGGAGTTGGGGAGCAAGAACCCGACCGTCGTCGGACCCAGCGCCGACCTCGACGAAGCGGTCGATATCGTCGGCTCCGGCGCGTTCGGCGTCACCGGACAGGCGTGTACCGCGACCGAACGCGTCATCGTCCACGATTCGATGTACGATGACTTCGTGGACAAGTTGGTCGAGTACGCCGAGGACCTCGACATCGGTCCCGGTCTGGACGACCCCGGCATGGGACCGCACGTCTCCGAGAGCGAGCTCGAATCCACGCTCGATTACGTCGAAATCGGGAAGGAGGAAGGTGCCACGCTGAAATACGGCGGCGAAAAGTTGGACGACGGCGAGCACGGGGACGGCTACTTCGTCCAACCGACGGTCTTCACCGACGTGGAAAACGACATGCAGATAATGCAGGAGGAGGTGTTCGGCCCCTTCGTCGGCGTCACCTCCTACAGCGATTTCGACGAGGCCGTCGAACTCGTCAACGACGTGGAGTTCGGCCTCGCGGCGGGTATCGTCACGCAGGACCACTCGGAAGCCAATCAGTTCGTTCAGGACGTCGATTTCGGTATCGTGAAAGTCAACGAGGCGACGAGCGGCCTCGAACTGCACGTCCCGTTCGGCGGCATGAACGCCTCCTCCAGCGAGACCTACCGCGAACAGGGTGAGGAGGGAATGGACTACTTCACCATCATCAAAACGGTCTACGACAACTACTGACACGACGGCTTCGACGAGGACCTTTTTTCGTCGTACCTGTACGAAGGGGCGGGTTCGATTCCGGGTTTACGATTGGAGCGGTTTGAAGCGGACATCGGAAGCTTCGCTCATTCCGGAGAGACGTGTTTGCTAGTTATGTGAGTAGAATTGCCGAGAAACCGACCTCGTCGTTACGGTCTCGGTATTCTATCGTCGCAAACTGCCGGGCAGTTCCCGAGAGCTTCAGTCACGAATCACGGCGGCGTCGAAGAAACAGAAAACACGGATTCCGAACCCGGAAACGCTAAATCGCGGTCCAGCCGCCGTCGATGAACAGCAGCTCGCCGGTGATGTAATCCGCGTCGTCGCTGGCGAGGAAGAGGGCGGGACCAGCGATATCCTCGGGGTAGCCCGCGCGGCCGAGTGGAACCGGTTTGATGAAACCACCCTCGCCGGCGGCGTCTTCGGCTTCGTCGCTCCAGCCTTCGGTGAACTCGGTGGCGATTTGGCCGGGGGCGACGGCGTTGACACGGATGTCGTGTTCGGCGAGTTCGAGGGCGGTGCCGCGCGTTATCATCTTGATGGCACCTTTCGTGGAGTCGTACTGGACCTGGTCGTGCTGGGCGACTTCGGAGCTGATGGAGGCGGTGTTGACGATACACCCCGGTTCGCCGCGGTCGATCATGTCCTTGGCGGCGGCCTGGACGCCGAAGAAGTACCCCCGGATGTTGGTGTGATGGAGTTTGTCGAAATCCTCCTGATCCACGTCGAGGAAGGCCTCGCTGTGTTGCATCGCGGCGTTGTTGACCATGACATCGACGCCGCCGTAATCGCGGGCGGCCTCGACGACGGCTTCCAGTTCGCCGGGCTTGGACACGTCGGTTTCGACGTACTCGGCGGTTCCCTGATGTTCGTCCTGAATCTTCTCGTGTGTCGGTTTGCCGTCCGATTTCGGCTCCTCGCGCACGTCGGCGTTGATGACCGTCGCCCCCGCCTCGCCGAACCGGAGCGCAATCGCGCGGCCGATACCCGAACTCGCACCCGTGACGATGACCGTCTCGCCGTCGTAATCGAAGTGAACAGTTCCCATTGCGGACGAAAATACGGAAGAAACCGGGTTAAGTGTGTTCGCCGCATTTGCAAGCCGCGTTCCGGGTGACAGTCCGACGGTCAGTTCTTCGCTCGCACACATTCCGACATCGCCAACATAGATTTATATAACAAAAATATAAAATTATACTATCTGAAGTAATTGTCTATCGAGTGTGAAGCCAAACACGCGGTTCACGCGGCGGGGAGTACTGAAAGCAGGTGCAGGGTCGAGCCTCCTCTTCGGGGCGTTCGGGGCGAGAAGTACCATAACGGCCGATGCAGAAGGCGATTCGAGCGCTGATACGGGAGACGGGACGCCGGGAGCGGGAGAAGGATTCGTTCCGCACTCCCCCGGTTGGTCGCTCACACCGGCAGGGAACCAAACGGAGGTCGGCGACCGACCGATGGGGATGGCGCTCAGCCCGAACGGGAAGTATCTCGCCGTCTCGAACGACGGACAGGGGACCCAGTCGATGATGCTGGTGGACGTGTCGTCCAACGAGGTCGTCGATACCATCACCTACGAGGCACCGGAAGCGCTGTTCGTGGGCGTCGAGTTCGCATCGGACCGGACGCTGTACGCCTCCGCAGGGACGAACAACAAAGTTCGCGTCTACACCGTCGAGGAGGGTACACTGACCGAGGATGACCCGATTCGAATCGGTCCCGAGGACGAGCAGATATTCCCCGCAGGGCTGACGATTTCGCCCGACGGTGCGCGACTGTACGTCGCGACGAACCTGAACAACGCCGTCGCGGTCGTGGACCTGTGTCGCGGGGAAGTCATCGAGTCCGTTCCGGTCGGCAACAAGCCGTACACGGTCGAACTGTCCCGGAACGGAAAGAAAGCGTACGTCTCGAACTGGGGTGCGGACACGCTCTCGGTCATCGACACCGACGACCTGAAAGTCGCGGAGACGATTCGGGTCGGCGGGCGACCGAACGACGTTCTCCTCAGTCCGACTCGTTCGCACGTCTACACGTCGGCCGGAAACGCCGACACCGTCTCCGTCATCGATACGAAGTCGGACGAAGTCGTCGAAACGATACACCTCGAACCGTACGACGACGCACCGACCGGAAGTATGCCGAACGCACTCGCCGTCAGTCCGAACGGCAAGACGCTGTACGTCGCCAACGCCGGGAACAACGACGTGGCCGTCGTTGACCTCGGAAAACCGAGTTGTGGAAACGACACGACTGCGGAAATCACGGGACTGATTCCGACGGCATGGTTCCCGTCGGCGCTCGCCGTGACGGACGATGGTCGGGACCTGTTCGTGGCGAACATGAAAGGCCTCGGGGCGGGGCCGAACCCGAACGGGCCGAATCCGGCGAAGGACGAACAGGACGTTCAGTACATCGGGAACATGATAACCGGAACGCTCTCGAAAATCTCGATTCCCGACTCGGAACGACTCGTGGAGTACACGAATCAGGTGGTCGAGAACAACGGGTTCAACGAGATGACGAACGAACTCGTACATTCCTCGGAGGACGTCGCCCCGCAACCGATTCCGCGTCGCGTCGGCGACCCGTCGCCCATCAACCACGTCATCTACATCATCAAGGAGAACCGGACGTACGACCAAGTGCTCGGCGACGTGGAGGCGGGCAACGGCGACCCGTCGCTGACCCTGTTCGGTCCCGAATCGGCACCGAACCAACACGCGCTGGCGAGGGAGTTCGTCCTGCTCGACAACTTCTACGTCGATGCGGAAGTGAGCGCGGACGGCCACAACTGGTCGGTCGGGGCCATCGCGAACGACTACACCCAGAAGACGTGGCCGAGCAACTACGGCGGACGCGGGCGTAACTATGACTTCGAGAACGGCGGCGCGACCCGACCGCAAGGTGGCTACCTCTGGAACATGGCCGCCGCGTCCGACGTCAGCTATCGAAGCTACGGCGAATTCGCGAACAACGAGTACGACGACGACGGGAGCTTCGACCACGCGGAACCGAGCGTCTCCGGACTCGAAGACCACGTCGACCCGGACTTCCCGAGCTTCGACCTCGAAATCAAAGACATCAGGCGCTACGGTGCGTGGCTGAAGGAGTTCCGCGCGTACGAGGACGATTCGAACGACCTCGAACTGCCGGAGCTCACGATTCTCCGGTTCCCGAACGACCACACGGCGGGAACGACGCCCGGAATGCCCACTCCCCAAGCCATGATGGCCGACAACGACCTCGCGTTGGGGAAACTGGTCGAGACGGTCTCGAACTCCTCGTACTGGGAGGATACGGCCATCTTCATCACGGAGGACGACGCACAGAACGGTCCCGACCACGTCGATGCCCACCGCAGTCAGACGTTGGTCGCCAGTCCGTACACTCGTCAGGGCGTCGTCGATAGCACGTTCTACAGCACCGTCTCCATTCTCAGGAGCATCGAACTCATGCTCGGCATGCCGCCGCTGACGCAGTTCGACGCTCGCGCGACGCCGATGATAAACGCGTTCATCGACGGCGACGACGAACCGAATCTGGACTACAGCTACGAGGCGCGCGTTCCCGAGCAGTCGCTCGACGAGAAGAACACGGAGAACTCGCCGGGTGCAGAAGCGTCGAAGGAACTCGACCTCGACACGGAGGACGAAGCCAACATGCAGGAGTTCAACCGAATCATCTGGCACGCGGTCAAGGGTGCCGACGTTCCGATGCCGAAGCCGAAAACCGAACTTCGGTCGAACGCGTCGCCACAGTCCGCCTCGGCGGCGGACGACGAGGAAGGCGAGGATACGGAAGGGAATTCGGAAACGAACGATAGCGAATCCGAATAACGCCAACTCTTTTTTCGTCCGTCAGTGTTCCCGGAGCGCCTTCGCCTGCACGACGCCGGGCCGGTCGATGACGAGTCGGTCGCCGATGCGGACGTCCTCGAAGACGTACGGGTATTCGTATGACGCCAGTGACTCCCTGAGCGCCTTCGGGTCGGCTTCGACGCCCTTCCAGATGTCGAAATGAACCGGTGCGAAGCGGTCGAGTTCGAGGTCGTTGACAGCCGTCGAGACCTGCTCGCCGTCGTTGTACCAGTCGGTGGGATAGGTCTCGCCGTCCTCCGTGTGATAGATGTTGCCCACGGTTCCGTGGGCGAGGACGCCGAGGTCGATGTCGAACTCGTCGGCGATGTCGGAGAAGGCGTCGGCGGGACGCGAGTCCCCCGCCGCGAAGAACGTTCCCGACTCGTGTTCGACGACGTAGCTCACCGGACCGCCCGAATCGGGGTCGTTCGCGCCGCGAGCGTGGATATCGAGGTCGCCGACGGAAAAATCGTCGCCGGTCGAGACGACGGTTCGCCTGTCATCGGGCGCTCGCAGGTCGCCGTCGTAGGCGGGATTTTCGAACGCTTCATCCGGCGCGTAGAGGTGTGCGCCGAGGTCCTCCACGAGCGGACCGTACGACGGCGGATGCATGTGGTCGATATGCTCGTGCGTGACGAACACCGCATCACACATCGTTGCGGCCGTCGGGTCCACGGGCACCGGAATCATCCGTACCGTCCGCGGGGGTGAACCGTCGCCGAAGTACGGGTCGAGGTATATCGTCGTCTCCTCGGTGCGTACGATGTAGCCGTTACAGCCGAGATACCAGACCGACATTCCGTCCACGTCCACCGCTTCGACTTCGTCACGAACGAACCAGTTGCCCCATGTCGAATGCACCATGACGGGGTGAAATAATCACTGAAAAACCTTAACGATGGTTGCCGTCCAGGTCGGCGGCGGGGACGGCGAAACGTGACTCAGTGAACGCTGAGTTCGTCGTCCGGCTCGACATCGTCGCTTGCCCATCGAAGGACGAAGGTTACACTCCGCTCGGAACCGGAATCCATCAACGAGGAGTCCGAATCCACGGCGACGTCGAACGATAGCGTCTCAGGCGGGTTTATCGTCGCACTCTCGTTTCCGACGAGCATGGTCACCTTTTGGGTCTTCGTCCCGGACGACTGAGCGGCGGAGTCGTTCGTCGAATCGTCCGTGACGTTCGACCCTTCGGATGTGCCGGTCGTCCCCATTCCTACGGAATCGTCCGTCGATTCTTTCGTCGTCCCCGTACCCGTGGTTTCGTTGGGTCGGGTATCCGCTGCCTGTGGCTTCGTTCCGGTTCGAGCACCAGTTCCTGACTGGAGCGACGCGCCGGACTCCAGTTTGTCCGCGAACTCGTGCAGATACGTCGCGATTTCCGACCGACTCTTCTCGAACTCGGCTTCAAGCTCTGCCATGGTTTCCGTTACCCAACTACCCGGATAACGCTGTTGGCTGCTTGACCAAGTACCCTTTATTCAACCGGTTCATTCGTACGTCCGGCCGCCCAACTCGTTGTCCATGATGTACTCCCAGTCGTACTCGACGCCCAATCCCGGCCCGTCGGGGATGGGGACGGTGCCGTCGTCGTCGATGGCGTCGAGGTCGTCCACGTAATCCCCCACGTAGACCGGCGGGGTCGTGTTCGAACAGTCGGGATGAACCAACGCCATCTCGTAGTAGTTGGTGTTCCGAATCCCGGCCATGCAGTGACGCTGGGCGGGACCCGGCGAGTGGATTTCCACGTCGATGCCGAACCCTTCGGCCATTCGCGCGATTTTCATCGCGCCGGTGATACCCCCGTCGTAGGCGGGGTCGGTCCGCAGGAAATCCGTCGCTTCGTTCCGCAGGAAGTCCGTGTGCTGTTCCAACCCGCGAATATGCTCGGTTTGGAGCAGGGGCGTGTCCAACTGTTGGCGCAGTTTCTTGTACGCATACTGGGAGATACCGCCGTCGCGGTACGGGTCCTCGTACCACAGGAACTCCTCCTCGTCACACGCACGCCCGACCTTCAACGCGTCGGCGAACGTCTCGTACTCACACGCTGGGTCTATCATCAGGTCCATCTCGTCGCCGACGCGCTCGCCCACCGCGTGGACGGTTTCGATTTCGCGGTCGATGTCCCGTCGCTCGTCGGTCCCGCCCCAACCGTGGATTTTGAAGCCGGGGAAGCCGCGTTCCAGACACTCCTCGGCGAAGTCGGCGTACGCGTGGGGCGAGTCCAACCCGCCGTTGTCGTCGGCGTGGTACGTCGAGGCGTAGGCGGGCAGTCGCGTTCGGTAGGTGCCCAGCAGTTCGTGAATCGGCGCGTCGTAGTGTTTCCCGGCGAGGTCCCACAGCGCGATGTCGATGGGGCCGATACCCATCCGGTCGTACTTCCGAAGCGCCCGCTTCATCTCCGACCACAACCGTTCGCGGCGCAACGGGTCCCGCCCGATGAGGTTGTCCGCGAGCGTGTTTATCTGTGCGAAGGCGGGCGAGTTCCCGCCGACGAACTCGCCGGTGACACCCTCGTCCGTCTCGATTTTGAGACCGAACAGTTTGCGTTCCGTCGTCGAACCGGGTTCGTACACGAGGTTGTACCCGGCGTCCGTTCCCACGTCCTCGATAGGATACGAGAACTCAGTCGACTCGATTCTCGAAATCTCCATGCGCCACCAACGGTTTCCCTCGTGGTAAAATTTATAGCCGAGTCGTCGCGGGGGGCGAGACACGGAATCGCGTTACATGGTCGGTTCGGGCGTCTTGGCGGTCGGCAACGACGAGCTGACTCGACTGCGGGATGGGCGTACCGGCGTACTGTCAGCAACGATAGGACTGCTCGGCTTCCGTCAGTAGAACAGCGGTAGACGACGTCTACGGACCTTTTTCGACCGGTACTGGCGTATGCAGGCACGGCGTTTAACATCATACCGATGGTAGTTGGTTTCAAGCGACAGCAGTAGTCACGGTTGGAGAACCGGCGGGCAAGCAACGACGGAGTCACGGGAAGAATTCATGTCACGGAAAATCGCCGTCCTCGGCGCGGGATACGCCGGGGTTGCGGCCTTACAGAGTCTCGAAGACGAGTTGGAAGGGGAAGCAGACATCACGTGGATATCGGAAACCGACTATCACCTCCTGTTACACGAGTCACATCGCTGTATCCGGAAACCATCGGTTCGGGAGAAAATCGTCATTCCGGTGGACGAAGCTCAAGGACGACGGAACGGAGTTCGTGCAGGCACAGGTTACCGGCCTCGACGTGGACGAGCGCGTGATTCATCTGGACGAGGGCGACCCCATCGACTACGACTACTGCGTGGTCTGTCTCGGAAGCCAGACCGCGTTTTACGGCATCGACGGATTGGAGGAGCACGCGCTCACGCTGAAGAGCCTCGGGGACGCGATGACGATACACCAACAGCTATCGGCGGCGGTTTCGGACGCGACCGAGGACGACCCGGCGCAGTTCGTCGTCGGTGGGGCCGGACTGACCGGCATCCAGACCGCGGGCGAGGTGGCCGCGTACCGCGACGAACACGACGCCCCCGTCGAGATTCGTCTCATCGAGATGGAGGACGAGATTTTCCCCGGCCACGACCACGAGTTCCAAGGGGCGATTCGGAACAAACTCGACCGAAAGGACATCGAAATTTCGACGGGCGCGACGGTTTCGGAGGTGGACGAGGCGAAGATCCACTTCGAGAACGACGACCCACAGCAGTACGACGTGTTCGTCTGGGCGGGCGGCGTGACCGGCGAGGACGCGCTGGCCGACGTGGACATCGACAAGGACCACAACCGCGCCTATTCGAGTTCGACGTTCAAGACGAGCGACGACCGAGTGTTGGCCATCGGCGACGCGGCGCTCGTGAGCCAGGATGCCGAGGGTGGCCCGCTCTCCGAACAGGACGCGTGGGAGGCAATCGTCAATCCCGACACGGACGACGTGCCGCCGCCGACGGCCGAGGCGGCGATGGAGGAAGGGGAACACGTCGGCAAGAACGTCGCCCGGATGATCGACGGCGGGACGCCCCATCCACTGGTCGTACATCAACAAGGGAACCGTCGTCTCCGTCGGGGAAGAGGCGGTGGCTCACGACGTCATCGGCGTCCCGCTCAACACGTTCAGCGGGCCGGGTGCTCGCATCCTCAAGAAGATAATCTCGGCGCGATGGATCGGCGAATCCTACTCGTGGTCGGCGGCGGCGAAAGCATGGACGGACATGTGAACCACGACGAACCGACCGTCGCGGTGTACTTCGACATCGACGGAACGCTGGTCGAACGGAAGCGCGCGGAGGACGAAATCGTGCCGACGGCCGAGAAGTTCGGCATCGACCTGAGCGACGAGCAAGTCGAGACGTTCGACCAGTTCGTCCAGCAGTACTTCCGGCGGAACGTCGAGGACGGCTACCGCGAAGCGGTGGAAACGTTCACAGAACACCTCGACGTCGATATCGATATCGACGCGTTCACCGCTTCCCTCAAGATGCGAAAGGTGGAGAACACCTGTCTCGTGGACGGCGCAAAGGACGTTCTCGACGAGTTCGCCGAGCGGACGCGCCTCGGAATCATCACGAACGGGGACGGGGACATCCAACGCGGGAAGCTATCGACGCACGGTATCGCCGACTACTTCGACCACGTCCTCATTTCGGGGGAGCGCGAGACGATGAAGCCGAAGGACGAGATGTTCGCGGTCGCAAAACGCGAGTGGGAGGCGGAAGGGTACGTCTACATCGCCGACCGACTCGGCGACGACATCGTTCCCGCGAAGGGGAACGGGTTCGTCACCGTCTGGGTGTCAGATGAGTCCTCGCCGATTCCGGACCTCGTGGTTCCGACGCTCGGCGACTGCTCCGTGGACGACGTACTGGCGGTGGTGTACAAGTGACCGAACACAGCGAAAGCGATTCGACCGACCCGAAACGAACCAGGAGAGACGATAATGCATCCCGACGAAAACGAGAGTCCCCGTCCGCCGGCGGGGACCACGGACGAGCGAAGAGGAATGGACGCCGATGAGTGACTTCACGCCGATTGCCGAGCACGGCCTCATCGGGAACTTGGAGACCTGCGCGCTCGTGGACACGACCGGTGCCGTCGATTGGTGTTGTTTTCCGCATATGGAGTCACCGAGCGTGTTCGGGTCGATACTCGATGCCGAACGCGGCGGGCAGTTCGCCATCGCTCCGCTCACCGAGTACGACAGTCACCAACAGTACTTCGACCGGACGAACGTCCTCCAGACGACGTTCGAAACGGCATCCGGCGAGCTAACCGTCACCGATTTCATGCCGGTCATCGGCGAAGCGGTTTCCGAGGAGCATCCCGACCGAGCGATATACCGGAAAGTGACCTGTACCGAGGGGTCGGTGGACGTGGAAGTGACGTTCGACCCTCGATTCGATTACGCCCGTTCCGAGACGACGCTGGAATCCACGTCCGGCGGGATTCGCGCCGTTGGGGATGAGCGACGAGAGCGGGTTCCTCTCGACGCCGACGTCGATGGTCATCGAGGACGACGTGGCCCACGCCTCGTACGCACTCGATGCGAACGAAACCCACTGGTACGTGTTCCAGTACGACAGCCACGAACCGATGGGTCAGAGCACCTGCCGCGAACTGCTCGATGAAACCGTCGAATACTGGCACGACTGGAGCCACAGTTGTGGCGGGTCGGACTGTCCCTTCGAGGAGATCGGACACGACCACGTCATCCGGTCCGGCCTCGTGCTCAAACTGCTCACGCGGATGGATACCGGGAGCATCTGTGCGGCACCGACGACCTCCCTCCCGGAGAACATCGGCGGTGTTCGAAACTGGGATTATCGGTACAGTTGGGTTCGGGACAGCGCGTTCACCGTGCAGGCGCTGACGCATCTCGGCTACACGAACGCGGCCGACGAGTATCTCAACAGCTACATGGAACTGAGTCGTTCGACCGACCCCGAGGACCTTCAACCGCTGTACGGATTGGAGCAGCAACGCAGACCTCACGGAGGAGACGCTCGACCATCTCTCCGGCTATCGCGGTTCCAAACCCGTCCGGGTGGGTAACGACGCGTCGAGCCAGTTCCAACTGGACATCTACGGCGAACTCGTCCAGACGATATATCCAGATGACGTGGTCGGACGAGGGAATCATCGAGGAGGATTGGGACGCCGTCAACGACATCGTCGAGTTCGTCTGTGAGACGTGGGACGAACCCGATTCGGGGATTTGGGAACCGCGGCGGGACCCGACCCACTACGTCTACTCGAAGGTGATGTGCTGGTCGGCGATCGACCGCGCCATCGAACTTGGCCGAACGGGAAGGAGTTCGACGCACCGCTCGACAGGTGGCGGGAACGGCGCGAGGAGATACGGAACGCGATAATCGAGCGTGGATTCAGCGAGGAGTACGACAGTTTCACGCAGAGCTTCGACGGCGAGCGTATCGACGCGACGGGGCTCCTGATTCCGCTCACCGGCTTCCTGCCGATAGACGACGACAAGGTGCAAGGAACCATCGAGGCGGTCAGGGAGAACCTCACGACGCCGGAAGGGTTCGTGTACCGGTATCAGGAAGGTGGCGACCAACTGCCCGGAGAGGAAGGGACGTTCGTCCTCTGTTCGTTCTGGCTCGTCTCCGCGCTCGCCAAATCCGGGCGGGTCGAACGCGCCGAGGAGATATTCGACAACATACTGGCGAGGACGAGTTCGGTCGAACTGCTGTCCGAGCAGGTTGACCCCGACCGGGGAGAGCTCCTCGGAAACTATCCACAGGCGTTCAGCCATATCGGTCTCATCAACAGCGCGCTTCACATCGCGGAGGCAAAACGGGACGATTTCTCGGTGGAGTCCGCGGGAACGAGCGTGACGCCGATGCGGTCGCAGGACGGGCGACGATATCGAGCGAGCGAATGGCCGAATCCGAATAGGAGTCGCGACGGGTCGCCGTTATTCGCCGTCGAGCACTTCCGCCGAATCGTCCCGCGGTTTGTAATCGATGGACCGGAGCGTATGGGTGAGCGAAAGACAGCGGTCGTCGTTACGCGAGATGGCGTGGACCGCGACCGGATTCTCCCGCAGTTCCGAAAGCGCGGCGGCGCGCAGGGCCCTGTGACAGTCGGGCTTGCTGAGCCACATCGCTCGGGCGAAGCGAGCGTTCGCTTCCGGATAGTCGGTTTCGGGGTTCTCCTGTGAGTCGCGCAGTTGGTCACGCGACATGAGCCACCCGATTCTGAGGTTCACCGTCTCGATGTCGTGCTGATAGGCGAACCGGTTGCCGATGGATTCGCTCGCCACTTTCGTCACGCCGTACCACGAATCCGGGTGTGGCGGCGCGTCGTGTTGCAGGGCGGGTGCGTCCTCGTGCATCGTCTCCGGTTCGTCGGGGTCCACGGTCTCCTTGCCGTTGATGGCGTGGTTCGAACTCGCGTACACCACGCGGTCGAGTCCGTTCTCGATTGCCGCGATGTACGCGTTGTACGTTCCTTGGATGTTCACCTCGTGGAGGTCGTCCCATTCGGCGTACGGCGACGGGTTCGCCGCGAGGTGAATCAGAACGTCCTCGTCGGAGAGCGCGTCGACGAACGCGTCCCTGTTCGTCACGTCCACCGGGATGCTGTCCATGTCGTCCTGTTCCGTGCGCGTGATGAGCGTGAGTTCGTGTTCGGTGTCGTCGAACGCTTCGATGACTTCCTGTCCCACGTTTCCGGACGCGCCGGTAACCGCGATACGTGCCATATCGACAGGTTGTGGAGCGAGACGCACATACGTGATGGCCGCTATAGCCAACAGTTTTTGTGTCGATGAAGGAGAGATATTTGATCGAGCTGAAACGAAATGCCGACATGCCCACCGACCCGCCACGTATTTCGCGCCGACGACTGCTCGGCGCGGGGACGGTCGCCGCCCTCGGTGCGTGGTACGTTTCGCCCCTCCCGATTCACGAGCGACGAGTCGCTCGACCGACCGGTTCTCGGTTACTATCCGAACGCCAAGTCCGGACAAGTGTCCCCCTGTTCAGCGTTGCCACGGGAGTCATCTCCTTCCTAC
Organism: uncultured haloarchaeon; assembly: GCA_963811185.1. Taxonomy (GTDB): domain Archaea; phylum Halobacteriota; class Halobacteria; order Halobacteriales; family Haladaptataceae; genus Haladaptatus. The sequence continues at coordinate 23,483 of CAWEQN010000016.1, forward strand.
GAAACGCGGTGTCGACGTCTCCTGCCTGGCGGCGACTCGTTCGCCTACGTGCTGGTCGTGCGAACCGACTGGTCGGCGTCCGAATCGCTGTCGGAGTCCGAATCGTCGTCGTCGCGGTCCGAATCCCCGCGTCACGGTCGCTGTCCGAATCCCCGTCCATTCCGTGGGACGAATACGTTTTGTCGTATTTCAGGAGGTCAGTCCACCCTCCTCCTCGTGAGCACAATGTTGACACATGGTATCGGTGAACGTGGGAGGAGATGATAAGGGTTTGCGTGACGGGGAGTCGGGCTGACCGTCACGGACGGTCGTTTCAGTTTCCCGTCATACAGTACCACTATTTCGGTTGCCCGCGTTGGGGGAACCGATGTACGACGCGATTCTCGTCCCGACGGATGGCAGTGGTGGCGAACAACAGTTCGTCGAGGAGGCGATTTCCCTCGCGGAACTGACCGGTGCGACGGTTCACGTCGTTCACGTCGTCGATAGCGGGCTTGCGGATTCGCTCTCGAAATCGACCCAATCGATGGTGAACGACGATCTGAAAACGTCGGGCGAAACGGCCATCGGTTCGATAGTCGGTGCGGCCGAGCGCGCCGGCCTCGAAACGAAGTCCGAAGTCCTGAAAGGCAACCCGGCAGAGGAGATAGTCAACTACGCCGAGGAAAACGGCATCGACGCCATCGTCATGGGAACCCACGCGAACAGGGGCGTCAGCCACCTCGTGCTCGGGAGCGTCACCGAGCGCGTCATTCGGTTGTCGCCGGTTCCGGTGCTGGCGGTCAACCTGACCGAGCACCACTGATTAGGTCCTCGGCGACGAAGGAAATCCATGACGAACCGGCGGGTTGCGACGCTCGGCGTCCTGCTCGGGATTTTCCTCGCGGCCATCGACGGCACCATCGTCAGTACGGCGATGCCGACGGTGGTGCAGTCGCTCGGCGGCCTCCGACTGTACGCGTGGGCGTTCGCGGCCTACATGCTGTTCGCGGCCGTGTCGATGCCGTTGTACGGACGCCTCGCGGATATCTACGGCCGAAAGCGGTTGTTCTTCGTCGGGGCGGGAATATTCGTCGCCGGAAGCGCACTGTGCGGCGCGGCGGGAAGCATGCTCGAACTGGTCGCGTTCCGGTCGCTCCAAGGCATCGGTGCGGGCGCGATGTTCGCCATCCCGTACACCATCCTCGGCGTCGTGTACCCGCCGGAGGAGCGCGGCAGAGCCATCGGCCTCGGGAGTACCGTCTGGGGGATTTCGAGCGTCGTCGGTCCCCTGCTCGGATACCTCATCGTCTCGACCGTCGGGTGGCGCGGCGTGTTCTATCTGAGCGTTCCGGTCGGCCTGCTCGCCGTCTTCCTCGTCTGGATTTCGCTGGACGAATCGACCGGGAGCGCCGACCGAGACATCGACTTCCTCGGGGCTGGCGTCCTCTCGGTGGCCGTCGGAACGCTCCTCGTCGGCCTCCAACTGCTCGAAACGGCGAGTTCGTGGGCATTGCCGCTCGTCGGCGTCGGTCTCGTGGGGTTCGGTGCGTTCTACGCCGTCGAAAAGCGGGCAACACAGCCGATCGTCCCCCTCTCCATGTTCGACGACACGGTGTTCATCACGACGAACGTCACCGGATTTCTCACGAGTTTCGTGGCGTTCGCGGCGATAACCTACGTCCCGCTCTACCTCCAGAGCGTCCGCGGCGGTGCCGGGAGCGCCGCGCTGGCCGTTTTCCCCATCTCCATCGGTTGGTCCGGGACGAGTTTCCTCTCGGGACGACTGGTGAACCGGGTCGGGGAGCAACGACTCGCCACCGTCGGTAGCGTCCTGCTCGCCGCCAGTTTCGGCGTCGCGACGGTTCTGTGGACGGCCGGGACGCCGCTCGCGATAGTGGTGGTCAACGTGTTCGTGATGGGCGTCGGCATGGGGATGGTGACGCCGCCGCTGTTGACGGCGATTCAGAACCACTTCGGGACGGAACTGATGGGCGTCGTCACCTCCTCCCAGCAGTTCTTCCGCAACCTCGGCGGGACGATGGGCGTCGCGCTCCTCGGCTTCGCGCTGAACCTCGTCATTCAAAGCAGACTCACGGCCGCATCCAGCATCTCCAACGTCGGGGAGCTCCAACAGCGCCTGCTCGGGTCGGCCACGCCACCCCCCGGATTGGCGACGATTCTGACCGACGGGCTCACGACCGTGTTCGGTCTCTCCGTCGTCGTCTCGATACTCGCGGTCGGCTTCGCCTACTACATTCCGCGAAAGCGCGCCGAGTCGTCGGGGCAAGCGACGACGGGCGACTGAATACGGAACCGACTGCGACGAGACGTGTTCGATTCCGGTTTTGTGTTTTCAACGGTGACGATGACGGCCAGAAAGCCCCCGCCTCCATAACCGACCTCCTCACTACGTTCAGCCGTCCTGCGCGCGCCGTGTGGTTGATCCGTATCGGCCAGCCCAGCCAGGCGGCGCGCGAGAAACGCGTACGAGGGATGACGGAGCGACTGAAAGGAGCGTAGGAATCGGTTGGGGAGGTGTGTGGTGCGATGCGGCGGCGGTGCGGTGCTGTGGGTGGATGAAAGGGGCCGTCCGCTCGCGTTTACCTTGATTGCAGTGGCGGCCCTATCCGCGCGGGTGGTGCGGAGAGCGCGGATATCTTCCACAGCAACCGCGAGCGGGCGGAGGCTTTCGAGGCAGTCTACCTTCCAGTAACTGCAATCACACACCAACCATCTTTTTTCGAATCGAGCGGGCGGGAATTTTTCGAGGCAGTCTTCCCGGTGATTGCACTCGTCAAACTATCAAGCGCCCCGTTTTGTAGCGAGTCCAGTCGGAGCGAGATTCCAACTGTTGACGAGTCTCCAAAATTTCCCAAGCCCGCGTCTATTTGTGTCGCCTACACCAACCCCCGTCCATGTCAGACCGCGATTTCGAGGACCTCGTCGTCGGCGACCGACGGACGTTCGGTAGTTACACCGTCACCGAGGAGGAAATCCTCTCGTTCGCCGAGCAGTACGACCCGCAGGAGTTTCACGTCGATGCGGACGCCGCCGAGGAGTCGATGTTCGGCGAACTCGTCGCCAGCGGGTGGCACAGCACGGCCATCTCGATGCGAATCCTCGTGGACAACTTCTTCGAGAACAGTGGGAGTCTGGGGTCACCCGGCGTCGAATCCGTGACGTGGCCCGCCCCGGTCAAGCCGGGCGAAACCCTCTCACTGACGCTCGAAGTCACCGACAAACGCGAACTGGAGAGCGACCCGAGTCGCGGCCTCGTCACGTTCTCCCTCGAAATGCAGAACGAAGCGGGGGAAACGAAACTCACGATGGACCCGAAGGTGTTCTTCGCACGGCGGGAGAACGGTAAGTAAAGCGGTTATTTGTCCCTTGAGAACATATTTGCTCGCAACGACGAAAGGGAGGATATGGCTCCCACCCGCCGCCAAACGCTCGCCCTCGCGAACGCGCTCGCCGCCGGGGCGCTCCTCCCCGGTTGTCTCGGTTCGTTCTCGATGGAAAAACCGAACCCGAAAGGAGGACTAATGACCGAAACGCCGGAAAAGACCGTGACAGGAACGGAGAACCCGAATCCCGCTTCGGCGGACGAGAAAGCCATCCGAACGCTCGCCCGCGGAAACACCGCGTTCGGACTGACCCTGCTCTCGTCGCTCGCGGACGATTCTCCGGGGGAAAACCAGTTTTTCTCCCCGTACAGCGTCTCCGTCGCGCTGGCGATGACCTACGCGGGCGCTCGCGGCGAGACGCGGAACGAGATGCACGACGCTCTCCGGTTCCCGCTCGACGGCGACTCGCTTCACGCCGCGTTCGGGAAAACCGACGACGAAATCGAGTCCACGGCGGAGCGGTCCACGGCCGACTCCGACGAAGGGACGCCGTTCCAGTTGACGACGGCGAACGCGGTCTGGGGACAGGACGGCTATCCGTGGCGCGATAACTATCTCGGAACGCTCCTGACGTACTACGGCGCGGGATTGCACATCTGCGATTTCGAGCACGACGCCGACGGGGCGAGGGACGCCATCAACAACTGGGCCGCCGAACGGACGGCGGACAAGATCACGGACCTGCTACCCAAGGGTTCGCTCGACGCGATGACCCGCCTCGTGCTCACCGACGCCATCTACTTCAAGGCGACGTGGGACGAGACGTTCTCCGAAAAGCGCACGGAACAGAAACCGTTCACCACGCTCGACGGCACGGAAGCGACGGTGCCGATGATGTCCCAATCGAGTTCGTTCCCGTACGTGACTGTCGATGGCCATCAACTCATCGAACTGCCGTACGTCGGCGGCGAAGTCGGTATGGTCGTCGTCCTGCCGAAGAAGGGCACGTTCGAGGAGTTCACGGACTCGCTCGACGCGGACGAACTGACGACGATGGTGGACGAGTTGGAAACGGAGCACGGGTCGATTTCGCTTCCGAAGTTCGGCGTCGAATCGTCGTTCGAACTCGGGACGACGCTCGCCGCGCTCGGGATGGAGCGCGCGTTCTCCTCGAACGCCGATTTCGGCGGCATGGCGAACCTCGAAAAAACGGGCGAGGACCTCCGGATAGGGGACGTCTTCCACGAGAGCTACATCGACGTCGACGAGAAGGGGACGGAAGCGGCGGCCGCGACGGCCGTCAAGGTAGTCGCGACGGGCGCACCCGCGAACCCGTTCGAGATGACGGTCGATAGGCCGTTCCTGTTCCTGATTCGCCACAAGCCGACGGGGACGACGCTGTTTCTGGGTCGCATCGTGGACGCTGCGACTTACGGGTTGGACTGACGGCGTTCGTGGGGGTTCGAACCTACGCCGTTCGTTCCCGTCGCATCTTCGCCATCAATCGCTTCGCCGACCCCGAAACCGACTCTCTGCGGGTGGATTTCGTCCACGTGTAGCGTGCGCTCCCGTCCTCGGACCGCCGTGTATCGTCCAACTGCCAACCCCGCCGTTCCAGGACGCGCTCGACGGTCAGATAGGGGAAACATTCCTCGATGTGTTCGGCCTCGGTACCGTAGATGTCGGGCGCATACAGTTGCGAGACCATCCCCTCGTGTTCAACGCCCCATTTGATGTGGTAGTACCAGTAGTTGAGATACGTCGGCAGGTCGAGTTGCGGCAGTCGTCCGCGTCGTAACGCTCCCTCCCGATTGTGCTGTGGTCCGTTCCACGATACCGACGTGATGGCGTCGTACTCCTCCCCACGCGTCGGTGAATCGTTGAACGTCTCCAACCATTGATGCTCCCCACGCTCCCGAACCGTGGTTTCCACGACGATTCTCCGTGACATGTCCTGAGGGTACGTACTGAAAAATAATGATGTTTTTGTACGCGTATCGCTCATACTGCCGTGAGGAATGGAATCGGTACGTCGGGGGACGCACCGATTTCGAAAGTCAGAGGCATGTGGCGGTGGTACGATGAGCGGACACGTCCGCCCGCCCTTTTTCGGCGACGACTGTCAGTCGTCACGTTTCACCGCAACTGTAACCGCCGCCACAGATATTGGGTTCGTGGAATCTTCCAAATGCTTTGTGGCAGTTTGACGGCGAAAGGAATCAGGAAGATTACTTGCTGGTTCAACCAAGCTCCGTCGATTCCATGCGGAAAATATTTATCAGAAATTCGTATAGAAAGAACCATGCCAGGCCCGCGCATCACGGCAGGCGAGCGAGTCACCCTCCGGACGCTCGAAAACGAGGACCTCCCGTTTCTCCAACAAGCGTACACCAACCCCGAACTCCGCTATCCGCTCGGCACGCCGCTCAAGAATCAGGACCAACTCGAAACGTGGACCGAAGACGAGGACACGGACCAGTTCCTCGTCTGCCTCGATGGGGACGGCGAAGCGAGCGAGACGTGTAACGACGGGGGCGAAATCGACACCCGACCCATCGGTGCCGTGTTCGTCGAGGACGCCAGTTGGCGACGACCCGAACTCGTCTACTGGTTGCTTCCGGACGTGCAGGGCAACGGCTACGGGAAGGAAGCCGTCTCCCTCGTCATCGACTACGTTTTCCGGGTGTACGACACTCCCGCAGTGAGCGCCGGAGCCTACGCGTTCAACGACGCTTCACGCGGCCTGCTCGAATCGCTCGGGTTCGAAAAGGAAGGACGTCTCCGCAAGGAACGCTTCATCGACGGCCGGTACGTGGATACCGTCCAATACGGCCTGCTCCGCGAGGAATGGCGCGAACGAACCGAAGGGACACCATAATTTCCGCTGTTTGAGCATTCAGCCATCGAATTTATGCCGTTCCGGAATCAGTTTCGCCCATGAGCAAGCCCGACTTGGAAGACGAGTTCGATTTCGACGGCGAGTTGCCGGCGACGGTCGACCGCGCGGCGATCGACCGAATGCGGACCATCGCACGCGTCTTCGACGACTTCATGCGGATTCCGCTGACCGACATGCGGGTCGGACTCGACCCGATCCTCGGCGCGATTCCGGTGGTCGGCGACGTCGTCAGCGCTGGGCTTTCGCTGTACATCGTCCTCGAAGCGGCGCGATTGGGCGTCTCGTTCACCACCCTCCTGCGAATGATAGCGAACGTGAGCATCGACGTCGTCGGCGGGTCGGTGCCGGTCGTCGGCAGCATCATCGACGCCGTCTGGAAGGCCAACAAGCGTAACGTGAAACTGGTGTTGGAGGACCTCGCCAACGACCCACTGGACGAGGAGTTCGAGGACGGGACCGAGGTCGTCGAAATCGAAATCGAGTAACGGCGTCGGTTCGCCGTTCGAATCGGATGGTTCACCGTTCGAAAATCACCCGAATTCGCCGCAGGTGATAAATCCACCACGTATCCGTCGGAACAAATTCGTGCTCCATTCTTCCGCACGAGTAGGTGCTGAATCGGGGTGTTCCCAAAACGAACCATACCCCAGCAAAAGTGATCAACGATGACTGACGACGAACTCGAAGAAGACCGCCCCTCGATCTGAGAGGAGTTGGAGGGACGAATCGAGTAGTACGCTGATTTATGACACCTCGCGTTCAATACGGTAGGCGTTCACCATGTCTGACAAGTACCGCTTCGACCTGCTCCCGAACACGAAAATCTGCTACCGATATCTGCAGGTAGGGCTCGGCATCATCCTTCTCACCTTTCTGGTCTTGATCGGTGCCGTACTGAGTCCGACCATCGACGAAACCATCCCCGCCATCGGAGTACTCACCATGCCGTCGCTGTTCGTCGGACTCGGTTTGCTGCTGTTCGGAATCGGAACCCATCTCCACGTCATGCACCTCAACATCATACGAACGATGCGCGACGACGAAACTGGTGAGTGACGGCGAACCGGATGAGTCGAATCACGACGTCGAAAGCAGAGGACCGCCTCCGATAGGGATGTACGAATGGTTGGGTCAGGACAGCGACTTTCCCTCCCAATTTTCGCGGAGGAAACATCAACGAAATATCAAGTTCGAATCCGAAAAGTTCTCACTACCCCCGTTCCAGTATCAGTGCGTCCACCAACTCTCCATGTTCGAGACGACTTTCGGTGTCCTCCAGAAATCGCCGCTCGCAATCGTCCCGCTCGTCGCCATCGGTTGGTTCGTCGCGCTGGGCGTCCGTCGGAGTAAACTCGTTTCCCGAGTCGCGCGATACGTTTTCGTCCTCGGCGTGATTCCGCCGTTCTGCCTCTTCGTCCTCGCCGACTTCTTCGGAAGTCGGTCGAGCGGGAAACTCGCACGAACGCTCCTCGATAGCGAAGTGGGACTGGTCGTCGGCATGCTCGACACTGCCGACAGGCTAACTGCGGCGGTGCTTCGAGCGTTCCTCCAATTCGTGTCCGGGATCACCCCGGGCGACCCCCTCGCGGGAGTCGCGTCGATGCTCCCGTCGTGGGACCCGTTCGCCGCGCTTTCGGCCATCGGATTCCTCCTCGCAGTGTTCGTCGCGCATCTCGTCGCGGGCGTCGTCGTGATACGCCTCACGCGATGGGAGAAAGGCGTTTCCGCCGCCGACGAGTGGCTGACGGCCGCCGGAGTGGTGCTGTTCGTCTCCGGATTGACGTGGATGATGCTCCAGTTCGCCCCGTTGGAGTTCGGGCGTTTCGCGCTTCAAACCGCAGTGCTGGCGTCCTCGATGGGGCTGCTGACCGGCATCACCGTGTCGAACCTTCCCGTCGAGTTTCCGTCGTGGCGGTTGGCCGGATACGGGACGAGCGGGACCGAATCGGAATCGAAGTCGGATGCCCCGACGGCGCGAGAACGAACGCAAAACACCTCGCATTCGGATACCCGGCCGACCCGTCGCTCGACGACCGAAACCCCAACGGCAGACGCCCCGACGCCCGAATCCAAATCCGGGTCCAAAATCGGCGACTCGCGGCCCCCGTTCGAACGCCTACAAGGAACGGTCCAGTCGCTCTTCCGTCGATAGTTCGGCGCGGGATTCCGGCGATTAGTGATACGGAGATTTCGGTGGTTCTACCTACCCGCCGGTTCGGCCGAAGCGGTCGTCCGCCATCCCTCGATGAGTTCGTCGGCAGTCGTGATTTCCGCGTTGTACACGTCGCGCAGGTACGTCAATCCGCTCCGGTGGTCCTCCTCGCTGAACGCCTCGACGCAGTCCTCGGGGACGGCGATGCGGTAGCCGCGGAAGAACGCCCCGGCCGAGGCGTGGCGGATACACATGTTCGTATGAAGGCCGGTCAGGACGACGCGGGAGACGCCCAAACTCCGGAGGTGTTCGTCCAGTCCCGTCCCGTAAAACGCGTCGTAGGTTCGCTTCTCGAAGACGTGGTCGTCCGAGCTGGGTTCGAGTTCCGGAATCACTTCCGCGCCCTCCGTTCCGCGCATGGCGTGTTCGCCCCACACATCCAACTCGAAATCCTCCGGTCGGTGCGCGTCGTTCGCGTAGATAATCGGAACGCCGGTTTCGCGCGCAGCGGCGATGAGTCTGTCGAGTTCCGGGATGATGTGCTGGGCGCGTTCAGCGGCGATTTTTCCGGTCACGAAGTCGTTCAGCATGTCGATGACTAGTAGTGCGTCGGTCATTGGTTCCCCCCGAATGGAGGTTGGTAGCCAGCGGGGAAAACGGTTGCAGTCAGTAAAGAAGGAATCCGGCGAGATGCCGACAAATCCGGCGCTCACGTCCCACAGGCGCTGTCGAACGTTCGCGTCGTGTGATTCGTCCGAGGACTCGGCAACGTCGCCGTCGCTGAAGTACTCGCCCGTCACGCCGTCGTATTCCGGCGATACGGCGGCCCGGATGACCGTTTCGGCACCCTCCTCGACGCTCTTCGTGAACGGCAACGGAAGAAGCGAGAACAGGCCCAACGTCAGTCGCCCGCGAACCGACGCCTCGCGGGTGAACGCGGTTTCGGGGACGAATCCGGGATTGGCGGCGTTCGCCGTCACGCCCGTTCCGTCCAATCGCCGTGCCAGTTCGCGGGTGAACAGAATGTTTGCCAATTTGGACTGGCTGTAGGCCTCCATATCGTCGTAGTCGCGCTTGCGCTCCAAATCCGAAAAGTCGATGGTGCCGTTCTCGTGGAGTTCGGACGTCGTCGTGACGATTCGAGCAGGGGCGCTTTCGACCAGCAGGTCGATGAGTTCGTGGGTCAGGAGGAAGGGAGCGAGATGGTTGATGGCGAACGTCGCTTCGATGCCGTCCTCGGTTTCGGTTCGTTTATTGCGGAACGTCCCCGCGTTGTTGACCAGCAGGTCGAGTCGGTCGTGACGGGCCTTGAACTCCTTTGCGAGGTTCCGGACGTTCTCTCGGGAACCGAGGTCCCCGACGTACAGTTCGGCCCACCCGTCGCCGTTCCGGGCCTCGATTTCTTTGGCGACCTTGCGGCCGCGTTTGCGATTTCGCCCGACGATTGCGACCGACGCGCCGTAGTCGGCCATCGTGAGGGCTGTTTGGCGTCCAATACCGCTGGTTCCGCCAGTGACGAGGGCGACTTGATTGGCGAGGTCAGGGTTTGTTGGCATGAATGTGTGGAGGGGGTGGGAGGGGAAATCTGTGGTGGGATGGTGCGATAGTTATTTGGTCGTTCTCTTACTATTTTGTTATCTAAATCCATGAAGATTGAGCAAGTTCGTGTCCAAAATTACAAGTCGATTCTTGATTCTGGATGGGTTGATATTGAGGACGGTGTGACAACGTTAGTCGGTGCGAATGAAGCTGGGAAGACGAATTTTTTAGAGGCGCTTTCGAAGTTCAAGACGAAGGAAGACATTTCAGACTCGGACATTTGCCGATACCAAGACACGATTCGAGGATACGAATCGAAGATCCCGGTTGTATCGCTACGTATTTCTGAATATCAAAAACCACTTTTTGATACATTTACAAAAAAGTATTTCGAGGAAGGGAAGGGAGATAATGTATCCAGAGATAGGATAGAGGTGATTAAATTCGCAGATGGAAATATAAGTCTTTCAATACAATATCTTCAAAGAATTAATGGTAGAAAGAATGAAATAAAAGGAGCATATGCCGACTGTTTAAATGAATTAGAGAAGATTGGGATAGTAGATGAGAAATATATGTGGGAAATGTCAGAGTTATCAATGGTTGGTGAAAACGAAATAGAAAATGAAGATTGGAGGCCATATCAAAAAATAGTTAATTTAATCCATATGTATGAAAATGGCGAATTGGAAATTGACGAACGTAAAGCATCACCGAAAACAGTCTATACGATATTAATGAATACTTTGAATTTAATTCGTCTACTTACGGACGATGAAAATCAGCTATCACTCACAAATAATGAGTTAAAGAAGTTCCCAAATTATGATATTATTGAAACTATCGATCCAATTCCTGAAAAAGAATCGATGAATAACTCATCAAAAACCGACCCATATACACTCTTATTGAATTCAATGGATTTGGAGAAAGACTCATTCCAAGAGTTATCTATTTACCAAATGACTCAAAAAATAGATGAGATAAGCAATCGAATTACAAGAGAATTCAACAAGAATTGGAGACAGACATACATTCGGTTTAAATTGGAAATTATTGGTGACAACATTACCCTTCGGATCTTGGAGGATAACGATGCAGAAACCTCAACTCTTCCCTCTGATAGAAGCCAAGGTTTCCGCTGGTTTCTCTCCTTCTTTTGCCACTTAATCTCCCGCGAAGACAGTGAACTCGAGAACACAGTTATCCTTCTGGATGACCCCGGAGCGTACCTTCACCCAGAAGGGCATAAAGATCTTAAGAAGGCACTTACTGAAATTGGAAAAAGCAATCAGGTGATCTACAATACGCACTCGCCGTATCTGATAAACAAGGACCGCCTCAACAGCGTTCGAATCGTCAAACACAACCGTGACGAACCGGATGACGAGGACGAACGAATCGGGACGAACATTTCCCGACTAGGGAAGGCCGATTCACCAACTGACGACAGCCTCGCGGCAGTTCGGATGGCACTCGGTGCAACCTCTGGTGACTCACTGTTCATCAGTGGAAATTCGGTACTGGTCGAAGGACACGACGACCGAATCTACCTCGAAGCCATGTCCGATTTGCTCGGGCAACTGAATAAGACGACACTGGACGAAAAGGCGAACATCGTTGATTGCGGTGGGGCGACAAAGGTGGACTATCTCGCTCGCATTGCTGACTCCGAAGGACACAATTTTGCGGTGCTGCTTGACGATGACGACGCGGGAAGCCACGCGAAAAACGAATTGGAGAGGAGCGAAATCGAGTCGGGACACGTCCATCTCGTGAGTAGCTTCATGGACGAGCTGGAGGAAGGGGAAAGCCGAACCATCGAGGACATGTTTTCGGTTGATTTGTTCTGTGAGGTTACGGCAGAGGTCCATAACCACGACGGACTTTCAAAAGACGAGCTCAAATCGGCGTACCGCACACCCGGAGATGGAATCGTGAGCGCCCTCGACGGTCGGTTGAAAGGCGAGCGAGGAATTGGACAAGACTCGGAGTTTTACGATGACGAAGAGGACGGACTTGACTCCGGTCCTGCTGTGTTGAAAAAGGTCAAAATTGCGCGCCGAATCGACAACGGAATTGCGAGCGGCGAGTTCGATGAAGACAAATTCGAGGATTCGACACTGAATCGATTCGAAGAACTGATTCAGGCAATCAACGCTTCACTTGCCGAGGATTCCGAAGGAGACGAAGAGAAAGAAGAAGTGGCAGCAGACGACTAAAACATCCTACACCCACCAACCGAACGACAATTGGTACCACAGAACAAATATCGAGCATGGGAGAGCGAAGAGACGGAGTTCAATCCCGAAGAACCGGAATCCCGCGATGTCGCCGCGAAAGCCGGTGAGGACCCCGCGGATTTCATGTCGCTGATGCCTCACTACTATCGGGGCGAGGTATCACAGATGTCTACTCGATTGGATAGGTTGGACCTGACCATCGATTGGGCGGTGGCGATCATCGCGGCGTTGTTGGCGTTATCGTTTCAGAGCACGGATAGCCCGCCGTACTTTCTGGTGATAGGGATGTTCGCGCTGGTGATGTTTCTGCTGTTCGACGTGCGGCGGTATCGCACCTACGACGCCACGCGGTCACGGGTGCGGATGATGGAGGAGAACGTGTTCGCCAACGCGTTCGACCCGGAGGGTGTGGTCCACCGACGACTGGCGGGAGAAACTGGGCCACGACCTGCGGACGCCGACGCTGAAGGTATCGATGTGGGAAGCACTGTCGCGGCGACTCAAACACGTTTACTTCCCGCTGGAGACGGTGCTCGTCGTGGCGTGGCTGTTCCGAATTACGGTGTTCGTCCCGAACGAAACACCAATCGAGACGGCCGCCGTCCCCGGTATTTCAGGGGAATTCGTCATCGTCGGCGTGCTCTGTTTCTACGTCGTGAACGCGCTGCTGACGTTCTGGCCGACGACGCGAGAAGCCAAAGGCGAGTTCCACGGCGAGGAACCCGGCGAGTGGAAGGCCGAGAAGCGGTGACGGTCCGTTTCGAACTCAATCGTTAACAGTCGGGTCGTCGTACGGTATCCACGGTGCTCTCTTCGATACAAGCGGTGTTTTGGAACGGGGCGGATCGACGGCTTCGGCTTCCGTGGCGACTCCTCGTCGCCGTACTCGTCCTCGGAATCGTCTCGCTCGGGGCGATACTCGCGTTCGGTCCGGTCCTCCTCCCCGTCTTCGTCGAGTTGGGACTGGAATCGTTCGGGCGCGAGGGACGATTGTTGGTCCAAGTCGTCGTCGAACTGGCGGTGGTGTGTTCGTTCACGTACCTCGCCGGGCGATTTCTCGACCGTCGCCGGTTCGCCGATTTCGGTTTTCGTTTCTCCCGGACGTGGTGGCTGGATTTCGGTTTCGGCCTCGCTCTCGGCGGGACGCTCATGACCGCGATATTTTTCGCCGAAATCGCGTTCGGATGGGTACGAGTCGTCGGCACCCTCCGAACCGTGCCGGGTGCCTCGTTCGTCGGCGCGTTCCTCCTTTCGGTAGTTCTCTTCGTCTTCGTCGGCATCAGCGAGGAGTTGCTGATACGCGGCTATTTGCTGACGAACCTCGCCGAAGGGTTTCGCTGGTTTCGATGGATGTCCGCGGACGCGGCGGTCGTAGCCGCGACGCTCTGTTCGTCGGTGGTTTTCGGCGTCCTGCACGTTTTCAACCCGAACGCGACGCTCACGAGTACGCTCGTCATCGTCCTCGCAGGTGTCATGCTCGCGTCCGGATACGTACTCACCGGCGAACTGGGAATCTCCATCGGATTGCACGTCGCCTGGAACTTCTTCCAGACGAGCGTGTACGGGTTTTCGGTCAGCGGCCTTCGACTCCCGGTGACGCTCGTCGCTACCCGACAGGTCGGTCCCCGAATCGTCACCGGCGGCCCGTTCGGTCCGGAGGCAGGCCTCGTCGGCGTCGTCGCTATCTGTCTCGGCATGGCCGCCATCGCGTGGTGGGTTCGGGTGCGCGGGACGAGACGGTCGAGTTTGTCCGTCTCGACTCCCGAACTCCGTTGAACGACTCAGACACCCGGAATCCCCAGCGCGCCCGACGTGATGATGCCGAACAACGCGAAGATGTACAGGACGATTGCGGCCGCGAACCACGCGACCAGTCCGATGACGATGGCACTACCCCACCCGCCGGGGTAGCGCCAGTTGATGACGCCGATCCACGCGATGAGCGCGAGCAGTGCGCCGATGATGGGAATCCACCCGACGAAGAAGCTAATGATGCCCCAGACTATCGACCCGATTAACGCCGTGATGATGGCGTGGCCGTAGCTTCCCGCGTGGTCTATCGTGACTCTCGCACCGACGTAGATGCCGAATCCACCGATGAGCAGGCTGACGATGAAGATGATTATCGTATCTATCAGTGCCATCCCATCATCCCCCCACTCTGTCGCAGTTGGGATTCGAGACGGCTCGCTGTCGTGTCGTATCGTTCCACTGTTTTCCCCCCGAGGGTCATAACGCTCTCAGCCGCCGTGTGTCTGTCGGTTGTTCAGTTCACGTTTACGACATTCTGGAAAATTTCGACTCGCCGGCCTGCCGGGTTTCCTCGCCACTTATAACGACAGTTACGTAATACCGACTAACCACGATGACTGAAAAGCGAGGAACGGAACAGCGAATCAGGGAGGCCGCGTTTCGCGCCATCGCGAAACACGGGTACGCGGACCTCTCCATCAAAATCATCGGCGAGGAGTTGGGTCAGAAGCCCGTCGCTCATCTATCACTATTTCGAGGACAAAGACGAACTGCTCCTCTCCCTGCTGGACGTGTTTTCCGAAACGTTCGTCGAGCGGCAACTTCAGGAGCGGACGGGTGACCCCGAGGACGACCTGCGTTCCGTCGTCGATACCTTTCTCGACCCGACGCCCCCGAAATCGGGGACGGTCGTGATTTCGTCGTCCGGCGTCGAGCGCGCGGGGTCGTCCGTTTTCATCGAACTGTGGGCGCAGGCAGCACGGAACGATGCGTATCGTGAAAAGCTCACAGAGATAGAAAACGACGTGCGGGACGTACTCGCCCGAATACTCGAAACAGGAATCGAAGACGGCGCGTTCCGCGATGTCGATACGGAATCGACGGCAGAACATCTCCTCGCTCTCCTCCTGCACGGAATGCACACCGAGATAACGACGAACAGGCAAGGCGTTCCGGACCTGATGCGGGAACTCATCGACGACGTCATCGAGAACGACCTGCTCCGGGAAAACTGAATTTCGAGGGGAGAGACGATTATCCCTGCCCGATGAGTCGTTCCTCGTCCTCCCAGAACTCCTGTCGCAGTTGGTACTTCTGGACTTTGCCGGTCGCGGTTTCCGGCAGGTCGTCGTCCACGATTATCTTGCGCGGAATCTTGTAGCCCGCCAGTCGGTCCCGGCAGAACTCCTCTACGTCATCGTCGGAGAGTTCGACGCCGGGTTTCGGGACGACGACGGCCGTCACCAGTTCGCCCCACTCGTCGCTCGGGGTGGGGATGACCGCCGCCTTGGCGATGTCCGGATGGTCGTACAGCACGTCCTCGACTTCGATGGACGAGACGTTCTCGCCGCCCGAAATGATGATGTCCTTCTTGCGGTCCTGAATCGAAATCATCCCGTCCTCGTCGATGGTGGCGAGGTCGCCGGTGTGGAAGTAGCCCGGCAGGCGGTCGTTGAACGCTTCTTCGGTGGCTTCCGGTTTGTTCAGATAGCGGTCCATCACCTGATTGCCGCGCACGACGATTTCGCCCATCGTCTCCCCGTCGGCCGGGACGTCGCTTCCGTCGTCGTGGACGACGCGGACGTCGGTACAGATGGTCTCGCTCCCCTGTTTGACCTTCAGGGAGCGCCCGCGCTCGGCGAGTCGGCGCGGCGAGTTCGACGTGGTGATGATGGGTGCGGTTTCGGTCAATCCGTAAATGTGGATGATGCGCCAGCCGATTTCGTCCTCGATGGTTTCGATGGTCGCCGTCGCGGGTGCGCTCCCGGCGGTGGCGATGCGCAGTTCGCGGTCGCCCGTCGTCGGCACGTCGGGGTTGTTCTCGTTGAACGCGACGACGCGGTTGAGCACCGTCGGCGCGCCGCACATGAACGACACGTCGTAGTCCCGAATCTTTCCGAGCGTTCGCTCCGGGGTGAACTTCCGCAGGCAGACGTGCGTGCCGCCGGTTCCCGTGATGGCGTAGGTGTGGCCCCAGCCGTTGCAGTGGAACATCGGGAGCGTCCAGAGGTAGGTGTCGTCGTCCCGAATCTCCATGTGCTGGTTGAGGACGATGGCGTGCCAGTGTTCGGTGCGGTGGGTGCGAACGACGCCCTTCGGGTCGCCCGTGGTTCCGGACGTGTAGTTGATGCTCGCGTCGTCGTCCTCCGAGATGTCCGCGCGCTCCGGCGCGTCGGCCGACGCCTCGTCCACGAGCGTCATGTAGTCCTGCCAGTCGCCGTCGATTTCGTCGGCTTCGTAGCCGACGAACGATTCCGCCGGAATCGAATCGCGGACCGCCTCGACTTTCTCGGCGAAGTCGTAATCCGCGATGACGACCGACGCCTCACAGTCGTTGAGGATGTACTCGTAGTCGTCCGGAACGAGACGGTAGTTCATCGGAACGTACACCGCGCCCAGATGGTTGGTCGCGTACAGCGCTTCGAGGAAGTAGTGGGTGTTCGACGCCAGCATCGCCACGCGGTCGCCCTGTTCGACCCCGAGGTCAGCCAGAACGTTCGCACAGCGATTGACTCGCTCGCCGAACTCCTCGTAGGTGTACTCCGTGCCGTCGTCCGCGATGACGCCGACCACGTCGTCGTACAGGTCCACGAGCGCGGTCGAGGAAATCCAACGTCGTCATTTCCTTCTTCATGAACTGTCATGTGGATGTTTTCGGAAGACACGGTAAAGATTTCGACTCTTGGTAGCACGCCACAGAGAAACGCGAGGGTATGTCCAGCAGACACGGTTCGATTTCGCCGAGACGAAGGCCGGATAACATATTGATAGACTACTCGTCGTCATCACCAGCCATGGGTTCCAGCGAACCGCTCTCCTCCCCGCAAAGCAGGGCGTCGATACTGCTGAGTAGGAAACGGTTACTGGTCGCACTAATTGTCGGTCTCGTGGCAATCGTCCTCAGTTATCTCCTCGGCCAAGCACACACGACCGACGAATTCGTAACGCAATATGTCATCTCGGCCGTCGCGATGTACGCCGTTTTGATGCCGTTCAGTGCGCTTCGGTAGTACAACCCGAACACGCTGTCGGCAAAGGAGAAAGGGAAAATCAGTCGTCGCTCGACACCACGATTGGTCGCTGGTGGTCGCCGCCGCCGAGCAGTGTGAGTACGGCGATGACGCCCGTCAGGACGACCAACAGCACGCAGACGAGATACTCCGTGATGTAGCTGAACTGGACCGCGAACGGGAGGGCGACGAGCGGGCCGACCGTCGAACCGAAGTCGCCGAAGACGTTGTACACGCCGCCGAGTTTGCCGACGTCGTTTTCGGGGCTGATGTCGCCCAGATACGCGAGCAGCGGGATGTTCACGCCTTCGACGCCGATGCCGATGATGGCCACGCCGACGAACGTGCCGACGAGCGTCGGGACGAGCGCGAGGAGGGCGAAGCCGACGGCGAGAAAGCCGAGGGAGGGAATCGACACCAATCGCGCGGTTGGAAACACGGTCGGACGCCGGACCGGCGAACAGCGTCGTCGCGCTGGAGAACAGCACGCTGACGGCCATCACGACGCCGCTGATTCCCGTCGCATCGAGGAAGCCGATGTGGATGCCGACGGCCGCCGCGTACTCTACGACCGTCGAGAGGAGCACTCCCGCGAAGAGGAACCGAACGACGAAGTTCACGAGTCCGACCGAGAGGATGCGAACGTCGGACGTGACGATGCTCGGTATCTCGCGCAGTCCGGTGTCGGTTTCGACGGTCGGGTGCAGGTCCGGGAGGACGAGGAACGCGACGAGCGCCGCGAACAACCCGGCGACGCCCGCGACGAGGAACGCCGGGGTGAATCCGTAGAGGTTCGCCACGAGTCCCCCGACGACGAGTCCAGCCGGGAAGCCGAGACTCTGGCCGCCGCGCAGGTAACCCGTCCACTTCCCGCGGTTATCCTGCGTCGTGACCTTCGTCACGGTGCTGAACGCGCCGACGAACACGAACGCCGACCCGATGCCCCAGAACACGCGCGACCCGGCGAACGTCGTGGCGCTCACGGCAGTCGCCGTCAGCGGGAGCGCTCCCGCGATGCCCTTCGTCCACGCGTCCGTCAGTCCGAGGACGTAGCCGAACGGCGCGAGTCCCTGAATCGTAAAGCCGACGAGCATGGGTCGTCGGGTGCCGAAGCGGTCGAGAATCGTCCCGGCGGGCGTGTTCAACAGCATCCGGGTGAAGCGGTTGATGGCGAGGATGATGCCGACGGTCAGCGCCGAAAAACCGAGCAGCGTGCCGAGTCGGGGCAACGTCGGGAAGGCGACGCCGCCGCCGACGCCGCCGAAGAAGACGCCCGCGATGAGGCTGAGAACGACGGTTTGCGTGTCGTGGTCGGAACTCACTCCGCAATCACCGTCACGTACGTCTCCGAGGGTCGGTTCGTGTCGAGAAAACGAGTTCCAGTCATATCTAGACGAAATCGGTTGAGAAGGCATAAGCGGACGGATTACGGCAGGTTCGCCCCGATGCGATTTCGGTTACCCTGACGTTTCGACCTCGTGGGGACGTCAATAACCGTCACCGGCCGAGAATCGGGTCTTTGAGCGCGAGAACCTCCGCCATAATCGTCTCGACGTTGGTATCGCCGACGCCGTTCGTTCGAAGCGCGGTTTCGAGATGTGACCCGACGGCGTCGAAGTCGCGATTCCTCGATATCGAGATGGGCGTGTGCCTCCCGCATATCGTCACCGGAGTACTCCACCGGACCACCGGTCACCGCGCTGATGAACTGAATTTGGTGTGCGCGCAGTTCCTGCATGTCCATCCCCTCGAAATACGGCGCCAGTTGTTCGTCGGACAAGCACACGGTCGTAAAAATCCGTCACGACGGTTTCGACCGCATCACTGCCGCCGATTTCGTGGTACACTGATCGAGACATTGGTGGGTTCGAACGTCAGTCGCGTAGTCGCTTGCACGGTGGCACTAACATACTCGGGTTTATTTAAAACAGTGATAATCCGGTATCAAGGTATTTGAGAACACGCTTCGGGGTCAGTCGGTGAGTAACTGGTCCAATAGCTTCGTCTGTGCGACCGAAAGGTGTTCGACGAACGTCGCGGCCGAAATTCCGAGTTCGTCGGCGACCCCTTCGGCGGTTGCTCCTTTGGGCGAATCGAAGTAGCCCATCGTGTGGGCAGTTTCCAGTGCTTCGTACTGACGGTCAGTGAACGCGGTACGGTCCACGAAGAGGAGCGAACGCTCGTCGGTCGTTCCCGACCGGGTAAGCCGCTGAACCGAAACACCATCCGAACACGACCGGAGGTCGGTGACGACCGCTCGAAGCGTATCGAGGTCCGACGCGATGAACGAAACGACGAGTCGGCCCGAATCGACACGGAGTCCACGGACCGGACAACCGTGACTCGGCACCCTGCGGCACGGACAGTCACCGTCCTCCCGCGTGTATCGATAAACCGACTTCGCCTCGTCGCGGAAAACTTCGTTTACCCCATCCGGCTCGACCGCTCGACCGTCCGGATGGTCAACCGTCAACTCACCCACTACTTCCGTCGTCGTCGCCGTCGCGTGCTGGCTCACGGTCAACGATTCGATATCGAACGTCTCGCTTATCGCGGATGCGGGACATGCCTCGGGGTTCCTGACCGCGAGTTGCGCGTGGATTCCGGAGACCATACGTGGATGAACCGGGCGATGACGTATAAGGGACCCAGTTCATTCCCGCTCACCCAGAAACCGCTTCGCGGTGTTCCGGAAGATGTTCTCGTACGCGGATTCCGGCAAGTCGCGTTCCAGCAGTCCCCGTCGTTCGTCCTCGTATGGATACGGCACGTTCGGGAAGTCCGTGCCGAATTGCACCGATTCGGCGAGTTCGACTAAGCGTATCATCGGAAATTTCGCCCGCGTCGAACCCCAGCACGTCCGCAGAACGCGGCGACAGCGCCATCGTCGTGTCCAAAAAGACGTTGTCGTGGTTTCGCGCGAAGTCGATGAATTTCCTCGGCCTCGAACGTCCCCATGTGGGCCGCACAGGCTCGGATTTCCGGGTAGGATTCGATGAATTCCGCGAACTGGTCGGCCCCGACGTGCGGGCTATCCTCGAACATCGGCGCGGTGCCCGCGTGGAACAGAATGGGTTTGTCGTACTCGGCGGCCAACTCGAACGCCGGGTCCAATCGCGGGTCCGCCGGGCCACACCCCTGTACCGGACACTGGAACTTCAACCCCCTCGCGCCTGCCTCGAACGCCTCCCGGACGACTGGGGCCACGTCGTCGTCGCCGTGCACCGTGGCGAACGGAATCGCCATGTTCGATTTCTTCGCTTGCTCCAGCACCCACTCGTTCAACTCCCTCGCCATCCCGGGTTTGTGGGCATAGGGAAGGGCGACGTAACGCTCGACACCCATGGCGCGGAGTTTTTCTTCCATCCGCTCCCTGTCGGTCGGATGCTCGAACGACCATCCCGCTTCTTCGGAGAGTGAGTTCCGAATCGCGGCCATCAGCTTCCGGGGCATCAGATGGACGTGTCCGTCGATGACACGGCCGTTAAGCGTTTCGGGAAAGGGCATAGTGGGAAGTTGTTGGCGAATCGTTTGAAGAATCGGGTTACGAAGACGACGATGGCAGCGAAGTTGTAGCGGTTGGGTTGCAATGGTTGTGAGGTCCCGAATCTCGAACGCCACTCCGCGAGGATTTTGCTTCCTCCGTCGTTCCAGTAACTGTGTCGCTCCGAAATATTCGACCGTGATTTAGATACCAGCCACCAGCGGCAAAACCGCAACCGGCTCCGAACCACGCCCTCGCCAGCCGATTCGCTCAGGGAGAGCGGAGGGACCGGGCAGTCTCACTGCCGCTCGGTGTCTGAAGGTCAGGATCAGCCAAAAACATCACTGTGTAGGTCACCGGGAGGGCCTCGAGCTGCCTGCTTCGCAGTAACTGCAGTCACGGAACAATCAAACACTGACGTTCGGAGCGAGCAGTCGAAGACCACAGCTGTTCATGCGTTGGCACCGGCGGATGCGAAGTGATACGATCGCATCTTCGTTTCTCCGCTATTCTTCCGATGCAAAAATTGAAGGAACCCCTGACGAATCGGGAATGTAAGAGAATGGACAACGAACAACAACTGCCGGTCGGTCACCTCGTCGCCGACGACACCGACGTGTCGATTCCCGTCGTCGAAATCCTGACGGGGCGCGGGTTCGTCACCGGAAAATCCGGGTCGGGGAAGTCGAACACGGCGTCCGTCGTGGTCGAGCAACTGCTGGACGCGGGCTATCCCGTGGCCATCATCGACGCGGACGGCGAGTACTACGGCCTGAAAGAGGAGTACGAACTCCTGCACGTCGGCGCGGACGAGGAGTGTGACATCCAAGTCGGCGCCGAACACGCCGAGAAGGTGGCGTCGCTCGCGCTGGAGCAGAACGTTCCCATCATCATCGACGTCTCCGGGTTCCTGGACGACGACGAGGCGGACGCCCTCATCCGCGAGACGGCGCGTCACCTGTTCGCCAAGGAGAAAAAGCTCAAAAAGCCGTTCCTGCTGGTGGTCGAGGAGTGCCACGAGTACATCCCGGAGGGCGGCGGCATGGGCGAGACGGGCAAGATGCTCATCAAAGTGGGCAAGCGCGGGCGGAAACACGGGCTGGGAATCATGGGTATCAGCCAGCGCCCTGCCGACGTGAAAAAGGACTTCATCACGCAGGCGAACTGGCTGGTGTGGCATCGACTGACGTGGGAGAACGACACGAAAGTCGTCAGCCGAATCGTCGGGAGCGAGTACGGCGATGCGGTGCCTAACCTCAACGCCGGCGAGGGATTCGTCCAGACGGACTGGACCGACGGCGGGATTCGACGCGTGCAGTTCGACCGGAAGCGAACGTTCGACGCGGGGGCGACGCCCGGCCTCGACGACTTCGAACGCCCGGAACTCAAATCCGTCAGCGACGCGCTGATGCAGGATTTGGAAGGCATCACGGAGCTTCAAGAGCAAGAACACGACCGCGTGGCCGAACTGGAGAGCCAACTGGAGCGAAAGCAAGCCCGGATCGCCGAGTTGGAGAGCGAACTGCAGACGGCGCGGGACGTCTCCAACGCGGCGCGGAAGATGGCGAACGCGCTCGCCCACGGCGACCTCGGCGGCCCGGAGGAGTTCGAGGAGCGACTCCGCGAGAAAAACGAACGAATCCACGAGCTCGAAACCCGGGTCGAAGAGTTGGAAAACGAGCGAACTGAACAGCGGTCGTTTCAGGACTGGGCGGGCAACAACGAAGACGCGACGGGTGGAGCGGTTGCGGACGTCGAGGGGGAAAGCGAGCAACCGGTCGAAGAACCGGGAATCGTTGAACAACCCGAAATCGTCGAAACGGACGAGTTCACGGAAGCGGACCCGATCGAGACAACCGCCTCTGCGGAATCGTCCGACCTGGCGGAATCACCGACGGAGCGAACGACGTGGGGGAAATCGGCCGACACGGGTGTGGACCGAACGAGCCCGGACGACAAAGGGTCCATAGAGGCATATCAGCGCGAACTCCGGGAGCGCGGGCGCGAACTCGGGAACGCCGTGTCGAATCGGTCGCCTCCCGAATCGTCGTCGCTGGCGGAGTTGGCGAACGCCGACCCCATCGTGGTGCGAATCGACGCGGCACGACGGGAGTCGCTGTGCAACGAAAATCATACGTGGGACATCGTTACTGTGCTCGCCGA
The DNA here is from genome assembly GCA_963811185.1 of uncultured haloarchaeon. Classification (GTDB taxonomy): domain Archaea; phylum Halobacteriota; class Halobacteria; order Halobacteriales; family Haladaptataceae; genus Haladaptatus. Next base: position 46,271 of record CAWEQN010000016.1, read on the forward strand.
CGATGGCCCGATGACCGTCCACGAAATCGGCACCGAGGTGGCCGCATCGATAGCACAGATTCAGAGCCTCCTCACGGAACTGCGAAACAGGTCACTCGTCACGCGCGACGATGAGCGTCGGTACGCCCTCGACAGAAACGAGATGATTTCGGTCATCACTGACCCGGACGAACGGGCACACCACAGCGAACTACACGCTCAGTGGCGCGACTAACGCCACTCCTCGTCGATTCCGGCGTCACGTTCCATGTCCACGAGGTCCCGCGGTTTCCACTCGTCCGCCGTGAGACAGTAATATAGAGGAATTCCGGCGAGTAAGGCGAAAAAGACCGTCATGAAAAGTTCGACGATGAGGAGAACACCAATCATCATGATAAATAGTACGGTCCGCAGAGTGCTGTTTCTTTCGGCGTCACTACAACTCGTCCGAGTCCGAGCGGCTACCGGGATCGGTTACGTCCTCGGATTCGGACGAGTCGCCCGATGAGCAGAGAAACCGGAAGACACCGGCGACCATCAATCCGACACCGAGCATCATCGCGGTATATTCGACGGTCGATTCCTGTCCGAGATAGTTCGGAAAGAGGAAAAACACCAACCAACAGACACCAAGGACGGGAAGTATGAGTGCAGTGAGGTGATTTTTCGATGTTTCGAGCCTCGATTTGTCGTTCGTTTGTTGAGACACCGTGACCAGCCTGTATCGGCATTACGGCCCGAATCCTTATATGTTTCTGTTAGATTGGCCGGACGTTATCGGATGATTCAGTGAAACTCGGAGATTACCAAAGAATGATAAATATTCGAGTATAGAAAATTGTATGATAGTTTCGTGGAGAAATCGTGAATCGTCGTCCCTCCGGCGGCGAATCGTTTCCTCCCAGTAGTCACGGTATGTCCTCGTTCCGATGGTATCGCGCATCTCGATTTCTCGTGTACTTTCCCTACTCGAGATACAGTCTCAGAATTTTATAATTTCCTCATATCGTTTTCGAACGCATACAACAATCATCTGGAATATCTCCGGTTTCGTCACTCTCGATTACTTTTTTCCTGCTACTGCTCCGTTCCCTGCAGTTATCCGCCTGTTCGAAGTCGGGAGCGAATGAGAGAGACGGGAAAGAGCGGAAGCGGGGCCGAAAACGGACGAGGATGGACGAGTCGTCGGGGAGAGGAAAACGAGTGAATAGGGGAGCGAGTAGATAGAGAGCGGCCTCAAGTGTAGCTACCACGTACCGCCCCGCCGCGTACCATGCGTTCGAACCGTCCAATCGGTGACCCTTGAACGTTGCCATTCTGATTCAATGTTTATATTGTATCTTATATACTCATGCTATTCTAGCGCACTGGAAGGCGCTGGCTCGGGGACGGGCGACGTCGAGGTGCTTTTGCATCCGGCGTTCGAGCGTCGATGGTTCCGGCGACGTTGCCGACCACTCGACGGTACCGCTCGACCACTGAGAGTACCGCCGGTTACGCCGGGCATGGCAGACACGTTCATCACTGCCTATATCGTTTTGAGACGGCCTCGGCCCGATTAGTCTCGACGTGAGGGAACGTCGTCGGGTGGCGGAAACTGAAGTGCGGAAGTCGAGAGGATAGTTCAGGCTACCTCGTCGCCGAAGAACTCGGCACAGAGTTTCCGCTCGGCGGCCCGGAGATGCTCGTGAAACGTCGAGCGCGAGATTCGCATGGATTCGGCGAGTTCCTCGCCCGTCACCGGACGCGGCCAGTCGAAAAAGCCGCTGACGTAGGCTTTCTGGAGGGACGTCAACTGGCGTTCCGTGAGCGAATCGGTCAGGCTCTCGATGAAGTCCTGTTTGGTCTTCGCGGGTCGCTCGCGGTTGCGATAGGCCAGCAGTTCCGTCCCCGAGTACGAGTCCTTCAGGCGCTCGATGAGGCTTCGAACGTCCGCTTCCTGTGGGAAATTCGACGAGAACGCGGGATTCGTCCGGCGTGGCCGAGATGTCCTGTGTCTTCCCCCCGTAATCGGACATCGTGGAGACGAGCGTCCCCGCCGGGAGGACGAACTCGAAGAGCGTTTCCTCGTCCTGTTCTGCCACCAGTCGAGCATCGAGAACGTCGTCACGCTCGGAGACGACCGAGAGCACGTCGTCGGGGGTGGCTCCCCGAATCGAGAAGAACGACACCACCGAGCCGTCGTCCCGATTCGTCGATTGGAGGTAACTGATTTCGGCATCGGTACGCTCGGCGATATCCACGAAGAACAGGTCCGAACCTCGGAACGAGAATTCGGTCTCGACCACGCTGTCGGCGATGAGAATCCGACGCGTTTCCCGGGCGTTGATGGCACTGCCGATGGCGCGGGCGAGCGATTTCAAGACGACTTGTTCGCGCTCGTCGAACGCGTCGGACTTCGTCGCACACACCACCAGCACGCCGTACTCGGTGTCGTGGTACGAGAGGGGAACGGCCGCGACTGCCTGACACCCCTCGATATCGAGGTCGGCGGTCCGTAGCTCCCCGGTCTCCAACGCCTCGCTCACGATGGGATGGTCCGGTTCCGGGTCGCAGTTCCCCGCAACCGTCCGCACCTCCACGCTGTCGGTTCGAACGTCGCGCTCGCCGACCCACGCGAAGTTGTACGGTTCGACCTGCGTCACCTGCGTGCAGACCGCCGTCTCGATGGCCTCGCGCGTCGGCGCTTCGACCACCGCGCTCGTGACGTCCCCGAGCAGTCCCTCGATACGTTCGAGCAGGTGTTCGAGTTCGTTCGCCCGCTGGCGGGCGGCGAACTCCGCTCGCTTTCGCTCCGAGATGTCCGTCTGGAACCCGACGAAATGGCTGACATCTCCCGTCTCGTCGCGGATGGGCGCGATATCGACGCGGTTCCAGAACTCCGTTCCGTCCTTGCGGTAGTTCAGCAGTTCGACCGAAATCGGCTCCTCGTCCTGAATCGCCTCGCGCATCGTCCTGACGGCATCCGGGTCCGACTCCTCACCCTGCAAAAACCGACAGTTGCGACCCACCACCTCGTCGGAACTGTATCCCGTCAGTTCCTCGAATGCTTCGTTGACGTACAACAACGGTTGGTCGTCCGGTTGGGCGTCCGCGATAGTGATACCCACCGGGGCCTCGTTGATGGCCCGCTCTTTCAAGTTGAGTTCGGCGGCGACGTCCTCCGTCGGCGTTTCCGACTCCCGGAAGAGCACCGTCACGCCGTCGGTACCGGGGTGGACGGTCGCTTGGTATCGGGCGTCGAACGTGATATGGAACGGTTCGGGTCGGTCGTTCCGTTGTGCCGTCTTGCAGTGGTCGAGAATCGTCTCGCCCGCCGCCGTCGGGAGCGCCGTCGGCAATCGTTCGTCGATACCGATACCGAGTAGCTCCCGCGCCGAGTCGTTGAGATACGTCACTCGCCAGTCAGAGTCGAGCGCGAGCAGTGGATCAGAGAGGCGTTCGAGCGCCTGACTCGCTCCCACACGAGTCTCGTCAGGGAGGTCCATACGACTTGTAAGAACCGACGGGAAATAGTAGTTCAGTTATCGGTTACGGGGTCGGGGTTCGTTTCGATGATGGGGGAACGGACTTCTGGCGTGCATCGTTACCTCCTTCGAGTATCGTCCGTCGCGTCCGTCGTCCAGTCGATACCCATTTTGTCCTTTTTGCCACGACGTTTTTCAGCACCCGAGTCGTGTGTGGGGATATGCCGACCAGCGTGTCGCTCACGGACGACGAAATCGAACGAATCGTCTCGATATTGCGGGAGTATCGAATGCAGACGGGGGAAGACATCAGCGACCTCGTGGAGACGTTCGAGGAACACGAGCGAAAGCCCGAACAGGAGTACACGACCTCGGTGGACCCCGACCGATAATCGGGGACTCAGACGAGCGTCGTCGGTCGTTTCGAGAGATAATCGAACACCGCGCCGAGCGAAAAACCGTAGGCGACGTGCCCGAGCAGCGTCAGGACGAGATAGACGACGAGCAGTAGCCCCGTGTAGCCGTCGTAAAACGCGAGGGCGAACCCCGTCCAGAGGACGAACCCGTAGGAAAGCCCCCTGATGGCGTAGTTTTCTCCCGGTAGATACGACCCGATGGAGACGAAGAGAAGCGGCCACGTCACCATCCCGCCGCCGAGGAAGATGAGATAGCCGACCGCCGCCGGGTTCGACGGGAAGAGCGCGTCGGCACCCGTCAACCGCGCCAACACGGCAAACGAGTTCAAATCGAACGCGCCGAGCGTGGTTCCGACCAGCAGTATCGCGGTCAAGGCCGCAGTGCCGACGAGACCACCGAGGGCACCGATAAATCCGTCCGTGATGATTCCCGAGAGACTGTCGAACTCCGACTCCGGCACTTCCTCGCCGATTGGCTTCGACGGCCGGTTGTGAGTCATTGTCTGCCATGGATGAGGGTAGAATCTACAGCGGCAAAAATCGTTCCAGAGTCAGGGAGTCGAGAGTTCGTAAATCCGAGCGTTCACGCCACACGATTCACTCCGCGAGGTGTGCACGAAGTTCCGGAAGCACCGTCGTCACGTCCCCCCGAACGTCGAACGCCGCACGCGGACTGAACGGCGTTCGGTCGAAGTTGATGACCGCAGTCGTCGCCCCGTTGCGAGCGGCGGTTCGCGGGAGCGACGCCGCCGGTTCGACGGTGAGCGACGAGCCGATGGCGAGGAACACGTCCGCTTCCCTCGCGTACTGCCGAGCACGGTGAAGCGTGCCTTCGTCCAGTCGTTCCCCGAACAGTACCACGTCGGGTTTCAACACGCCATCGCAGTCGGTCACATCGGGGCGGCAGTTCGCCGGAGCCGACCCGGTCCCGCACCGGGGCGGCGTCGGCCGTTCGCCCGCAGGACTCACAGACGACTCGGTGGGCGTTGCCGTGGAGTTCGACCAGTTCGGCCGTCGAATCGTCGTTCAACCCCTCCGCGTGCAGTCCGTCGGTGTTCTGCGTGACGATGGCGTCCAACTGACCGCTCGCTGCGAGGTCCGCGAGCGCGTCGTGTGCCTCGTTCGGTCCGATTTCGTCGCCGAACATCGTCTCGTGGAGTTCGAGTCGGTCGGACCAAAACGCCGCCGGGTCGGTACGAAATCGACGGTAGTGGAAATCCGCCTCGTCGAACTGGGTCCAGATACCCGAATCGCTTCGAAAGTCGGGGATTCCCGATGCGGTGCTGATTCCGGCACCGGTGAACGCCACGACGGTCTCGGCGTCACGAACCCGTCCTGCAAGTCGGGCGATATCGTTCATGTCCCAGAGTCACCGGTGCCGGAACCGTATAGTTGTGGAAATCCGTCGGGGCAGCGGACGAGTCCGAGAAGGAGACGATGGCAACCGCTGGGCCGTTCCACGAACGGGGACGTTCGCTGATAGAAACATATCGAATGTTCCACTGCTCTTTCGGAGAGCGAAGAAAATATGTACTGACGGAATCACATCATTTTGCCTGCCAACTCGTTTATGGTTCTCCCGATACTCTCGTTATATATGACGAGAATCGTCGCTGGAACCGACAGCGCCGAAACGAGTGAGAAGATATGTGACTATCTCGACATCCGGCTCAACGAGAGCGACGAGATTCACGCTCTGAACTCGATTCACGGCGGAAACGACGAAGAGTTGGTCGAAGAGGGGCAGGAGGCGCTGGACGTCTTCCGAAACCGACTCGGGGAGGAGTTCGACGTCGAAACCGAGCAGAACACGAACGCGAGCGACCCCGCCCACGACATCCTCACCGCCGCGGACGAACTCGACGCGGACGAAGTCGCCATCGGCCTGAGTCAGAAACGGAGTCCGGCCCAGAAGGTCGTGTTCGGTAGCAACACGCAGTCGATACTGATGCAGACTCGACATCCGGTCGTCGGAGTTCCGCTGAAGAAGCCGAGTTAAAATGACGGTGGACGTTTTCATCGGCTGGGAATGGACCTGCCGGTTAACACGCGTTCGTCCTAACGTTGAATTACGAGCCGTATCGCATCTAAAACACGATTACCAGTCGGAGATATTCGGTAACAAACGACCACAATGAACCTGTTTGGAGAAGCATGAACCTATTTGGAGAAGCCACGATCGGTGTCGGACTCGGAGTCACACTGGTAGCGCTCGCACTTTTGCTCGCTCGCTCGCTCAACATCACGGACATCACCAAGTCCGGACGGAAACCCGAAGCAAAAACCGATGGTGGATACGCCAGCGGATTTCCGTCCGGCTACGGGAAGCCAACGGGCCTCATCAGGTGGCTGACGACGGTAGACCACAAGGACCTCGGACTGCTGTATCTCCTGTTCGGTAGCATCGCGTTCTTCTGGGGCGGTACGGACGCGATGATGATGCGGACGGAACTGTTCACCCACAGCGTCGACGTGTGGGACAAAACGACGTACAACGGGCTGTTTACCATGCACGGCCTGACGATGTTGTTCTTCTTCGCCACGCCCGTCCTGTTCGGATTTATCAACTACTTCATTCCCCTGCTCATCGGGGCGGACGACATGGCGTTCCCCCGCCTGAACGCCATCGCGTTCTGGATGTTACCGGCGGCGTTCGTGTTGGTTCGCTTCGGACTCATCTCGGACATCGTCGGACACGTCATCGAACCCGCGCTCGGAACGGTCGCCGCGCGGCCGTTTTTCCGCCTCGAACCGCCTCAAACAGGCTGGACGCTGTACACGCCGCTGGCGCGCCAGAAGACGAATCCGATGATTAACGTGATGTTGCTGGGGTTGCACCTCTCCGGTATCAGCACCACGTTGGGGGCGGTCAATATCATCGTAACGACGTTCACGAAGCGGGAGGTTTCGTGGAGCGAACTCGACATCTTCTCGTGGACGGCGCTCACCCAAGCGGGCCTCATTCTGTTCGCGTTTCCCCTGCTCGGGAGCGCTCTCATCATGCTCCTGCTCGACCGCGTGTTCGGGACGACGTTCTTCGCGTTGGGCGGGGGTGGTCCGCTGCTCTGGCAGAACCTCTTCTGGTTCTTCGGCCATCCCGAGGTGTACATCCTCGTCCTGCCGCCGATGGGGCTCATCAGCCTCATCATCCCGAAGTTCTCGGGCCGGAAGCTGTTCGGGTTCAAGTTCGTCGTCTACTCGACGCTGGCCATCGGGGTGCTCTCCTTTGGCGTCTGGGCACATCACATGTTTACGACCGGATTGGACCCGCGACTCCGCGCGAGTTTCATGGCCGTCTCGCTGGCGATTGCGGTTCCGAGCGCCGTCAAGACGTTCAACTGGATTTCCACGATGTGGAACGGGAACGTCCGTCTCGAAGCGCCCATGCTGTTCTGCGTGGGGTCGATTGCGACGTTCATCATCGGCGGCGTGACCGGAATCTTCCTCGCCGCCATCCCCGTGGACCTCATCCTCCACGACACCTACTACGTCGTCGGCCACTTCCACCTCATCATCATGGGGCTGATTCCGTTCGGCATGTTCGCGGCGGTGTACTACTGGTTCCCCATCTTTACGGGCCGGATGTACAGCAAGAGCCTCGCGCGAATCCACTTCTGGCTCACCTTCGTCGGCGTCTTGGTGACGTTCAACGCGTTCATCGTCATCGGGATGATGGGCCTCCCGCGCCGGTACGCGAGTTACCCGCCACGGTTCCAGTTCCTCCAGCAGGTCGCCTCTGTCGGGGCAGTCCTCATCGCGCTCGGTTCGTTGGTCTGGGTGTGGAACATGCTCCAATCCTACCGGAATGGACCCATCGTCACCGATGCCGACGTGTGGAACCTCAAGAAGTACGGTATGTTCTCCCGCGAGTGGCAGTGGTTCGAAGACCAACTGGAGTAAATCGCTTCCTCTCTTTTACCGCGAGAACCGACCGTAGAAGACGCCGAGCGAGTAGCCGTAGGCGACGTGCGCGAGCAGGCTGAAAATGATGTAGAGGAAGACGAACGCGGCACTGCCGAGTTGCGTTCCCGCCGACCCCAGTCCGAGGAAGGCGAGCCACAACAGAAGGGAGAACAGAATACCGCGAACGCCGATGTCGTCCGTTCCGGGAACGGCCGTGAACCGGTCCTCGATTGCCGCGAACAACATGGGCCAAACGACGATACCGATGAAAACGAAGACGAAGAAGCCGAGATACACCTTTCCCGGCATCCTGACGAAGTTCGCAATCGCGGCCGGAACTCCGAGATGGAACCCCGATTCGGACTCCGCGACGAGGAAGATGAATAACATGAGAGCGGTGCTCACGATTCCGGCCTTGAGCGTCTGAATACCCTCCACGACGGTAGAGGGGAGACCGGAATCACTGTCGAATCCAGCAACTTCCTGCGACATACTAACGGGGAGGATGGGGAGCGGTTTATAGATACTCCCTCTTCCGATGAATGTATCGCGTACGATAGCTCCGAAATCGACGGAAGGGGGTCGGTTTTGCCGACGATTCGACGAAGCGGCAAGCAACGTTGTTTGCCAAAAGACGTTACGTTCTGGGCCGCTACGTCATTCGATATGACGCTCGAAAACGAGAGCGATACGTTCGACATCGGCGGCGAACTGACCGTCAACCGATTGGGGTACGGTGCGATGCGCCTCACCGGTGAGGACGTCATCGGCAAACCCGACGATGAGGAGGAGGCCCGGCGCGTCCTCCACGAGGTCGTTTCGACCGGGACGAACTTCATCGACACCGCCGACTCCTACGGTCCGGCGGTGAGCGAGCGACTCATCGGCGAGGCGCTCCACCCCTACCCGGACGACCTCGTCGTCGCCACGAAGGGTGGTCTCTGGCGGGACGACCGCGACGGGTCGTGGCCGAAGTGCGGCGAACCGGGCTACATCCGTAACGCCATCCTCGGCAGTCTCGACCGACTCAAGGTGGACACCATCGACCTCTATCAGTATCACCGTCCCGACCCCGACGTTCCGTTCGAGGACGCCGTGAACACGTTCGCGGAACTCAAAGACGAGGGGAAGGTCAACCACGTCGGCTTGAGCAACGTCTCCGTCGAGCAGTTGGAGGAAGCCCGCGATATCGTGGACGTTGCGACGGTGCAAAACCAGTACAACGTCGGCAACCGCGAATCGGAGGACGTGCTCGAAGCCTGTGAGGAGTACGACATCGGATTCATCCCGTGGTTCCCGCTCGGCGCGGGAGACCTCGGTGACAAGGAGGAAGCCCTCGAAGAAATCGCGGACGCACACGACGCCTCCGAGCGACAAATCGCGCTCGCGTGGTTGCTCCACCATTCGCCAGTCACGCTTCCGATTCCGGGCACGTCGAGCGTGGAGCACCTCCATCAAAACGTTGCAGCATCGCACATCGACCTCTCGGACGACGAGATGGAACGACTCGACTAAAAAATCAGCGGGTCGAGAGACCCCGAACCGATGAACCGACCGATGCTCGTTTCGGTTCGAACCGCGCTCGTTCGAATCAGTCGTTTCTCATCGGAGTTCCGATAGTTGATAAACGGTATATCGGAGCGTTTCGTGCTTTTGCAGTTTTATTGGTTCAGTGAAAGCCACGCAGTACGTCAATTTAGACGTTTAATGACTGAGTTATCGTACTACCAGAATATGTATAGTTTTTCAGACACCTATATGCAGTTCGCAAATCTAGGACGATTGTTGATTGCCATGTCTGAAACGGAATCTCGTCCGGCCGGGAAAGAGGCCGAAGCGTTCGCGGCCGGGTTCCGAGGGGCGGTACTCCGACCGGAGAACGCGGGATACGACGACGCGCGCTCGATTTGGAACGCGATGATCGACCGCCGTCCGGCAATCGTCGCTCGATGTGCTGGTGCCGCCGATGTCATCAGCGCGGTGAATTTCGCCCGTGAGCACGACTTGCTCCTCGCGGTTAAGGGTGGGGGGCACAACGTCGCGGGCAACGCCGTCTGCGACGACGGCCTCATGCTCGACCTGTCGCCGATGAACGCGATTCGGGTCGATCCGAACTCGAAAACCGCGCGGGTCGGACCCGGCGTCCGGATGGCCGACATCGACCACGAAACCGCGCCGTTCGGACTCGTCGTCCCCGGCGGCGTCGTCTCCACGACCGGACTGTCGGGACTGACGCTCGGCGGCGGGTTCGGGTGGCTCTGTCGCAAATACGGCCTCGCGCTCGACAACCTGCGGTCGGTGGATATCGTCACTGCCGACGGCCGACTGCGTCACGCCAGTGGGACGGAGAACCCGGACCTGTTCTGGGGAGTGAGGGGCGGAGGGGGCAACTTTGGGGTCGTCACGTCCTTCGAGTTCGACCTTCACGAAATGGAATCCGAGGTGCTCGCCGGGTTGGTCGTGTATCCCGTCGAGGACGCGCGCGAAGTTCTCAGGCATTGGCGGAGCGTTCTCGACGAGTCCCTGGACGACCTCTCCGTGTGGGCGAACTGTTTCACCGCACCCGAGGAGGATTACATCCCCGAAGCGTATCACGGCGAGAAAGTCGTCGCGGCGATTCCGTTTTACGCGGGCGAGGCCGAAACCGAAAAGTCGAGGAAGGGGCCGGTCGGAACGTCGGTCGTTTCCCGCCTGCGGGAGTTCGGCGACCCCATCGCGGACACGGTCGAATCCCGACCGTTCATCGAATGGCAACGGGCGTTCGACGGGGGATATCCCGAAGGCGACCGATATTACTGGAAATCGCACAACTTCACCGCACCCGACGACGGAACGTTCGACGTCATCGCGGCGTACGCCCGGAGCGCCCCGACACCGGAAACACGAATTTCCATCACGCATCTCGGCGGCGCGGTCAATCGCGTCCCGCCGGATGCAACCGCCTATCCGCACCGGGACGCCGACTTCCTCGTGAACATCACGACGCGCTGGGCCGACCCGGAGCGGGACGAAGAGTGTATCTCGTGGACGCGGGCGTTCTTCGACGCCCTCGCCGAGTTCGCCACCGGCGGAACCTACGTGAACCTCATCAGCGAACGCGAGGGTGAGGAGTCGATGGCGTACCGCGAGAACTACGACCGACTCGTGGCGCTGAAAAACGAGTACGACCCGAACAACGTGTTCCGGATGAACCAGAACGTCGAACCGACGGTCTGAGACGGACGAGGTGGCACGTCGTGCGGACCCGAAGGAACCCTTATGCGCTATGAAGTAGATGGTAACACGACATATGAAAAAACTCATCAACGAGCCGTCCGCCGTGGTGGACGAAATGCTGGACGGGATGGTCGCCGCGCACCCGGACGAGGTTCGACGACTGCCGGACTCGAACGTCCTCGTCCGGAGCGACGCCCCGGTCGAAGGAAAGGTCGCCGTCGTAAGCGGCGGTGGGAGCGGGCACGAACCGACACACGCGGGCTATCTCGGTCCCGGAATGCTCGACGGGGCAGCGGCGGGCGAGGTGTTCACGTCGCCGACCGCCGACGAAGTCAGCGAGATGGTACAGGCCTGTGACGGCGGCGAGGGCGTCCTCATGGTCATCAAAAACTACGAGGGCGACGTGATGAACTTCGAAACGGCCGGGGAGTTAGCGGAAATGGAATCCGACGTGGACGTCGCGCAGGTCGTCGTCAACGACGACGTCGCCGTCGAGGATTCGCTGTACACCTCCGGCAGACGCGGCGTCTGTGGAACGATTTTCGTCCACAAAGTTGCGGGCGCGATGGCCGATGAGGGCGGCGAGTTGGACGAAGTACAGCGAGTCGCCCAGAAGGTCATCGACAACGTGGCGACGATGGGAACCGCGTTGACTTCCTGTATCACGCCCGAGAAGGGCGAACCGACGTTCGACCTCGGCGACGACGAAATCGAACTCGGTATCGGGATTCACGGCGAACCCGGCGTCGAACGCGTGGACATGACCTCGGCGGACGACATCACCGAGCGACTGACGGAGCACGTTCTCGACGACCTCGACCCCGAATCGGGTGCCGAAGTCGCCACCATCGTCAACGGGATGGGGGGGACCCCATTATCGGAACTGTACATCGTCAACCGAAAACTCCAGTCGATGCTGGACGACAGAGGACTGGAGACGTGGGACGCGTGGGTCGACGACTACATGACCTCGCTCGACATGCAGGGCTGTTCGGTGACGGTCCTCGAACTGGACGACGAATTGAAAGAACTGTTAGCGCATCCGGTGGAGACGCCCGCGCTGACGGTGACGTAGCCGAAAACTGATTTTCAGGGCCGAATATCGGTCAGTTCGACACCAGTTCCATCTCCCAGTAGAGATGCTGTCTAGCGAATGAATCGAAATTATCGTACGCGCACTCGGGGCACTCGAAGCCATCGACGCTGTCAGCGCTAGCCGAGAAAACGTACCCACAGTCGTTCCCGCAGTGTTTCTGTTGGGGGTTCCCGGCGAACAACTTCAACAGGTCGTTTCTGTGGTCTTCGAGATGTACGGTGCCTCGGTCGTACATCCCATCGATGGTTTCGGTCTGGAGCACTTCATCGCAGTACCCGCAGGCGAGTTGATAGGTGGTCGATGTCCCGTCGTGTCCTCTCTCGTCACTGTTCAGGTCGCTATTGGGTTGGCGTGTTGGGACGGTCATGGTAATGCGGAGGAGCGTGAACTGTGTGATGCGCTCCGCGTGAGTCCTTCCGTCACACGAATGGAATGCCACTAGACTGCCGAGGAATCGCGACTGACCGGCAGTGGACGCATAGTGTGTAATCTCTCGACCGTTGATGGATGGATACGTGCCGAGATGATAAAGATAGTGGCACTCCGTGATATGGATATGACAGTATATTTCTCGCCCCCGTGGCGACGAGACGGAACGAAAAAGTAATTTTGTAGAGGATTGGTCGCCGGAGGCTAACAGTATCCGGGATTCCTGCTAGAACCGACTCCAGTCGATTCGCGAGCGAAGCTTTACCCCGATTGCCCGCGTGCTACCAGCAAACAATGGCAGACACAGCGACGGAACGTGAGGCGGTACTCGCGGCAATCGAGCAGGTCACCGAGCGGATGGCGGACGAGAAGGGGTATTTGACCGACCTCGACTCGGCCATCGGCGACGCCGACCACGGGGCAAACATGAATCGCGGGTTTCAGGCCGTTCTGGAGAAGACGGAGGGGATGGACGACGCGGACGCCGCCAACCTCGTGAAGACGGTCGGCGTGACGCTCATCTCGGAAGTCGGCGGGGCCGCGGGGCCGCTGTACGGCGGGTCGTTCATGAGCGCCAGCATGGAACTGGCGGACGGCCTAACGGCGGAAACCACGGTGGCGTTCGCGGAAGCGTTTTTGGAGAAAGTGAAAGATAGGGGCGACGCGCCTGTCGGCGCGAAGACGATGGTGGATGCGCTAACGCCTGCCGTCCACACCTACAAAAAGTCCATCGAGCAGGACGATTTGGAACCGATGGAGGCGCTGACGAAGGCGGTGGACGCCGCGGAGCGCGGCGTGAACTTCACCACGCCCATTCGGGCGATGAAGGGCCGGGCGTCGTATCTGGGTTGGCGGTCGGTCGGCCATCAGGACCCCGGTGCGACGAGCACGCTGTTCATGCTCGAAGCGATTCAAGAGACGGCGGTCGAGTACTTGGGCGACGGCGACCTCCAAACCGACGCGACATCGCCGACGACACCGGACGAGGAACCGACGCCGGAGGCGGGAGATACCGATGGCGACGACAGAGATAGTGACAGCGACGAAATGGACAGCGACAGCGACGCGATGGACAGTGACAGCGACGATGCGGAGGCGGTCTGAATGGTCGGACTCGTCGTGGTGTCACACAGCGAACGGGCCGCGGAGGGGATTCGGGACGTCGCCGCCGAGATGGCGGGCGACGTTTCCATCGAGGCGGTCGGCGGCGACCCCGATGGCGGCCTCGGAACGAGCACGCCCGTGATTCAGGAGGCACTGGACGCGCTCGCCGACGAGGACGGCGTCGTCGTCCTCGTGGATTTGGGAAGCGCGGTGATGAACACGGAACTCGCCATCGAGATGGCCGACGTGGAGGCGAAAATCGCCGACGCGCCGGTGTTGGAGGGAGCGGTCAACGCGGCAGTTACAGCGACCAGTCCGAAGGCGACCGTTGAATCGGTACTCGACGCGGCGGAGGAAGCGAGCGATATTTCGAAGCTGTAGAATTCCGTCCGGCTTACTCTTCAGTGTCGGTCGTTTCCAGTTTTTGCAGCCAGTTCGACGCTTCTCGGCCGAAACTAACGGTGAGCGAAAGTAGGCCGAGAACGATAACTATCCAGCCGACGAGACCGATAATCTGGAAGATAGGTTCATCGTAAGGGGCGAACTCCCGAATTGCTAGCGTGCAAAGCGCGAGGAGAACGGCGATGAGGGTCAACAACTGCCGAACCCGTTTTCGGTGGAGGTGAGGTTCCATGGACGAACGTTTCCCCAACGTGTCACAAATGTCGATAAGTGAGGAATCGAAGCTCACACCGGCTATCCGTTTCGTGACGGTGACTGGGACGTGCGAACCTACGCCGACAACAACCGAACGACTTCCTCGCGCGTTTCGGCGTCGAGAACGCGCTCGGCGCGTTTTCGCGCCGCCTCGGTGTCCACGTTTCCGACGTTCGCCTTCACGTCCGGCACCGTAATCGCGCTCATGCTCAGTTCGTCCAAGCCGAGGCCGACGAGCAGTTCCGTCAGGTTGGGGTCGCCGGCCATCTCACCGCACATGCCGACCCACGCGTTCCCCTCGTGGCCCGCCGTGACCGTCCGTCGAATCGCCCGCAGGACGGCCGGATAGCGCGGGTCGTGAATGTCGGAAACCCGCTCGTTTTCGCGCGATGCCGCCATCACGTACTGCGTGAGGTCGTTCGTGCCGATGCTCAGGAACGCTACACGCTCGGCGAGCGATTCGGCCATGAACACCGACCCCGGCGTCTCTATCATCACGCCGAGTTCGGGCACGGCGAACGATTCGCCTTCCCCGGCCAGTTCTTCGGCGACGGATTCGACCTGCGCGAGCGCCGCGTCGAGTTCCTCGACGCTGGCGACGAGCGGGAACATCACGGCGAGCGTACCCGCCGAACCGTCCGCGGCCGCCCGAAGCAAGGCCCGCAGTTGCGTTTCGAACAGGGCGGAATCCGGCCCGAGTGAGCGTCGGATCCCGCGCTCGCCGAGAAAGGAGTTCGCTTCCTCCGGGGTATCGAGGTACGGAATCGGCTTGTCGCCACCGATGTCCAGCGTGCGGACGACGACGCGTTCGTCCGGGAACGCGGCCAGCGCCTCGGAATAGGCCTCGTACTGTTCATCCTCGTCCGGCGGTGTTTCACGGTCGAGAAACAGGAATTCGGTGCGAAAGAGACCGATGCCGTCGGCACCCTGTTCGGCGGCGACGTCGAGTTCCGCCAGCGTCCCGACGTTCGCCGCGACTTCGATTTCGTCGCCGTCCGCCGTCGAAACGTGGTCGGCGATGACAGAAGTATCGGAGTCGGTGATTCGGTTCTTGGCGTCCTCATCGGGGTCGATGACGACAGTCCCGTTTTCGCCGTCGATGAGCAGTTCCCGCTCGTCGCCGACCTGCGCGAGTTCGTCGCCGACGCCAACCACGGCGGGGATGCCGAGCGACCGGGCGAAAATCGCGGCGTGGGAGGTCCGGCCGCCGAAGATGGTCGCAAAGCCGGCGAGTGCGTCCGGGTCGAGTTGCGCCGTATCGCTCGGCGTCAGCCGTTCAGCGACGAGTATCGCCCCCTCAGGGAGGTCCCCGAGGTCCATGCGGTCGCGGTCGGTGACGATACGCAGGAGTCGGTCACGCACGTCGCGCAGGTCGTCGGCGCGTTCGGCCATCGACCCCTCCAGATTCTCGAGTCGGGCGATGGGGTCGGTGAACGCGCGCTGAATCGCGTGCGGTGCCGGAAGACCGTTTTCGATGGCCGTCTCGATGCCACCGACGATTTCCGGGTCGTCCAGAAAGGCGCGATGGGCGTCGAAGATTTCGGCTTCGTCCTCGCCGACGCGCTCGCTGGTTCGCTCCCGCTCCCGTTCGAGTTCCTCGTGAGCAGTTGCTTGGGCGGCCTCGAACGCCGCGAGTTCCTCCTCGGGGTCGACCGTCATCGGGTCGGGCGGGTCGGGGAGGTCGGTCGTCCCCCGATACCAGACGACAGCGCCGACACCGGCGCGTGGCGTCACGCCGATTCCGGAGAGTTCGGTCGTCACTGTTCCTGCTCCCCGTCCTCCAGTGTCGTGAGCACGTCCTCCAGCGCGTCGAGCGCGTCTTCGGCGTCTTCGCCTTCCGCGACGAGACGAACGTCGTCTCCCTTCCGCGCGTTGAGCGTCGTCACCGACAGCATGCTCCGGGCGTTGACCGGGTCGCTGTCGGCGAGACCCACGGTTACGTCGGCTTCGAACTCGTTGGCGGTCGTGACGAAGCGCGATGCTGGTCGGGCGTGCAGTCCGGCCTCGGGGACGACGGTGACGGTGCGTTCCATTCGGCTCATCTGCAACCGTTGGTGTGGAACCCGCTTCATGCTATCGCCGCCGCCTTCCGAAATTCGAGCATTCTTACCGCCATTGTTTAAGCCTCCACTGTGCTCGCGTGTAGCCGAGTGCGAACAGCACGGTTCCGACGAGCATCAGCGTCCCGCCGAGAAACGGTTTGTCGACTGCCGTTCCGGGGGCTGAGATGGCGACGAGTACGAGTCCACAGAGGAGGACGGCTACGCCGACGAGACTCACTGGGTCGAGAAACACCAGTCTGAGGTAGGCTCCCGCCGAACGGTCCGGGTCGTCGGAGGTCGTCACGGTCACTCGTTAGCTCCCTCCCGCCGGTCGTTCCTGTTCCTCGTCGTGGACCGCTGGCTCCTCGGGTTCGATTTCCTCGGCTTCGAGTTTGATGACGTACCGACGTGTCAGCAGGTCGTACAAACCGCCACCGATGATGCCTCCCACGATGGTCGAGACGGTCGGAAGCCACCAGCCACCCCGTGGTCCGGGGAACGCGATTCGACCCCACCCGGCGAGGTAGCCCATGATTCGCGGGCCGAGGTCGCGGGCCGGATTCAGCGCGGCCATGCTGATGGGTGCCTCGTACTGGACGAGTGCCGCGACGAGCAGGCCGATGAGGAATGCCGCGATACCGGGAGAGGCGCGCGTCCCCATCGGATTCTCGTCGTCCACGAGCGCGAAGATGACGCCGACGAGGACGGCCGTGATGACCATCTCACTGAAGAACGCTTGTGGAAACGAAACGAGTCCCGCTGCTTGCTGAAGCGAAGCGTAACTTCCCGTTTTCACCCCGGCGAACGCTGGGTTCGGGAAGAACGTCCAGAGCGTCATTCCCGTGATCGAACTGCCGGGTTGCCCGCGAACCACGTGGTGTGCTTGGCTGAAACTGCGGTAGTAGCCCGACCACGTGATGAGTAGGGTACCGGCCGCCAGAAACGCACCGACGATTTGGGCCACGATATAGCCGGGGACGTGCTTCCACGGGAAGTCACGATAGACGGCGTTCGCTATCGTCACCGCGGGGTTGATGTGACCTTCGGACACGCCACCGACCCAGTACACCGCGAACATTACGGCGAATCCCCACAGGACGGCCACACCGAACAGGTCGAATCCGCCGGTCAGCACCGAGACGACGACCGAACCGTCACCGAGCAAGATGAGGATGAACGTCCCGACGAGTTCGTTGATGTACTTCGCGCTCCAGTACTCCTCGGTATCCCCCGTTTCGGCTCCGGTTTCGGTCCGGGTCGCGGTGGTATCCGTAGTGGAGTCGGCACGGGTGGTCCCCGAGTCGTCCGCCGTTCCCTCGTCGGACATTTCAGGCACCTCCCTCGCGCGCCCAGCCGAGAGAGCGCTCGACTGCGTCGGTCCAGCGGTCGTACTTCTCGTCCGCTTCCGACTCCGTCATGTGCGGTTCGAACTCACGGTCCACCTGCCAGTTCTTTCGGAGGTCGTCCGCCGAGTCCCAGTAGCCGACGGCCAATCCAGCGGCGTACGCCGACCCGAGCGCCGTCGTCTCGTCTACGACGGGTCGAACGATGTCAGCGCCCAGAATGTCGGCTTGGAGTTGACAGAGGAAGTTGTTCTTGACCGCGCCGCCGTCGACTTTCAGCGACTCGACCTCGATGCCGCTGTCGGCCTCCATCGCTTCGGCCACGTCGCGGGTCTGGTAGGCGATGGATTCGAGCGTCGCCCGAACGATGTGTTCCCGGCGAGTCCCGCGCGTCATGCCGACGAGCGTCCCGCGAGCGCGCTGGTTCCAGTGGGGTGCCCCGAGGCCCGTAAACGCCGGAACCATATAGACGCCGTCCGTCGAATCGACGCTTCGAGCCATAGATTCGGTTTCCGCCGCATCGTCGATGAATCCCACGTCGACGAGCCATTCGATTGCTGCACCCGTGACGAAGATGGAGCCTTCGAGCGCGTACTGCACGGGTTCGTCCGAGCGCTGGAACGCTACGGTCGTGAGCAGACCGTGTTCGCTCTCGACTGCCTCGTCCCCGGTATTGAGGAGGAAGAAACTGCCCGTCCCGTAGGTGTTTTTCGCGTCACCGGCGTCGAAGCAGGTCTGGCCGAACAGGGCGGCCTGCTGGTCGCCGAACGCGCCAGCGACCGGAACTTCCGCGCCCAAAAACCCGTCCGGGTCCGTCGAACCGTACGTCTCGTCGTCGCTCGACGGGCGCACTTCCGGCAACATCTCGCGCGGGACGCCGAACTCCTCGCACAACTCGTCGTCCCAGTCCATCTCGTTGATGTCGAACAGCATCGTCCGCGAGGCGTTCGTCACGTCCGTGATGTGCTCGCCGGTCAGGTTGTAAATCAGCCACGAATCGATGGTCCCGAACAGGAGTTCGCCCTCCTCGGCACGCTCCCGAACGTCCGCCGGTCGGGCACGTTGGAGTTTGATGGGGTCGGCGTTGTCGAGCAACCACTCGGCCTTCGTCGCCGAGAAGTACGCGTCGGGTTCCAACCCCGTCTTCCCCCTGATTTCGTCCACCTTCCCGTCTTCTTCCAACTGCTCGACGCGGTCGGTCGTCCGGCGGTCCTGCCAGACGATGGCGTCGTGAATCGGACTGCCGCTGTCCTTGTCCCACAGCAGGGTCGTCTCACGCTGGTTTGTGATGCCGATGGCTTCCAACTGGTCGGCGGAAGCGTCCGCCTCGTCCAGCGCGGCCGTGACGACTTCTTGTGTGTTCTCCCAGATTTCGAGCGGATCGTGTTCGACCCACCCCGGTTCCGGGTATTTCTGTTCGTGTTTTTCGTAGGCGCTGGCGACGACCCGACCGTCGTGGTCGAACAGCATGAACCGCGTTCCGGTCGTGCCTTGGTCGATAGCGCCGACATATGTATCAGTCATCTGAATGCCCCCATTCCGGTGCGTCCGTTTCCCCAACGCGACGACACCGCTGGGAGAGAGACGGGACGAAGAATAATGATGTTTTCCCACACAGCCACCCCCGAACCGCCACCCATCAATTTTCACTCACCCACCCGTCGATAGTGAAAACAGCCGTCAGTTGCAGTGAACTACTCGTCTTGGCCCGCGTCCGCGATACGGTCGTACTGGTCGCCCGAGAGTTCGATTTCGACCGCACCGACGTTCTCCTCCAGTTGGTCGGTCGTCCGTGCGCCGACGATGGGCGTGCAGGTGAACTCGCGCTGTTGGATGAGCCAGCGGAGCGCGACCTGTGCCGGGGTCCCATCGAGTTCGTCCGCAACCGCTCGGACCTCGTCCAGAATCTCCCAGCCCTCCTCGGACATGTAGTAGTCCTCGAAGTAGTCCACGAGGTCCGCACGCGACCCGGCCGGAACGTCGCCGTCGCGTTCGTACTTGCCTGTCAAGAACCCACCCGCGAGCGGGGAATACGGACAAACCGCGATGTCTTGGTCGGCACAGACGTCGAGGTAGTCCTCCACCGGGCCGCTCGCCGCCGCGTGGTACATCGGCTGGGTCACGTCGAAGCGCTCGAAACCGTTCACGTCCGATTTCCAGAGCGCTTTGGTCAACTGCCAGGCCGCCATCGTCGACGCGCCGAGATAGTTCACCTTCCCCTCGTCCACGAGTTCAGTCAAAGCCGAGAGCGTCTCCTCGATGGGCGTCTCCTCGTCCCAGCGGTGGATGTAGTAGACGTCGAGGTAGTCCGTTCCCAGACGGTCGAGTGTTCCCTCGATTTGGGCGTGGATGTGTTTGCGCGAGAGACCGGAGTCATTGGGGCCGGGTTCGCCCCACCCGTCGAACGGGAAGTACACCTTCGAAGCGAGGACGAAGTCCTCGCGGTCGTACTCCGATAGCCAGTCGCCGATCCACTCCTCGCTCGTGCCGTTCGGGTCGCCGTACACGTTCGCCGTGTCGATGAAGTTGATACCGTTCTCCCACGCCGTGTCGAGCAGGTCGTGTGCCGTGTCGCGGTCCGTCTCGACCGTGCCGTTCGATTCCATGGCGAATCGCCACGTACCGAAACACAGTTCCGAGACTTTCGTGCCGGTCGAACCGAGAGTTCGATACTCCATACCACGGCGTTGTCGGGAGAGATGGTAAAAGCCCGGAAAGCGGATAGTTGCGGAGTGAAATACGAGACGACGAGAAGATACATGAAACGATTCGGGTGTGAAAAGTAGTGCGGACCGCGTGCTCAGCGACCGTCGTATTCGTTCAGCCACTCGGCGACTATCTCTTGAATCGCAAGGGTCGTTCCGCCGATGTTCAGGATTTGATATCCGTTTCGGGCCTTCTCGGTGACATCGTCCATTCCGAAACCGAGGTTGCCCACGGGAACGCCTCGGTCGATACCCGCCGAACGAACGGTTTCGACGGCATCCTGCACGTCCGGATGGTCGAGTTCACCGGGATGACCGACCGCGACGGATAGGTCGAACGGGCCGATGAAGACGAACCCGAGGCCGGGAACGTCCAGAATGGAGTCGATGTTCTCGACCGCCTCGCGGGACTCTATCGTCACCCCGATGAGCACGTCCTCGTCCTCGGTAGCGACGTAGTCGTCCTCCCGCCCCCACCGGCTTGCTCGCGGAATCGCGAGGCCGCGCTCGCCCGGCCCACCGTCGTAGCGGAAGTACGACGCTCGCACGATATCCCGCACTTCGTCGGCCGTATCGACGTGTGAGAGGAACACGTTTCTCACGCCGGTATCCAGTACCTTCCGAACGAGCGCCGGTTCCGTAACTGGAACCCGAACTAACAGTTCCGTTCCCGCGAGTTCGCTCGCACGGAGCAACGATTCCACTACGCCTGCGTCCCACGGACTCGGTCCCGCGTGCTCGAAATCGATCCAGACGAAGTCGAGTCCGATATCCCCGTACAGTTCGACGAGCGTCGGCGTGTACGTGTCGTCGGCTATCCCGAGTACGATATCGTCGTTTTCGAGTCGGTTCCGCAAACTAGTCGTATTTCCCATCCCTGTCATGAGTTTCCCCCTACGAGGAACCGAATACGGTGGATTCCTCGGAAGTGCTTTCTCCCCGATTGTTCCCTGCCGCCTGATGGAGCGGCGAACCTGCTACGCTACCGAAGGTAGTAGCGCTGGTGGTCAGTGCTATCGAGTCGCACGACAGCATCGACATCGCACTACTCCCCGGTTGGATACTCCTTCCGCAGAACAACGCCGCCACTCGAATCCCGAACGATGACCGTATCCCCGCCGTTGTTCCAGACCGCGCTTTTTTCACCCCAGTACAGGTCCGACCCGGAATCTGCTCCACTGCCGGTGTGGAGCGAGAGCGTCGAACCGGCGGCCACCGTCGTTCCTGTCGGTACCTCGTAGCTGTGCCCTGCCGCGTCGGAAATCGACCACCCGGAGATGTCCAGCGGTCCGCTTCCCGTGTTTTTCAGGACGACGTACTCCTCGTTCAGGTTGTCGTTGTCGTTTCCGGGGGCGTCCGCATGAATCCCGCTGATGGCGAGAGGGCCGTTCGTACTCCCGCCCGCCGTCGAGGCGGGTGTCGTCGCCTGTCCACCCCCACTTCCATCGGCTCCGTTCGCACACTCCCAGAGGCCGAGGCCGTTCTTCTGGGCGGCCGATTCGGCGGCGTAAAACCGCTCGCGCTTGGTGAACTGGCTGTCGTACACCCGCGCGTAGCCCTGCTTGACGGGTTGGTAGTTGAACAGGGTACCGTCCCCCTCGCGGATGTAAATCAGCAGTCGGCCGTAGTAGCCGCGCGGTCCCTCGTTCGTATCGAGCGTAATGGTGACACGTTTTCCCGCGAGTTCTGTATCGGCGAATTCGCTGGCCTTGTGACCCCAATCCCGGAGGCAACTCGACCCCGTATCGTCATCCGGGACGCCTTCGAACTCCGTTGGGTCGTTGTCGGTGTGCACCTCGGGCGTATCCACGCCGAGCAGTCGCCCCGTGTCCTGCGTTCCGTTTTTGTACTCGAACTTTACCGTGTCGCCGTCCACGATTCGGGTGATGGTCACCGTCCAGCGGCGGGGAGCGTTCGCGTTCTGGGATTGACCCGTCGCCGCCGTCGTCGGAGTCATCGAAGTCGTCGAAGTCGCCGCCGTGGGTGTTGGATTCGACCCGCCGGTCGTCGTGGACTGCTGTACCGACGCACAGCCAGCAGTCAGCACGCTCGTTCCGAGCAGAAGGAGTACGACGAGAGAGCCGAATCGAGAGGACCCCGTGAGAGACACGACGGTATCGAGACGTTTTCGAGGCATAAATCTAGGTGGCCATTCCGCGGTAACGACGACGGCTGAAATGGTAACGAAGCGGAGAAGAAGGACGTTTTATATCTCGGCGAAGAAACGAACAGGTATGAGCGAGACTCCACGCGAGCGGTTTCAGGAGAACGCGACCGAAATCGCGTCGATTCTCGTCACGGGGATTTGGCTTCTCGCCTTGCTCTCCAACCAGGACTGGTGGCTGTGGGCGATGTTGGGCGGCTATGTGGTCGTCCTTCCGATAGTCAAGTTGCTGTTCGGGGAGGAGGATGAGGACGAAACGGAAGACGGAGAATCCTCCCGGCAAAGCAGACGGAGGCGACGACGAAGCAGTCGACGACGAGACGAAACGCAAACGACTGACGAAACCGCACCCGAAGGGACGAACAACCGCGACGCCCTCGACACGCTCAAGGACCGCTACGCACGCGGCGAACTCACCGACGAGCAGTTCGAACGAAAATTGGAGAAACTCATGGAAAACGATACCATGGAGAACGTCGAAGAGCGGTTCCAAAACGGGAGTCGGGAGCGGAACCTCGAACGCGAGTGACCGACGGTCTACTTTTCGACTCCACTACCGCTTCGATTCGATTCCCAGCCTGCGAAGGTTTATAACCGAAACCAGAACAACACGGCTCCATGGACGAAGGAAACCGAGTCACTTCCAGGAATCGAGCGTCTCCTGCACCAGCGCCTCGCCGACGGCCCGACCGAGCACGTCGTAGCCGGCGCGTTCGGCGCGGTCCTCGGCGGACGCGATGAGCCGCGAGACGATGAACTCCGGCGTGGACCGGCCGACCGTGTCGAAACGGGGTTGATAATCCACGAGCAAATCCAACTCCTCGTCTAACCCTTCGGCGAAGATACCGTCCTTCCGAGCTCGTTCGGGGAGCGGGTTCAAATCGTCCGCGAGGTGGGTGACGAACACACCGAGTGCACCCCTATCGACGGTCAGGCTCACGAGTCCGTGGAGGAGGTTCGCGGCGCTGCCCGGTTCGGTAATCGCTTCGAACTCGTCAACCAGCATGAGCGTCCGCCCGTCGTTCGTGAGCGGCGGGACGATGCTCCGGAGCGTGGATTCGAGTACGCCGGCATTGAAACTGGCGTGACGGCGGTGGAAGACGATGGCGTCGGAAATCGACACTTGCGCCCGCACTGCGGGGACTGGCAGTCCCATCTGTGCCAGCAGACCGACCTGACACAGGGTTTCGAGCAGGGTCGTCTTCCCACCGCTGTTCGCGCCAGTCAGCACCGTCACGCGGTCACCTTTCGGCGGACCCGCGACCCCGTGGTCGCCGATGCCGTAGGTGATGGGCTGAACGTCGCCGTTCCCCGTGGCGAGGAAGAGGTTCCGTGCACCCTCGACGGCGAACCCGGAGTCCACGAACTCAGGACGCGTGAGGTCGAACGCGTCCGCGAAGCGGGCGAGTGACAGCGAGACCGCGAGGTCGCTCACGGCCGACACGGCGGCGTCGATGGCGTCGCGGGCGGTTTCGATGTCGGTTTCGAGTCGCTCGACCACCGACGCTTCGCGTTCCTCGACCGCATCGCGGCTTTCCGCGACGAGTTCGCGGAGCGACCCGCCGACGAAATCCGTCGCGTCCGTCGCCTCGCCGACCGTCGCGTCGCGGATTCGCTGCGGTTCGATATCGGTTTCGCGGGCGACGTACTCGACGTAGCTCTCGCGGAACTCGTCCGGGGTTCGTACGTCCCCGGATTGGACGGCTTCGAGGGCGTCTAAAGCGCCGCTTTCGAGGCGTTCGGCCGCCGCGAGCGTCTCCCGAAGGCGGTCGAGTTCCTCGTCCGCACCCTCCGCAACCGACCCGTCGTCGAGTTTTCCGAGGGCTCCCTCCGCGACGTCGAGGTCGTCCGCGTCGATTTCGGCGACGGCGGCGAACGCACCGTCATCGACGCCGGTTCGTTGGAGCGCACGCGCCGTTTCGACGGCGGTTCGTTCGCTCCCGTCGTAGGCGTCGAACGCGTCGAGGACGGTTTCGCGCGTTTCGTCGTTCAGTTCGTCCCACGATTCGACCGCCGCCATCACCGAATCGAGTCGTTCCTCGGCCTCCTCACGGGAGCGAACCGGCGTAAAAACACGGATTCGGTCGCCCGCATCGGGTGTTACGGCGTAGTTGCTCGCGAGGTCGAGTAGTGACTTGTACACCGACCGAGCGTCCCGCGTTGCGAGAACGGCCATCCCTTCGCCGCCGTTGGCCTGTCGGAGGATACGCGTCGCCCGTCCTCGGGATAGGCCCGCCTTCGTCAGTGCGCGAACGTCGCTCGATTCGATGGCGCGAATCGCCCGTTCGACGCCGAGTTCCGATGCGAGCAGTTCGCTCGTCTTTGGCCCGACGCCCCAGTAATCCTCCAGCCTCATACCTGTCGGCTGACACGGCCAACTATTAACCGTTCCCGTTTGACCGAAAGGTAAAGATAGTCCGATACCATTAATATTCCCATTTCCATCCATGAAACATACCCGGACACGCCACAAATTTTTCATGTCGGGAAGAGCGAACGGGTTGATTTGCAAGGAGTGACAGAGCGGCGAACGAACGCCACGAAGGTGCTCGACCGACTCGAAACGGCGGACTGTATCGTCTGTGAACACGCACCGCCGAAATGCGACGCGCTCGACGTTTTGAACGAGGTACGCGAACGCGACGCGGACGTTCCGTTTTTCATCGTCACCGACGACGAGCGGGCGATAACAACGGCGCTTTCGGCGGGAGTCACCGACTGTGTCGGTCCCGACCGTCGTGAACTACTCGCGCACAGAATCGACCACTCCATCGACGCCTACCGAACCGAACGAGCGTTGGAACAGACCAGAGCGATACTCAGCGGACTGGCGGATGCCGTCGTGACGGTCGACGAGGACGGGAGCGTCCGCTACGCCAACGACGGTCTCGAACGCGTGCTCGGGTACGACCCGAGCGAGATGCTCGGAAAGCAGTTGACAGCGGTGATTCCGGCAGTTCTGCGGTCGTCACACGAGGAATCGTTCAGCCGATACGTCGAAACCGGGGAGCGACGACTCGATTGGGAGCACGTCGAAACGATAGCAGAGCATCGTGACGGCCACGAGGTTCCGGTACTGCTCTCGTTTCATAACGGGACGTACGGTAACGACGAGTTGATAACCGGCATCATCCGCGACGTTTCGGAGCGAAAAGCGATGGAGGCGGAACTCGAAGCGTCGCGGGAACGCTATCGAAAACTGGTCGCGGCGAGTCCGGAGGCGATTCTGGTCGCCGATACGGAGACGGGCATCATCGTGGACGCCAACGCGGCGGCGGAGGAACTGTTCGACCGCCCGCGAAACGAGATTCGTGAGATGCACCAGTCGGAGATTCACCCGCCCGAGCGACGGGAGCACTACCGGGATATCTTCGAGGAGCACGCGAGACAAGGGGGGATAACGCGGAGCGTAGACGACCTATCGGTCGTTCGCTCAGACGGTGAGGAGGTACCGGTCGAAATCAGCGCAAACGTTTCCGAGGTCGACGGTCAGCGGGTCATTCACGCTATTTTCAAGGACATCTCGGAGCGGAAAGCCCGCGAGAGGACGCTCGAATATCTGCGCTCCGCAACGCGCCGACTCATGACGGTCGGAACGAAGACCGAAATCTGTGAAATCGCGGTGAAAGCCGCCGGAAACGAACTCGACCTTCCCTTCTCGGCAATCCTCCTCGCAAACGAGAAAGAAGACGCACTCTCTCCCGTCGCAATGACAGGGACGACGGAGCAGGTATTGGGCGAGGTCCCGAGTTTTGACGAGGGGGATGACCCGGTGTGGTCGGTGTTAGAATCAGGCGAAACGGCCATGTTCAAGGGAGGGGACGACGGTCTCGGGATGTATGAAGGGGAGTCGGAAGTGGAACAGGAGATGGTGATTCCGCTGGGGAACCACGGCGTTTTCCTGCTGGGTTCCCCCTCCACGCGAGCATTCGACGAATACGTCCGCGATTTCACGGAGATATTGGCGACGAACGTCCAGTCGGCGCTCGACCGAGCGGAGCGCGAGGAGACGCTGTCCGCCCAGAGAGCCGAACTGGTCGAACTGAACCGCATCAACGAGGTCATCCGCGACGTGGACCGCACGCTGGTGCAGGCGACGAGTCGGGAGGAAATCGAGGAGACGGTCGTCGGCCGACTGGCGTCCGCCGGGCCGTACGAGTTCGCGTGGATAGGCGAGTACGAGATAGGCGTCGAAACCATCCGTGCAGTAGCGGATGCGGGTGACATCACGTATCTCGAATCGGCCGACAGGGACGGGATACGGGGAAGTTGCCCGGTCGCCGAGGCGCTGACATCGGGAGAGACGGTAGTAGTCGAAAACGTGGCGACTGGACCCCGAGTTCGAATCGTGGGGGGCGGAGTCGCTCGACGGTGGCACTCAATCGATGGCGGCGATTCCGATTCGCTACGACGAAACCCGATACGGCGTGCTCGTCGTTCACGCCGACCGGGAGGGAGCGTTCGACGAGCGCGAGCAGTCGGTGCTCGTCGAACTCGGCGAGACCATCGGGATGGCTATCGCCGCGATGGAGAGCAGGAAAGCGCTGGTGTCGGACTGCGTGGTCGAAGTGGAGATGGAAGCGCCGGACGCCGACCACTACCTCATCCACGTGCCCAAGAACTCGGCTGTACGTTCACCCTGTTGGGGACGACGATGTCGCCAACGGGTGCCATCCTCTGTTTTATCACGGCGTCCGGCGCATCACCGGAAACCATCCTCGACCGGGTCGAGCAGTACGACGGGATACTGGACACCCGACTCATCCACGAACGCGACGACGAATGTGTGTTCGAAGTCACCTACAACGGCCCGTCGTTCGTCAAAGCTCTCGTGGACCGGGGGGCGACGCTCGGACACGTCGAAGCGAACGAGGACGGGACGCGCGGTATCGTCGAACTGCCGACGGACGCGGATATCAGGGGGATGGTCGAGGCCGTCCAAACCATCGCTCCAGAAACCCGAGTTGTCGCCCAACGAGAGCGTGAAAAACCGGAACCGACGCCGACCGAGTTCGGGATGCAACTCGCCGAATAGTTGACCGACAGACAACGGACAGCGTTGGAGACGGCGTATCTCGCCGGGTTCTTCGAATGGCCGCAGGACAGCACCGACGAGGAAGTCGCGGAACTGCTCGACGTGTCGGCACCGACGTTCCACCAACACCTACGACACGCGCAAGCGAAGGTTCTGAGGACGTTTTTCGACCGATAGACGATATGGGTACCGACCGGAGGGACTTTCATCCCCGCGTCGGTTGGTCCGGGCATGCGTCTCATTCAGGTGCTCGTTC
Source organism: uncultured haloarchaeon (assembly GCA_963811185.1). Classification (GTDB taxonomy): domain Archaea; phylum Halobacteriota; class Halobacteria; order Halobacteriales; family Haladaptataceae; genus Haladaptatus. Next base: position 74,083 of record CAWEQN010000016.1, read on the forward strand.
CGGACGACTGTCGGAGCGATGTGCTCGCTGTTCTGAACGACGAGCACATCGACTACGTGCTCACACAGGAGGACGGCAACGGTGGCGATTCGGCGGTCGTTCAGTTCCCAGTTCCGACACAGGCAGTTGACGCCGTCCTCACGAGCCTTCGAGACGCGGGTTTGGCCGAGGACGGATACACCGTCGTCGGCAGTTTGGAAACCGCCCGGACGCCGAACATCCAGGAGTTAGAGGAACGGTTCGTGAGGGGGCGGGACGAGGACGACAGCATCGCAACCGAGGAGATACGGACGAAGGCGCTCGGGATGAATCCGAGTCCGCTGACGTACTACGCGATGACCGTCCTGTCGGCAATCGTCGCGACCGCCGGCTTACTGCTCAACTCGCCCGCGCTCGTCGTCGGGTCGATGGTCATCGCCCCGCAGATGGGGTCCGCGATGACGACGAGCGTCGGTCTCGTGTTGAACGACCGCAACATGATACGGGACGGGTTGTCGTCGCAGGTGCTCGGGCTCGCCGTGGCAATCGTCAGCGCGACGATTTTCGGGTGGGCACTCAAATCCGCGCAGTTCATTCCGCCGGCGCTCAACGTGGCGACGGTAAACCAGATAAGCCAGCGCACCTCACCCGGATTCCTCTCGCTCGCCGTCGGACTCTGTGCCGGCGCGGCGGGGGCGTTGGGAGTCGCAACTGCCCTGCCAGTGTCGCTCGTCGGCGTCATGATTGCGGCGGCGCTCATCCCCGCCGCCGCCGCCGTCGGCGTCGGACTGGCGTGGGGACCGCCGGTGCTTGCGTTCGGCGCGTTCGTCCTGCTGGTGGTGAACGTCGTCTCCATCAACGCCGCGTCCGGCGGCGTCCTCTGGGGACTCGGTTACCGATCGAAAAACGAAGGGGGGCTCTGGGATGCCACACCGAGAATCGTCGCGGCCCTGATTCTGCTCGTCTCGTTCGCCGGCGCGGGGGCGTTGATGACACAGCAGGTTAACACCTCGAATACGACGAACGAGGAGGTACAGAAGATACTGGAGTCGAAGCAGTACAAAGAACTCGACCTCGTGGAAGTGAACGTCGAGTTCGACGATATGGGTCTCGTCGACGACAAACAGCACGTGACGGTGCTCGTGACGAAACCGGCCGGAAAGCGGTATCCGGGGCTGGCAAAGAAACTCGCCGGGAAGATATCTCAGAAACTCGGCGGGGAGACGGTAGTCGAACTGCAGTTCACGGAGAGTCAGCAGTCGGTGGCGAAAACGTGACCCTGTGGTCGGCCGTGATTCGGTAGGCGGCCGTCCCCCAGATGTAATCCTCAACCGGCCACCACGTCCGGGCGTTGTTGAGACTTGCGACGAGGACGCCGGCGTCCGGGTTTTGGAGGTCCGGATGGTAACTGACGCTCCCGCTGTCGCCGTTCGTGAACGAGGACCGTTTCCCCCATTTCAACTGGCCGTGTTTGCAGACGGTACCGTATGCGCAGGTCATCCCGTCGATGGCCTGAATCGCGCCGGTCGAGTAGCCCGAGACGACGGCGATTTTTTCCAGTTTCGACCCTCGCGCTTTGAGGTGGGCGAGTCCCGCGCGCGTGAACTGTCCGAGAACTGCGGACGGTGACGCGCCGCGAATCGCGCTGGTCGGCACCGCATCGTTCACCGGGTCGATTCGAACGAAGTCGTCCAACGCGTAGCCACGTCCCACTTCACCGACTTTTCGCCACCCGTCGCGCCCTTTGACGAAGAACGGTTCGCCCCGGTGTTGCTCGTCGTCGTCCCCGTAGAGGTGGTTCGACGTAGTAAAAAACGGCGTTCCGTCGTCGTACATCGCTGGACAGAGCGTCGCGGCAGCGTGTCTGCTCCCACACTCGACGCTTCCGGGGACGCGGTTCCCGTCGAAGGAACCGTCGTACTGTTCGTGTTTTTCCGTGTCGTCGGTCGATTCGACGTGATTCACTTCGACGGCGACGTCGCCGATTCGTTCGGGAACCGACCCGGTCGCCGCGTCGTCGGTCACGTCCACGGCGAGGGCCGCGTTTCGTCCGCCGAACTCACCCGGAACGACGGCGCTACCGACGATTCCGGGACGTGAAAGCAAATCGTGACGCTCGTGGGCGTCGAACACGGCCCGAAGGTCCGCGAACCAATCGGCCGGAACCGTCGTCGTCAGCGGTTCGGAGTCGTACCCCCGTCCGTACACGAGCGGCACTTCGTCGCGTCCGGCGGCCTTCACGTCGTCGGGCGCGAGCAGGGCGGCCATCGAGCCGAACCCTGCACCCGCAAGTGTCGTGACGAACCGTCGCCGTCCCATCGTCCCCAATCGTCTCCGTGGCAGCGAGCGCGTTGCTGGTCGCTGTCCGATGTCGTCGTGTTTCCCCATCGTGTCGTTTCTCCGTTCCCGAACTCGGCTACGACGGGGGAGTACTTGAAACTGAACCGTCAGGTTCCCCGCATGACGGGATGAATTATCGACGCACCGGAACCGGAGTTTTAGGTACGCCGAAAAATGGGAAGTTTTACGTAGGTTTAGGCGAGCCTAAAAACTGGAATGGCAGCAGACGACCCGAAAATCACGACCCGACGGCGCTATCTCCTCGGCTGTGGCGTCGCCGGGACGACGATACTGGCTGGCTGTCTCGGCGGCGACAGCGCGGGAGAGGAAACGAGCACGACCGAAACGAACACGAGCGACACGAGTACGACGAGCGCGGAGAAGACGACGGACACGACGAGCGGAACAGCGGCGTCGGAATCGGGTGCGTACTCAGTGTCGATGGAACCCGTCGGGACGGTGACGTTCGATTCGGTTCCGGAAACGTGGGTCGCCAACAACGGCAGTTGGGCCGACATGGGCATCGCGCTCGGACTCAAACCGCCGAAAGCGGTCTGGCTGACGAGTCGATACCACACGCAGTATTACGACGGGATTCCCGGCGTGTCGGTGGACAAGAGCGGGATGAAGAACCTGTATCAGGACGGCGTCAACAAGGAACTGCTCTACCAACTGGACGCGGACGTACACGTCATCGACCCGAACTTCCTGCTGAACCGGTTCAAGGGATGGTCGAAATCGGACATCGACGGGGTGGAAAACCGCGTCGCGCCGTTCTTCGGCAACAGCATCTTCTCGACCGGCTACAAGTGGCACAAGGAGTACAAATACTACAGCCTCTACGAGGCGTTCTCCAAGCTCGCGAAGGTGTTCAAACGCACCGACCGCTACGACGCGTTCGAATCGCTCCACGACGAGTTTCAGTCGAACCTGAAATCGGTCGTCCCGTCGAAGAAATCCGAACGACCGTCCGTGGCCATCATGTGGGCCAGCGGGAACAACCCCGAATCGTTCTCGCCGTACCTCGTCTCGAAGGGGACGAGTTTCAAACAGTGGCGCGACCTGAAGGTCACGGATGCGTTCGCGAACACGGACGTTCGGGATTTCCACACGAACCGTGGGGAGATAGACTTCGAGACACTGTTGAAAATCGACCCCGACGTGTTGCTCCTGCGCGGGCACGAGAACCAGACGAAAAAGGAGTTCCAAAATACGGTCGTCCCGTTCATCGAGAACCACAAGATCGGCAAGCGGCTTACCGCCGTGAAAAACGGCGACGTGTACCGCGGCGGCGCGCTGTATCAGGGGCCGATAACGAACCTCGTGCTCACCGAACGCGCGGCAAAACAGGTGTACGACGCCTCGGACGACCTCTTCGACAAAGGACGGGTCGCGGACATCGTGAACAGAAACCTCTGAGCGGATTTCGAACGGCGGACGAGCGATTTCAGTACGACGCGGGCACGGTAGGCATCACGCTCGCGTCACCTCATATCATTTTCAGTACGAAAATCCACTAACCAGTAATCCGACTCCGGATATCACTTTCCAGAGCCAACCGCAGAGGTATCGAATCAAGGGGGAAAACCAAAGCCCTTATCGGTGTTTAGGCAGACCTAAAAACGAACGAAGCGGTGAAGCGATACGTCGCTTCACCGGATAGTGACACCGATGGAACAATCGAGTATGGGGACGAATACATGACGGAGGAAGTCGAGACGACGATAGGTGAACGAATGGACGGGTCGCTGGCGGCGCTCGTGCTGGCGAGTATCGGAATCGTGGTCGTTTCCGCGCTCGTGCAGGTCAGTTTCGGGGCGTACTCCACGACGCTCCCGCAGGCGTGGCACGCCGTCTTCAACCCGAAGGTTCTCACCCATCCGGAGGTACTCGGAGCGTTCCTGCTCGGCCACAAGGTGCCGGCGGACGCGAACCTGAACAACACCACGACGGTCATCTGGAGCCTGCGCCTTCCGCGGGTCTTCGTCGGCATCTTCGTCGGCGCGAATCTGGCGGTGTCGGGGGCGATTTTCCAAGCCGTCACCCGTAACGAACTGGCGAGTCCGTACATCCTCGGCGTCAGCCACGGAGCGGGACTCGCGGTTCTGCTCACACTCGTCGTGTTCAGCGGCCTCTCGCTGTTTCTCCCGGTCTTCGCGGCAATCGGCGGTATCGCCGCGTTCATCGTCGTCTACGCCATCGCGTGGAAAGGCGGGACGAGTCCCGTCCGTCTGGTGCTCGCGGGCGTCATCGTCGGAACCATCTGTTACTCGCTTCAGCGCGGACTCTTTTTCTTCGCACAGAACATCGGCGTCGTACAGAAAGCCCTCGCGTGGACCACCGGGTCGCTCACGGGAACCGGATGGGAGCAGGTCCGAATCATCCTGATTCCGACCCTTCTCGTCGTCCCGATTTCTCTGAGTCGTCTCCCGGCAGTTGAACGTCCTTCTCCTCGGCGAGCGAACCGCCCGGTCGTTGGGGATGTCGGTCGAACGGGTTCGGTTCGGTCTCTCGGCGCTGGCCATCGTCGCCGCGAGTTCCGCTATCTCGGTGGCCGGAATCGTCAGCTTCGTCGGCCTCATCGTGCCCCACGTCGTCCGAAACGTCGTCGGGAGCGACTATCGGAAACTCGTCATCGGGAGTCTGTTCGCCGGACCGGCACTGGTCGTCGGCGCGGACGTGGGCGCGCGACTCGCGCTCATGCCGATACAGGTGCCGGTTGGCATCGTCACCGGACTGCTCGGCGGGCCGTACTTCCTCTATCTCATGCGAAAGCAGGGGAACATGGGTGAACTCTGATGGTGTACGATGTCTCCATCGTGGGCGGCGGCACATCGGGTCTCTCGGCCGGCGTTTTCACCGCCCGGTACGGTCTGGACACGGTCGTTCTCGATGGCGGCGTATCGGCGATTCGCCAATGTGTCCACCTGGAGAACTTCCTCGGGTTTCCGGGCGGGGTTTCGCCCGAAACGTTCCTCGGACTCGGACGCGAGCAGGCGGAACTGGAAGGCTGTGAAGTACGCGACGGGATGGTCGTCGCCGTCGAAGGAACCGACGACGGCTTTCGACTCAGCACGGGGGACGGGACCGAAATCGAGGCGAAGCGAGTCCTCGCGGCCTCGGCGTACGACGACGACTACCTCTCCGCGTTCGACGACGAACTGGACGACGTGGAGCGGGACGGCCGAACGTCGGTCGATGGCCTGTACGTCACCGGCACCCTCGGCGACGACGCGGAACATCAAGCCATCGTCAACGCCGGCGACGGGGCGCGAACCGCGTTGGCCCTCATCCGCGACGTTCGGCGCGAGGACGAGCAACGATGGGAGGGCCTCGCGGACTACTACTACGATTGGGCCGTCGAACCCGGACGATACGGCGGGTCGGAATGGGAAACGCATATCGAGGACATCGTCGCCGAGAGCGCGCCAGAAACCGCGACCGAGACGGAGTTGGCACACGCGACGGAAGTTCTGAAACGCGAGCATTTGGAACTGGAAGTGGACGAAGAGGAGCGGGAGGAACACGCCAAACAGGGCCGTCAACTGCTTCGAAAACACCTGCTGGAGGAATCCGAATGAGCGAACGGATGAACGAAACCACGAGCGAACGAGGGGACGACCCGACGGACAAACGACCCGACGAATCGACGAACCAATCACCGAACGAACCGACGAACGAGCGCGCGAGCGAACTGGTCGGCGAGGAGTTGGCGGTCGGCTATCCGAACTCGGGAATCATCGTCGAGTGTGAGTCCATCGTCCTCCCGGCGGGCGAGATAACCGCGCTCGTCGGCCCGAACGGAAGCGGGAAAAGTACGCTTCTGAAAGCGCTGTCGCGTGAACTGGAATCCGAAAACGGCGTAGTTCGATTGGACGGCGAGGACATCCGGACGTTCGGAACGAAGGAACTCGCGCGGGAACTCGGTCTGCTCTCACAGGAGAACGAATCGCCCGGAAGCCTGACCGTCGAGGAACTCGCGTACCACGGTCGGTATCCCCACCGTGGCTTCTTCGAATCCAAGACGGACGCGGACGAAGACGCCGTTCAAACTGCACTGGACCGTGCCGGCGTCACCCACCTCCGCGACGAGGAGATGGGCAGTCTCAGCGGCGGGCAGCGCCAACTCGCGTGGATTGCGATGGTGCTCGCACAGGAAACCGACGTCCTGCTGTTGGACGAACCGACGACGTACCTCGACCTGCGCCACCAACTGCGCGTCCTCGAAATCGTCCGAACCCTCGCCCGCGAGGAGAACCTGACCATCGGCATCGTCCTTCACGACGTCTCGCAGGCCGCCCGCTACGCCGACAACCTCGTCGCCCTGCGCGACGGCGAACCGTACGACTGGGGCCCGCCGAGCGAAGTCGTGACCGAGGAACTGCTCGCCGACGTGTTCGGCGTCGAGGCGACGGTCGGTCTGGGGCCGGAGGGACCGGTCGTGAACCCACAACAACCACTCTGACCGTCACATCACGCGAGTCGATTATCACCCGCCGGTCGTTTTTCTTTCCGAGTCACGGGGCGCGAGTGTGGGAAACGTTTTTGTAGAAGTATAGTTACTTTTTAAATGATAATAACCGCTCGAAACCATGACTGCAACTCAGCACGCGCGACGATTCATCGACCACCCGCTCGGCTACGTAGCGCTGCTCCTCGTCGAGGTTGCCGTCATCTATACCGGGTTGGTTCTCTATCCCTCGCTCGGGACCGTGGTATGGTGGGCGGCCCCGTCATCCTTTGTCTCACCGGAATGTGGGAGTTGTACCGCTACGGAACGGACAGTTCCCTCTCGGTAGTCGCCGGATTGCCTGTTCGTTTTCGGCGGCGTCAGTCGGGCGCTGTACCAACTCGTTCCGATGGACGAACTCACCGGAACGGTCGCAAACCTCATCCCGCTCTTCGGACTGTTCGCGCTGATGTACGCCCAGCATTACCGTGAAAACGAGTGAGTCGAGTCGCTAACGCTGTTTTACAGCGCCTGCCACGCTCCGGGGCGAATCGTTCAGTCGCTCACAACCGTCCTCGGTGACGACGACCAGGTCCTCGATTCGGACGCCGAACTCGCCGGGGAGGTAGATGCCGGGTTCGACGCTGAACACCATGCCGGGTTCGAGTTCGAGGTCGTTGCCCTCCACGATGTACGGCCCTTCGTGAACGTCCAATCCGACGCCGTGGCCCGTGCGGTGGATGAACTCGTCGCCGTAGCCGTAGGATTCGATGACATCGCGGGCGGCGCGGTCAACTGATTCGGCGGTGACGCCGGGTTCGACGGCCTCGACACCGGCTTGTTCGGCTTCGAGGACGGCCTGATGTACTTCTTCGTACCCCTCGGGTGGTTCGCCCGCGAACACGACGGTTCGAGTCTGGTCGCCCGGATACCCATCGACGAACGCGCCGAAATCGAGGACGACGGGGTCGCCGTAGTCGATTTCTCGGTCGCCGTGACCGTGGTGCGGCTTCGCACCGTTTGGACCGGAACCGACGATGGTGGCAAAAGAGAGTCCATCGCCGCCAGCGTCGGTCAGTCGGGATTCGATTTCGGCCGCCAGTTCGGCCTCCGTCATGCCGATGGCGTCCTCGCCGAGTTCGCGGATTTCGACGCTGGCCCGGTCCGCGACTTCGCCGGCCCTCCGCAGTGCTTCGATTTCCGCCCCGTCCTTCCGCATTCTGAGGGGGTCGAGCACCTCGCTGGCCAGGCCGAACGTCGCGTCGGGGAGGGCACGCTGGAGGTCTTGGGTGAACAACGCCCACATCCGGTCGTCGAGGAGGAGATGGCCGCCGTGGAGGTCGAACTCGTCGGCGACCGAATTCACGAGCGTTAAGCGGGTCGTCGCCGTCGGTCCACGTTCGCACGTCCGAAACCCACGATTCGTCGGCGATCTGCTCGCCGTACATATCCGGGACGACGAAGACGGGGTCGCCGTCCTTCGGGACGAACAGGAGCAGGTGTCGTTCGCCGGGGTGTTCCCGAAAGCCGGAGACGTAAAACAGGTTCGTGCTCGGAAAGAGGACGAGGGCGTCGGCGTCGGTCGCTCCCAATCGTTGCTGACAGCGGCGGGTTCGTTCCGCGAAAGCGTCCGTCATGAATCGATTATCGTCTCGGGTAGCGTAAAAGTTGATGCTCTCGGGCAATCGGTGAGTTCGAAGAAACGGACGACGAATGGCGGGAGAAAGGGCAAGGTTGTGTTGGACGATTCGGAACGTCACTTCTCGAAGCGGCGTTCGAACTACACTGCGTCGGGACCGCGGTTTCCGGTTCGGACCTGACAGGCGTCGATGACCGGGAGGACGAATATCTTCCCGTCGCCGGGTTCGCCGGTGTGGGCCGCCTCACGGATTGCCTCCACGACATCGCTGGCGGGCGTGTCGGCGACGACGCACTCGATTTTGACTTTCTGATGGAGGTCGACGATGTACTCCTCGCCGCGCCACTGACTTTTCGTGGCCGGTTGACTGCCGCGTCCCGAGACGTTCGTGACGGTCAGGCTGGGTGCGCCGACGTCCACGAGCGCACGCTTCACCTCCGACAGTCGGTCGGGGCGGATGATGGCGACCACCATCTCGATTCCGGAGTCGACGGCGCTCATCTGCGCTCACCTCCGTCGGCGATGGCGGGGCCGTCCGTGGTACCCGTCGGCGAGCCGCCGCCGGTCTCGTCGAACGATTCGACGAACTCGGGGTACGCTACGATGCCGTGTTCGGAGCTATCCAAGCCGGTGTGTTCGTCCTCCTCGTCCACACGCAGACCCACGGTGACTGCCGCGAGTTTGAACACGAGATAGGAGGTGACGAGCGTCCAGACCGTGATGACCGCGATGCCGACCGTCTGCATCGTGAACTGTGCGAGCGAGAAGCCGGAAACGGCGAACAGCGGAATCAGCCACGTGCCGATGGCACCCGCGCTCCCGTGGACACAGAAGACGCCGCACACGTCATCGACTTTGAGCGTGTCGACGACCCAGCGGTAGACGAGGGGCACCTGCACGCCGGCGATGGCACCGAGCGCGATGCCGCCGAACCACGTGACGTGGGGAACTGCACCCGTGACGGCCACGAGACCGGCGAGCAGGCCGTTGGCCGTGAACAGCGGGTCGGGCTTGCCTTCGAGGAACGTCGTCGTCATTGCGGCGGCGACCGCACCCGCGCCCATTCCGAGGGTGGTGTTGAGCGCGACGCGGCCGAGTGCCGCACCCATGAACACTACGCCCCCGCCCGACGTGTCGAGGACCGTCGCCTGCGTCCCGACGTTGAAGCCGTACCAACCGAAGGCGAGGATGAACGTGCCGAGCATCACGAGCGTCAGCGAGTGGCCGGGAATGGGAATGCTGTTCCCGTCTTTGTCGAACCGACCGCGACGCGGGCCGACCATGTACGAGCCCACGAGTCCGGCGATGCCGCCGAGCATGTGGACAACGGTCGCACCCGCGAAGTCCATGTAGCCGACGCCGCCCGCGATGCCGAAGAGCGACCCGACCGCCTGGCCGAGGAAACCGGTCGCAGTGAGCAGGCCGCCGTCCGACCACGCGAATCCCTGAATGACGGGGTAGATGACCGCCGTCAGGCCGATGGAGTAGAACAGATACGCCTCGAACTTCAGGCGTTCCGCGACTGCGCCGCTGACGATGGTCGCCGCCGTCATGGCGAACACCGCACCGAACAGCCAACCGACCCACGAATCCGGACTGTTGACGGAGGAAAACGCGCCAGCCAGCGTGAATCCGCCGGGCGACAGGAGCGTCGCGGCGATAGCCGCGATTCCGGACCCGATGAGGAAGTAGATGAGGACGCCGAGCGACCAGTCCATCAGGTTCTTCATGAGGACGTTGGCGACGTTCTTCGCCCGCACCTGTCCGGCCTCCAGCATGGCGAAGCCGGGTTGCATGAAGAAGATGAGGAACGAGACGGTAAGTATCCAGATATTGTTGATGCCGTCCGCGACGGTACTGATATCAACCATTACACGTCACGCTCCTCGAACCCCACGGGAGGAGTGTCGATACCGAGATCGTTTGCCTTTTCACCCATTTTGACCGCGTTCGTAATCCAAGTCACGGTATAGGCTCGTGATTCATAAGAATATAAACCTGAGCGTTTACAAATGTCCATTTTATCTCCTGCTCGATGACGAACGGTCAGTTTACAATCGAATATATTCCATTTAAGGTTGTAAAGCGTCCAGAAATGCGAATCATTTCACTCAAAAATCGGACAATCGTCAACGGTGGTGAGCGAGATACCGTCGCTGATTCGAACGAGCCTGCGCGCCGCACTGAGTGTTGTTCACCGTGCACAGACTACCCCATTAAACACCCTATTATGCAATACGAAAATATTGATTGGAGCGCAAGAAGCGTTTTATACTGCCAAATTGTTTCGTTATTCAGTGAAGCAAAATACAAACGTGGTTAAATTCTCGCCAGGTTGCCCCATTCGTCAGAACGTCTCACGGATCGGCGATGTGAACCGTCGTCCGCGCGTTAGGGAGGCGGCGGGAACGTGACCACCTCCTATCTTCCACCTGCGGAGATGCTGACCGACGAGAAAAACGTAACGGCGACGCACCAGCAACTCACGCTCTTCATCGAGGAGTACGTCGAGCGTTCGGGGGCAAAAGGCGTCGTCGTCGGAATGAGCGGCGGCGTCGATTCGACGCTGGCCGCGTATCTCGCTGTCGATGCCCTCGGCCCGGACCGCGTGTTCGGGCTACTGCTCCCGTGCAATCTGACCGCCGAGGCGGGCAGTCACGACGCCCTGACGGTGGCGGAGGCGCTCGGTATCGACTATCAGGAAATCCACCTCCAACCGCTCGTCCGCGGGTTCGAGGAACTGATCGACAGCGATGCGGAGCGTGACGAGCGGGTACACGCGCTCGGCAACGCCATCGCCCGACTCCGCATGACCTGCACGTACTACGCGGCCAACACCCAGTCCAAACTCGTGCTCGGAACCGGCAACCGGTCGGAGCAACTGCTCGGCTACTTCACGAAGCACGGCGACGGCGGCTGTGACCTCCTGCCGCTGGCGAACCTCTACAAGACGGAAGTGCGGGCGCTCGCTCGACACGTCGGCCTCCCCCGTCGAATCGTCGAGAAACCGTCGACGGCGGGGCTGTGGGCCGAACAGACGGACGAAACCGAATTGGGTGCCTCCTACGAGTGCATCGACGCGGTGCTTCACTACGTCGTGGACAGACGGTATCGAGCCGAAACCGTCGCGGAGGAACTCGATATCCCGATAGAGACGGTCTGGGAGGTCATCAATCGATATCTCGAAACACATCACAAACGCCGGCTACCGGCCACGACGGGGCGGGAAGTCACCGAATAACGACCTGCTCGATGTCGTTCACGCTACCCCGAGCGCTATAGTTCCGGCCGACGTAGAGCGGGTATGGGTGGGGACCTGAGGGGACGATGGCCGACGACCTAGCGCTACCGATGAAACGGTCACGGGTCGCGTGGTGGGTGGTCGGCCTCGTCTTGGCAGTCGTCGTTCTGTTCGTCTTCTACGCGTTCGAGGGGACGTTCGTGCTCGGCCTGTTCATGTACTACGCGACGCGACCGATATACAACCGCCTCGAACATCGACTCGGCCATCCGGGGCTGACGGCGTTCGTGTCGTTGATAACGATAGCGCTCCCGGTCGTCGTGCTCATCTCCTACGCCGTCGCCGTGAGTGCAGTCGAAGTGGCGACGATTGCGGGGAAATCGCTGAAGGGGTACGAAGGTGCGCTTCGACCGTATCTCGACCTCTCGTCGCTGACGGTCCATCCACAACGAATCATCCATCTCCTCCAGCAGAGCCAGGGGGAGTTCGTGCGATTCGGCGGGCCGGAACTCCTCAAACAGGTGGTGGATTTGGCGGCAGCGTTCGGGACCGCACTCCTCCAGTTGTTCGTCGCGCTTGCGTTCGCCTTCTATCTGCTTCGGGACGACGACAAACTCGTCCGCTGGTTCGTCCGCGACATCGGCGGGAAACAGAGTACGGCGTACAGTTATCTCACTGCAGTGGACCGAAGCCTGCAGACGGTGTACTTCGGGAACATCCTGAACGCCTTCGTCGTCGGCCTCGCCGCCGCCGTGGTGTACAACCTCGCCAACGTCTTCGCGCCGCCGGGACTCGCGGTGCCACTTCCGACCTTACTCGGCCTGCTGACCGGAATCGCAAGCCTCGTCCCGATAGTGGGGACGAAGTTGATTTACGTCCCGATAGCGGCGTATCTCGTCGTCAAATCGCTCGATATCGGGGTTCGAACCATCTGGTTCCCGGTGGCGTTCGTCGCGCTGTTCGTCATCGTTATCGACCTCGTGGCGGAAGTCGTCATCCGGCCGTACATAACGGGGCGGGAACTGCACGTCGGCCTGATGTTGTTCGCGTACATCTTCGGTCCGCTCCTATTCGGCTGGTACGGGCTGTTTTTCGGGCCGCTACTGCTCGTCCTGCTCGTCCAGTTCAACCGCGTCGTCCTTCCCGACCTGGTGCAGGGGGAACCGCTTCCGAAACGGCACGCCGGAGGGGAAAGCGAAGAAAGCGAGCGTATGGGGGGAGAGGGGACGGAAACCGACGAAAGTGAGAAAGTCGAGATGGGAAGCGAATGGGAAGAAGCAGGAGGCGACGAAACGGGAGCGAGGGAAGATGAACACGAAATCGGGGACGGGACGGCAGAAAGCGGAAACGAAGGTGAGCACTCCCCGGACGATGATGGTGACACGAGTCCGACGTGAGCGACGACGGGAGTGAGAAAAGCGTCGTGGAACGACCGCTTCGACGACTAAATATCACATTTTGATCAATACAATTATACCACCATCCTTTCAATTGTCATTGAAGATGACGTTCGCGTGGGACCAGTATCGAAACGACGGGAACCATGCGTTCACGACGACGTTACGGGAACTGAAACGCCACGGCTGTGTTCTGTTGATAACCGGAGCGGTGTCGGAATCCGTCACCCTACAGGCGATACGACGCCTGTCCGGCGACCCACGCTATGACAGAAAACAAGTCATCGTCAGCACCCAAACGACGATGGAGGCCATCGACAGCAGTCTCCCGGCAGGGATGACACGGAACGACCCCACCGTCCGTGTTATCGATATCACCGACGGGTCGGATACAAAACTCGACTTCCTCCGAGGGGAACTCATCGACGCGGTCAGCCACTTCGACGACGACGTGTCGGGACTCGCGCCCGCCGAACTCAGGACCAGCATCGACTCCCTCGAAGGGTTGCTCGAAGCCAACGACTGTACCGCGCTGCGACGATTCCTCCGGACGGTGACGGCGCTCGTCCGCGGGGTCAACGGAATCGGCCACGTTCACCTCCCGCTTTCCGACGATTCACCCGTCGTTTCACGACTCTCGCCGCTGTTCGATGCGCGAATCGAACTACGCCAACGTGACTCGCTGGTCGCGGAACACCGCTGGCACGTACCAGGGGCGGGAGTTTCGACGACGTGGACGAAACTGTAGTCCGTGCTGTCGTCGTTCTCAATACTGCTCTTTCTCGATATCCTCTAGATGGCGCTGGATTCGGTCGAACTTCGAAACCTCCACGAACGCGTACTCGGCACCGCCGAAAAAGGAGTCCGGCACCTCGGAATCCGAGAGGAGCAGTTCGGGGTCCGAATCGACGTGGTTCACCTTCTGGAACGGGATGACGCGGGCCAGCGGTGGGTCAGCATTAAGGCAGACGACTGCGTTTTCTTGGACGAGCACCGCGTCGTACTCCTGTGCCTCGTATTCGTCTACCGCGAAGACGGTCGGCATGGGAGGAGCGACGCACGGAACGATATTAAAATGAACCCGAGTAAACTCGACCGACGACTACGAGAGCGATTCGACGCACCGGAGGGTGCCCGGAGAGTCGTCGTTCGTGAAGCCCGCGACCTGTCGGACTCCGGCCAGTATCGGAAGAATTCGGGAGTGGAACTCACCGCCTCGGCCATCGTCGGCCATCTGGAGGACGCGCCGGACGACATATCCCTCCCCGAAAAGTGGAACTGGTGGGTCGGGTCGCTGGAAATCGCGTACGGCGGCTACACCGAGTTCCTCGTCGTGCGCTGGCAGGGAAGCGAGAGCGAGAACGAATGACTACGGGTTGAGTTGCCCGGTCACCATCAGATACGCCAATGCGAACTGGAGCGCGTTGAACGCCCCGTGAATCAGCGCCGAGACGACGAGATTTCCCGTGTACTCATACGCCGCCCCGAGGACCGGCGAGAGGAGGAGCAGGATGGCGAGGTAGACGAGTTTTCCCGCACCCTGTAACGAGAAGAAGTGAACGAGCGCGAAGATGAGACTCGCCAGCGCGATGGCGGGCCACCGACCGAACGATTCCCGAAGACGCTCCTGTACCACACCTCGATACAGCAGTTCCTCGCCGGGGCCGATGAGCAGGAACGAGAGCGGAATCAGGAGCAAGAAGACGTTCGGGTCGCGCTTCCCGATGGCCGCGATTTCGTTCTGCGCCGACCGAATCCCGAACGTCGTGAGCACGAGCGAAACCACGATGAGGCCGCCGTAGAAAACGATGAAACCACCGACCGTCCATCCGAGGTCCGAGAGCGTCGGAATCCGCGCGTGGATGTAGTCCAGACCTCGCCCCGTGTAGTGGAGATACGCCAGCGCGAACAGGCCGAAAGATACGCCCTGTCCCATCACTATCGAAACCGCGACGAGCAGGGTCGGTCGGGAAAGCAGGACGATTCCCCCCGCCGAGAGCACGACTGCGGTGAACAGGACGACGACGACTGCGAACGCGTACCCGCCGAACCCCAACCCGACGGCGGCGAACGTCGCCCGAGTTTTCGGATTCCAAAGCCCCGTCATTCGCTCGGTGCTCC
>CAWEQN010000017.1:0-86295 GCA_963811185.1 uncultured haloarchaeon
GAAAACAGATGGTTCTCGATTCCTTCACGACCCTCGCCGTGGCGCTGGCGGTCATCGTCGGTCTCGCCTTCACCTACTTCGGCTACTCCTTCGTGACGCAACTCACGTCGATCGTCGGCGGCCTCGGCGGTGCCCTGTTCGGCAGTTTCGCTGCGCGAACGCTCGCTCCCGAGTTCGGTGTCGCGCCGCACGACCTCCTGCTCGTCTCGTTGTTCGGCGTCCTCATCGGCGGTTTCATCGGCAGTCGTCTGGCTCGCTCCGCACAGCGGTTCACCATCGTCGGCATCTGCGTCGTCGCTGTCGGGTCGGTCGCCTACTCGTCGTTCGGGTCGGGTGGGGCGGGAGGGGTGTCCATCCCGATACTCACCGGCGTAGTCGATCCGGTCGTCGGGTCGATTCTCGTCGCTGGCGTCGTGGGTATCCTCGTTTGGCAGTTCTATCTCCCGTTCCTGACCGTCGTGACGAGCCTTCTCGGTGCCACCATCCTCCAGCAACTCGCTCGCCATTGGGGCGACATTTTGCCCGTGTTTCGGGCCAACGTGTGGACGATGCTCGGGTCGAACGAGGTGCTTTGGCTCCTCCTCGTCGGGTCGGGTATCCTGATTCAGTACCGGCGCTATCGCCGGGTAAAATCGTATCGGCATCTGCGACGCCTCTCCCCCGGCCGACTGCGCTGAATGACGTTTGGTTCGGACGGCTACTGAACAAATATTATCACCTTCCTCGCGGTTTCTCACCACAAAGCTTTCACCAGAAGTTGTGGAACATAGTATTGAGTTCACATGTCCATCTGGTTGGTCTCATACAAGTTCCGAGATGGAAGTGTGGTCCGCCGTACCCTCGACGCTTCGGGCATAAACGAGGCGTACGACGCATCTGCCCTCCCAGAAACGCTCGGCGACCGAGTCCTCGATTCGATAGAAATCGAGGAACGCCGGGAGTCACCGGGGGTTCTCGGAACCTCGATTCGATTCGGTAGCGAAGAACAGTGCACACAACCCACTCCACAGAAAACGATGGCTGACCCCGCCGGGCAGGCGCGAAGCGTCGTCCGGCAGGATACGTCGTAAACGCAGTTCAGTCGGTCGATTCGGCGAAGAATTCCTTGACGACGGTCTCTTCTGCACGGTGGAGCACGACGCTCGCCGTCGATTTACTCACGTCCAGTGCCGCCGCGAGGTCGGTGAGCGAACAGTCACGTGGCGTGTCGTAGTAGCCCCGTTCGAGCGCCTCGGCCATGAATCGGCGCTGACGGTCAGTCAGTAGGTCGGTCGGGTCCGTCGATTGTGTGACCGACACGACTTCGAACGTGAAACCGGTGGCTTCCAACTCGTCCCTGAACCCCGACAGTCGCTCCTGTGTCGTGGTCAGGTCGGTGAGTATCCACCCGTTTCGAACGAGAAGCGGGAACTGTGGCAGGTTTCCCGAGGAAAAGACTGCACGAAGCGGCGGCGGGACGAACGGGAGAAGATACTGAATCAGGGCCGTGTGCTCGTCGGCGTGAAGCACCTCGTAGGACATGGGACTCCGCTCGAAGAGGTCAACGATAGCTTTTGGATTCGCCATCGTCGCTTCCAAAATCACGTACAATCCCTCCTCGGTGGGGTAGTTGCTCAGGATTCGAAACTCGTCGTCCGGGTGGTCGGCCGTGAACCCGAACAGGTCGTACGGACGGTTTCCGGGCGGCTTGAACTTCACGCGGGCTTTGGGCATGGTTGGGTCTCGGTTACTGTTGACTTATTCGTATCTCCGGAACCGCCGTGTGGGTGCCAGTACATCTCAGGTGGAAACGTGCTGTTCGAGCCCGGACCGCACGGTGGGCGTCCACAGTGCAAGCAAACCGCCGAGCAGTACCACGAGCATCGTGCGATGGTAGAGAGCGTTCACAGTGGAGACCGGACCGAGGCCGGCAGCTACTGCACCGATTCCGACGAGAATACCACCGATTCCGATACCATGGGCGATGACTCCTGTCATCCACGCCCAGCTCTTTCGAGTTCGTATCGCATAGGCAATTCCGACGAACGCGAGTGTGATGATTCCTTCGACGATAGCCGCGTCGATGATTCGAGGTTCGGCGATGGCTCCGACTCCTACTGGAATTCGTACGCCGAGGTGAGCAACGGCCGCCAGGAGGAAGACGATAGCGTCTACGACGACGAGTGCGAAGACGGCGGTGATACGGGTTCGTTCCATACCGGATCGAGGGCGGGTACCACCATTCAAGTTCACACGAACATGTTCGTGGACTCGCTACAGTAACTCCACATCCTCGAAGGCTTTCAACACGACTTTGCTCAGCGCCGGATGGACGTGAATCGTCCCCGTAACGTCGTCCACAGTCCCCGACCCACTCGCCAGTGCGAGGAGGACTTCGTGAATCAGCGTCGAGGCGTCCGGACCGATGATGTGACAACCGAGAATCTCCCCGCCGGGGGCGGCGAGAACCTTGACGAACCCGTCCCGGTCCTTGAGCGCGTTCCCCATCACCGTGTCGCGGTAGGCACACCGTCCGACGACGTACTCCTGCCCGTCATCATCCAATTCGTCTTCTGTTTCTCCGGTTCCCGCGACCTGCGGGGAGGTGAAGACGGCGTGGCCCATCCCGGTGTAATCGACCACCTCGTGCTCCCCGTCGAGGGCGTTTTCGACGACGTACTTCACCTCGTGGTCGGCGGCGTGTTTGAACTGGTAGGTACCGATGCAGTCCCCGTGTGCCCAGACGTTCTCGGCGCTCGTCGCCAGATGCTCGTCCGTCTCGACGTAGCCCCGGTCGTCGAGGTCGATTCCGGCTTTTTCGGGGTCGAGACGGTCCGTGTTCGGTCGGCGGCCGGTTGCGACGAGCAGTTCGTCGGCCGTGACTGCGACCGGTTCCCCGTCGTCCGAAGTCGCCGTAACCGTCACCCGTCCGTCCTCCTGTGTGACCGCAGTGGCTTCGTAGCCGACGTGAACCGTGTGACGACGGCGGGCGATTTCGGTGAACGCCTCCGCGACTTCGCGGTCCTCGGCCGGGAGGAGCACGTCGTTCCGGCCGATGATGGTGACGGCCGTGCCGAGCGCCTCGTAGAAGTAGCCGAGTTCGGCGGCAATGTAGCCGCCGCCGACGACCACCAGTCGGTCGGGTCGCCTGTCGAGTCGGAGCGCGTCGGTGCTCGTGAGGTAATCCACGTCGTCCAGTCCGTCGATGGGCGGAATCGCGGGACGTGCCCCGACAGCGACCACGACCTTCTCCCCCCGAATCTCGTCGTCGCCGACGCGCAGGGTTCGCTCGCCGACGAACCGGGCGTCGTCCCGATACAGCGTGATGGTCTTCCGCTCCTCGACGGCCCGTGCCAACTCCTCGGATTTCCCGTCCGTCATCTCCGTCACCTCGTGGACGATGCGTGGGAAGTCGATACGGTCGAGTTGGGCGTCGATACCGAACTCGCCGGCACTCCTGACCGTTTCCGCCACGTCCGCCCGGTGAATCAGCGTCTTCGACGGGTTACAGCCACGGTTGACGCACGTTCCGCCGAGCGGTCCGCGTTCGACGAGCGCCACGTCCATCCCCCGGTTCGCGGCGGCGAGCGCGACTTTGTTTCCGGTACCGCCCCCGATGACGACGATGTCGTATTCCCCCATTTCGTTCACCCCGAACACCCTACGACGGGGATGGACAATAACCCTCCACTGCCGACCGAGTCGCTACAGAACCTTGTTACCCGTGACTTTCACCGTCACCGTATCGACCGTCTTTCCGTCGTAATCGACGGCAGAGAGGGTTGACTTTCCGACCGGGACGAACACCTTCTTCGAGGTCTGTCCGCTCTGGACGGTGCCGGTGTCGAACTCGCTCCCGCTCGAACTGATGACAATGAGCTCTCGAACGCCGTATTTCGTCGTCGCAGTCGGGGTGAGGCTGACGCTCGCACTCACTCGACCGCTGGCCCACGGTTCGCTGACCGAGACTTTTTTGAACACTTTCGAGGTCCCCGTCCCCGAGATGCTCGCTTTCGGACTGAGGGTCAGACAACCGCTCGTTCCGACGAGTCCGGCCGTGACGGCCGTCCCGAGGAACGTCCGACGTGACAGCCGTGTTCCCGATTCGTTCGATGAGTCGTTCCCCGTCATCGTTGTGAATCCCTCAGGATGAGCGGTCCGATGGCCAGCGTCCGTTTTGCGACCGTGGCGATGCGGAGGATGTACGAGACCAGAAGCATGAACGGGATGAGCGACACCGTGAACGCCCCGGCGACGACCAACAGGATATCCGAAAATCCGAGGGTCGTGCCGGTGAACGTCCCGCTTCCGACGAATGCGAGCATCGCCCCTGCAACGAACAGTGCGGGAATCGCAGCGTACAGAATCAACTGCGAGAGGTCGATGAGCGCCCACTGGAAGTAGAGCGTCTTGATGTGCTCGCGTGCCGGGCCGAACATCGACAGCGAGGTTTTCAACTGCTCGAACTTCCGATGTTGGTCGTCCGAGAGGTCGTCCCCGTACTCGTCGCGCATCCGCTCGACGTGGAATATCTTCCACGAGTAGTTGAAATCGAGCGCGGCGAACAGCACGTCGAAGGTGCCGAACTTCGCGCCGTCGAGTTTGTCCTTGACCGTATCGGCGTTGCCCGTGAGGCTCTCGATGAACTCGTCCAACTCCCCGAGCAGTTCGCTGTTCCCATCCTCGGTGACCGAATCCCGAAGTTCGTCCGCCCGACGTTCGGTCGTGTCCAGTATCTCCTGAAGGAACTTCGACGGGTCCGATGGCGTCGTGTGGCCAATCATCTCGCTGACGAAGCCTCGGAAATCCATCGCATCGCTCATCCGACCGCGCTGGTCACCGAGCGGCCCGTTCTCCTGTGAGATGACCAACTGGGTGATGGTGACGACGAGCGTCGTCGCGGTGATGTTCGCACCGAGCAAGGTGGAGAACATCGTCTCGATGGTGTCCGACGTTGCGATTGCGGACTTCAGCGGCGGATACAGAAACGTCCCGGCGAGGACGAACGCGATGAAAAAGAGCACCGCCATCGCGCCCGTGATGACGAGCCGTCTCGCGCCGAGAACGAGCCAAAGTTTGATTCGGCTCTCCCCTGCCCGTTCACGCATCGTGTTCGCGGTGCTGATTTCGCTATCGCCATCGTTTCCTGTGTCGCTTTTCTCACTCATCTTCGTCGTCGTCACCCCTCCATGCCGGGCGTTTGAGGACGAGGTATTTCGTCCCCCCACCGACATATTCGATGGTCGTCACCAACTCCCAGCCGTCTTCACCGAGCTCGTTCAGGTCGTTGACGGGGTCGATGGATTCCTTTTTCGTACTCCCCCGTGGCGGCCTGATGGTGTGGTATTCCCACTGTTCGGTCGCGCGTTTCGTCATACGGGTTTGATTCGCGGAAGGGAATGAATAGAATTGTGGCCTTTATCTGTCGTGTCCCTCGTTTTCGGACTACAGGTCGAGGAACTGTTCGGCGTTCTCCCAGAGGATTTTTCGCTGAACGTCCTCGGGGAACGCGAGTTGTTCGAACTGGTCCAACCACTTCTGCGGACGAATCATCGGATAGTCCGTCCCGAACATCACCTTGTCCTGCAGGAGCGTCTTCGCGTAGTGGAGCACTTGGTCGTCGATGTACTTCGGAAGCCACCCCGAGAGGTCCATGTAGACGTTGCCCTTCTGTTGGCAGATGGCGAGTTGCTCTTTCTCCCACGGGAAGGCGGGGTGGGCGAGCAGGATTTGCAGGTCGGGGTGTTCTGCTGCGAGGTCGTCTATCATCATCGGGTCGCCGTACTTGATTTTGAGGCCACGGCCGCCGGGTGCGCCCGCGCCGAGCGTCGAGTTGCCGCCGTGGAAGACGCAGGGCACGCCGAGGTCTTCGATGGTCGAGAACAGTTCCTCGTGTTCGGGGTCGCTCGGGTCGAAGCCTTGTGCGATCTGCTGGAACTTGAACCCGGAGAGGTCGAGGTCCTCGACGACTCGGTGGGCTTCCTCCACGCAGTCGTCTTTGAGTGGGTCCACGCTACCGAAGCCGATGAAGAAGTCGTCGTACTCGTCGCGGATTTCGGCGACGTAGTCGTTCGGCACCGGCGGATTGCCGGTGTTCGTCTCCGCGTCCCACCCGAGCAGAATTGTCCGTCCGATTCCGGCCTCGTGGTACTCCTCGACCAACGAGTCGTAGGTGTCCGTCTCCATCTTCGCGCCGAACTTGTTCGCCGCGTCCTCCATCATCTTCCCGCCGGCGTCCTCCAAAAACTCCTTCGTCGGTTGGTGGGCGTGCGTGTCGATGATTCGTGGCTCGTCCTCCTGTTCGAGTACGTCGAGCGTCATGTGCGATAGTTCGCCGGAGAGGTGAAAAAGATGGCAGACCTGGACGCGCCATCGACCTTTCCGATACTCGATTATCGTGAACGATATTTTTAGTAATTTAATCACGAATTAATTTTATGGATTATACTGCCGTTCCCCTCGAAGATGTCCGAGAATCCCGACACTCCAGACACGAAGGGAACACGAGATGCGACGTTCGACCGGCGAACGTATCTGCAAGCGGCGACCACCTCGGTCGTCGCCAGCGGTGCGTTCACCGGACTGGCGGTCCCGACAGCCGACGTCGAACGAGACCGAGACAACCCCAACCGACCGGACCGTGACGGCCGACGATTTCCAATACGACACCACCTACGATGTCGTGGACGACCTCGGGATGGACCCGACGGGGGAAGAACCGATAGACGACATCCTCGGGGACTACCTGAACAGCAACACGAAACTGGAGTTCCCGCAGGGAACGTTCCGCGTCACCGAGTTGACGTTCAACTACGGGAACGGACTGCACGACTTCGGGATGGTCGGCGTCGAACCCGGCGCGACCATCGTCCTCGACACGCCGGACGACGCGACCACGAATCCCGGCGCATCGTGGCTCTCGCTCGGCGGGAGCGGGTCGTCCAACATCCAGTACGAGGGCCTCCGGCACGAAGTCGGGAACGCGCCCGAAGCGCCGAGGATGCAGATCAACGTGGACGACGGGCTGCTGGTTCGGGACGTACGCCATCGCGGCGTCCACGACGGTTCGAAAGGACCGTTCATCTTCGGTATCTTGACCGACGACGGGTCGGGACTCATCGACGGTCTTCACGCCCCGGACGGCGCACCCGACGGGAGCGGTGCGGTCGGCCTCTTCGTCCACCAGTACAACGAGGGGAGCCTCGAACTCCGGAACTGTTGGATAGAGGGCTTCCCGAACAACGGCCTCTACGAGTCGAAAAAGAGCACCGGGACGGTGACGGTGAACGGCGGCCTGTACAAGAACAACAACATCTCGAACGTCCGCCTCGCCGGGTCGGGCGGGACGGTTCGGGACTGCTGTGTCGTCGTCGACGAACCGCACTCCTCCCCGGACTTCCCGACGAACATGCGCGGCATCTGGCTGTTCGCCGACGACGCGACGGTCGAGAACTGCGACGTGGTGCAGGTCGCAGACGCGGCGAGCGACGGCGGCTATCGTCGTCGCCGGAAGCGGAACGACCGAGATACGTGACACGCGGATTCGAATCCGCACGGACGACGTGGCGGCGATGTACGCCGTGAAACCGGAATCGACGCCCGCGCCGGTCGTCTGTTCCGGCGTCAAGGTAAAAGGCGACGCCGACCACACGGGAAGCGGCTATCCCGGCAGCGCCGCCCTCCGCGCCTTCGGCCGCCCGAATTCGATATTCAGGTCCTGTTGTGTGAAACAGACCGGCACCGACCGGGACGGCGTCCTCTTGCAGTACTGCGACGGTAGCAAGGTGTCGGGGGAGCGGGTTCGACGTGACCGGCGACGCCGTCACCCTCGACCACTCGAGCGACGTCGATCACGGAAGAACAACTCGGTCGGCACCGCGCGGATGTGCCCACCCGTCGTGTCCGGACGACCTGAACACGACCGTCGACGGGTTCGAAGATGGAACCCTCTCCACGTACTCGTTCGACCGGGGCGAATCCGGAGCGAGCGTCGTTTCCTCGCCCGCTCGAAGCGGGGATGAGGCGCTCTCGATTGCGAACACGGTCACGGAGATGACGAGCACGGACGGACTTTCGGCGTATCCCTCGGCGGGCGACACCGTGAGTTACTGGCTTCGCGGGGACGGTGGCGCGGCGGACGTCAACCTCTCCTACGGCGTGCAGGACGCGGAGAATCGGTACTTCGTCCGCGTGGACATCGCCAACGCCGACCTCATGTTGTTCCGCTACGAGGACGATGACGGCCCATCGACTCGCGTCGGATTCGACGGGGTACACCCTCTCGCAGGGGTCGTGGTACGAACTCGTCGTGGACTGGAGCGAGGAGCGGAAACCACATGGCGACGCTTCGGGACGCCGACGGCAACCGAATCGCGAGCGTGGCGGGGACCGATGCGACGTGGTCGTCGGGCGGCGTCGGCTACGACGCGTATCTCGACTGCGGTCAACGGGTCGTTTTCGACGACGTGGCGCTGAAATAGCACGCCGAATCTCGGTTTTATATTCCGGCGTGTAGCAGTACCACGGCGACGGCGCTCGTGAGGATTGATACCGGAATTCCGACCGACAGCAACCGAACGATGGAGATGTCAACGCCGCGCCGTGCGGCCTGCTGGAGGGCGATGAGCGTGGCCGCGCTGGCGATGGGCGTCGCGTTTCCGGCGAGGGTGCTGACCGCCGAGAGGACCAGCCAACCTGCGTTTCCGGACACACCCGAAGAAAGCAGAACGACGGCGGGAACGTTGCTGATGAGGTTCGACAGGACGAACGTGAGTCCGGCGAACCGCCAGCCAGTGCCGAATCCACCGACGCCGCTCATCAAGGGACGTTTCTTCGAGACTTCCGACGAGGACGAAGATGCCGACGAACAGGACGATGATGCTCCAGTCCATCCCGTGGAGAACGTCCTCGCCGGGAACTCGGCGGAACAACTGGAGCCACGAGATGTGGAGGATACCCATCGACGCGGCGATGAGTCCGGGGTCGCCCTCGGGAAACAGGATGAGGAGGACGAACGTGGCGAGGAGAAACGCGACGCTCGACAGCGCCCACTCCTCGTCGATGTCGGGGACGGGAACCTCGGGAAGCGGGACGCCGGCAGCCGTAATCGGAACGAGGACGACCGCCGCGAGGAACAGGCAGACGAGCGCGACGGGCGCGAGGTGTGCGACGAACTCGACCGAGGTCAAGCCGCTCCGATTCAGGATGTAGGCGTTCTGGGGGTTGCCGAGCGGCGTCGCCACGCTTCCGATGTTCGCACCGAGGACGACGGCGATGAGCGGCGGTACCGGGTCGATGTCGGCGTTGCGAACCACCTTCACGAGAATCGGCGTCAGCAGGAGTACCGTCGCGTCGTTGAGCGCGAACGTGCTGAGCACGGCCGCGAGCACGAGCGTCCCGACGGTCAACCGCCGGGCCGTGCCGGTGTAGTCCACGAGGTACGACCCCGCCCAACCGTAAAAACCGCTCAACGAGAGCGCTTCGACGTGGGCGAGCATGCCGAACAGCAGGAGGAGCGTGCTCGCGTCCACGCTCGCCAGCGCCTCGTCCGGGGAAATCGCCCCGATGGCAAGGACGACGACCGCACCCGTCGCGCTCGTCAGCGACCGGCTGAGGGGGTAGACGCGAATCTGGTTGAAAAACAGCAGGCCGAACGTCACGAGGACGACGGCGACCACGAGCGCGTCGGAGACCATGGGCTAATTTTCGACGGGCACGACATAGAACGTTCGGACGATAGCGGCGACGGACGGCGGTTCCGTATCCGAAGTCGGTCAGTCGCCGCCGAACGACCGCACTTTCGATCCCGTCGATGGATCGTACACGTCGATACGAACGTCGTTGGACAGCAAACGAATCGCAGTTCACGACGGTGACGCTCGAATAGACGAGCGAGTCCGCTTCGACACGTCGGGAGGTTGTCGGTTCCGAACCATCCCCGCGCGGATCGACCAGACGCCGTTTCGTTCGATGCCACCCGGGATGAGGGCGAGGCACGAGGGGTCTTCGGCCGTCGTTCTGACTCCACGACGAGGAGGAACTGGTCGTCGAAATCTGTCGGTGAGGTCGGCATCTCGTCCCCGACCGTTTCGGCGTTCAGTCGCGTGCGGCGGCATCGATCATCAGGAGCGTCGAAAGAACTGGTTTGGGGTTCGAACCGCTCAATCCGCCTTCGATGAACCCGAGTTACCATCGCGTAGTTTACCGTACCCCCAGTCCGCAGTGAGGTCGTGATGGAGGAGTTGTGGGCGAGAATCCGGCGACGACGGTAACACCGACACCGGTGCCAGCACGAGAAATGCACGGCGGTCATACTATCCGCAACTTGTTGGATAGATAAAATAAATCGGTCGTTCAGTCCTGCGTCTTGATGAGGAACTTCATGTCGCCCTCGAAGACGACGGTGTCCTCCTGATTCGTCATCGTGGTGTCGATGGTGACGAGGCCGGCGTCGTCCCTGCTGGACAGTTCCTTCGTCCCGGTGACTTCCATGTCGAGCGAGATGGTGTCGTCCATCTTGACGGGTGCGGGGATGTCCATGTAGTTCATGCCGAGGAACGCGAGGACGGTCCGCTCCAGAAAGCCACAGCGGTAGACGAACCCGGTCGCCAGCGAAAACGTCATCGGGCCGTGGGCTACACGCTCGCCGAAGTATTCGTCCTCGGCGTACTCCTTGTTGGTGTGGAGTTCCGTCCAGTCGCCCGTGAACGCCGAGTGTTGGACGAAGTCATACTCGGTGACGGTTCGGCCGACGCTCTCGAACGTCTGGCCCTCTTCGAAGTCCTCGAAGTGGTGCGGTTCGTAGCTGTAAGGCATGTCGAAACCCACTCGGGAAGAATATAAGTAACTACTGTACCGAACCGACGCATGGCGAATATCCCGGACGACAGATGCGAAAAAATCGCGAACGACCCGTTCTGTGCGACCCTCGGAATCGAACTCACCGCCCTCGACTCCGGGAGTGCGCGAACCGAACTCAACGATCCGAGACGAACTGTTGAACTTCCACGGGACGCCCCACGGCGGTGTCGTCTACTCGCTCGCGGACGCGGCGTTCGCGGCGGCGTCGAATTCCGACGGCGAGACGGCCCTCGCGCTGGAGACGAACATCTCGTATCTCTCGGCGGCGGAAGTCGGGGATACGCTCGTCGCGGTTGCAGAACGCGAGGACGAGACGCGACGCACCGGGTCGTACCGCGTCGATATCGGTGTCGAGGAGGATGGTGCGAGCGACGGGGAACCGACGGAAATCGCCATCTTCCGTGGCCGGGTGTACAAACCCTAACCGAACCGACGATGCAGACGGCCTCGAAGAAATATCAGAATGACTCTCCACTACTCTCCGCAAGTCATCGAACCGTTTCCGTTCCTCTCATTCGACCATGAATTCAAGCTGAGTTACATTTTGTTCGAAAACCGTCGGGAGTGGTGCTATTCAAAACGTTCACCGAACGAAAATGAGGATTTTATCGCCTGTCAGATTCTTAAATTCCGAACGTACGGAGATAATAGTGTGATTTATACGGTTTCGGCAAATGGCGTGTGGTATGAACACGAGTCCCATTCAGTGGACTCCATCGTTGCTGTACGCGACGAGTGGCGGGCGGCCATCGCGGCGAAACGTCGTGGTGTTGTCCGACGGAACGGACAACGAACGGGCCGATCTCGTTCGCGGCGGCGCTCGCCGACGCCCGCGGCGGGACGCTCGTTCTCGTCAACGCTACCGTCCGGTCGTCCGGAACACCGCTCGGTCTCGCGGAGAAGATGGTGAACGAGCGTCGTGAGAGGGCCCAGCACAGCCTTCGAACGGCGGTGGATTCGTCGGCCGAACTACGGACCCGTGTGGCGGCCCGCGTCGGACGGTCCGTCCCGTCCATCGCTCGGGACGTGTGCCAGGAGTTTTCCGCCGGTGTCGTCGTCGTGGACGAGTCCGAATCCCTTCTGCCGCTATCGTTCGGACCAAGTATCCCGGCACGCGTCGGTAGCAGCGTCGATTGTGACGTTATTTCGGTCGGTGGGACACACGCTTCGCGCGACGTGTCCTCGATTCTCGTCCCGGTCGCTGGCGGGCCACACTCCGGATTGGCCGTCGACATGGCACGCTGTTTGGCCGAGAAACACGACGCGTGGGTCGAACTCCTTCACGTCGTGTCCGAATCCACCGACGAGCGTGCTCGCGCGGATGCGGAGGGGTACGTCACTGCGGCGAACGAGCGACTGGGTGAGTTCGAAGGCGTCGACGAGTGGATTTTGGAGGCCGACGACACCGCCGAAGCCATCATCGACCAATCGCAGTACTACGACGTGACCGTTCTCGGCGCACCGCAGAAACACAGGCTCAGGGAGTTCGTCTTCGGTTCGACGACCGAGGACGTTCGGTCCTCGGCGTACAGCACCGTCGTCAGTGTCGAACGCCCGAACGGGCGCGATTCGCTGTTGAGTAACTGGCTGTGAATCGGATAACCGGTTCCGAACGAAATTGGCTGGGTTTCGGTTACAGTGCCGCTTCGATTTTCTCGCCAGGGGTTACGCCAGCGAACCGTTGGACGACGTCGCCCTCGTCTTCGAGCAGTACCGTCGTCGGGAACGACCGGACGGCGTACTGATTCGCCTCGTCCAAGTTCTCCGTCGCGTCGATGACGTTTTCCTCCGCGTCGAACTCGATGACGCCCTCCGAGTCCAGTTCTTCGAGAATCTCTATCTGGTACGGGCATTGCCCGCACGTCGGCGTCTTGAACATCTTGACCTGCATTGTCTTCCCTTTTCGAACGCCGATACAAAAATTTGCCCACACCACGTCCGAGACGGAACCGTGTCGTGACGACGTCAGCGGTGGTCGAAGACGCGCTGTACCTTGCCGACTTCGGTTCGCTCGATAGCACCGGGTTCGACCACTTCGAGTTCGTCGGGTTTTACGTCGAGAACTTCGCTGCAGACGGACGCCGATTCGCTCGCGGAGTTCGGCGGGTGAGTCCTCGAACTGTTCGTGGTACTCGACGGTGATTTTCATCTTGTCGAGTTGGCCGTCCCGCGTCAGGTCGATGCGGTAGTGGGGTGCGACGGCGTCCAAATCGACCATCACTTCCTCGATTTGGCTCGGGTAGACGTTCACGCCGCGAACGATGAGCAGGTCGTCGGCGCGTCCGGTGACGTTGCCCATGCGAACCATCGTCCGTCCACACTCACACTGCTCGTAGTTCAGCGTCGTCATGTCGCCGGTCCGGTAGCGCAGGACGGGCAGGGCTTCCTTCGTCAAACTGGTGATGACGAGTTCGCCCTCCTCGCCCTCGGGCAACGGTTCGCCCGTCTTGGGGTCGATGACTTCGGGATAGAAGTGGTCCTCCCAGATGTGCTGGCCGTCCTGTGCCTCGGCGCATTCGATGGAGACGCCCGGCCCGATGATTTCCGAGAGGCCGTACACGTCCACCGCGGTCACGTCGAGCGCCTCCTCGATTTCCTCGCGCATGGGGTCGGTGAACGGTTCCGCGCCGATGATGACGGTTTCGAGCGCGAGGTCGTGCGGGTCGATGCCGCGCTCCTCCATCGCTTCCGCGAGGTAGAGGCAGTACGAGGGCGTACAGGAGAGCACGTCGCTTTCCAAATCCTGCAACATGTCGATTTGTCGGGCAGTGTTGCCACCGCCAACCGGAATGACACATGCACCGAGTTCCTCCACACCGTCGTGGAAGCCGAGACCCCCCGTGAACAGGCCGTAGCCGTAGGCGTTCTGGACGACGTGTTCCGGTTCGACGCCCGCCGCGGAAAGCGACCGAGCCATCACCTCACGCCAGAGGCCGAGGTCGGCGTCCGTGTAACCGACGATTTTCGGCTTGCCAGTCGTTCCCGACGAAGCGTGAATTCGCGCCAACTCCGCGCGCGGCACCGCGAACATCCCGTCCGGGTAGTTGTCGCGGAAGTCCTCTTTCGTCGTGAACGGTAGGTTCGAGATATCCTCGACGCCGTCGATGTCGTCCGGCGAGATATTCGCTTCGTCCAACGCGTCACGATAGTGGGGGACGTTTTCGTAGGCGTGTGCGACCGTTTCGGCCAGTCGCTCGTCCTGAATCGCACGCAGTTCCGCCCGAGATGACACCTCGGTGTCACTGTATATCATGCTTGTTCATGATTCGAAGGCGCACGGCAAAACTGTTTCTCGATTCGAACGGAAACGTGCCGTTTCGGATGAACGTTTATTTTCCTTGCCGTTGCACCCCGACGGGATGGCAACTGTCTCGGAACTCTGGAGGCGGTCGGAGGGGCGAAAACAACACTGGTGGATATTCGTCGGAGGGTACGCAGGAATCGTCCTCGCGCTCCTCCTCGTCGTGACGCTTGGGGGTGGTTCGACACTTGCCGATACGCTTCTCCCTATCGCGCTGTTCTACGCCCCGCCGCTCGTCTCCGGCGTGAGTGCGTTCCGCGGCGGCGGCTACCCCGCCAGTCTCGCCGTCGGCCTCGCCCCCGGCCTGCTGTACGCCCTCGTCGTCAGCGGCCGCGCACTCGTCGGCCAGCCAACGACTGCCGAAGCGCCACTGTGGACCGTGACCCTCGGCTTTGCCATTTTCGGCGTCGTCGGGTCACTCCTCGGCTACGGCGTCGGGAAGGTACTGTTGCGGTTCGTACAGGGGAGCGAGCAACGAGTTTGGGAGCAGTAGTTGATCTGTCCGTCGTGAATTGTCCGTTTGGATACCTCGTTCTGATTGCGGTTGTCCGAGCGATCCCTGCTCGGTCAGAGACGTTTGAAGTCGTCACTCTGCCGCCTCGAACGTGACAATTTTCTTCTCGATGACTGCTCCAGTTGCTGATAGGCTCAAAGGGTTGGGCTTTTAGCCCCCCAGTGTTCATCTCCCGACGATGCCCGACAGAGAGGACGTGTGCGTGCTCATTCCGACGCTGAACGAAGCCGAGACGATTGGCGAGGTCATCGACGGCTTCCGTGAGCAGGGATTTTCGAACGTCCTTGTGGTCGACGGGAACTCGGACGACGACACGCGCGACGTGGCGACGGACCACGGCGCGCGCGTCATCGAACAGAGTGGGGTCGGTAAAGGCCAAGCAGTCCGCGAGGGATTGGAACACATCGAATCGGAGTACGTACTGATGCTGGACGGCGACGGGACGTACAACCCGGACGACGCCGAGGCGATGCTGGAACCGCTCGACGAGGGGTACGACCACGTCATCGGCAACCGATTCGCTGGAATGAACGACGGTTCGATGCCACGCTTGAACCACTTCGGTAACCGCATCATCAACCAAGCGTTCGCGGTGATTCACGGGTCGGATTTCAAGGATATCCTCAGCGGCTATCGCGCGTTCACCCGCAGGTCGGCCGAGCGGGCGTATCTCACTTCCGACGGCTTCGGCGTCGAAACCGAACTCGCCGTCGAATGTGTCAAACACAGTATTCCGACGCTCGTCGTCCCGGTCCAGTACGAGGAGCGGCCGGACGACTCGGAAACGAACCTCCATCCGGTCTGGGATGGCGGCGACATCATCATGACGCTGTACCAACTCGCCAAGACGAACAACCCGCTCTTCTATTTCGGAAGCGTGGGGTTGATAAGCGGCCTCATCGGCGTGTTTCTCGGCATCTACGTCGGTGTCGAATGGGTGACACGCCACATCTCACACGACGTCCTCGCCGTCGTGGCCGGGGTAGCCATCATCTTCGGCCTGCAGTTGCTCATGTTTGGCGTCCTCTCGGACATGATAGTGACGCTTCATCGAGAACAGATGCGCCGTATCGACGAGCGACGGTAGAATCTTTTACGCGATATCCCGGCTGGTGTCGATGGCCACCGACTCGGTGAGTTCGAGTTTGATGGTTTCCGGAAGCGCCCGACCGCCACGGAACTTCGGCACGGCGAGGCGGTTCTCGACGCGGTCACCCGAAATCTCGGTGCGGAGTTGGAACACGACATCGACGGCGTGTTCAGTGATGTCGCGCTGGTCGGGGACGCTCCGTCCGTCCAGACAGTGGAGAAGTGCGAGGCTATCGGTTCCCCGGAGATGTGCCTGCAAGTCGTGCAGGAAGTTTCGATAGCGCGTCGGGTCCTCGCGTTCCAACAGGTCCGCCGGGTCGATGATGAGCGTCGAATCGCTCCGGAGTCGCTGGAACAGTCGTCGCGCGTGGTCCAATGGGGCGTCGCCGGGGATGTATCGCACTTCGGGTGTCCGTCGGTTGGCCTCCCGACGGAACCCGGTGCTGACGGTCTCCTCGTCGCGGTCCGTGGTCAGATACAGCGTCGGGCGACTCGCGGCGAACTCCGTCAACAGGAGTTCAGCCTGACTGGCCGGGGGAGCACAGAGTGCGACAGTGCTCCCCGGTGGTATCCCTCCGTCGAGTTTCCTGTCGAGGACCGGAACACCGGTCGAGAGCCTCCCTGCCATAATCCCGACAACTCCGACAGCGTTCATAAGTGTTTGGACAGGAGTACCGACGCGAGACGGTCGTACGCCCGAACGACCGATTCGTCGGAGAGAACCGCGACACCGCCGTCCGGAATCGACGCGAGCACGGGACTGTCGAGCAGACGTTCGATTTTCTTCGGGCGCTCGCTCCGCTCGGGTGAGGACGACGCCGACGATGGTCGTCCCGAGCGCACGCGCCATCGCGGCGGTTTTCGCTGCGTCGCGCAGACACGCCGGTGTGGGTGTCGTTACCAACAGCACGTGGTCCGCGACTCGGAGCGGCGTCACTGCGTCCGGTCCGGCCCCGGCCGGACAGTCCACGAGAACGTGGTCAGCAGTACCGACGAGGTGGGCAAGCGCGTCCGACAGGGAAACCCTCTCGCCGATGGACTGCGGTGCGGGCACGATTCCAACGCCGGAGAGGTTCGGTGGCGGATGCGTGGCGGTTTCGACGTCACCGTCCGCCGCGACTTCGGCGAGGTTCGGAGTCGGTTCGACGTCCGCGAGCAGATGTAAGTCGGGCATGTCCACGTCGGCGTCCGTGGCGAGGACCGACCGGCGCGCCCTGCCGAGTGCGCCTGCGAGGCCGAGCGTCGTCGTCGTCTTCCCACAGCCACCTTTGCCACCGGCGATAGCGAGCATGCCGGATGTGGTCCCGTCATCGGATTTAAACTTCGGGGAACGTGCGTGTCAGGTCATCGGAGAACCCGCACCTTTCAAGACGCGTGACGACCCCTGTTCGAACGATGCGGCACGACCACCTTATCGACACAAAACAACTAACGCGGCAGGACATCGAGGACGTCCTCGACCGCGCCGCCGAAATCGACGCCGACCCGTCGGCGTTCGCGGACCGACACGCGGGAAAACTGCTCGGACTGCTGTTTTACGAACCGAGCACCCGCACGAAAATGAGCTTCGAGACGTCCATCAAACGCCTCGGCGGCGACATCGTGGACATGGGTTCCGTCGAATCATCGAGCGTGAAGAAGGGCGAGAGCCTCGCCGACACGACCCGCGTCATCGAAGGGTACGCCGACGCGCTCGTGCTGCGCCACCCGAGTCAGGGCGCGGCGAAGATGGTCAGCGAGTTCGTCGATGTCCCGCTCCTGAACGCGGGCGACGGCGCGGGCCACCACCCGACACAGACCCTGCTCGACCTGTACACGATTCAGGAGAACGCCGGACTGGACGACCTTACCATCGGCATCATGGGCGACCTGAAGTACGGCCGAACGGTCCACTCGCTCGCCCACGCGCTGACGAACTTCGACGCCCGCCAGCACTTCATCAGTCCGGGGAGCCTCAAACTACCACGAAGCGTCCGCTACGACCTCCACGAAGCGGGTGCGAGCGTCCGCGAACACACCGATATCGAGGCCATCCTTCCGAACCTGGACGTCCTCTACGTCACCCGAATTCAGCGCGAGCGGTTCCCCGACGAGAACGAGTATCGGGCCATCGCGGGCGACTATCGTATCGACCTCGACACGCTCGAAGCCGCGCCGGACGACCTGACCATCATGCATCCGCTTCCGCGCGTGGACGAAATCGCGCCCGAGGTGGACGAGACGGAATACGCGAAGTACTTCGAACAGGCACACAACGGTATCCCAGTGCGTATGGCACTGCTCGATTCCATGCTGGAGGACCAATGAGCGACCACGAACTCCGCGTCAGTAAGATTCGAAACGGAACAGTCATCGACCACATCCGCGCCGGACAAGCGCTCAACGTCCTCGCAATCCTCGGTATCGATGGGGCCGACGGCGAGGAAGTGAGCGTCGGGATGAACGTTCCCAGCGACCGGGTCGGAAGAAAGGACATCGTGAAAGTCGAGGGGATGGAGTTGAGCCAGAACGAGGTGGACGTGCTCTCACTCATCGCCCCCGACGCGAGCATCAACATCATCCGCGAGTACGAAGTGGCAGAAAAGCACCGCTTGGAGCGCCCCGAATACGTCACCGGCATCCTCTCCTGTCCGAACAGCAACTGTATCTCGACCGAGGACGAACCGGTGGACTCGAAGTTCGAAGTGCTCGCCGACGGCGTGCGTTGTGAGTACTGTGAGACGATACTCCGCGATGACCTCGCCGCACATATCAGCGTAAAGTGATAAACGACGGCTTAACGTGCCGAACTGGACCGAACGGTCGGGCCAGTTTATACCGTCGCTCGAAATCCTTCCCGGTATGGGAACCCGAATCGACAGGCACGTAGCAGTCGTTTTCTCGATTCTCCTCGTCATCTCGGGCGGTACCGCTATCGCGGGCAGTCCGATTGCGGGCAGCACGAGTACTGACGGCACGACTGCAAGCGGTGCGATACCCGTCGCCACTGCCGCAGTCTCGGCACTCACCATCGGCCACTACAAAGTTTCCATCAAGAACGTGACCGTCAGGACGTGGGCGCTCCGCAACACGACGGTGGACAACGCGACGATAGACACGGTACACGTCGGGACGTTGCACACCAAAGGAACGACCGAAAAGAAACGTCACCCTTCACAACGTCTCGGTTTCGACGGTCCACATCCAAAACGGGACCCTGAAAAACGTGAGCGCCGACAGAATCGTGATCCGAAACCGCTCGATTTGGAACGTTCCGGGCGGCGACCTGTTCGACCCCGGCGTCAAAAACCGCGTCATCAAGCGCCACGTCTTGGTCAATCTCACCGTCGAAGGCGCGACCCTCGACACGTTGAACGTGACGACGCTGTCCACGGCCAACGTCAGGGTACCGAAACGCTCGAAACGACCACAAGTCGAACCGGCCGTGACGAACCCGGATTCGAGTCCGAAACCCGATATCGTCATGGAGAACGCGAGCGTCGATTCCGGCGTGATTCGGCAAGCGAACGCCGGAAGTTGGTCGGCCAGGACTATCCGCTCCGAGAACGGACGGACGAGGAACAAATCGTCGTCGTCCCGATAGTTACAGAACGTCTTCGGTTTCCACCGTTTTTCCGCCGGGAAACGCCGTCCCGCCGAGTTCGAACGCCGGAACTCCCACCTCGTCTCCCTCCCGAAATACGAGTCCGGGAACGGCACCAAACACGGCACGAAATTCCTCGTCCGCGCCCGCATCGGGAACGATGAGTTCGACGCGCTCGAAATGCGCATCGTCCCACGACCCGAGGTCAGCTTCAACGTCGCTCCCGTCCGGATGGAGTTCCACTCGGAACCCCCACGGCGTCATGACGAACGTCCGTCTGCCGTCGCGGTCACGAACCGACCACCCTGCCTCCTCCGCACGGTCACAAATCGCGTCGAACTCGGCCGTACACAGCCCGAGATGGTCGAAATGCGGCTTCCGTCCCGGCGCAATCGTGACGTTCACGTAGCCCCGTTGGGCGTTCTGAAGGCGAAGGCGGAAGCCATCCGGAATCGGGTCCGCTGAATCGAGCACGTGAAACTCGCCATCGACTTGCCCGAACCGTCGGTAGGCCGATAGGCCGTTCGCATCGAGTTCGGTTTCCGCACGGCTCACGTCGGGCGTGTTGAGATGGAGATGAAAGAGTCTCGTCGGGGACTGCATGTCCGACGCTCACGTCGGGGCGAAAAAATCGGTTCGGTTCGAATCGGTTCGAGGGGGAACTCGCTCTATTGCTCTTCGACTTCTTCGACTTCGCCGTCTTCCGCTTCGAGTTCCTCGACGAGTTCGTCCTCGTCGATGTCGGCGTCTTCGAGGGCTTCTTCGAGGTCCGCACCGCCCATGCCGCCCATTCCACCCATGCCGCCCATCATGCCGGCACCGGAGCCGTCGATGGTCTCCTGCACAATGACGCGGTCGAGGTCGAGGCGGTCGATGACGTCCTGTGCGATCTGCTGTTTCTGGAACATCCACTGCTGGTTCATCGACAGCTGTGGCGTCGCCTCGATGTAGAGGGTTTCCTTCTCGACCGTCTCGGTTTCGGTCTCGCCGTCCTCGTCCTCGACTTCCTCTTCGACCTCGTCGGTCTGAATCCACATGTCGAGGTCGGCGTCGATGTACATCGAGAAGAGGCCCTTCGCCTTCTCCTCTGCGTCCTCGACCTCTTCGACGATTTCGTAGTCGTATTCGAGGTCCTCACCGGCGAGCGGGTGGTTGAAGTCCACGCGTGCGCGGCCGCCGATGATGGTCTCGACGTAGCCCTGCTGGCCGTCAACGTTGACGTTAGCACCGGGGTAGCGGTCGTCGTCGTCGATTTTGTCGGCGCTGACCGTGCGGACTTGCTCGTTGTCGTATTCGCCGAACGCCTGCTCGACGGTGACGGTTCCCTCGTCGCCGGCTTCCTTGCCGTAGATGTCCTCTTCGACCTGCTCGAAGATGTGGCCTGCACCGAGGACGATGGTGCGCGGGGCGAACTCGCGGCCTTCCGCCTCGATGCCTTCCTCGTCGGCGACCTCTTCGCTGGTCGTATCGACGAGGTCCTCGTCCTCGACCGTTCGTGCGGTGTAATCGAGACTGATGAAGTTTCCTTCCTGGAGTCCGTCCTCTGTCTGCGTTTCTTCTTCCTCGTTTACATCTGCTTCTTGTTCGTCACTCATACACGGAACGACACCCGTTCGGCCCTTAAGAATCACGTTTCGCCTGCGAGGAGGAATTCCGTCGAAGGGCGACGTTTCGGTCCCTCCTGCATGCGGTTCCGCCGAATGCCGGCGTCGAAGCCCGATGAGACCGCCCGACGTTCGCCGACATGCTGTCTCGGCGATACTGAAACGAAGGACACCGCGTCCGTACTGTCGCGGCGTTCCGAAGGTGATAAACCACGCGGAACCATTCGCCGGGGTATGGACGTTGCGTTGGGTGGGACGTTTGACCCGGTTCACGATGGACACCGGGCGTTGTTCGAGCGAGCGTTCGAGTTGGGTGACGTCACCGTCGGGTTGACGAGCGACGACCTCGCTCCAGCGACTCGAAACGTGGACAGGCACGTCCGTTCGTTCGAGGAACGAAAGGCCGACCTCGAAGCCGAACTTCGTGGCTTCGCCGAGGAACACGACCACGAGTTCGAAGTTCGGAAACTCACCGAACCGACGGGTATCGCCACCGAGGAGCAGTTCGACGTGCTCATCGTCTCCCCCGAGACGAAGGACGGCGGCGAGCGAATCAACGAACTTCGCGCCGAGAAGGGAAACGGCCCCCTCGAAATCGTCATCGTCCCGCACGTCGAGGCCGAGGACGGCGATATCATTTCCAGTACGCGAATCGTCGCCGGCGAAATCGACCAACACGGGAATTTGACGCCCGCGAGCGACGGACGCAACTGATTCGAATTTTTCGGAACCGGACACCGGACTACCACGACGGCGGTTGTAGTCCGGCCTCTTCTAGAATCGACTTCCAGCGTTGTTGAATCGTCAGCCGGGAGACATCCATCGCGTCGGCGACCACCTGCTGTGAACGCTGGTCGCCTTCGATGAGCGACCCGGCATACAGACTGGCGGCCGCGACCGCACGCTTCGAACGCTCTTCCGGGTCCTCGGCGTCGGAGACGGTCGAGAGGAAGAGATCCGCCGCTCGAGAGCGAGCGCCGGTTTCGAGTTCGAGTCGGTCTGCGGCCTGTTGGAGTTCGGCAAGCCACGCTTCGTTTTCGACTTGGTCACGTGCCCGATACACGACGGAAAATTGCTCGCCATCGAATATAAACGCTCGTCCGACGAGAACGACAGTTTCTTATTCGCCACCTGAAAATCCCATACTGCGTGCGGGTAGCCAAGCTAGGCCAACGGCGCAGCGCTTAGGACGCTGTCCCGTAGGGGTCCGCCGGTTCGAATCCGGTCCCGCACATTCTCCGCGAACTACGGTCGTGAGCGGAGAATGTGTCCAGCGGAGTCGGAGTAGACGAGTCGCAGGCCCGCACAACGGAGTTCTCCTGAGCGAAGCGAAGGAGAGCCAGCAAGAGCTTCGCTCTTGCGCTGTGAGCAGGAACGTCTCGGCGTTGTTCGAATTCGGTCCCGCACATTTTCATCACGATTACCCGGCGAGCCTTCGCTTTGCGAAGTCTCGTCTCGTTTGCCGACGGTATCCGCAATCCGGGCGGGAAAATCATTACGGTTCGAGCGAGAAAGTATTTGGACGACCAACGTGAGCGTAGCATACAATAATGGACCGAAGCATCTCGGATGGATTCCTGTCCGTTGCTGGAGCGAAGGTGCTTACGCTCTTCATCGGACTTCTCACCACACCGCTACTGTATCACTGGCTCGGTGCCGAGAAAATCGGGATCTACTACGGCCTTCTTGCCCCATTCTCGCTGTTTATGATCTTCATCAGTTCCGGGGTGAGCGATGGCGTCCGTAAGTTCCTCGCGGAGAACAGAGCGTTCCCGGATTGGACATCTCACGTCGTCGGGTTCTACTTTCGATTGGCGTCCGGATTAGCACTTGTCGGCGCGGTACTCATCGTGTTCGTCACGTGGAGCGGCGTCCTCGATTCCTTTCTCCCTCCCGGGTACGAACTGTACGGATACCTGCTCGCCGTCCTCGTCGTCGTGAGCCAGTTTCAGTCGTTCGCCCGTCGGACGCTGATGGGATTCGGCCTCGAACGCTACTCCGAACCGTTACAAATCGTGCAGAAGGTGACGTTCGTCGGTATTGCCCTCGCGCTCATCCACGCGGGGTACGGTGTCACCGGGATGTTCGTCGGGAACATCGCGGCGAGCACGGCCGTCGCCCTCCTCGGCCTCGTGCTGGTCAACCGAAACGTGTCGCTGAAGAGCGTTTTCAGAGTTCCGTCCTCGGCGTTTCCACGGAGGGAGCTACTCACGTTCAACTTCCAATCCATCCTTCTCATCCTCTGTCTCACGTCGCTCTATCAGGTCGATATCATGATGCTCACCCTGCTGACCACCTCAAAACAAGTCGGATACTACCGTGGAGCGCTCGAACTGGCGGAGTTCCTGTGGTTCGTTCCGCTGGCGCTCCAGACGGTCTTCGTTCACTCCACGTCCGAACTCTGGGCGGAGGAGCGAACCGACAAGATATCGACCCTCGCTGCACGCACCACACGCTATACGCTCCTTCTGACCGGGGTGATGGCGATTGGACTCGCCGCGTTAGCGCCCGACGTCGTTCCGGTGTATCTCGGCCGTGACTTTCAGCCGACGGTGAAACCGCTCCTCCTGTTGTTGCCGGGTGCGCTCGGGTTCGCCGTCGCTCGGCCGATTCTCGCCATCAGTCAAGGTGAAGGGTCGCTCGGGTTCCCGATTCGTGCGACCGGTATCGCCGCCGGGATAAATATCGGACTCAACGCGATACTCATCCCGCGCTACGGGATGTCCGGAGCAGCAGTTTCGACGAGCATCGGTTACGGTTCGATGTTTCTCTTCCACGTTTGGAGCGCACGAAAGGTCGGTTTCGACCCGCTTTCGAACGCTCGTCTCGGCCGCGTCGCCGCGACGATGGTTCTCGCCGCTCCGGTAATTCTCACTTTACCGCATCTCATCACGCACTCCGTGCCAATCGCAGGAATTTCCCTCCCGCTCTCGCTCGTCGTCGTTCCACCGCTCGGACTCGGTATCTTCCTCACGTGTGCGTTCCTGACGGGAGCGCTGGGAATCTGTGAAGTGCTCCGGATACTGTCGGACTTCCCCGTTCCAGTCGGACCGATTGCCCATCGGCTCCGCTGTCGGACGCCGTTCCTCTTCTCGAAGTGCAGTTAGTAAAAAAATCGAACAACGCGTTCGCGCGGTTAGTGGTCCGAGAAGCCGTCTATCACGCCGCCGCAGTCCGGACATGAGACGAATTCGGTACCGGTGCTTTTGTGGCCGGTCGGGTTGCCGTTACGGGTCGTCTGCGAACTACTGCCATGACTCAGGTCAGAACTACAGTATGGGCATTCTAGCATGATACTCATCCACGCGTTGCGTGGTAACGATTACCACAACACGAGGACCCGTGATAAACTTTGTGTCAGCTTAACCCCGGTCGAGAAATCGTAACCGCGATTACGAGAGCGCCTCTCTGGCGTTCTCGACCGCTGCTTCCTTCTTTGCAGGGTAGGCCTCGACTTTCGCGCGGAGGGTGATTCCCTGTCCGAGTTCGATTTCGTCGCGGTAGGCGGCCTGCTTGTCGAGCGAGATGAAAAACGAGCAGTTGTCGTCCACCCGCTGGTCGAGTTGGTCGCGTACCTGTTCGATGTCGTCCAGTTCGCGCAGTTTGCCAAGGATGTGGCGCATCTCGTCGGCGTTCTCCACCCGCGCGGAGAGGATGAGGATGCGGTCGCCGAGGTGCCCCTCGCTTTTCATGCGCTCGATTTCGGCCTCGTCGGGGAGGTAGGCGTCGAGGGCGTCCTCGACGCGCTGGTCGTCTTCGGTCGCATAGCAGAATGCCCGCAGGTCGATGTAATGAAACGGAACGCTGGCCATGATGGTACGTATGAATCGAAGAAAGAAAAGTTACTCTTCGTCGCTCTCGCTCTCGTCACCTTCGGTGGCTTCGAGGGAGTCCTCCGGAATGCCGGTCTCCTGCCCGTCTTCGAAGCTGATGGTGTAGGTCGCGTCGCCGAACATGTTCTCGATCACTTGCGTGACCGTTCCCTCGTCGCCGTCGTACTCGCTGTGCTCGTCGTGCAGAATGACTGCGTCGTCTTCCTCGAAGCTCATACCGCCGGATAGCCCATCCGGTCGTAAAAACCGTCCGATTCCGGAGTGACACTGACCGAAGGCTTATTTCGCCTGCTCGAATATCGTGGCACATGATTGCACTCTTCGCACGGTCGGATTATCGTTCGCCAGTCGGGTTACATCGCGGCCAGCTAGACGATGACGCTCGATGACCTCTGGTTCCTCGCCACCGAGGCAGACCAGCGGGCCGAGCAGGCCTATCATCGGCTGACCGAGCAACACACGGAATTTCTGGAGTTCACCCGCACCTACGAAGTCTCCCGGCGGCGATTTCGAACGCTCGCCCGGCGCGTCTCCGACACCGGAGCGCCGTACGGCGCACACACCATCGTCTATCGTTCGTCCGAGGAAATTCTCCTCGTCTGGCACGATGGGCTGGACAAATGGGTGCTCCCCGGCGGCGGCATCCAAGGGGACGAATCCTTTCGTGAGACCGCGGAGCGCGAACTCGACGAGGAAGCCGGTGTGGAAGCGAGTTACGAAGGGATCGGCATCGCAACCCGCACCGCGATTCGGTGCGGCGAGTACTCGACGTGGGGGATACTCCCGGTCTTTCAGGCGCGTGCGGAGACCACTACCCCGACCGTCCGCGACCCGGACGGCGAGATAACCGACGCGACATGGTTCGGAAAACTGCCGGAGAACACCCGCGACCGGGAGCAGTTGGTCGCGTGGCAGGAGAACGAATTTTATTGATCGCCGTGCGTGACGCCGTCGCGTGAGTCGGCGTCCATCCGTCGAATCGCGCCGCGAGCGTTGCCCGATTCGTAGCCGAAGAACACGTCGTTTCCGTAGGCGTCGGCGACTTCGGCGGCGTGGATGAGGTCGTCAACGTCGATGTCCACCGCGTACAGTTCGATGCTGAACGGGATGTCGAGGGCGTCCGCGAACCCGCTGGCGATGATTTCGAGCCAGTAGGTAGTCGAGTAGGCCATGTCGTACAGCGGAACGACGAACTCGTCCACGTACTCCGACAGCGCGTCCAAGTCGAGTCCGGCGCGTTCGTAGAGATGGCCCGGATACGGGTCGGGATACAGCGTCAGATACGTCTTTCCGGGGATTCGGTCCGTCGCTTCGGCGACGAACTCCGTGATGACGTTCGCGCGCCACGCGTACCAGTCGTCGTAGTCGCTTTCGGCGAATTCGGCCTCACACTGCTCGCAGTGACAGTACTCCGCCCGTGGAAACCCGACGTCGTCCAATCGAACGTCGGGAGAGGCCTCGGCGGCGTCGGAGACCATTTCGAGCAAGCCTTCGCGGTAGGCCTCGCGGGTCGGACAGATGTAACCCCAGTCGAAATACGGTTGCTCGCGGGTCGCCAGTTCGCCCTCGTCGCTCACCGGAACCAGCGAGGGGTCGTTCTCGGCGGCAGTGCTGTCGCCGAAACACGAAATCATGTTTACGCCCATCCCGACCGGTTCGGTTGCACGCCCCGTCACGTCCTTCATCTCGTAGAATCCCCGTTCGAACTCGGGCCAGTCGAGTTCCTCGGGGTTTCGCGTCACCACGCCGAACATGGTACGCCGTTCGGGTTCCGGTCGGTAATCGGTTTCGAAGGCGGTTTTCGTCTCACCCCGTTCGATTCCCTCCGTCTTGAACTCCTTTCGAGTTCGCCCCACAGACCTTCCCGGTGGAGACGTGATACTCTAGTCCATGATTCGAACCATACTCGGCGTCGCTCGTGCCTGTGTTGGGATGCTCCCGTCCGCCGCACCCGGCGAGAACAATCCGCTGGACGGATTGCAAGGGTCGAACGATTTGCAGGGAATCACGTTCGACAAACTCAACATCCTCTCCTTGCTCGCACAGGCGGGGTACGCGTTCCAGAAGGGCAACGCGAAACGCGGCGCGCTCCTGCTCGGAGCGGCCACGATAGCACCGAAAAACAAGGAAGCGTCGTATCTCATGCAGGGCGTCCTCACGCTCGACTCCATCCGCAAGCGACTGCGGTAAATCGGAAACGACCGCCGTAAACCCGGATGGGAAAAGTAAAGGATTGACTGCCCGCATTTTCCGTTATGGACTTCAGTCTCTCCGCAGAGCAGAAACAGATTCGGGACATGGTCGCGGAGTTCGTGGACGAGGAGATCAAACCTCGCGCCGCAGAAATCGACGAAACCGACGAGTTCCCCAGCGACCTCGTCTCGGAGATGGCCGACCTCGGCCTGATGGGAATGCCCTTCCCCGAGGAGTACGGCGGGGCCGGACTCGATTATCACTCCTACGCCATCGGCCTCGAAGAGATTTCGCGCGGGAGCGGCGGCCTCGGAACCGTCGTCGCCGCCCACACCAGCCTCGCGGGTAACATGCTCTATGCGTTCGGAAACGAGGACCAGAAGAACGAATTTCTCACGCCGGTCAACGAGGGCACCGACATCGGCGCGTTCGCGCTCTCGGAACCCGGCGCGGGGAGCGACGTTCCGGCGATGGACACCACGGCCGAAAAGGAGGGCGACGAGTACGTCCTCAACGGCGGCAAACTCTGGATTTCGAATGGCTCGGTTGCCGACACGGTCACCGTCTTCGCCAAGACGGACGAGGACGCGGGCAACAAGGGAATCTCGTCGTTCATCGTCCGTCCCGAGGAGGACGACGGTTTCCACGTCGAGGGCACGGAGCACAAACTCGGCGACAAGGGCTGTCCGACGGCCGAACTCCGATTCAGCGACCTTCGAATTCCCGAGGACCGACTGCTCGGCGAGGAGGGAGACGGGTTCGTCCACGCCTTGAAGACGCTCAACGGCGGGCGAATCACGATCGCCGCACGGAGCATCGGACTCGCCCGCGCCGCACGTGACGACGCGCTCGAATACGCTCAACAGCGCGAGCAGTTCGACCGGCCCATCAGCGACTTCCAGACCATCCAGCACAAACTGGCCGACATGGACACGAAGGTGCAGGCCGCCAAACTCCTCATGCACCAAGCCGCAGACCGTAAGATTCGGGGCGAGGACTTCATCAAACACGCCGCACAGGCCAAACTGTTCGCCAGCGAAATATCGCGCGAAGTCGCGAACGAAGGCATTCAGATTCACGGCGGCTATGGCTACACGACCGATTTCGACGCCGAGCGCTACTATCGCGACGCCAAACTGAACGAGATTTACGAGGGCACCAGCGAAGTTCTCCGAAACACGATCGCCGCGCAGAT
Organism: uncultured haloarchaeon; assembly: GCA_963811185.1. Classification (GTDB taxonomy): domain Archaea; phylum Halobacteriota; class Halobacteria; order Halobacteriales; family Haladaptataceae; genus Haladaptatus. The sequence goes on from CAWEQN010000017.1 coordinate 28,152, forward strand.
GCTGGACTGAGAGCCCCCGACGACCCCGAAACCTTCGAATACATTCGCGGCCGAGCGTCGGAGCCGTCAGTCCCGTAGATACGCCACGATTTCGTCCGGGTCGGCCGACAGACCGCCACCTTGTGCGAACGTCGGACTTCCGCCACCGCCGCCGCCAAACTCGGCGGTTACGTCGTCCACCACGTCGCCCGCTTCGACCGCTCCATCGGTGCCGACGACGAGGAAGGTGGAACCGTCCTTTCCGGCGAGCGCGACCACGTCGGCCGTCTCACCCGCGAGTTCCCGAACCCTGTCGCCGAGTTCGTTCGGCCCGACGCCGTCGATGGTGCCGACCAACCACTCGTGACCGTTCCGGGCGACGGTTTCCTCCGCGAGTTCGTCGATGGTCGCCCCGACCAGTTGTGATTTCGCGTCCGCCAATTCGGCTTCGAGCGCGTCGAGTTCGTCCGTGAGACGGGCGACTTCGTCGGGTAAGTCCCCGACGCCAGTACCCGCCGCCCGTGCCGCGTCCAGCGCGCTCAGTTTTTCCTCCGTCCGCGTGCGGATGGCCGGTGGCCCGACGGCGAACTCCACGCGCGTCATCCCCTCGCCGGGGTTCGACCGACCGAGAATCGTCACCGGGCCTATCTCGCGGGTGTTCCCGACGTGCGTGCCGCCGCAGGCCGCCACGTCCCAGCCGTCGATATCGACCACGCGAACCGTATCCGAATCGCTCAACACGCCTTCTTCGGTTTTCGTGTTGAACGCGATTTCCTCGCGTTCCAGTGCCTCCTCCTTCGGGACCTCTTCCCACGAAACGGGGAGGGAATCCCACACCGTTCGGTTCGTCAATCGTTCGAGTTCGGCGAGAACGCCGTCGTCGATGTCCGTCGAGGTCTGGAAATCGACGCGAATTTTCTCCTCGCCGATGTCGAACCCGCCGTAGCCCAAATCGTCCAGAATCCGTCGCCCCGCGCCGTAGAGAACGTGACTCGACGTATGCGAGCGCATGCAGTAGGTACGAAACTCCTCGTCTATCTGGCCCCGTACCCCGTCCCCCACGGCGAAGTTCGGGGCGGTTTCGAGGGTGTGAACGACCTCGCCGTCACGCTTCTGTACGTCCACGAGTTGAACGCCGTTGAGCGTTCCCCTGTCGGCCGGTTGGCCGCCGCTCTCGGCGTAAAAATACGTCTCCGAAAGGACGACATCCTCACCATCGACGGCTGAAACGGTCGCATCGAAACTCGTCCGATACGGCTCTGTTGGCGCGCGGGTCATACACCGTTCTCCGAAACGGGCGGACAAAAACGCTACGCCGACTCCGATAGCGTCAGGTCGAGGCGCTCCTCCAGCGCCTCGATGACCGACCCGCCGACGCTCGCGCGGTTCGCCCGGTTCTGTTCGACGGCGAGGAGGTCGTTTTCCTCGATTTCGAGTTCGTCTGCGAGTTCGCCGCGCTGGAGGCCGGCCTCCTGCCGTGCCTCGATAACTCGGTCGCCGTAGTCGGAGACGAGGTACGGAAGCGGGTCGCTGTCGTAACTCGTCCCTTCCTCTTCCCAGTGGCGTGCGTTCCCCTTGCGAGCGTCGTCCATCCGCGCCGTGCGCTGGGCCGCGCGGCGTCTGCGGTCCTGCTCGCTCATCTGGTTCCCGCCGGTTTCCTCCTTCGTCTTCGGTTCCGCGGCGTCGTTGTGACTCGCACAGTTTTGACAGACCTGCAGTGTCGCACCTGCGACGCTCGCCTCGGTCAGCGAGTCGGAGGCGTTCCCGCAGAGTTCACAGGAACCGCCACTGCCGCCGCCGGACGAGTTCCCCGTCGAATATTTTGCCATACCCCCGTTAGGAAGGGGCTACATTTCAATATCGCGCTTGAGTTCCGGAGCAAAGTGCGCCCGAACGCTTATTCACGGCCTCGTCGTGTTCGTTCCGGGGGAAACGAGGATGCTAAGTGCACGAAATCGACTCGACGGGGAAGTGGTGGAGGTGGAAACATCGGCGACGTGACCGCGGAAGTGATTCTGGACGTGGGTGACGACGAAATCGCCGCCGTCATCACCCGCGAATCGGTCGAAAATCTCGAAATCGAGGAGGGGATGGAACTGACCGCCGTCATCAAAGCGACGGACGTGATGATTCGGTCGGAGTAAATCAGCGCTCCATCGATGCGGCGATTCGTTCGACGGCGCGAACGAATCGCCAGAGCAGGTACAGTCCGATGAGCGGGAGGACAACACCAAACCACGCGAGAAATCGGCCGAGGAGCAGGACGCTGTACAGGAGCGTGAGGACAGCAATGGCGATGATTCCCCAGATGATGTAGGATTCGTCGAAATCGGTGGACATACGGATAGAATAGTTGACATTGTATATGGATATCCATCGTTCTGTTCGAAAAGTGCGATATAAATGCGACGGGAGTATGCTCCACGAATACCGATGGGCGTGAAGGAGGGCTGGTATTTCGCGCGGAATCCCGGAAACGTGCGATAGTTCGGCCGGAACCGACAGACGGTTTAGCCGCTTACCGTTACGGGTCTCATGGACGAATTCGGCTACACGACGGACGTCGAACTGCGCTATCGTGACCTCGATACGATGGGGCACGTCAACAACGCCATCTACGTGACGTTCCTCGAACAGGCGCGAATGCGGTACTTTCGGGACGTTATCGGCGTTCCGACGGAGGATATCTCCGGCGTCATCGCCCATCTCGAAATCGACTATCTCCGACCGATAACGGCCGACGACGAGGTCTCCGTCGCCATGCGCGTCGCCGACATCGGCACAACCAGCATCACGATGGAACAAGAGGTTCGCGCCGGCGGTGAACCCGCCGCTACCGCCGAAGTCGTACAAGTCGTGTTCGACGAGAACGGGGACGAACCACGCCCGATTCCGTCCGAATGGCGCGACCGAATCGCCACGCACGAAGGGATGTAGCGTCCTCCGTTTCGATTGCTGCCCTGCCATAACGGAATCAGTCAAGGCTGGTCTTAAAATACATCGAGAAAACGAACCAGCCAAGGCTGGTGGGAAGTTGTTTCGTGTAGGAATTGCGTGGCGTGGGTGCAGTTCCCGCGACCGAACAAGTTCTCGTGGATGTCCTCGAAGGAGATCACCTGCATCGTTGATGTCGCGGCGAAGCCGCGCTTGCGATGCGTGGGACCGGATTTGAACCGGCGGACCCCTACGGGACAGCGCCCTCAACGCTGCGCCGTTGGCCTAGCTTGGCTACCCACGCCCGCTGTGTCTGTCTGCACTCAATCGTAGATGGTGGGCTAATAAAAGGCCTTTCATTTGGCTCAGCAACGGCAGGCGTTCGCATGGATGTGACAGGATACGTCCAATACGCTAATTATTTGCGGTAACCATCTTGAACTGATGTCGATTGGCTTCATCTCCCGGCTGAAAAACACGCGTGTGGACTACGTTTGCCCGGAGTGCGCCCGTGCGTTCAACCTCCCCTGCGAACGCTGTCCCGCCTGTGACTGTGACCGACTGTACAAAATCGTGAAGTAACGGATATACTTGTCCGGGGCGCAACCCCGCGTATGAACGTTACCGTCCGAAACAACGTTCCCGAGCTGACGGCACTCCTGAGCATCGTTTCGCTCGCACTGGTGTTCGGTGCAGTGTTGGGTGTCGTCCCGGAACACGCCATCCCACGCGCACCGGACTCGTTTCTCGATGCGATTCCACACCTCAACGCCGCCATCAGCGTGGCCGCTATCGCTATCATCAGCGCGGCGTGGCACGCGATTCAACACGGCCACCTGCTGCGTCACCGCGCCGGAATGATAACCGGTCTCGTCCTGTTCGTCGGCTTTCTGGGTCTGTACCTCTACCGGGTATCGCTCGAAGGACCGACCGAGTTTCCCGGCCCAAAAACTGTCAAGCAGTTCGTCTACCTGCCGATACTGGCGATTCACATGGTTCTCGCCATGGTTTGCATTCCGCTGCTCTACTACGTGCTGTTGCTCGCGCTCTCCCGTCCCGTGAGCGAACTCCCGAAGACGAACCACCCCCGCGTGGGACGAATCGCGGCGTCGTTGTGGCTCACCTCCTTCGCGCTTGGCGTGGTCGTTTACGCATTGTTGTACGTGGTGTATTGATTCGAAGATTCTGCGTAATTCGTGTGTTTTAGGACGCTAACGTGGCAAACGAAACCGAACTAGCCACACGATATTTCCATCCTCGTCCCGTACTTCCTCTTCATGCCCATACCGGGATACGACCCGGACGATTTGGACGAACTGCTCGCGGAGCGACTCGAAGCGCGCGGCGGTGCGGCCTCCCTCACGCCACGGCAGTGGCGCGAGTACGAGAACGGAGCGAGCCTGCTCGACGTACTGAACGAGGCGGATATCGAGCGGCTGTTACACGAAGAATAGCGCCGATTCGAACGTTTCGCCGGAACCGAAACAGCGACACTCGTCTTTTTTCGAAGCTACAGTCCTTTCGGAGCCTCAGTCACTCACACCTTCGATGACGGGGCGAGACACGTCGCGGTCGGTCTCCTCGTCGTCGATGTCGTACGGATAGCTTCCAGTGACACAGCCGAGACAGAGGTCGGCCTGTGAAACTTCGAGCGCGCCGGCAATGGCTTCCTTCGAGAGGTAGGCGAGACTGTCGGCCGAGATGGCTTCCCGAATCTCCTCGACGGATTTGTCCGAGGCGATGAGTTCCTCGCGGGTAGCCATGTTGATACCCATGTAGCAAGGTGCGACGATGGGCGGGGCACCGATTCGCATGTGGACTTCCTCGGCCCCGCAGTCCTTGAGCAGTTGAACGAGTTGCGTCGAGGTGGTCCCCCGGACGATGCTGTCGTCGATGATGGTGACGGTGCGACCCTCGACGGTGGATTTGATGGGGTTGAGTTTGAGACGGACCGCCCGTTCGCGCTCGTCCTGCGTCGGCATGATGAACGTCCGGCCCACATAGCGATTTTTCATCAGCCCTTCCGCGAACTCGACGCCCGACCCGTCCTCCTGTGCGGCCTCCGCATAGCCGGAGGCGAACGCGCGCCCGGAGTCGGGAACGGGCATCACCACGTCGCTCTCGATGCCGCTTTCCTCCCAGAGTTTTCGCCCCAACTCGCGTCGCACTTCGTAGACGAGGTTGTCGTCGATGACGCTGTCCGGGCGGGCGAAGTAAACGTGCTCGAAAAAGCAGTGGGCGGTTCCTTCGGGTTCGATGAGTTGGTAGGTGTCGTATCCTTCCCCGTCGGGTTGCAGGACGACGAGTTCGCCGGGACGCACGTCGCGGACGAGTTCACCGTCGATGGTGTCGATGGCCGCCGATTCGGAGGCGACGACGTAGCCGTCATCGACTTTTCCGATGACGAGCGGGCGGTTTCCTTCGGGGTCGCGCACGCCGAGCACCGTGTCGTCGTGCATGATGGCGAGCGAGTACGACCCGTGAATTCGGTTCATTGTCCGCTTGACCGCGCGCACGAGGTCCTCTTCGAGCAGGTTACGAGCGAGGTCATGGGCGATGACTTCCGTGTCGCCGTCGGAGGTGAACGCGTGGCCTTTCCCCGCGAGTTCGTCGCGAATCTCGTCGGAGTTGACGAGGTTCCCGTTGTGCGAGAGCGCGAGCGACCCGCTCTTGAACGAGACGGTGAATGGCTGAGCACAGCTTTTGTCCACGCTTCCGGCGGTCGGATAGCGGACGTGACCGATACCGGCGCTTCCTTTCAGGTCGTCGATATCCTCCTCGGCGAAGGCGTCGCCGACGAGGCCCATCGAGACGTGGTCGTGTTGTTGGAACCCGTCGTGTGTGACGATGCCTGCCGACTCCTGCCCGCGATGCTGGAGGGCGTACAGCGAGTAGTAGAGGGGGCGTGCCGCGTCCCGACCGGCGAGTGACGCGCCGACGACGCCACATTTTTCGGTCGGTCCGCCGAGGTCTCCATCCCGGCCACTTGACATGGCTACCTGTAGCGGGGGACGGTAGTAAAAACCCTCGTTATCATGCCGAATTTCCCAGTTATCAGCAAAGAAATATGCACGTGTGTGGATATCGATTGGAGAAACCGAGCCGTCGGCTCGTCGAGATGAGTATCGAGAGGGAGAAAATCAACAGCAGGCGATTAGTTGTCGCCCGCTCGACTCTGCCACTCGTAGTCGCGCCGTTTGCTCGATTTGCCGAAGCCGCACGACGAGCAAACACTTTTTCGCACGTGATACGATTTCTCGCCGCAACGGCGGCATTTCACGTGCGTCGTTTTGTTCTTCTTGCCCTGGCTTGGAGTTCCTGCACCAGTCATGGAGTGATCGAAACGACGTTATCGCCGCGTATAATGGTTGTGTCTTCGTCTTCGATGACGAGGTTCATGTGCTGGTCGTAGCCCGTGAGCGTCCCAGTGTATTCTTCCCCACCTTTCAACTGTACTGTCACTGCCGTGTTCAACGACGCTTCGAGAACGTCGAGTGGTCGTCCGCTCATATCAACAATCGCAGTGTTTGTGTTGATAAACGTACCGGAACGAAAGTGAAGAAGTTCGTCTCAGATGTCAACTGTGAACCCGTCGCGGCCGCTGGCCCCTGCCGCGAACTCGGCGAGCAAGTCGGCGGACGCATCGAGGTCGTTCGTGTCGATGACTTCGACGGGGGTGTGCATGTAGCGATTCGGTAGCCCGAGGTTGAGCGACGGCGTGCCGCCACGGGCGGTGAAGAAGGCATCAGCGTCCGTTCCCGTGTAAATCCCTGCGGCTTGTAGTTGGACCGGTATCCCGGCCTCATCCGCCGCCTCGCGTACCGCCGCGACGACCTCGGGGTGGTTCGCGCTCCCGCGTGCGACGACCGGCCCGCCGCCGAGGTCGGTCGTGAGGTCGGAAAACTGCTCTTCTTTGTCCACGTCGGGGCTGTCCATCGCGTGTGTCACGTCGATGGCGACGATAGCGTCGGGGTTCAAATCGAATCCGACCATCTTCGCGCCTTGCAATCCGAGTTCCTCTTGAACCGTACTCACGGCGTACACCGTCGCGTCCACGTCGCGTTCGGCCGCTCGGCAAAGCGCCTCGGCGGCAACCCACGTGCCGACGCGGTTGTCGATTCCCGGCCCGGCGATACGCGTCCCGCGCAAGTCCTTGACCGTCGCGTCGAACGTCATCGGGTCGCCCACATCGACCAGTTCCTTCGCTTCTTCCTCGCTCTCCGCGCCGATATCGACGTGCTGTTCCACGATGTCCTCGAACTCGTCGTCCTCAGGGTCGCGGAGGTGAATCGCTCGCTGGCCGACGACGCCGTTGACCACGCCGTCGTCGGTGTGGATATCGACGTGCTGGCCTTTCGTCACGGTCCGGTCGGTGCCGCCGATTCGATCGATTCGGAGGAAGCCGTCCTCGTCGACTCCGGCGACGATGAGGCCGATTTGGTCGGCGTGACCCGCGAAGGCGATTTCCGGTCCTTCCCCTTCCACGACGGCGACGGCGTTGCCGTACTCGTCGGTTCGAACGTCGTCCGCAAACTCGGAGACGTACTCGACCCACACGCGTTGACCTTCCACCTCGAATCCGGAGGGACTGGGTGTCGTCAACAAAGTGTCCAAAAACCCGCGTTGTTTCTCGTCCATATCGGTGAACGCGGGGTGGTCCGTCTTCAAACTCCCGAATACAGCAGTCTTATATCAATTGGGAGACAGTTGTCCAGAATCGATAAGGCGATGAACGTTGAGAGCTGGTGCATGGGGTTTCTGGAACTACACCTTCACGAACCGAACTTCACGCTCAACACGGGCGAGAAGGAATCGTCGAGGATGTTCGGTCGAAAGAAGCACGAACACGGACCCGGGAAGCATGGCAAACACGGGAAGCACATGCACGGAAAGCACAAACACGAACACGGCGAGTTCGGGGAAGGCGACGAGGGGCCGCCGTCGATGGTCGGAAAGCTGGTACCGCTTTTCGTCCTCCTCGCGGTCGTTGCGGTCGCACGGTGGCGAAAGCGACGACAAGGAGTGAGTAGTCAGAAGGATTTTGTCGCCGCGAATCCAACGTAGCGCTGTGAATCTTTACCGTAGCGTCCGTGCCGTCACCGGCGCATCCGGAACCGGCCCCATCGATTGGACGGCGGTGGCCGACGCGGCGAAGGCGGCGACGGACCCCGGCTCGATAGACCTCTCTCCCGAAGAGCAGGACGGCTATGCGACCGACGTACGCGACGCCAGAAACCGCGTTCGTGAAGTCTCCGGTGTTGCCTTCGACGTTCCGAACACCGTCGAAATTCAGAACCGTCACCACTGGATAGACGCGAACATCGCCACGTTCGAGCGCGTGATGGAACCCATCGAGGAGTACGGACCCGACGTGCTCCCAGGCATCGCCCGTGTCGTCAACACGGGAACCATGTCGTTCATGCTCTCCCTCCTCGGCAAAAACGTCCTCGGGCAGTACGACCCGCTCCTGCTCGCCGAAGGCGACGACCACGCCCTCTACTTCGTCCACCCGAACATCTCCCGCACCGCCGAGCAATTGGAGGTGGACCCCGACCGCTTCCGCCGCTGGATAGCCTTCCACGAAGTCACCCACGCCGCCGAGTTCGGTGCGGCCCCGTGGCTCTCGACCACCTCGAATCGGAGATGGAAACCGGCATCGAAGCGCTCGCCCACGGCGAGGTGGACCGCGACGCGTTCCGCGAACTCGACACCGCCATGACCGCCGTCGAGGGCTACGCCGAACTCCTCATGGACGAGGCCTTCGACGACGAGTACGAGGACCTTCGCGAGAAAATCGAGGCACGGCGGAAGGGAATGAACCCCCTCTCGAAACTCATGCGCCGCGTGCTCGGCCTGGGAATGAAGCGCCGACAGTACGAGCGCGGAAAGGCTTTCTTCGAACACGTCGTCGAGGCCGAGAGCGTCGAGGTGGCGACTCGGGTGTGGGACAGTCCGGACAAGCTCCCCACCGACGATGAACTCGACCACCCCGAGAAGTGGTTGGCGCGAGTGTGACGTCGTCGAAGAATTCGAAACAGACTGGATTTAGCTATTCTCGGGCCTGATGGCTCGTGCGCAGTACGGTTTGTCTGGTATCTTGCACCCAGTCCGTACCCCGTGGCGTGCAGGGTTTCGTCGCGCACTCGGCACTGTAATTGCGGACGAACCGTAACACTGCTCTGCGTAGCGAACTTCACGTCGTGCTTCAGCTGACGTTCCCGAGAAAGGTCGAATAGGTCCGTAAGTCCGCAACTACTCCGTCAGTCCGTAGCCCCGGCGGAACAGGTACGCGTCGATGGCCATCACGACCACCGTCAGCGCCGTCAGGACGCCCAAGCGAGAGGTTGGGGTCGAGCTCCGATGCGCCGAGGAAGCCGTAGCGGACGCCATCGACCATGTAGACCATCGGATTGAGCATGGTGAGGGTCTGAAGAGGTCGGAATGGAGGCTGTCGAGGGTGTAGAAGACGCCGCCGAAGAAGACGAGCGGGCGGACGATGAACTGGTTCATCATCGTCAGGTTGTCCCAGTCGTCGGCCCAGAGGCCGCCAACCACGCCGAAACTCGAAAACAGGAGCGTGATGACGAGCCCGAAAGCGACGAGGTAGAACGGCCGGGCGACCCCGACGGACGTGAAGAACGCGCCGAGGACGGCGACGAGCGCGCCGACGAGCAACCCGCGCGTCGCTCCGGAGACGATGTAGGAGGCGACCATCCGCGAGTAGGACATCGGCGAGGTCAGCGTCTCCTCGATGTAGCGATTCCAGCGGCCGTGGAAGATGGAGAAACAGGAGTTCTCGAAGGCGTTCGAGATGGCTCCCAGCACGACCAATCCGGGGAGGATGAAGACGATGTAGTCCACCGAATGCCCGCTGAAATCCATCTTCCCGACGCGACTGCCGAGGATGACGCCGAACACGGAGAAGTACAGCACGTTCGTGACGAACGGCGGAACGAACGTGTTCCGTGGTCGGCGAAGGAATCGCAGGATTTCGCGGCGGGTCAGCGTGATGAATCCGGTGACCGTCTCGATTGACGTTCGAACTCGATGTTCACGCACGCTCGTCACCCCGGGCACGGCGGCGATTTCCGAACCGGATCTCGTCGGCCGGTTCGTCCGTCCCTTCGTTTCTCCCACCCGTGCTCTCGTTCGCCCGCGTCATCTCCACGAACACCTCTTCGAGCGAGGTGCGCGAGATGTCGAAGTGGACGATTTCGAACCCCTTGCGGTCGAGTTCGCGGACGAGTTCCGGCGCGAGCAGTCCGGCCTCCGGGGCCGTGATGACGAGTTCGTCGCCCGCCATCTCCATGTCCTCGATTCTGTCGCGTCCGGCCGAAAGGTGTGGTGCCGACTCCGGCGGATTACGGAGCGAAATCGTGACCTTGTCCGGTCCGCGGCCCATCAGTTCTTCCGGACTCGCCACCTCGACGATTCGCCCCGAATCGAGGATGGCGACTTCGTCACAGAGGCGTTCGGCCTCCTCGATGTAGTGAGTGGTGAGGAGAATCGTCGTGCCGGATTCGTTGAGGTCGATGATGAGGTCCCACAGGTCGTGGCGCAGTTGCACGTCCACCCCGGCCGTCGGTTCGTCGAGAATGAGCAGGTCCGGTTCCGTGATGAGCGCCCGCGCGAGGACGAACCGGCGTTTCATCCCGCCCGAAAGCCAGTCGAAGCGCGTGTCGCGTTTGTCGTAGATGCCGACCCGGCGGAGCACGTCGTCGGCCCGCTCTCCCGCCTCCGAACGCGGGATTCCGTGGTAGCCAGCCTTGTGCTCGAGCACTTCCCGAATCGGGAAGAAACGGTCCACGTTGAACTCCTGTGGCGCGAGGCCGATTCGGTCGCGTGCTTCGCGGTAGTCGTCCTGCACGTCCGCGCCGAACACCTCCGCCGTCCCGCCGGATTTCTTCACCAGTCCGACGAGGATGTTGATAAACGTCGTCTTCCCCGCCCCGTTCGGTCCGAACAAACCGAAAAACGAGCCCTCGGGCACGTCGAGGTCGATTCCCTTGAGCGCCCGTACCTCCCCGTACTCCTTTTCGAGATCACGTATGCGTATCGCAGAATCCATCGAACCATTCCTAACAGTCGGGCACGGTTAAGGGTGCTGAACCCGGTCAAACCGTGGCTCAAACGGATGCGAAAATAGAATCGTCTACTCGCTCGGGACGACGCCGTCCGGGCGCCCCGTTCGGGGATGCTATTCGTCGAGCGGTTCGACCTGCTTGCCGGTCGCTTTCGGAATCACGCGCTGTTGGGCGTCCTCCCAATCGCGGTCGAGTTCGCGGCCGTCGAACAGTCGGTCGAGGAAGACGGCCAGTCCGGCGACTTCCGAGTGTGGTTGGTTCGTCACGCCGACGTTCCAGTCGGCGGCCTCGTACACGTCGAACGAGACTTTCTCCGCGCCGACGACGACGAGGAGCGGTTCGTCCGCGTGGGCGTCTCGAATCTCGCCTTCCACGTCCTGAACGCGCTCGCCGTACATCGTGAGGTGGACGACTTTTCCCTCCCAGTTTCGGATGAGGGCCTTCTGGCTGGCCGGAACATTCGACGTCGAACGGTCCGCCGAAGCGGTCGGTGATGTCGCGGATGGTGTCCCGTGACTGTCCCGCGTTGTCGGGGAGGACGACCTCGTCCGCCCCGAGCGCGCGGGCCGTGAGTCCGACGTGAGTGGTCATGCGCTCGTCGCGTCCGGGTCGGTGGCCGAGGCGGACGACCGTGACCGGCGGTTCGTCGTGCATACCCGTGGATGGTGTTCGGACGGGTTAGGAGGTTTCGAAACGAGGATTGGAGGAGACCGGAACACACTTGCCGGAAACAATCACACAACCGAGCATGCAACTTACAGGAAAGCGAATCCTCGTAACCGGCGGTGCCGGACTGGTTGGTTCCCAGATGGTCGACGACCTCGTCGCGGACAACGACGTGGTCGTCGCGGACGACCTCTCCAACGGAATCGAGTCGTCGATTCCCGACGATGCCGAGTTCGTGCAGGCCGACTTGACGGACGAATCGACGGTTGCCGAGGTCATCGACGGTGATTTCGACGCCGTCTTCCACTTCGCGGCGGCGGACAAGTACGTCAATACGGACGACCCGCGTCCGCAGTTCGAGGAGAACGGCGAGATGACGTACAACATCCTCGAACGGATGGACGAAGTCGGGGTGAGTAACTTCGTCTTCACCTCCTCCTCGACGGTCTACGGCGAGGCACCGATGCCGACGCCCGAGGATTACGCGCCGCTCGAACCCATCAGCATCTACGGGGCCGCGAAACTCTCCGAGGAGGCGCTCCTCTCGACGTTCGCCCACTCGTACGATTTCACCGTCTGGAACTTCCGTTTCGCCAACATCGTCGGCCCGCGATTCGGCGCGGGCGTCGTCCCGGACTTCGTGGAGAAAATGGACGAAAACCCGGACGTGCTGACCATCCTCGGCAACGGGCTTCAGGAGAAATCCTACATGCACGTCACCGAGTGCACCGAGGCATCCGCTACGTCGTCGAGAACGCCGACAAGGCGATGAACACCTACAACCTCGGCACGCGGACGACCACTTCCGTCAACGCCATCGCGGACATCGTTGCCGACGTGATGGACCTCGACCCCGAGTACGAGTACACCGGCGGCGACCGAGGTTGGACGGGCGACGTACCGAAAATGCGCCTCTCCATCGAGAAACTGTCCGCGCTCGGTTGGACCCCTTCCCAGAGCAGCGACGAGGCGGTTCGACGGGCGGCGGAACAACTGTACGACGAACTGGAGAACTGACCGTACCGTCGGTTAGACCCTGAAATTCGTTCGCGCTTCCACGTCCTCTTCCACGATTTCGAGCGTCGCGACGACGGTGTACTGGCCCGGTTTCGCGTCGGCCCACCCGCCCGAGTAGGTCTTTTCGACATCGGGGTCGAAGGAGACGTTCTGGAGCGCCTGCGTGTACATCTTTCCGTCGCTCGCGCGCCATATCTCCGCGTCGTCGTCGAGCACGGCGAAATCGGCCTTGAGGCCGCTTCGGAACGTCACGTTCGTCGGGTCTGCGTCGGTGTTTTTCACCCGCAGTTCGAACTCGACGGTTCCGTCCGTCGGTGTCGCCGTTACCTCGCTTTCGAGTGCCATTATTTCCCGTTCGTCGTCCTAGTTCGAAAAGGTTGTCCCTGGCTTCCCCGTCACGTCCTGAACCCGCTGACCCGGGTCCTCCGACGCTCGGAGGCGTCGCTCTTCGATTTAAAAGATGAATGGAAACAGGTGATGAACCGTCTGCTGGGTCGCCTGCTCAGTTGTCGCTGGAGTCGAGTCCGAGCGCGGCCGCAACGTCGAGGAGACCGCTACCCTGCTCGTTGCTGGACAGGCCGAGGTCCTCCGCCGTGTTCAGAGATTCGGCTCTCCGCGTCGCGGGCCGAGTAGCCCTGCGCGATGAGTTGTCCGACGGCACCGGCGACGTGTGGGGTCGCCATCGACGTTCCCGAGTAGGTGTCGTACCCGCCGGGGACGGTCGATTTGATGTTGCTGCCGGGTGCGATGATGTTGACTTCCGGACCCTGACTGGAGAACGAGGACTGCCCGTCGCTCTCGTTCGAGGACGCGACGGTGATGGTCTCGGGGTATGCACCGGGGTACTCGACACAGTCCGTACACTGACCGTCGTTTCCGGCCGCCGCCACGAGAACCACGTCGTGGTTGTACGCGTACTGAATCGCGTCCTTGAGCGTCTGTGAACTTGACGAGCCACCGAGGCTCATGCTGGCGACGTCCCAGCCTTGGTCGGCGACGTACTCGACACCGGCCGCGATGTCGGAGAACGTCCCGCTACCGGAGCAGTCGAGCACCTTGACGGCGTGAAGCGTCGCCTGCGTCGAAACGCCGACGACGCCTTGGCTGTTGTCCACGGCGTTCGCGATACCGGAACAGTGGGTACCGTGGTTGTTATCGTCGGACCACGAGTCGTTACAGGAGTTGCTGTTGCCGTAGAAGAGACAGTTCCCGGTGTAGCCGCCACTGCCACAGGTGACGAACGACTTTCCGGCACCGATGTTCCCCTGTAGGTCGGGGTGGTCGTCGTCGATACCGGTATCGACGATGGCGATGTCGGCACCCGCGCCCGTATCGCCGTTGTCGTGTGCGACGTCGGCATCCACCCGGTCGACGCCCCACGGCGTCGTTTGGCTGAGCGCTTCCATCGTGCCGTTGTGTTCGACGTAGCGGATGTGGGGGTTCTTTTCGAGCGCCGTCGCCGCCCGCTTTGGCACGCGAATCGTCATCGCGTCGATGGAGTTGAACTCCCGAACGACGTCTTCCGCACTGTCCCGGGTCATCGCACGTCCACGTGCGCTCTTGAACCCGACGTTGACCTCCACCTTGTCCGTCGGCTTCGCCGATGCCAGACCGGTCGCGCCGGCCGCCGCCAGCGAGCCGCCGGTTATTTTGAGAATATTACGTCGTGATACGCCATTGCCTTTCCTTGCCATACCATATGTGAGAATGCAACATAGGTTTAAAAGATTAACTCTTTAACTTAGTATAAGTAATTTGTATAGAGATAATAATTTTGAATCCTCTGATAGAGAATGGCGAGAATAAAGAACGGAATCTCCCCCGGACCGGCGAACGGTTAGTTGTCGCTGGAGTCGAGACCGAGCGCGGCTGCCGTGTCGAGCAGTCCCGCTCCGCTCTCGTTGCTCGCCAGGCCGATATCCTCGGCGGTCTGCTTGATGGTGTCTCGTGCCTGTGTGTTCGATGCTCCGTTGGCCATCAACTGGCCTGCGGTTCCCGCGACGTGCGGGGTCGCCATCGACGTTCCCGAGAGGGTGTCGTAACCACCGGGGACGGTGGAGTAGATGTTGCTTCCGGGTGCGGCGATTTCGACTTCGGGTCCAGTGCTGGAGAAGTACGACAGGCCGTCCGAGGAGTTGGTCGAGCTCACGGCCATGACCTCGGGATACTTCGCCGGGTAGCCGACGCAGTCCGAGCACGGGCCGCTGTTGCCCGCCGCCGCGACGAGGAAGACGCCGTTGTCCACGGCGTACTGACACGCGTCTCGGAGCGTCGCGGAGCCGGACGAGCCACCGAGACTCATGCTGCCCACGTCCCAGCCTTGGTTGGCGACGTACTCGATTCCGGCCGCGATGTCGGAGTACGACCCGCTCCCACGCGAGTTGAGCACTTTGACGGCATGAAGCGTCGCTTGCGTCGAAACACCGACGACACCTTGGCTGTTGTCGATAGCGTCCGCGATGCCCGAACAGTGGGTGCCGTGTTCGTTGTCGTCGTCCCAGTCGTACCGGCACGTCTTCTTGCCGCCTCGGCACTTGACGAACGCCTTCCCCGAGCCGATGTTGGCTTGCAGGTCAGGATGGTCCGAGTCGATACCCGTGTCGATGATGGCGATGTCGGCACCCGCACCCGTGTCGCCGTTGTCGTGTGCGACGTCGGCGTCCACGCGGTCGATACCCCACGGGAGGGTTTGGCTGAGTGCCTGCATCGTCCCGTTCTCCTCGACGTAGCGAATGTGAGGGTTCTTTTCGAGCGCCGTCGCCGCCCGCTTGGGCACGCGAATCGTCATCGCGTCGATGGAGTCGAACTCCCGGACGACGTCCTCGGCACTGTCGCGGGTCATCGCACGCCCACGTGCGCTCTTGAACCCGACGTTGACCTCCACCTTGTCCGTCGGTTTTGCCGCCGTAAATCCGGTCGCACCGGCCGCCGCCAGCGAGCCGCCGGTTATTTTGAGAATATTACGCCGTGATACGCCATTGGCTTTCCTTGCCATGCCATATATACCAATAAACCATGTACTAATATAATTTACTACTAGAATTAATGAAAATAAGATCGTAAATTCCACTCAACAAACCGTTCGCTCGTTACCGAACTGATATCCATTACGCCCCGGATTGTGCGTTTTTCTCGATGTAGCGTATCTCGGGATGGGCGTCGAGTTCCTCCCACTTCGCTTGCGGAATTCGAACCGTTACGACGTCGAGCGACTCGAACTCCCGAACGACGGCCACTGCGGCGTCCAACGCCGCTTGCTTGCCGCCTCCACCCTCGTATCCGACGTTCACCTCGACGGTATCCTGCTCGGAATCGTCCTCGTCATGGTCCGACACACCACACCCGTACGATAGAGAGTTATTAAAGTATTATCCATCCTTTCAAATATCCCAAAATCATTCAATTTTAACTACTTACTTTAGACAAATCAACACGTCTACACGTCCGCCAATCGTGTCGAACGGCACGGCTTTTATCCGGTGGAACCCAACCTCGACTGTGCAAATCGTCGGCTACGAGACTGGCGCATCAGGGGACGAACCACCAGCTCTGCTGGTGAGCGACGGCGAGACCATCTCGCGCGAGACGCTCGAACGCGGGAACGAACTCGAATACACGCTCGGGGAGAGACACTGTGCGGGGACGTTCGACGGCACGACGCACGTTCCGTGTCCTCGTCCCGACGCTCCGTACTGCGACGTCCACACCAGCACGTGGGTGTGTGCTCGCTGTACCGGCACCTGTCTCAAGGCAGAGATGGACTGCTTCGAGGACCACGCCATCTATCTCGCCGCGTTCGCGCCGACGACGTTCAAAGTCGGCGTCACGCGTGACTGGCGACTACGGACCCGGTTGCGAGAACAGGGGGCGGACCGCGCCGCCCACCTCGTCACCGTGAAGGACGGTCGAATCGCCCGCGAACGCGAGGCCGAAATCGCCGACACGTTCACCGACCGCGTCCGCGTTCCGGCGAAGATTCGAACCCTCAATCGGACCGTGGACGATGCGGCGTGGCAGGAGGCCCTCTCCGGATTCGACCCGCTCGAAACGTTCGAGTTCGACTACGGCTTCGAACTGGAATCGGCACCCGTTCAGCGAAACCCTCGCCAGCGGCACCGTCCTCGGAACGCAGGGCCGCGTCCTCGTCCTCGAACGTACCGGGACGGCGTACGCGACGGACATGCGGAACCTCGTCGGCTACGAACTCGAAGCCGGCGCGACCGACCGAAGCCTGCAAGCCAGCCTCGGCACCTTTTAGGCTTCAGCCTCCCCACGTTCGATGTGGCTGACGTGACCCTCTCCTTCGAGAACGGTACGCTCCGCGTCGAAGCCGAGCGCGAAATCCCGTACACAGAATCCGACCCGCGCTCGAAGACGCGTCGTGCCCCCGCCTTCCGCTACGCCGCCATCCGGAATTATTGTACGGAACACGGACTCTCTCTCGCGGACACCGTTCTCGACCTTCCCGAATTGCCGCCGCTCTACTCCGCTTACGAACTACGGGACTATCAGGAGGACGCGCTCGATTCGTGGGATGGGGCGGGACGACGGGGGGTCCTCGAACTGCCGACGGGAAGCGGAAAAACCGTCATCGGCATAAAGGCCCTCGAACGCTGTCAGACAGCGACGCTCGTCGTCGTCCCGACCATCGATTTGCTCACACAGTGGCGGCGTATCCTCGAAACCGAGTTCGACGTTCCCATCGGCCAACTCGGTGGCGGCGAACAGAACGTTGAGGGGCTCACCGTCTCGACGTACGATTCGGCGTATCTCCGTGCGGATGACATCGGCGACCGATTCGGCCTCGTGATCTTCGACGAAGTACACCACCTCGGCGGCGAAGGGTACCGCGAAATCGCCCGCCTGCTCGCCGCCCCCGCCAGAATGGGGCTGACCGCGACGTTCGAACGACCGGACGGCGCACACGAAGTCGTGAGCGACCTCGTCGGGTCGAAAGTCTTCGACATCGACGTGGACGAACTCGCCGGGACACACCTCGCGCCGTACGACGTAAAACGAATGACCGTCGAACTCACGCCCGAGGAACGCGACCGATACGAGCAGGCACAGGGCGTGTTCACCGATTATCTGGCCAGTTCGTCCATCCAGATGCGGAGCGGGAGCGACTATCAGGAACTCGTCAAACGGTCGGGAAGCGACCCGAAAGCCCGCGAGGCGCTCCTCGCCAAGCAACGCGCGCGTGACATCATGATGAACAGCGAGGCGAAAGTCACCACCCTCGCCGAAATCCTCGACAACCACCGGGACGACCGAATCATCGTCTTCACCGCACACAACGACCTCGTCTACCGCCTCTCCGAGCGATTTCTCATCCCCGCCATCACCCACCAAACGTCCGCCCCCGAACGCCGGGAGGTTCTCGACCGCTTTCGGCGCGGGGACTACTCGCGCGTTATCACGTCGAACGTGTTGGACGAAGGGGTAGACGTTCCCGACGCCAACGTCGCCGTCGTCCTCTCTGGAAGCGGGAGCGAACGCGAGTTTACCCAACGCCTCGGGCGAATCCTCCGCGCGAAAGATGACGGCGGCCGCGCGATTCTGTACGAAGTCGTCACCGAGGAGACGGCGGAAGTTCGCGTCGCGAATCGCCGACGATAGGTTTTCGTCCATCGGTCAGGATAGTATTGTTTGTTTCTATACTATCGATTGTTTCCATATATTTGATAATATTTTGAAAGTACTCAATATCTCAGGTTTCCTCTTCACGAATGGGGACGACCCTTCCCCCTCTGACATGGCTCACAGGGTCGTCCCTGACTTCTCTTCGACCGGAGACCGATGATGACGGACGACCACCTATCAACCACGGAATACGAACTGCTGACCGCGAAACAAAAAGAGCGAGACGGAAGTCAGCCTCTGGCCCGACTTCGATTGGACGGCCGATTCGACGCGAATCGGCTACGATTTGGACGACGACCGCGACGTGTACGACCTCGAAGAACTCCCGGTGACCGTTCGATACGGGAGCGATGGGTGGGTACAGTCGCTCGCCATGAAGGAGGTCGTCGTCGAGATACTCGTCAAGAAGGTGTTTCTGATAGCTATCTTCGTCTGACTCGTGCCTAGTTACTTCAGGTCGATGGAGATACTGCTTTTCGCGCTACTGTACTTCTCGTAGCTCATCTCGAACGAAACTTTGATGTCCTTCGTTTCTCCTGCCGAAACGGAAATAGTGGGCGTTCGTTCGTGTACGGCACCGTTACTGCTTACCGTTACTCTGAGGTCGGTGGACTCCTTTTTCTTCCCCTTGTTCTTCACCGTAACGACGACGACGAGGTTTCCGTTCTTGCCCTTCGTGGGTCGAAGGCCGAGACTTTCTAAGTGCCCTGAACGAACGCTATCCCCGTCATCCTTGTTATTCCCACGACCACCGAGGATGGCAGCACAACCGCTCGTCGAAGCGAGAGAGACAACGAGACCGACCTGTTGGAGAGCTTCTCGTCTGCGCATACTCCATACCCATTGTAGCAGTTGGAATGAATCTTCTTATTCCGACTTCTTTTGTATTCGAGATGCGTATCTCCCGCCGTGCTTACGAAAGACCTGCTCCGGGTGTCCCGCGCCGGGGGAGGCTACCATCCGCAGTTCGCCGGCCGTGAACACCGACCCATTGCGGCGCGTGTCCTCGGCACGTATCAAGGCCACGTCGGCGAGTCCCACGCCCAACTCGGCTCCGCGCTTTCGGACCTCGAAACCGACGCACCCGATTTCAAACTCGTTCGCGGGTTCGCCAAACTCCTCGAACGCGAGGCGACGTTCGAACCCCGCGCCGCCGTTCCGCCCGAACGTGCCCGAGCCATCGCGTTCGAAGCAGGGGAGGCTGTCGGCGTCGCCACCGAAGAGGAGCGGGAAACGGCGCTCCGCCGCGCGGCGGACCGCCTCGACGTGACGCCGGACGATGTCGCCGAATCGCTGTACGCAGACCTCGAAGAACGCCAACCGCTCGTCGCGTTCGACTCGCGGTGGGGCCCCGACGAACTCCTCGCACAGTACAACGTTTCACTCGCCCAAACCGCGCTGTTCGACGCGACTGAACTCCGGATTCGAACGTCCGACCCCCGAGCGCTCGTTTCGGCGGTCAAGCGACTTCGGCTGATGTACGAAATCCACAAGACGGACGCCGGACGGGAAGTCATCGTCACCGGCCCGGACGCGCTCTTTCGTTCGACGCGACGATACGGAACGCGGTTCGCTCGTCTGCTTCGAACCGTGGTCAAGGCCGACGAGTGGCGACTCGTGGCAACGATAGACGACTACGGAACCGAGCGCGAACTCGTGCTCTCCGATGCTGACCCCGTCCGTCCGCCCGGAACGGAACCCATCGCCGACGTTACGTTCGACAGCGAAGTGGAGCGGGAGTTCGCAACCCGATTCGAAGCGCTCGATTTGGATTGGGACCTCGTACGGGAACCCGAACCCCTCGAAGCGGGCGCACGCGTGATGATTCCCGACTTCGCCTTCGATTATCGACACGCCGACTTTCGGGTGTTCTTCGAAATCATGGGCTTTTGGACGCCCGAATACGTCGCGAAGAAACTCTCGCAGTTGGACGCCGTGGACGACGTGCAACTGCTCGTCGCGGTGGACGAAACCCTCGGCGTCGGCGAGGAAATCACTGCCCGTGACCATCGCGCGATTCCGTACTCGGGGTCGATTCGGCTCAAGGACGTCCGTGACGCGCTTCGGCGGTACGAACGGCAACTCGTGGCCGAGAGCGTCGATGCACTGCCCGACGAACTCGTCCCGGACGCGGACGTGATTTCGCTCGCCGACCTCGCCGACGAACACGGTGTCAGCGAGGACGCACTCGAAGGGAAATCGTTCCCCGAGCACCGACAGGTCGGCAGGACGTTGCTTCGTCCCGACACCCTCGCCGACATCGGGGATGAAATCGAGGACGGCATGGCCTACTCGGACGCGAAATCGACGTTCACCGAGCGGGGTATCGAAGACGACAGCGCACTCCTCTCGGAACTCGGCTACGCGGTCGAATGGGAGGGGCTAAGCGGCGGTGTGATTCGCGCTCGGGACGAGTAACGGTCTGGCATCGACTGTTTGTACCAACGGCCCAAAACAATAGATATTTGCAATCCATATTTTCCGATATGACGGATAGTAGTGACGGGAAGTTGGGCTTCTGGGGAGCGATTTCAATCTCGGTGGGTGGAATGATTGGCGGCGGCGTGTTCGCCGTCCTCGGCATCGTGGCGACGATTGCGGGGAGCGCCTCGTGGCTCGCGTTCACGCTCGCCTGTTTGGTTTCCATGTGTGCGGCCTACTCGTACATCAAACTGAACGAAATCGGCGAACGACGGGGCGGGTCGGTCTCCCAACTCGAAGAGTACCTCGGCAACAGCAACGTGGCTGGGATGGTCGGATGGACGCTGTTGGTCGGCTACGTCGGCGCGATGGCGATGTACGCCTACGCGTTCGGTAGCTTCGCCGTCGCCCTGACGCCATCGAGCGTCGTCCACGCCATCCCGTTGGGCGAAGGGCTCATCCGCCCGCTGTACTCCGTTATCGCGGTCGGTATTTTCATCGCGCTCAACGTTCTCGGCGCACGAGCGACGGGGTCCTCCGAGGAACTGCTCGTCGGCGTGAAAGTGACGATTTTGTTGGCGTTCATCGGTCTCGGCGTGTGGTACGGGTTCGACAACAGCAAGCTCGCGTTCGGTGCTTCGACCATCGCGAAGGTTTCACCCGTCGTCATGGCGACGGCGCTCTCGTTCGTCTCCTTCCAAGGGTGGCAACTCCTGATATACGACCAGGACAGCATCAAGAATCCCTCGAAGAACCTCCCGAAAGCCATCTACTACTCGATTCTCATCACCATCCTCATCGACGGACTCATCGCAATCGTCGTGACGAGTTTGGCCTCACAACACGTCATCAAAGCCCATCCCGAGCGTGCGCTCGCCAACGCGGTACAACCGATAGTCGGCCACGCTGGCTTCGTCGTTATCTCCATCGCCGCCATCCTCTCGACCGGGAGCGCCATCAACGGAACGCTGTTCTCCTCGGCCAACTTCGCGAAGGGAATGATACGCGACGGACTGCTCCCGGATAGGGCGGGCCGGGTCGATGCCGACGGTGCACCGTCGAAAACGGTCATCATTCTCGGGGTGCTGGCGGCCGCCTTCACCGCGTACGGAAGTCTCGACGGCATCACCTCCTTCGGGTCGCTCGCGTTCATGGTCGTGTTCGGCGCGATGAGCTATCTCGCGTTCCGCGAGCGCGACAACGACGAAATCACACCGATATGGCCCGCGGTCGGTGTTCTCGGCACCGCCGTGTTCTTCGTCCTCCTGGTGTGGCACCTCTGGTCGGCCGAACCGGGGACGTTCTACGTCGTCCTCGCCGTCACGATTGCCGTGCTGGCCATCGAACTGCTCTACTTCGAACGGGAGACGATTGCCGACGGCATCAAACGGGCCGAAACGAAAGCCGAGAAGGAACTCGACCGCGCCGACTGACGAATCGAATTCAGAGGTCCCGTTGCCGTCCCTGCGGTACGAGCGATTGGAGTTCGCCGTGAAGGTACAGGCCGACGCCGAGCGGTTCGATTTCGCCTGCGATTTCGTGTGCGGCGATGAGATACCCCCAATCGCCACCCCAATCGAGTTCTTGGTCCTCGCCGCGGGCGAACCGACGGGCCTGCTCGCCGTCGAGTTCGATGATGTTTTTCGTCGCGTGGCGACCGAACCGCTGTGCGGCGTTCGTCGTCGGTTTCCAGTGTCGCTGTCGCGTGCGGAGGAACGTCATCCCGAGCGCTTCGATGTGAACCGGGGATTCCAAGTCGCCGTCGAGTATCCAGATTTTGCCCTTCCCCTTCTCCCAGAACGAGGCATCCCCGAACGTCTCCGGCGGGATTCCGAACCGCTCCTCCCACCAGTCGAGCACTTCCGTCCTGCTCACGCGACCGGAAACCTCGCGGTCCGCTTCCGTTTCCGGCAGGCGGTCGAACCGCTGGCCGTCGTTGGACGCCAGTTCGATTTCCCGTCGTCGCTCCCGTCGTCGCTCATTGTCCCACCTCCAGTTTCGCACAGAAAAACCCGCCCGTGTCGTTGTGGTGCGGGTAGAATCGTTTCGCCTTCCGAATGCTCTCGTCGAACTCATCACCCTGCCACTCGGTGAGTCCGGGTTCCGACTGCAGGCCGATGTCGTACTCGACCAGTCGGCAGTCCTCGCGGGAAAGGACGTAATCCAGAACGGCCTCGTTCTCCTCCGGGGCGAACGTGCAGGTGGAGTACACCACGAACCCACCTTCGCGCGTGGCCTGTATCGCCCGGCGCAGGATTCCCTTCTGCACGCCGGCGACGCCTTCGATGTGGTCGAGACTCCAATCGTCCAGCGCGGTGGGGTTCTTTCGAATCGTCCCCTCGCAGGAACACGGAACGTCCACGAGCGCCGCGTCGAACGCCGCAAGCCCGAACGGTTTGAGCGAGAAGTTCCGCGCGTCCTGATTCGTCACGGCGGCGCAAGTGACGCCGAGTCGCTCGGTGTTGAACCGGAGCGCCGACAGCCGGCCGAGGTTGCTGTCGTTGGCCACGACCAACCCCTCGTCGTCCATCAGCGCGGCGAGTTGCGTCGTCTTGCTCCCCGGCGCGGCACAGGCGTCCAACACGCGTTGGCCGGGTTCGGGGTCGAGGACGAACGCCGGAATCGAGGAGACTTCCTCTTGTCCGTGCGTCCACCCGTGAAACGAGGGCCACGTGTTGCCGGGTTTCCCTTCGATTCCCAGTACGTTCTCGTTCCACTCGCGCGGTGACCATTCGACGTCGCCCTCGTCGAACGCCCGCGTTACCTGCTCTCGGGTCGCTTTGATGCGATTGACCCTGACGACCGAGGGTAGCGGGCGCTCGCACGCCGCGAGAAACGCCTCGAAATCGTCGAGGATGGGTTCGTAGCGCTCCAGTGCGTCCATTGTTCGGGTATGCGAGCGAGAGGTGTTTGTGGGTTTCGGAGCGTCGGCGTCCGATGTCTCCCGTTTGCTCTATCCCTTCCGGTGCCCTCGTTGTTAAGACGAGTCGGTTCGAATCGAACGGTATGACGAACATCGCCGTCGTCGCGGACGATATCGAACTCGACGAACCGACGTTGGTCGAAGGGCTCCCCGGACTCGGACTGGTCGGCAAAATCGCCACGGACCACCTCATCGAGCAGTTTGACATGACCTACTACGCGGCGGTGGACTGCGACGGAATCCCGCAAATCGCCATCTACGAGGACGGAACTCCCGACCTCCTTCCGCCCGTTCGCCTGTACGCCGACGAGGAGCGGGATCTGCTCGCACTGCGAAGCGACGTTCCCATCTCGTCGGACGCCGCACCGCAGTTCGCCGAATGCGTCACCGCGTGGGTCGAATCCAACGACGTGACGCCGCTCTACCTGAGCGGCTTGCCACACCAGAAGCAGGCCGGGACAAGTTCCCGAACTGTACGGCACCGCAACAGGCGACATGGCCCAACTACTGGACGAGTACGACATCGCGTTTCCCGACGGAGATGGGTGCAATCAGCGGCCCGACCGGCGCGCTCCTCCACCGCGCCAGCAGGACGCAGCGTCGACGCAATCGGTCTCATCGTCCAGTCGGACCCGCAGTTCCCCGACCCCGAAGCGGCCCGCATCCTCCTCGAAAAGGGCATCGACCCCATCGCCGGTATCGAAGTGAACACCGAGGAGTTGGTGGAGAGCGCCGAGGAAATCCGCGAACAGAAAGAGCAGTTCGCCCAGCGCATGCAGGAGACCGAGGAGGCCGAGAGTTCGCAGGCACAACCACTGAGAATGTTCCAATGAGCACGACCTTTTGCTGACGGTCGCAGGAGCAGAAACCAGTACAACAGTCGGCGCTGGTTTCTGTCTGGCTCCCTGGTAAAAGGTCGATCAAAAACCGTCGTCATCCTCTCACTTCGCGTTCAGACGGACCTCGCTTTGCGAGTCCGTCGCGTGACATCGGTGGGGTCGTCGGCCCGGAAAATCTTCGATTTTCCGGAGAGAGTGTTAGGGACTGGCGGGCGTGTCGATTGCTGATTTCTGGCGGTCGTGTATATGCATGTTTTCGGCAGTCGTGTCGGTGGAGGGAAATCGAGAAATTATATCTCGGTGGAGAGGATAGACGGAATACAGAAACTCAATGAGCAATGTGATTCTGCGTCTATTCGGCCACGCGGCCCTGTTCGCTGGCGTCGTCGGCGTCGGGTTTACGGTGATGGTGTTGGCGCTCAATCCGACCAAGCTTGCGACGTGGGGAGCTGGTGTGGTCTGTCTTCTGCTGGTCGTTTCCGGCGTTAAAACGATACAGGCGGCGTAGACGCCGCTGGAGAACCTTCGATTTCGACGATAAAAATCCACCGCGATGGTCGCGGAACGATTCAGAAGCCGCTGTAGTCGTACGGGATGGCGGTTCCGGCGGTGACGTTCTCGCCGTCGCTGCTGGGGATGTAGTAGTGGTTACTGCCGTTCTGAATTTCGAAGTGGACGTGCGGGCCGGTCGCGTTGCCGTCCTCGCCCATCCCGGCGATATGCTGACCTTGGCTGACCTGCTGACCGTCCGAGATG
The DNA here is from genome assembly GCA_963811185.1 of uncultured haloarchaeon. Taxonomy (GTDB): domain Archaea; phylum Halobacteriota; class Halobacteria; order Halobacteriales; family Haladaptataceae; genus Haladaptatus. The sequence continues at coordinate 53,414 of CAWEQN010000017.1, forward strand.
GCGAAGCTGTTGACGTGGCCGTACTCGGTCCGGTAGCCGTTCTCGTGGTTGATGTAGACGAAGTTCCCGTAGCCCGCCGGCGTCGTAGGCCGTGTACGCGGTTCCGCCCCGTGCCGCGTAAATCGGCGTGCCGATGACGCCGTTGTGACCGATGTCCACGCCGTTGTGGAAGCCGCTGCTGCGCTGGCCGTACGGCGAGGTGATGTAGCCGGACATCGGCCACACCAAGTCCGCACTGCCGCTACCGCCGCCGGACGTGGATTGGAGGTACCGTTCGACGGACCAGCCCCAGACGTTTCGGTCGAGCCAGTGGACGCCCCACCAGGTGTAGCCGCCCTTGTCGATGGGGCCGTTCATGATTTCGCCGACTTCGCCATCGTTTACCGTGGCGACGATGGGTTGGTCCGTGCCGGGTTGTTTCCGCGTGTTCAGTGCCGTGGTCGCGGCGACCTGCTCGCCGTCAGTGAATGCGGCCGCCGAACCACTCAGTGCCGCGACGCCGACGTTGCCGTGGCTGCCGTCCCGAGCGATTTGAGGATCGACCGCCGTCCGAATTTTCGTGACATAGCAATCCTGAGAAACAAGGTACTACATATTAAATTTTACTTATGTAGAAATTAGTGATGTATAGTTGTCACTCCCATCCCATAAGAGTCCCAAATCGATTATGTTCCGGGACAGAGTTACATAGCGACTGAATCATTCCCATCTTCGTCCCGCCCGGTGTGAAATGCAACCACGACGTTTTTGCGTGCGAACGGCTTTTCCCGAACCATGAGCGATACGGATAACGTAGATTTGGACCAGTTCTTCCGCGACGTGGACAAGGTGTACAGCGAGTACGACAACGGCTACATGGACGCCGACGCGGCCCTCTCGATTATCGACGACCATCTCGACGCGCTCCGTGCACAGGTCGAGTAATCGGGGCGAAGAATTATCGGGGTCGGTTTCGTCGGTTTCGGTGTATGACTGGCTTTTCGGACAGGGTCGAACACGTATCGATAAGCGGGATTCGAAAGGTGTTCGAAGCCGCAGGTGAGGACGCGATCAATCTCGGACTCGGACAACCGGACTTCCCGACACCGGACCACGCGCGCGAGGCCGCGCTCGAAGCCATCGAATCTGGTGCGACGGACGCCTACACGTCGAACAAGGGAATTCCCCAGCTTCGGGAGGCCATCAGCGCGAAACACGAACGCGACAACGACTTCGAGGTCTCCCCGGAGAACATCATCGCCACGGCGGGCGGGAGCGAGGCGCTCCACATCGCCCTCGAAGCGCACGTCAGCGCGGGTGAGGAAGTCATCTTTCCCGACCCCGGGTTCGTCGCGTACGACGCGCTGACCCACCTCGCGGGTGGGACGCCGAAACCCGTTCCCGTGCGAGAGGATTTGACCATCGACCCCGCGGTCATCGAGGAGAACATCACGGAGGACACCGCTGCGTTCATCATCAACAGCCCCGGCAACCCGACCGGTGCGGTGTCCAGCGAGGAAGACGTGCGCGAGTTCGCCCGCATCGCGGACGAACACGACGTACTCTGCATCACGGACGAGGTGTACGAACACATCGTCTTCGAGGGCGAACATTACTCGCCGATGCAGTTCGCCGAGACGGACAACGTCGTCGTCGTCAACGCCTGCTCGAAGACGTACTCGATGACCGGGTGGCGACTCGGCTGGGTCGCGGGGAGCGAGCGCCGAATCGAGCGCATGCTCCGCGTTCACCAGTACGTGCAGGCCTGTGCGAGCGCCCCGGCGCAGTTCGCCGCACTCGGCGCGCTGAGCGGCCCGCAGGACACCGTCGAGGAGATGGCCGAATCGTTCGAGGAACGGCGTGACATCCTTCTCGACGGCTTGAACGACATCGGACTGGAAACACCGACACCGCAGGGTGCGTTTTACGCCATGCCGAAAGTCCCCGAGGGCTTCGTGGACGAGGTTCTGGAACGTGGCGTCGTCGTCGTCCCCGGCGAAGCGTTCGGCGAGCACGGTGCGGGCTACGCCCGTATCTCCTACGCGACGAGCATCGAGGAAATCGAGGCCGCGCTCGAAATCATGGGCGAGGCGGCGGACGCGGTTCGCTGAATTTTCCGACTCTTTTGGCCTGTGACTTTATCATCCGTGCCGTCGTGATTCGATTCGATGCCCATCTCACGCCACGGTTCCGGCGTGGTTCCCGCCGCACGCGCAGTCACCTCCCAAGTGCATCCGGTGTTCATGCTTCCGCCCATCGCCGCCTCGTGGTTCGGGAGCATGTTGGCCGGGCAGTTTTCGCTCGCTGACCGGCGGGCTCCACATGGTCGCCATCTTCGCGGCCGTCTACACGGCCCACGTCAAGGACGGCTACGTCGATTTCTACATCAGGGGTGAGGACGACGACCACCCGCTCACGGCGAACGGGTGTAAACTCCTGCTCGTCGGCGCGGCTATCCTCTTCGTGGCCTGTCTCGCGGGACTCTGGGTGACCATCGGCGTCGGTGCGGTGCTCATCACCCTCCCGACGTGGTGTATCGGCTACCTCCACGCGCCACAACTCGACACGAACCCCGTCACGACGACGACGGGCTATCCGCTCGGCATCGCGCTCTCGATTCTCGGCGGCTACTACGTTCAGACGGGAACCCTCTCGGCCGTCGCCCTCGCGTTCGGGTTCGTCTTCCTCGTCCTGCTCTCGGGCGTGAAAGTCATCGACGACGCGCAGGATTACGAGTACGACCGCTCCATCTCGAAGCGGACCGTCGCCGTCGTCCTCGGGCAAAATCGTGCCCGAACGACCGCCTACGGACTCATCCTGTTCGCTCTGCTCTGCGTGCTCGGCTTATCCGTAGCACACGTGTTCCCGCCGAGTTCAGCCCTCGCGGTGGTGGCGTTCGGCGTCGTGGCCGGTATCGCGTATCGAAGCGGTCCGGAACTCGCCACGATGTTGCTCATTCGGGGGTCGTACGTTTTCCTCGCGCTGTTGCTGACGGCTGTGTGGTTTCGGCCACTTTCGTGAGCAGGGATACCCCGTCAAATCGAGAGGAACCGCCCGTTCGCTCGGTGAACTCTCGTTCGGTCAGAACGGTCGTAGAGAGCTATATCCTCGTGCGGAACGTAGGGTCAATCGGGTGGGAACCAATGGCATCTGCACGACAGAGCAACGTCGAAACCGTGGAGACGGTATACGAATCGTTTAACGCGGGTGATATCGAATCCGCGCTGGCCACGATGGCCGACGACATCGAGTGGACCGAACCGGAGGGGTCCTTCTTCGGCGGGACGTACCACGGACCCGACGCGGTGCGAGAGAACGTCTTCGAGGGAGCGATGGAGGAATTCGAGACGTTCCAAGTCGAACCGGAGCGATTCGTCGATAGCGGTGATACGGTCGTCGTCGAGGGAACGTTCCATTGCACGACCCAGGCTGGCGAGCGAATCGAGAGCCCCTTCGCGCACGTCACGGAGTTACACGACGGCCACATCACCGAATTCGTGAACTACACGGACACGGCCCTGTGGCCGTAAGGAATCACGAATCGACCGCCCCATTTTTCTCGGTATCTTTGCAATTCGACACAGTTTCAGTTCACGTCGTCGGGCTTCCACCCCGTCGAGGATGGGGATGTCCATCGCCATATGAGACAATTAATTGAAATAATGCTTACACCCCCGCTCGTCGTTTTGTAATCGTACCCGTGATCGACCGACCCGTAACCGAAGAAAAGGCCTACGCGTATATCACCCGCAAGGCCGCGCAGACCCGTCAACTGCTCGTCTTCGAACACGCCAACGAGGACGTTGGCGTGCAGGTTCCAAAAGGGACCATCGAGGAGGGGGAAGCTCCCAGTGAAGCAGTCGTCCGCGAAGTGCGAGAGGAAAGCGGCTTGACCGAATTCTCGTCCATTCGTCCGCTCTCGACGGACGTGTGGAACCATCACGAGAAGCCGAAGGCCTATCGCCGTCACTTCTTCCACCTCGTGGCCGACGAAACCCGCGACGAGTGGCGACACCGGGTAACCGGAGGCGGCGAGGACAACGGCGTCATCTACAGTTACTTTTGGATTCGACCCGGTGCGTGTTCGCTCGCCCGCGACATGGACGACTACCTCGAACGAATTTTCGACTGACTCCGGTTCGGACACGATTGCACGTCAACGCTTATCCACGAAACTCCCGTCTGTGGACAGTGTATGCCCGACATGACCCACGACGGGATAATCGTCAACGGCGTCCGTCTCCACTACGTCGAGGCGGGTGACGGCCCGCTCGTTCTCCTCCTGCACGGCTTCCCCGAATTCTGGTACTCGTGGCGCGAACAGATTCCCGCACTCGCCGAGGCCGGATACCACGTCGTTGCACCCGACATGCGCGGATACAACATCTCGGAGAAACCCCACGGCGTCGAAGCCTATCGAGTGGAGGAGTTGGTCGGCGATGTGGTCGGTCTCATCGACCACTTCGGCGAAGAACAGGCTCACGTCGTCGGTCACGACTGGGGCGGTGCCGTCGCGTGGGAGGTCGGGATTCGCCATCCCGAGCGCGTCGCCAGACTCGCCGTCCTGAACGCACCCCACCCGGGGCGGTTCCGCGAAGCTCTCCGGACGCCCGCACAACTCAAACGCTCGTGGTACATGTTCTTCTTCCAGTTTCCGTGGCTTCCCGAGGCGTTCCTCTCGGCCCGCAACTACGACGCCATCGAGGGAATTTTCCGGGATTCGACTGAGAATCCCGATGCGTTCAGCGAGGCCGATATCCAGCGGTACGTCGATGCCGCCGCCCAACCCGGCGCACTGACGGGGTCCATCAACTACTACCGTGCGCTGTTCCGCGACTACGTTCCACGGGAACTGCGCTCCCTGCTGGGTGGGTCGAACCACTCCTCCGACGTACGGGTTCCGACCCTCCTGATTTGGGGGATGACGGATTTCGCGCTCGGCAACGAGTTGACCGAGGGCCTCGATGCGTGGATTCCCGACCTTCGAGTCGAGCGCCTACCCGACGCCAGCCACTGGGTGCAAAACGACGCCGCCGAGGACGTGAACGAACTGCTGGTCGGATTCCTCTCCGAATAGGCACGCAGCTTTTTATCCGTCACTAACCGACTCTTCCCTATGTTGCTCGTCCTCGAAAACGAGGTGAACCCGAACTACCGCTACTTCGTCCGTGCGATGGAGACGTTTCTTCCCGACCACGAGGTGTACGACTACGTCGCGGAGGGTAGCCGACCATCCTTGTCGGCCGTCGATGGGGTCGTCGTCGCCGGAAGCACCGCCGGCGTGTACGAGCGCGGCGACTATCTCTGGATGGACGAGGAAGCCGAACTGGTTTGCGAGTTGGTCGAGCGGGAGATTCCGACGCTGGGTGTCTGTTTCGGTCACCAGTTGGTGAACTACGCACTCGGCGGAGCGGTCGAACATCGCGGCCTCACGAACGAACTCGTCCGGGCCGAGTTCGCGGACGACCCGTTGTTCGACGGCGTTTCGCCGGTCGTTCCGGCCGTCCACGGCGACCACGTAGTCGAACTGGGCGAGGGAATGGAGACGATAGGTTCGACGGCGTACAACGAGTATTTCGCCACGCGCCATCGGGACGTTCCGCTGTGGACGACGCAGTTCCATCCGGAGTTTACGGCCGAACTGCTTCCGAAAGTCCTGGACGACTTCGGTTGGACGGAAAACGAACTGTCCTTCTCGGACGCGAGCGGGGAACGCGTGTTCGGGAACTTCGTGGAACTGGCGGATTCTGCGTAACCTTACCGCAACTCCCGCCACCGCGCGACGGCCTCGCGAGCGGCCGATTCGTGGTCCTTGTGCCAGACGGGAACCTCGTCGATGTGCCAGTAGCGAACAGCTTCCCCTTCGTGGGACACCTCGATTTCTCCCCCGACAGCGGTACAGAGGTACGAATGTCTGACCAGACAGTGCGGGCCGTACTCGCCCGGTTTTCGGGTGTAAACGCCGATCAGTTCGTCCACCTCGACGGAGAGTCCCGTTTCCTCCCGCGTCTCGCGGACGGCCGTCTCTTCGGGCGATTCGTTCGGGTCCGTGAACCCACACGGGAGACACCACGTCCCGTCGTCGGTCCGCTTTTGGAGGAGAATTCGACCCGCGGAATCGAAGACGGCGGCGTCAGCGCTCACCTTCGGCGTGACGTACCCCATCTCCTCGGCGAACCGTACTCGCACGTCTTCAGGGGGAAGGTCGAGCGACCGTCCGTACCACTCGCTTACGAGCGCCAGGATGCGTTCGTAGCGCTCCTCGTCGTACGGGTCGTCCGCGTATTCGAGCCCGACTTGTGCCATGATTCGGAGTTCGTCCAGCAGTGCAAGGAAGTCGTCGTCGGCGTCTTCGGTTTCCGACATCGTCTACTTCGCCGTGCTGACGATTTTTATCACGTCGCCCTCTTGGAGTTCGTAGGAATCGCTGATGTCGCGCTTCGTCTTGGCATTCACGGCGTGGAGGTAGCCGTCGCCGATGTCGCTGTGCACCGCGTACGCGAGGTCCGGCGGCGTGGACCCCTGCGGGAGCAAGAATGCGTCCGGGAGGACGTTGCCCTTCGCGTCCGTCCATTTCGTGTCGTTCTGGACGGGGAAGGCCGTGATGCGGTCGAGCAGGTCGTAGACGGCGGCGTCGAGGCTGGCTTGCACGCCCGTCCCGCCCCACTCGTGCATGACCTCCCGAATCTGTTCCAGTCCGGCCTGCTGTTGGCCGCTCAGATCGCCGGTTACCTCGAAATCCTCGTCGCCGGGGTCGTAGTCCACCACGCCCGCCTCGACACCCTGCCGGAGCGCGAGTTCGCCCTCGGCAGTAGCGGGGATGACCATCTTGCCCGTCTCGCGCAGTCGTTCGATGTTCTCCTCCGGTGCGATGTCGGCCTTGTTCGCCACGAGGATGATGGGTTTCGTCCGGGCGCGGATGTCGCGGGCCAGTTCCTCGCGGTGTTCGTCCGTCCACTTCTGCGGGTCGTCGGGGTACTCCAAGCCCCTGAGACTCGTCGTCACGTCGTGTTCCGTCGCCCCGAACCCGGTCAACATGTCCGCGAGCGCCTCGTCGATGTCGAATCCCGGCGAGCGCGACTGTCGCACCACGCCCTCCCAGTTGCGGTCGATGATGCCAGTGAGCCACTGGTCCATCTCCTCCTCGATGAAATCAACCTCTTCCACGGGGTCGTACTCCCCGATTTCGACGGGTTCTCCCTCCTCGTTCGTCCCGCCGGAGGCGTCCACGACGTTGACGATGGCGTCGGCGTTCGTCAGCGCGTCGAGGAACTGGTTGCCCAGTCCCCGTCCCTCGTGTGCCCCCGGAACCAACCCGGCCACGTCCAGCAGTTCGATGGGCACGTAGCGCTTGCCGTCGTGACAGTCGTCGTTGTCGCAGCGCTCGTCGCGTTCGAGACAAGGGCAGTCGGTTCGGACGTAGCTTACCCCGCGGTTCGCGTCGATGGTCGTGAACGGGTAGTTCGCCACGTCCACGTCGGCCAGCGTGGCCGCCTTGTAGAAGGTGGACTTCCCGGCGTTCGGTTTCCCCGCGAGCGCGATAGAAATCATGCTTGGTGATACCACAGAGGGTCGGAACTGTTTTTCGATTTTTGTGGCGACGATACGGGATTCAAGTCGAGTGACGAGATGGAGTGTGAGCTCTACTCGGTTTTGCTCGGAATAGGAGAGCAGATCCTCGAAAGCCCCCGCCCGCTCGCGGCACCGGAAGACGTTCCTGCTCACTGCGTTCGCGGGCTGCGACTTCCGTGGTCCCACTCACATTCGTTCGCGTGACCCGCTCAGCGACATCTTTCCTCAACTCGCTCCTTCGTCGCTCGTTTCGTCAAGAGGGGCCACCGAGATGACCACGTAAACGCGAACGGTCGGCCCCTTTCAACCCACCCAAACACCGCCTCCGCACCGCACACCTCCCCAACCGACTCCTTCACTACGCTCAGTCGTCCCTCGCGCGGGCGCACCGAGGGTGCGCCTTCGCGCGCCGTGCAGTTTATCGATATCGCGTAGCCCGTCCATCCGAGTGGCGCGGTGCGGTAGTGGGGCGATAGTTGTTCACAAAACAGTCGTCTACATTCCGTCGAAAACGCCGTACCCAAACTCTCGTGCCTTCTATTCCACTTTGAACCCACCAGCGAGCATCATCGGAACCACGAGCGTCGCCTCGGCTTCGACCTGCACGTAGTTCGTCGCCTCTTCCTTGATTTTCCCCCACGAGACGGCTTCGTGCGGCGGGGCACCGGAGAGCGACCCGTCGCCTTCCATGCCCGTCGAGACATACACGGCGTAATCCGCGCCGCCGCGGAAGAGGTTGGTCATGATGGCATGGTGCTTGGGGACGCCGCCGCCGAGGACGATGAGGCCGGTTTTGTCCGCGAGCAGGCCCATCTCGATGAGGCTGTCGTAGTCGTCCAGAATCTCGATGCCGACGTCCGAGTCGTACCCCTGCCGGTAGTAGTAGAGGAAGTTACCGACCTCCGCGTCGGTCAGGGCGGGGCAGAAGATGGGGATGTCGTTGTCCGCGGCGTTGGAGAGGATGGAATCCTCGTCGTCCAGCGTCTCGCCGAGTTCGCGGGAGAACTCCATCGGCGTGCGGACCTTCTCCTCGGCGAAGAAGTCCTCGAAGAAGTCGTTGAGGTAGGATTCCAACCAGACGTAGCGGTCGGAGGGGACGAAGATGTTGCCGAGGCGGTTGATACCCTGCTCGCGCATCTCGGCTTCGTCCACGTCCCACTCGCCCATCTTGAACGGCTTTTCGGTCTTGATGACGTCCTCGGTAATCGACCCCGAGGTGGTTATCATCACGTCGATGAGGTCCTCGCGGGCGAGGTAGGCGACCGCCTCCCGAAGCCCCGAGGAAACGATGTTCGAGGTGAAGGTCAGATAGATTTCCGCGCCTTCCTCGCGCATCGCGCGGATGAGTTCGATCGCCTCGTAGAGGTGGCTCGCCTGAAATCCGGTCGTCTCGTACGACGACAGCATGTCGAAGAAGTCGAACTCGCCCTTGAAATCGTAGCCTGCAACGTCGGCCGAGTCGAGTTCCTCCTCGCTCCCGGGGACGACGTTGTCGTGGCTTTCGTCGCTCATACAGGCTCTTCGTTGCCGAGTGAAAATGAGTCTTCAGTTTCGTCCGCGGGAATGTCGGCGAGGGATCAGAAATCGGTGGTCGGTGTCCGTCCGGCTGTCCACCTACAACTTCACGGCCATCATCACTTCGTCCACGTACTCGCCGTCGATTTTGTAGTGGTTCTTCCGCACGGCTTCGGTTTCCCAGCCGTGTCCTTCGAGGAAGTCGATGGCGTTCGCGTTGGTCGAAGGCGCGCTCTGATACACCTTCTCGTAGCCGTTGGCGGCCGCCCACTCCAGTCCGCGTTCGAGGAGGTGGCTGCCGATGCCGTGGCTCTGATACTCGTCCAAGACACCGACGGTCAATTCGGCGGTGTGGCTGAGTTTGTCCAGTTCGGGCGCGTGGAGGTGGACCCAACCGACCACTTCGTCGTTGACGGTGGCGACGAAGAACATCCGCGATTCGAGGTCGTTGTGGCGGAGCAGGGCCTCCTGATGGTCGATTTCGTCGGCGACCGTTTCGGCGACGATGTACGACCCTTCTTGGGCGACTTGCCGAATCGCACCGACGATGCCGGAGAGGTCCTCCTGTCGAGCGGGGCGGATGATGAACGCCACGTCCTCGTCGGTAAACTCCTCTTCCGCGCCGGTTTCGAGCGCGACCGAAAGCGCTTCGTCTTCCTCCGAGAGGTAGCCGTCCCGGCGGAGGATGGCGATGTGATGGCGGAACCCACTCGGGTCGATGCGGAGCGAATCCTGTACGTCGTTTACGTTTGCTGTCCCGTGTCGTTCGACGTACTCGTAGATTCGTCGGCGGTCTTCGTGACCGAATTCGAGTTTCTCGGAGAACTCCATGTACACTGTTACCATCTATCTATACTTATTTTTAACGATGGTTTTGAAACTGCGGTGAGAGGTCTCGAAACTGTCGAAAACCCTCCTTCGAACGGTGCCGTTCGATTCTTGTAGCGTCCTGACGTTATCTCTCTGGGGGAATCATGGACTACAGTGAGTTCATCGGACAGGTACAGCATCGTCTCAAGGTGGGTAAACAGGGCCAAGCGGTGCGCGCGATTCGCGCCACGCTGATGACGCTCGGCGAGCGGTTACAGGCAGGGGAAGCGAAAGACCTCGCGGGACCGCTCCCGATGGAAATCGACTGGTATCTGCTCCACGCCGAATCGGGTGAGCGATTCCATTTCGACGAGTTCGTCGACCGGGTCGCCGAGCGCGAGGGAATCGACAACGGGGACGCGCTCTTTCACGCGAAAGGAGTGATGTCGCTCGTCGCTGAAGTGGTGCCGGAAGGGGAGTTCGAGCAGATCCGCGGGCAACTGCCCGAGGAGTACGACCCGCTGTTCGAACTCGTCGGAAACGAAGAAGCGTTCAGTTAAGCTCGGGTCCGCCTCGTGTTCACCGTACCCGCCCCGTTTTCGGGTCAGGAACCCGCGTCAGCAACTGCACCGTGTCGTGAAGGTCGTGCGGTTTTCAACACCAGCTCCGCGACCTCGCGCACCGTGAACTCCGTCTCGATGTCGTAGCCCATAGCAACGAGCGTACAGCGCGACCCAGTCGTTGAGTGCTCGCTCCATCGTCGCCATCTCGTCCGCGTCGAACCGCACGAACTCGCCGGTTCGGCCGTCGATGTAGGTCGAAACGACATCGCCGACACCGTCCCGGAGATACGCCACCGCGGACTCCTCGTCCGGCGGGTCGGCGGGCGGGTCGAACGATTCGCGGTCGTCCCGCGCCCGGTCGGCGAGGGACGCGATTCGGTCGCGGTACTCGCTCATCCTCGTTTATCCTTCGCGGAATTCGACGCCTTTGCCGCCGCGCGGGTGTTCCCACTCCGTGTCGGCGACGAGGGCACACGTCCCGCATTCGACACACGGTTGCGTGTCGAGGCTGACGATTTTCTCCTCGTGGCTGTTCTCCTGGACCGTCTCCGCGCGATAACAGCCACCGCCGAAGCCTTCGGCACTGACCGGGCAGGCCGATACCGCCGCGCCGCTGGCCTCGTAGGAGTTGTCCCGTAGCTTGATGTGCGGGTTGCCGACGTCGGTGTCGTAGGTCAGGTCGCCGATGCGGTCGGCGAGGCTCTTGGGTTCGACCTCGTTCGTGCCCGTGATTTCGGTGCCCAGTTCCTCCGCGATGACCGTCGGGAGCGTGACGTACGGCGTCCGCGTGTCCGGAATCATCGAGGAGAGGTACGGCGAACCGTACAACCGTTCGAGCTGTCCCGAGAGCAGGCCGGACTTGAGAGCGACCCGACCGAGCGACGACGAGAGCACGCCGTCCAGGAGTTCGCTCATGCGGTCGTTCTCGGCAACACCGCGCGTCGCCCGATACTGACGGGGGCGTAGTTTACCCATCACGCCCTCGTCTTTGAGCTTCTTCTCGTAGAGTCGTCCCGCCTTCTCGGGGTCGCCGCGCATGCGCGCTTCCGCGAAGGCTTCCGCCGCGAGCGCTCCGGCGCTCACGGCGTGGTTCATGCCCTTGATGATGGGACCTTGAGCCTGCATCTGTCCGCCCGCGTCGCCGACGAGGACGAGTCGCCCGCGGTGCGGTGCCGGGTGGGCAACCTTCTTCGAGTCGGGGACGAGTTTCGCGGAGTACTCGATTTCGTTGTAATGGTCGTTCAACCACTGGCCGAGTAGCGGATGCGTGAGCAGGTTGTTGAGCAGTTCGTGCGGTTCGGCTTCCTCCGCGACGAGGCTGTCGAGGTGGAAAACGGTCCCGATGGAAAGCGAATCCTCGTTCGTGTAGAGGAAGCCACCGCCGCGAACGTCGTCGAAGAGGTTGCCCGAGAAGAGGTGTGCCGCGCCCGTATCCGGTCCGACGCCGAACCGCTCGTCGATGACGTCCTCGGGCATCTCGATGACGGCCTTGACGCCTTGGAACCACTCTTCGGGTTCGTCCCAGTCCATCAGTCCCGCCTGTCGGGCGAGTTCGCTGTTCACGCCGTCCGCCGCGACGATGAAGTCGGCTTTGATGGGGTCGAGTTCGTCGCAGGTGACGCCGACGATTTTGCCGCGCTCGCGGAGCAGTCCGTTGACGCGAACGCCGGTCAGTAGGCCACCTCCCGTCTCGTGGGTCATCTCGTGGACCTGCTCGGCGAGCCACGAGTCCATCTTTCTCCGGAGCACCGCGTCCGACCACTCCGTGTCGTGTTCGTGGAGTCGGGTGATGTCGAACGACTTCACCTTGTTTCCTGCTACGTTGTGGATGTTGTAGTCCGTAATCGGCCGTTCGGCCGCTTCCTCGCGGAAGTCGGGAAACAGCGAGTCGATGGTGTAGGGGGCCGACTCCTCGGCGTACAGCAGACCACCTGAAACGTTCTTCGACCCGGCCTCGACACCGCGTTCGAGGACGAGCGTCTCGATTCCGTTGCGTGCGAGCGTCGCGGCGGCGGCGGCCCCACCGGGACCGGCACCGACCACGACAGCTTCGTAGTGTTCGTATTCCTCGCTCATCGTTCAGTCATCATCCTCCGCCGCGACCGCGTCCAGTTCTCCCGCCTTTACCGCGTCCGTCAGGCGGGGCAACACTTCGAACAGGTCCCCCTCGATGAAGAAATCGCTGAAGTCCCGAATATCGGCATCGGTGTCGGTGTTGATGGCGATGATTGTCTCCGATTCGTCCATCCCGACCTTGTGCTGAATCGCGCCGCTGATGCCCGCCGCGATGTAGAGCGGGGGCTGGACGACTTGTCCGGTCTCGCCGATTTGGCGCTCCTCCGAAACGTACCGCTCGACGTGTCCCTCCACGCTGTAGGAGGCCGTAACCACGCCGCGCGAGAGGCCAAGGTCGGCATCCTCGAAGGCGTCCACGAGGTCGAGCGCGAGTTCGATTCCTTCCGTCGGGTCGTCGCCGATGCCGCGTCCGACCGCGACGATGACGTCCCGGTCGGTCAGGTCCACGCCGGTGTCGAGCGTGTCCCACTCGGATACCTCGACGCGGAACCAGTCGTCCGGCAGGTCGGCGTCGTGCGAAACGACTTCGCCCTCCCGGTTCGCGTCGGGGTCCATCGCATCGAAACTCCCCGGAATCACCGAACAGCCTTGTGGGTGGAAGTCCCGGTCCGGGTTGTCGATACAGAGGATGGTCGAGTATTCGAACCCGGAGAAGTCCGGGCGTTGCATGTGCAGAATGCGCTCGAACTCGATTTTCTCGCCGGGTTGGCCGGTCTTCACTGGATTCGAGATGAGTTCGTCCGTGATGGTCAGGCCCGAACAGTCGCTGGCCAGTCCGGAGTCGAGTTCCGCCTGCGTCTGTGCGGAGAGGTCGCGGCCGTTGTTCGTGGCCGGGAAGAGGAAGTAGCGCGGTTTGTCGTACTCCTTCCAGTCCGTCTTCGAGCGCGCCATGTCCGCGACGATTTCGGTGTAGGGTTTGTGGCGGAACCGTTCCAATCGCTCGTCGTCGTGATAGACCGCCACGTCCGCGCCGAGGGTGATACATTCCTCGGCGAGGTCTTCCATGTCGTCGCCGACGAGGACGGCGACGACTCGTTCCTCGTCGCCGTACTCCTCGACGTAGCCGTCCATCAACTCGCGGGCCTTGCCGAGCATCTCCTTCGACACGTCGAGAAGTTCGCCGCCTTGGGTCTCACAGTACACCCACATGTCGCGATAGACGCCGTCTTCGAGCGCCCGGACGTGCTTTTTGTCGACGGTTGGTTCGGTGAGGCCGTCGTCTTCGTCCTCGACCTCCTCCTCGTCCGCTGATTCGTCCGTTTCCGGTTCCTCGGCCGTCGCATCCGCTTCGTCGGGGCTTTCCACGTCTTCCTCGGTTTCCTCGTACTCGCCTTCCGTTTCCGTTCCCCCGTCGGCCGCACTGACAGCCGACTGGTCGGCGACTTCCTCGATTCGCGCTCTGAATCACTTCCTTCGCCGTCTTGCGGTCCTTTCCTTTCTCTTCTTCGGTGAGCAGTTCGGAGAGCGCGCCGGGGTCCTCGATGGTTCGAACGTCGTCCTCGATTTGCCCGACGGTTCGCTCGTCCGGGGTCGATTTCCGCCATGGTCAGTCACCCGCCGCGAACGGCGCTATCGTTTCGAGCACGTCGGTCATCGCCTCCTCGTCGTCCAACGTCGCCATCGTGGCTTCGCGCTCGGCCGGTGCCTTCGGAATCGGGTCGACCGACGAGACGATGGTCGGCGACCCGTCCAACCCGATGTAATCCGGGTCGAGGTTGAGGTCCTCGTGGTCCCACGTCGTGAGGTACTCCTCGTACTCCTCGGAGCGCTCCTTCGTTTCGGCTCGGAGCTGTTTCCGTCGGAGTTGATGTGAGGCCTTTCGATAGCTGGCTTCGTACTCAGGGTCCATGACGATGAACGCCGGGAGCGGCGATTCGACCGTCTCGATTTCGTCCACGTCACCTTCGACGAGTCGCTTCGCGCGAACGCGGCCTTCGTCTTCGTCCACCTCCATGGCGATGACGTGCGTGATGATGGGATAGTCGAGACACCACGCGGTCTGTGGCCCGGTCTGTCCCGTCTCGCCGTCGGCCGTTTTGAATCCGGCGAGAACGAGGTCGGGGTTCCCGAGTTTCTCGATGCCCGCGGAGAGGGTAATCGACGTGGACCACGTGTCGGCGGCGGCCATCGCACGGTCGGAAAGCAAGTAGAGGTCGTCGGCGTACACCGACATCGCCTCACCCAGCACGTCGCCGTAACCGGGCGGTCCCATGCTCATCGCGCTCACTGTCCCGCCGTGCTTCACCTTCGTCTGGAGGGCGGCTTGAAGTGCAAACCGGTCGTTCGGGTTCATCACTGTCGGTGTTTTCCCACGTTCGAGATGCCCGTCCTCGTCGAACGACACCTGCCCCTCGCGGAAGTCCGGGACGCCCTTGGTCAACACGACCGAGTGCATCGGTACCTCCTACCGTGAGTGTGTTTAGTTTGCATACGTCAATCATTACCAAATCCCTCAGTCGTTATTATACTGTCGGAGGTCTAACAATAATCTGACATACGGGCGGGATTCAATCGGCAATTGATGGCTATCGCTCGGACGAAATGACTCCAAAAACGTGTCACTGCTCAGGCTTGTGGTGCGGGTCCGTCGGAACCGCTTCGGTCCCGATGGGCCGTCTCGACTGCTTCGGTGGCGTCTTCCGCGTCTTCAACGTTCGATTCCGTATCTGCCGATTCATCCTCGCCAGTCGATTTCCGCGTTTCGGCGCGCACCATCGTCATCTCCCCGCGTGCGCGCATGGTTCCATCGGCGGTCGCGTTCTCGTGGAATTCGAGGTCGGTACAGGACACGTCGCCGAGTACCTCCGCGCCGTTTTTCAGCACGACGGTTCCGTTACGCGTCGTCACGTCACCGTGGATGCGCGTTCGTTCGCCGACGACGATATCGCCGCGACCGCGTAGACTTCCGAACACTTCGTTGTCCCCGCCGACCGTGATTTCCTCCGCGCGGATGTTGCCGTGAAGGCGACAACCGTCGCCCACGACGGCCGGGGTCGAGACGCGCCACGCGTCGTCGCTGACGTGGGCGCTCCGCGGAATCGTGATGGGTTCGGCTTCGCTCTCGTCCAACACTTCGTCGATGATACCATGGGCGGCATCCTCCTCGCCGAGGCGAAGGAGTTGTGAGAGGTAGATGACGAGGAATACCACGGACGGCATGGGGTTGCGGATGACTATCCAGCCGTTGGCTTCGAAGCCCTCGTCGATGTGAACGTCGTCGCCGATGTCCAAATCGCCGCTGACCATCAGTTGGCCGGTGACGTGGACGCGCTCGCCCAGATAGGCGTCCTGCCCGACGAGCACGTCGCCGTCCACGTCACACCAGAGGTCCAACCGACAGTCCGCCTCGGCTTCGATATGTCCGCCGAACGTCGCTCGTTCGCCCGCGATGACGTTGTTTCCCCGCACGCCGAACTCGACGGTGCTCTGGGCACCGACGATGATGTCCCCGTCGGTCACGAGGTCGTGTTCTTCGACGGTCGTCCCGTCGGGAATCGAGAGTTCATCCAGAGGGTCGGAACGGAGCGGCACACATCCTACCAACGAGTCGCTCGTAATAAATCCTCCCGAGTCGTCTGACGCCTGTCTGCCGCGACGAACGGACGTGTTCGGTTTTGACTCTCCTGTGATTGCAACGACCGAGATGCATGATGACCTCGTAGAGAACAGTCGGGAAACATTCCGAGCCGTTATCCTCGTCTCGGATTTGTAGCTTTTTTATTCGGCCGTAGCGAACGGCGGGTATGACCACGCTCTCGTTCGATGATGATGGTGTCGATGTCGTGTACGAAGGAACGGAGTTCCGGCTTTCGAAGGACCTCATCGAGGAGGCGACGGGGAAATCCTACTACGAGGTAACCGACCACCAGGTCCTCCACCTCGTGGAGAAGGACCCCGCGACGGGTGGACAGGCGCGACGAATCGGTGACATTCTGCGATAATCGAACCCCTCGACGGTCCGGTAGCGTTTAGATGGGAGGGACGAAATGTGAGGTATGACTGAAACCGCCGAAACTGCTGAAACCGCTGGCTTCGACCATCCCGCGTGGATGACTGCGGCGAGTACGGTCGGGTCGTACCTGCTCGTCCTCGTCTCGATGACCGTCCTGCTGTTCGGGGTTCCGTACGCGATTTTCACGCTCCTCGGATAGTCGGCGAAATCACTCGCCAGTCACGATAGGCTGAGAAATCGAAACGACCGTAAAATCCATCCGAAATAGGGGAGTAGAGGGCGGCCCAGAGTTGTTTAGACGAATTACGCGAACGTTTTGGAGACTTCGTCGTTCTCCTCTTCTTCCTGCTCTATCTTCTCCTGTGCGTCGAGGAAGTCCTGCATCGTGATTTCGGTGCGGTCGTCGCGGATGGCGAACATCCCGGCCTCGGTACAGATGGCCTTGATGTCGGCACCGCTGGCGTCGCCCGTCTCGACGGCGAGGAGTTCGAAGTCCACGTCGTCGGCGACGTTCATGTCACGGGTGTGGATTTTGAATATCTGCTCGCGGCCTTCCTGTCCGGGGTTGGGCACTTCGATGAGGCGGTCGAAGCGGCCGGGGCGGAGGATGGCGCGGTCGAGCATGTCGAAGCGGTTGGTCGCGGCGATGATGCGGATTTCGCCGCGGTCCTCGAAGCCGTCCATCTCCGAGAGCAGTTGCATCATCGTGCGCTGGACTTCGGCGTCGCCCGACGTCTTCGAGTCGGTGCGCTTCGACGCGATGGCGTCGATTTCGTCGATGAAGAGAACTGCAGGCTCGTGGTCGCGTGCGACTTGGAACAGGTCGCGGACGAGTTTCGCGCCCTCGCCGATGAACTTGTGAACGAGTTCGGACCCGGCCATCTTGATGAACGTGGCGTCGGTCTGGTTGGCGACCGCTTTGGCCAGCATCGTCTTTCCGGTGCCCGGCGGGCCGTAGAGGAGCACGCCGCTCGGCGGCTCGATACCGACCTTGGTGAACATCTCGGGACTTTCGAGGGGCATCTCGACCGTCTCGCGGACTTCGTTCATCTGCTCTTCGAGTCCGCCGATGTCGGCGTAGGTGACCTCGGGGCTCTTCGTGACTTGCATCACGCGAGCGCGCACGTCCGTTTCGTCATCTAGCGTCTTCACGATGGAGAGGGAGTTGTTCACGGCGACACGCGCGTCGGGGTCGAGGTCCTCGCGCATCTCCTCGGTCACTTCCGTGACTGCCTCCTGATTGTTGCCGTGTTGCTTGATGATGACGCCCTCTTCGGTAATTTCCTGTACCGTGGCGACGAACAGCGGCGATTGTTTCAGCTTCTTGTTCTCGTGGGTGAGCCGTTCGAGTTTCTGCTGATACTTGTTGTTCTCTGCGTTCGCGTCGAGAAGCTTGTCTCGCATCTCCTCGTTCTGGGATTCGAGGACATCGAGACGCTCTTGGAGAGCCTCTATTTGTTCCTGTTGTGACGTACTCTCCTCGTCGTATGGGAGTTCTACGTCATCCACAGTATCGGTCATCAGTTGCGGATAAGAGCCTGTATCTTAAGAGGCTTCGGGTGACCGACCTGTTGGTACACACGGACCATCCCTGCATTTTAATTCCTGAAGGTAATAAAATCGAATGAGAAATATTATTACGCTGTATCCGAAATGGTGAACCGATGAGTGCCCCAGAGCTATCACGAACGACCGAGAATCGGCTACAGGACGTGGATTCGACCGCCACCATCCGCGACCTTCCGCCGAGCGCAAAGCTAGTCGCAAAGGTGTTGGAGTACAACGAGACCATGACCCAGAGTGAACTCGCGGACGAGACGCTCCTGCCGCCGCGAACCGTCCGCTACGCCCTGACCCGCCTCGAAGACGAAGACCTCGTGGACTCGCGGTTTTCGTTCTCCGACGCACGAAAACGCCTCTACACGCTCGACCTCTAACTCCTCCACCCGAGCGCTTATCCCCAAGACGAGGCCAACGGCGGCCATCCGTGAAACCACCATACCATACTTCCTCTCATTCCTCTCACTTCCCCCCCCGTTTCTCTTATCCCCCCGTACCGCCAGCGCCGACCCGAGAACCTCGGACGGTCGATGAAGAAGACGCTCATCTATCCCCGTCCCTCGAATCGTTTGAACAGGCGCATCACGCCCGTCATCGCTCGTGCGTACCACTTCGCCGGAACCCGTCGCGGTGGCGCGAGCGACGCGAACCGCTGTTCGGCGACCGTCCGGGATTCGGTGTACTTCAAAATTCCCTCCCGGCCGTGACGGCGGCCGAATCCGGACTCCTTCATCCCACCCATCGGCGCATCGACGGACGCCCACGTCGCGTGATACGGGTCGTTGATTCCCACCGTTCCGCAGTCGATTTGCCGGGCGACCTTCCACCCCTTCTCCGAATCAGTCGTCCACACGCTCGCGTTCAAGCCGCGCTCGGAGTCGTTCGCACGTTCGATTGCCGCTCCCGGTTCCGGAAATCGGGACACGGAAACGACCGGTCCGAACGTCTCCTCCCGCGAGAGAACCATCTCGTCCGTCACGTCGGTCAAAATCGTCGGCTCGAAGAAGTACGGCCCGACGTCCGATAGTGCGTTTCCACCCGTGACGACGGTTGCGCCCCTCTCCACGGCGTCCTCGACGTGCCCCCGAACTTTTTCGAACTGCGCCTCGGAGACGAGCGACCCGACTTCGGCATCGTAGTCGAGCGACGGGGCCACCGAAAGGGAGCGGGTTCGTTCGGCGAACCGCCGTAGGAATTCGTCGTACACGCCGTCCTGGACGTACAGTCGCTCGAAGGAGAGACAGAGCTGTCCAGCGTTCGTGAAACAGCCACGAACGGCACCTTCGACCGCTTCGTTGATGTCCGCGTCGTCGAACACGACCATGGGATTTTTGCCGCCGAGTTCCAGCGAGCATTTCACGAGGTTTGCCCCGGCGCGTTTTGCCACTGTTCGTCCCGTCTCGGTACTGCCGGTGAACCCCACGAAATCCACGCCGTCGATGAGCGCCGGGCCGACCTCGTCACCCCTGCCGGTGACGACCTGAAAGACGTTCTCGGGTATGCCGGCCTCCCAAAGCAGTTTCGCCGTGAGCAGGGCGGTGAACGGCGTCTCCTCCGCCGGTTTCAGAACCACGGTATTCCCGGCCAACAGTGCGGGAATGGCGTCCGAGACGGCGAGGGTGAGCGGGTAGTTCCACGGCGTGATTATCCCGACGACACCGACGGGAGTCCGATACTCTTTCGTCTTCGTCGCGAGCGGAATCGCTCCCTCTCGCCGCCGTGGCTGGAGGAAATCCTCCGCGCGTGTCGCATAGTATCGGGCGTTGGTCGCCACGTCGAGTATCTCCTCGTAGGAATGTCGTCGTGCTTTCCCGCTCTCCAGTCCCATCACGTCGAGCAGTTCGTCCTGCCGGTCGAGCACGAGGTCGTGAAATCGGGACAGAGCGTCCACCCGCTGTTCGACCGGCCACGACGACCACTCCTGTTGGGCCGTTCGCGCATGCGAAACCGCTTCGGCAACGTCCTCTTCGGTGGCGGCCGGTACGTTGCCGATTTGTTCGCCGGTGAACGGCGCGGACACGGGAATCGAATCGCCGGTGTCGCTTTCGAACTTCGAAACGGCACCAGCGAGGTCCGAAAGCAGGTTTGCGCGGATGTGAGAGGGCTGAAACGTCATATCCCTCTCAACGCGACAGTCACGGAAACAATTTATGAGAAGGGGACTTACCGCTGAACCAATGACACGGGTGATTCACACGGGCGACACTCACATCGGGTATCGCCAGTATCATTCGCCCGAGCGACGGGACGATTTTCTTGCCGCCTTCGACACGGTCATCGAGGACGCCATCGAGGACGATATGGACGCCGTCGTCCACGCCGGCGACCTGTTCCACGACCGCCGACCGGGACTCATCGACCTCCACGGGACGATTTCGGTCCTCCGGAAGCTTCGTCGGGCGGACATCCCGTTTCTCGCAATCGTCGGGAACCACGAGAGCACGCACGGCCAACAGTGGCTCGACCTCTTCGAGACGCTCGGGCTTGCGACGCGCCTCGGTCCGTCCCCGGTTCTCGTCGGCGATACCGCATTCTACGGATTGGACCACGTCCCGCTCTCGAAGCGCGACGACCTCGAATACGAGTTCGACGAACACGGCGCGGACTCCGCTGCGCTCGTCGCTCACGGCCTGTTTCAGCCGTTCGAGTTCGGCAACTGGGACGCGGAGGAAGTACTGACCGAGTCGTCGGTCGAGTTCGACGCGATGTTGCTCGGCGACAACCACAAACCGCAACGGGAGGAAGTCGCCAGCGCGTGGGTTACCTACTGCGGTTCGACCGAGCGCGCGAGCGCGAGCGAGCGCGACGACCGGGGGTACAACATCGTCCAGTTCGACGAGGACGTGACCATCACCCGGCGCGGCATCCCGACCCGCGAATTCGTGTACGTCTCCGGTGACGCTCGGCGAGGACGACGGTATCGACCGCGTGCGTGAGGCGATTCGGGAGTACGACGTGGAGGACTCGGTCGTCCTGATATCCATCGAAGGGGAAGGAAAGGACGTGACGCCCGCGCGCGTGGAGGAGTTTGCGTCGGAGGCAGGTGCGCTCGTCGCCCGCGTCACCGACCGCCGGGAAATCGAAGCCGAAGCCGACGACCTCTCGGTTTCGTTCGCCGACCCGGACGACGCCGTCCGCGAGCGCGTCCGCGAGATGGGGTTGAGCGAGGCCGCACACGAACTGGACGAACTCGTTCGCGCCAGCAAAGTCGCGGATTCGAACGTCCGAACGGCCGTCGAAGACCACGTTTCGACCCGAATTTCGGACGATGTCGGGGCGTTCGACCCGGTGGAAGGAGAAACGTCGGAACCGACGGACGGGAAATCGGGGACGGAACCATCCGACGTTTCCGTCTCGGTGAGTTCGGACCCCGAAGACGGAACGGCCGGCGCGGTGGAATCGACTGTCGATTCCGCAACCGACGACCGACCTGAATCGGAGTCCGGGGAGGAAGCAACGGAGGACTCGCCCGGCGAGTCGCCACCTGCCGAGGCTACGGCGGACGCGGAGGGTACGAGCGAGAGCGACACCGTGAGCGCTGACGAGACCGACAACGCCGATGAAACGGATGGGACGGACGGACAGATATCGATGGAGGACTATCTGTGAGATTCGAACGCGTTCGGCTGTCGAACTTCAAATGCTACGAGGACGCCGACCTCACGCTCGATTCGGGAATCACCGTCATCCACGGTCTCAACGGGAGCGGCAAATCGTCCCTGCTCGAAGCGTGCTTTTTCGCGCTGTACGGCGCGCGAGCGCTCGACAGGACGCTCGAAGACGTCGTCACCATCGGCGCGGAGGACGCCGAGGTCGAACTCTGGTTCCAGCACGCGGGCGGAAACTACCACATTCACCGCCGGATTCGCGCGACGGGCGAGAACGCCCAGACCGCGAAATGCGTGCTCGAAACCCCCGACGCCACGTTCGACGGTGCCCGAGACGTGCGCAACCACATCGTCGGCCTGTTCCGGATGGACGCCGAGGCGTTCGTCAACTGCGCCTACGTCCGGCAGGGCGAGGTGAACAAACTCATCAACGCGACGCCCGCCCAGCGCCAGGACATGATAGACGACCTCCTCCAACTCGGCAAACTGGAGGAGTATCGCGAACGCGCCAGCGACGCCCGCCTCGGGGTCAAAAGCGTCCTCGACGACCGTCGCGGGAGCTACTCCGAACTCGAATCCCAAATCGAGGCGAAGGAGGAAAAGAACCTCCACGGAGTACTGAACGACCTCGAATCGAAGCGCAAGGAGACTGGAGTCGGAAATAGAGAGACTACGAAGGAATCATCGTGACAACGCGCGCGAAACGCTCGAAAACGCACAGTCCATCCTCGAAACCTCCGAGGAAAAACGGGAGGAACTGGAATCGCTTTCCGAGGATATCGAAACCCTGCGGAGCGAAATCACCGAAACGGAAGGGAAACGCGAGGACTGTCGAAAACGGGCGAGCGAAATTCGGGAGCGCATTGCGGAGTTGGAGTCGAACGCCGAAGAACTGCCTCGCCGAGACGACCCTCGAAACGGCCGACGAGGAAGCGCTCGAAGCACGACTGGACGAACTCGATTCCGAGGACGAGTCGGTCGCGGAGGAACTGGAAGACACGCGGATGAAAGCCCAGATGTTCGACAATCAGGCGTCGAACCTCGACGAACGTGCGAACGAACTCGAATCACGAGCGAACGAAAAGCGCCAGCGAGCGGAGCGACTCGACGCGGAAGTCGAGGAGACGACGGCCAACTCGAAACCAGCCGCGAACAACTGGCCGAACTGGACGAGGAAATCGAGTCGTATCGGGAGCGATTTACGGACGCGCCGGTCGAGTTCGGCGAGGCGGAGGAGCATCTCGAATCGCTTCGTTCCGACCTCGCGGACTGTCGTGAGGAGGAGACGGAAGTTCGGGCGAAACTGCAAACCGCGAAAGAGCGGGTCGCGGAAGCGGAACGGCTCCTCGATGCCGGGAAATGCCCGGAGTGCGGGCAATCCGTCGAGGAATCCCCACACGTCGATACGATAGACGAGGACCGGACGCGGGTAGAGGAACTGGAGGCGAAAGTCGAGTCGCTTCGGGAGAAGCGCACGCAACTGGAAACGAAAATCGAGTCGCGCGGAGGAACTCGTCACCGCCGAAAACCGCGTTCGTGAGCGAGCAGAACAACCGAAAAACGTCGAACAATTGGTCGAAGATCGGGAGAACGACCGTCGAGGAAAAACGCGAAGAGGCCGAAACGCTTCGGGAGGAAGCCGAAACGCTCCGTTCGGATGCAGAAGAGCGCCGTTCGGACGTGGAGGAACTCGAAGACGAAGGCGGCGAGCTCACCGGGAGGAAGCCGAAACGCTCGAAGCGAAGCGCGAGGCGAATCGCCGAGCACGAGACGCGAATCGAGCGAATCCAAACGATACAGGGGAAGATGGCGGACGCGAAATCCGAACTCGACCGGCTTGCGCAACGACGCGAGACCATTTCGAAGAACTCAACGACCAGCGCCGCGAGAACCTCTCGGACAAACGGACGCGGCAGTCGGAACTCCGCGATGCGTACGACGAATCGCGCGTCGAACAACGCCCGCGACGACAAGGAGCGGGCGGAAGAACTACCTCGAACAGGTGACGGACGAAACTGTCCTCGCTACGCGAACGGCGGGACGACCTCATCGACCGAATCGGCGGCGTGCGTGGCGAAATCGAGGAACTGGAGGAGCTTCGAAACCGTCGAGACGACATCGAAACCCGCGTTTCGGCACTGAAATCGCTGTACGACGAGGCCGCAGACCTCCAGTCGATGTACGGCGACCTCCGGGCGGAACTCCGCCAGCGGAACGTGCGAAGCCTCGAACGGATGTTGAACGAGGTGTTCGAGTTGGTGTATCAGAACGACTCGTACGCGCGCATCGCGCTCGACGGCGAGTACCGACTCACGATTTATCAGAAGGACGGCGAACCGCTCGACCCACAGCAGTTGTCGGGCGGGGAGCGGGCGCTGTTCAACCTGAGCCTGCGCTGTGCCATCTATCGCCTGCTCGCGGAAGGAATCGAGGGAAGCGCGCCGATGCCGCCGCTCATTCTGGACGAACCGACGGTGTTCCTCGATTCGGGGCACGTCTCCCAACTGGTCGAACTCGTGGAGTCGATGCGCGAGTTGGGCGTCGAACAGATAATCGTCGTCAGTCACGACGACGAACTGGTCGGCGGCGCGGACAACCTCGTGCGCGTGGAGAAGGATTCGACGACGAACCGGTCGCACGTCGAGGAACGCGATTCACTGCTCGGCGTCGCCGACTAAGGTTTCCAATCCGTCCCGTGCGATGTCGGTCAAGCCGTAGCCTCGTTCCCCGGCGATTTTCCGTTCTTCGAGGAGCCCCGCCGCGCGAAATTCGGCGAGGAGTCCGTGCAAATCGCTTTCACAGAGGTCGTACGAGGAGACGAGGTCACGGGCCGGAAGCGGGCCGCGTTCGAAGAATTCGAGCAACAGGCCGAGCGCACGGTCGTTCGGAACGGCGGTGAGAATCCGTCTCACTGGCGGCTGAACTCTGCGAGCGGCGGTTTCGAGCGGTGACTCCCCGTCCATCGATTCGAAGCTGTCGTTTTCGAGATATCGTTCCTCCCCGGTTTTCGGGTCACGGACGAGGCTCGATTCGCTCGACTGCTTGACGAGCAGATACAGCTCCCCCGATTCGTCGCACACGGTTCGCATACGGTCGTTCTAGCGGTGGCGGGCGGTTAGTCCTTCTGGAATTCCCGATAGCGACTGTAGCCACGAACGAACGCCACGATGCCGACGAAGAGCATGCTCCCGCCGAAGACCCATCGCTGCTCGAAGGCGATGAGCATGATGCCGACGGCGAGACAGAAGAACGCGATGTTGAACAACAGGACTTGCTTCCAGAACTCCCGTTTGAGTTCGGACGGTGCGTCCACTTTGCTGTAGTCGCGGACCGTCGGACCGTTGTAGTCCGGGTCCTTGACCCCGCCGACTTGGAACCAGTCGGCCGGATTTTTCGGAAGTAGACCTGAGTCGGACGCCTTGTCTGCGTCTGCTGATTCATCGTCGTCGTCGAAGTCGTCGGACACGGTGTCAGAAATTGGTCGGTAAAAGGGAAAAGCGTTCGGAGTCTATTCAGACATGTTTTTCTAGCGTGACCGTGCTGGACGCCTTAAGCCAGCCGAGGGGATTGTTGGCGTCGTAAAATACGACCCCGTCTTCCGTCTCATAGGCTTCTATCGAACTCATCGGTTCGTCGGGAACCGGTAGTTCGGTTTCTGCGCGGTCCAGCGTTCCGTCTTCTGTTGCACGGTCAGACATTGGCTTGACCTCAACCTGTGCTATGAGTTAACACATTAAATCTCTTTCCCTTCTCGCGACTGGTACAAACGGGAGGGTTTTTACCGAGAAGCGCCAAAAACAATCGACATGACTCAATCCGGGCTTGGCGACTTCGCGGGTGGAGAGGAGCGCCCCGCGGCGGAAGCCCACGCCGTTGCAGGGGTAGACGACACGACGGCGAACGTCGTGGACGCCGACACAGACTGGCTCCCGGACTCGCAGGGAACCATCGAGCTAGCGGTGACACAGGTCGATTACACCATCGACGGGAGCGGCGACGACGAAGAACCCATCATCCACGTCTTCGGACGGACAGAGGACGACGAACACGAGCACGTTCGCGTCGTCGGCTTTCGACCATACTTCTACGCGCCCACGAAGACGCTGGACGACGGAAAGCTGAGCGACGGCCGTCTCACCGGCTCGGAGGAGGGGTACGAGAGTATCCGCGGCGAGCAGTTGACCAAGATATTCGGTCGGACGCCGCGCGACGTCGGTAACATCCGCGACCAGTTCGACCACTTCGAGGCCGACATCCTCTTTCCCAACCGGTTTCTCATCGACAAGGACATCAACAGCGGGATTCGGATTCCCGAGCGACGACGCGACGACGGCGAACTCGTCGTTCAAGAGAGCGAAGTCGAACCGGCCGAGGTGCAGGCGAGTCTTAGGGTTCACACGTTCGACATCGAAGTGGACGACCGCTCCGGTTTTCCGGAGGACGGCGAGGAGCCCATCATCTGTCTGACGAGCCACGACTCTTACCGCGACGAGTACATCGCGTGGCTGTTCGACGCGCCGGAGGGCGACGCCGACCTGCCGACCGACCTGCCGGAGTACGACCCGCTTCGGGAGGGACCGACCATCGACGTGCGAACGTTCGAGACGGAGGAGGCCATGCTATCCGAATTCCTCGACTACATCGACGACACCGACCCCGACGTGCTCACGGGGTGGAACTTCGAGGACTTCGACGCGCCGTACTTCCTCGACAGACTCGAACGGTTGGAGGGACCGCACCACGACTACGACCTCAACTACAATCGACTCTCGCGCGTGAACGAAGTGTGGCGGAGCGATTGGGGCGGCCCGACGGTGAAGGGTCGCGTCGTCTTCGACCTGCTCTATGCGTACAAACGAACGCAGTTCAGCGAACTCGACTCCTACCGTCTGGACGCGGTCGGTGAGGTCGAACTCGGCGTCGGGAAGGAGCGGTACGCCGGCGACATCGGCGACCTCTGGGAGCAGAACCCGACCCGACTACTGGAGTACAACGTTCGTGACGTGGAACTCTGTGTCGAACTCGACAAGAAACAGGATATCGTCACCTTCTGGCGGGAAGTCGCGTCGTTCGTCGGGTGTAAACTCGAAGACGCGACGACGCCGGGCGACGCGGTGGACGTGTACGTCCTGCACAAAGCACACGGGCAGTTCGCGCTCCCGTCGAAGGGCCAAGTCGAAAGCGAGGACTACGAGGGCGGTGCGGTGTTCGACCCGATTACGGGCGTCAGGGAGAACGTGACGGTGCTGGACCTCAAATCGCTGTACCCGATGTCGATGGCGACCATCAACGCCTCACCCGAGACGAAGGTGGACCCGGAAACCTTCGACGGCGATTCCTACGTCGCGCCGAACGGCACCCACTTCCGGAAGGACGAGGACGGCATCATCCGCGACATCATCACCGAAACGCTGGCCGAGCGCGAGGAGAAGAAAGCACTGCGAAACGAACACGACCCGAACAGCGCGGAGTACGGGATTTTCGACCGCCAACAGGCCGCAGTGAAGGTCATCATGAACTCGCTGTACGGCGTGCTGGGGTGGGACCGGTTCCGCCTCTACGACAAGGAGATGGGAGCGGCGATTACGGCCACTGGCCGCGAGGTCATCGAATTCACCGAGGCGGCGGCGAACGAAATAGAGTACGAGGTGGCATACGGGGACACCGACTCGGTCATGCTCGAACTCGGCGGCGACATCCCGAAGGAGGACGCCATCGAGCAGTCGTTCGGAATCGAGGAACACATCAACTCCCGATATGATGAGTTCGCGCGCGAGGAACTGAACGCGAACGAACATCGGTTCCAAATCGAGTTCGAGAAACTGTACCGTCGGTTCTTCCAGGCGGGCAAGAAAAAGCGCTATGCGGGCTACATCGTCTGGAAGGAGGGGAAGGACGTCGACGACATCGACATCACCGGATTCGAGTACAAGCGCTCGGACATCGCGCCCATCACGAAGGAAGTCCAGCGGCAGGTCATCGAGATGATAGTGACCGGGGAGGATTTGGACGACGTGGAGGAGTACGTCCACGACATCATCGTGAACTTCCAGGACGGGAACGTCGATTTGAACGAAGTCGCCATTCCGGGCGGTATCGGGAAGCGACTCGACAACTACGACACCGACACGGCACAGGTTCGTGGGGCCAAGTACGCGAATCTGCTCCTCGGTACCAACTTCCAGCGTGGAAGCAAGCCCAAACGACTCTATCTCAAGAAAGTGCATCCGTCGTACTTCGAGAAAATCGAGCGCGACGGGGAGTTCGACGCCCGCCCTGACACGCTGTACGGCGAGTTCAAACACGAACAGGACGTCATCTGCTTCGAGTACGCGGACCAGATTCCCGAGGAGTTCGAAATAGATTGGGACAAGATGCTCGATAAGACGCTCAAAGGTCCCATCGAGCGCGTACTGGAGGCACTCGACATCTCGTGGGAGGAAGTGAAGACGGGTCAACAGCAGACTGGTTTGAGCAGTTTCATGTAGCGATTGATCTGTCCAGGACGACCACTGAATGAGAACGTACACTTCGTTAGTTCCTCGGATTGTCTTGGTAGCCCTAATTATTTTATCTGATTAATACATCTTCCAACATGTGCCAGACGCTACCTCTCGTGTATCGGAAGAAACGGTTTCGCGGTTATCTCCGAAGATAGCGCGTGATTTAGCCGTCAAGCTTTGGGAGTTGCGAGAGTGGGATGTCGAACCGGAACCGGATTTGAACGTTCTATCGGGTGGAATACTTGCGGAGCGAACTGACCCATTTCCACAACGACAGTTGTCATTCATCTATTCACCGACTGACATCACACCGTCCGATTTCGAGACGCTCGAAGGATACACGCAGGAGTTGGACGCGGGAGAGCCGATAGATTCCGTGACAGTTGTGCTAACGGAGACGCCCGAAAAGGAGGTGCAGAACGCCGCGAAGAAACACAACGTCCGAATTATAGACGGCGAGGCGTTACTGGAATCGCTCCGCGAGGAACTCGACGAACCGCTGTTCGAAGCGTATCCCCAACTCGCACCGGACGGAGTTGCCGGAACCGAGGACGAACTGGACGTGGAAAGTTCTACGGTACACGAGCGGATTGACGAAGCCGAAAAATCTCTTGACGAGGAATCCACGTTCGAGTCATTGAACCAACCACCCTATCAGAAACTCACCTTCGCGCTACTGGTCGGCGTCGGATATTTGATAACCAGTCAACCTATTTTCTGGGCCGAATCTCGATTCGGGCTTCCGGGATGGTTCACCCCGTCACTGTTCTTGTTCGTCGTCGGCTCGGGAATCGGATTTGGTGCGACAGTGGCCGCGGAGTCAGTCCGCATCAAACCCCTGCCGAACCCGAAGCAGACGCTCGCTGGATATACGTTGGCCGCAATCGTCGGACTGTATTGGGCGGATAATGCGGTGGGTAATGGTACTAGCGACGTGTTTAGTTCGGACCCCGGGGTTCTCATCGTGACTGAAACGATCACCTTGCTCCTTGCCAGCGCGGTTGTCATCGGTGGCTCGAACAAGGTGTGGGAGAAGGTGTACCACCGATATGATGATATTCGCTCGAAAATCGTGGAATCGGACATTTTGTTTTCCCCTTCCGCGGTCGATGCTCGAATGGAGAACGTCCATCCCGAACAGTTCGATTCGGCCGATACGGCAAAATCTGCACTCGATGAAGTCGAAGCGGAATTTGCGGAAATCGAGACGCTCCACAATTATCTCACCGAACTTGAAGCAGTCGCCAACCAAATTCAGCCGGACCACCGTTGGTGGAGCATACGGGAAGATTTGGTGGAGGAGATCGATGAAGGGCGGGACGCTATCGAAACGTGGGACGTGGAAACCGTCTCCGAAGAAAAGGAGGCCATCGAAGAGAACGAATCCATCGAGTTCTGGAAGCAGTATCTCGCCGTCGAGGAGAAACGGGGCGAACTTCACGAACGAATCGACGGTATCGTGGACGACAAGCATGATTTCCATCTCGATGCCTTATCGGAAGCTATCGATACCCTCGACGCGAGTCATCTGAAGGGGAGGCTGAACGCACTGAAATACTGGGAACAGATCGTTCTCTGTTTTGAGTTGCTCGTCGAGGTGAACGAACCCTACTATGCCGAATCGACCGTTGACGAACTCAACGCCATCATTGCCGAAGACGACGTGAACAGTCCGGACGTACAGGACCGGATCCATCGTCTGTCCACGCTCCGCCAGCGAATTGCGAGAATCGAGGGATTCATGGACCGAACGTCTCACGAGAATCCACTATTTGAGGACGTATTGAACAGAGGGGAAGGGAGCACTTTCATGGCGCTCGAACGGTGCGACCCGGAGGTATTGACACCCATCATCGAACGGATGGATGAACTCGGGGACGAGGTGTGGCACCGAGACGACTTGTTCCAGTACGACCCGACTGGATTCGAACAGCTCGTCGGCGAGTTGTATGCGGACGAGGGATACGACACCAAAGTCACCCGAGGGACGCGAGATTTGGGTGTCGATGTCTGGGCTCGAACTGACGACGAACGGCTCGCAATTCAGGTGAAGCAATTTTCGCCCGGAAACACCGTTGGACGAGAAGTACTACAGAAACTGTCCGATTTCCTCGCCCGCGACGAGGCAACAGGCATCGTTGTCGTTACGAGTTCGAGTTTCGCCCGGACTGCCCGCGTACACGCCGAGCGCTACGAGGGGAAGATGAAATTGGTCGATGGAACCGAGTTGATTACACGATTGAGCGAATCGACGCTCATTCCGCCCGGAACCGGAGAACAGTAATCGCAGGGTCAGCTTAGTAGTCTTTGGACTGTTTTCGATGTCTATCCATCCGGAGGAAGCGATAGCTGGATTCGCCCGTCAGCGAAGATTGACTGATAAACGAAGCCACCGCGCTGTTTCCACTCTGGGAAACAATTTTTTCCTTTCCGAAAATCGATTGCACAGGAATGCGAAACGGTTATGGGACGACCTACCCTTCGTCTAAACGACTTAGGTGAACCTAACAATGGCAACGCTCCAACTAAAAAATCTCCACGCAGAGGTCGTGGAAGAAGGCGAAAAGATCCTCAATGGCGTCGATCTCGAAGTCAAATCCGGCGAGATTCACGCGTTGATGGGACCGAACGGCAGCGGCAAATCGACGACGTCGAAAATCATCGCGGGCCACCCCGCGTACGAAGTCACCGACGGAGAGGTACTGCTTCACCTCGAAGAGGGTGAGTTCGGCGACATCGAGATTCCGGAAGACAAGCGGACGTGGAATCTTCTCGAAATGGAACCGAACGAGCGCGCGGCGCTCGGTATCTTCCTCGCGTTCCAGTACCCCGCGGAAATCGAAGGGGTCACGATGTCCAACTTCCTCCGTACCGCGCTCAACGCGAAACTCGAAGAGCGCGAAGACCTCTTCAGTGAGGAAGACGAAACTGAAGACGAAGAGGAGGAATCCGGCTACGACACCAGTCCGATGGAAGGCCCGGCCGACGACGGCGAAGTCGGTGTCGCCGAGTTCCAGGAACTCCTCAAGGAGAAGATGGAACTGCTCGACATGGACGAGAAGTTCGCCATGCGCTACCTCAACGCCGGATTCTCCGGCGGTGAGAAAAAGCAGAACGAAGTGCTGCAGGCCGCCATCCTCGAACCGTCCATCGCGGTGCTGGACGAGATCGACTCGGGGCTGGACATCGACCGCTTGCAGGACGTATCGAAAGGAATCAACGCACTCCGCGACGAGCAGGGAACTGGTATCCTCCAGATTACCCACTACCAGCGTATCCTCGACTACGTGGAACCGGACACGGTCCACATCATGCTCGACGGCGAAATCGTCAAGGAAGGCGGCCCGGAACTCGCCGAGGAACTCGAAGACAAGGGATACGACTGGGTCCGCGACCAGGTCTACGAGACCGCATAAGGTGATATTATGAGTTCAGACCAGGACCACTTGAAAGAGACAGATACGGAAGAACGGTTCGAGTTCAAGAAGGAACAGCGGGCCGCGGTCAAGTCCGAGAAGGGACTGACCGAAGAGGTCGTCCGCCTCATCAGCGAGGACAAGGACGAACCCGAATGGATGCTCCAGCGGCGCCTCCGCGCACTGGAACATTACCAGAACATGCCCATGCCGACGGACTGGCCCGGCCAGCCCGACCTTTCGGGACTCGACGTAGAGGAGATCGTCCCCTACATCCGCCCCGACGTGGACAAGCGCGGCGGCGCGGACGACTGGGACGACCTCCCGGACGACATCAAGGACACCTTCGACAAACTCGGCATCCCGGAAGCGGAGCGCAACGCGCTCTCCGGCGTCGGTGCCCAGTACGAGTCCGAGGTCGTCTACCAGAACATGCAGGAACAGTGGGAGGAAAAGGGCGTCGTCTTCTGCAACATGGACCAGGCGGTCCAGGAGCACGAGGACCTCGTCAAGGAGTACTTCATGACGAAGTGCGTGCCGCCGAGCGACAACAAGTTCGCGGCGCTCCACGGTGCGGTCTGGTCCGGCGGGTCGTTCGTCTACGTCCCCGAGGACGTGACGGTGCAGATGCCGGTGCAGGCGTACTTCCGCATGAACTCCGAGGGGATGGGGCAGTTCGAGCACACGCTCATCATCGCGGAAGAGGGCAGCGAAGTCCACTACATCGAGGGCTGTTCGGCACCCAAATACTCCGCGTTCAACCTCCACTCCGGCGGCGTCGAGGTGTTCGTCGGCGACGACGCTCACGTCCAGTACTCGACCGTGCAGAACTGGTCGAAGAACACGTACAACCTCAACACCAAGCGCGCCATCGTCGAAGCCGGTGGCCGCATGGAGTGGGTCTCCGGAAGCATGGGGTCGAAATCCACCATGCTCTACCCGTGTTCCATCCTCAAGGGTCGCGGCGCGTCCGCGAACCAGATTTCCATCGCCTTCGCGGGCGAGGGACAGAACATCGACACCGGCGCGAAGGTGTACCACAACGCGCCGAACACCAACTCGACCATCGAGTCGAAGTCCATCAGCAAGGACGGCGGCCGCACGAACTACCGTGGCCTCGTCCACATCAGCGAAGGTGCGGTCGACTCGTCCACGTCGGTCGAGTGTGACGCGCTGATGTTCGACAACGAATCCACGTCGGACACCATGCCGTACATGGAAATCAACGAGAACCGCGTCAACGTCGCCCACGAGGCGACCGTCGGGAAGATCGGCGACGAGGACGTCTTCTACCTCCAGAGCCGTGGTCTCGACGACGACGACGCGAA